>NC_015315.1:0-645354 GCF_000193375.1 Thermoproteus uzoniensis 768-20
GGCGCCTCTCCGCGCCTCCGCAGGCGGCCGGCGCGTCTGAGGTCCGCCGCAGAGCCCCTCCCCGGCGCCGCGTCGGCTAGTTGCGGATAGGACGCCTCGCGGGGACTCTCCCCAACGGAGCCTCGGCTCGGCGCCTTGAGCGGCCCGCCGCCTAGGCCTTGGCAGACGACATTTTAAATACCCGCCTCAGAACGTATATGCCAGCGCTCTGCCTCGCACGACGCGGCGGGGCCTCCGCAGAGGCCGAGAGGAGGCCAACGCCGGAGGGAGTAGGCGGAGCCGCGAGGGCGGCCGCGCGCCCGGCGGAGGTCGGCGTAGGGTCGGGAGCGGCAGTCCGCAACGGCAGACAAAGCGCAGAGACGTCCGCAAGACGTCTAGGCACCGAGGTCCGCGCGGGGGAGCGGCCGAGCCCAAACGGCGGTCCAGCAGTCTGGGAAGCAGGTCCGGAGGCGCCTACGCTCGCGGTCGGCGGCCTGCCCAGATCGGCCCAGCATTCGGGGGACGCCGGCAGGAAGGCGGCGGAGTCTAGATATCCCGGCGCGGCTGGCTTAGGGAGAGAAGGGGCCTGCCTGCGGCGCACAAAGCCGGTCGCTGCGCCGTGACGCGGCTGGAAGAGTACGAGGCGTTGGTGGAGCGGTCGAGGAGGTTCTACGAATCGGCAACAGCACAGCTGGAGAGAGGCTTCTACGACCTAGCGGCCTTCAGCCTGGAGCAAAGCCTTCAGCTGTACCTAAAGGCGATGTTGCTGAAGCTCGGCGCCGACTATCCGAGGACCCACAGCGTTAGGAGACTGCTGGAAATGATACATAGACTGACAGGGGATGCAGAGCTGCAGGAGGCCGCGCTCCGGCTAAGCGTCGAGCTCAGCCTCTTGGAAGACGCCTACATAACCGCGAGATACGTCCCCAAGGAATTCACAAAGGAGGAGGTAGAAAGACTTAAAAAAGCCGTCGACGAGGTGAGGAGTGTCGTCGGACGAGCTGTTGATAGAAGAGGCCAAGAGGAGGATAGAGGCACATAACAACCTGCCGCGGTATTTGGAAATAGTGCTGTCCACGGCGAGGGAAATCGACCCGGAGTCCGAGGTCTACATATTCGGCAGCGTGGCCGAAGGCAGAAGCCTCCCGTCCAGCGACATAGACATCTTGATAGTCACCGAAAAAGACGCCGCAGAGATCTTGCCAAAGCTCTGGGAAAGAGGCGTGAAGACGCCCTTCGAAATACACGTCGTCAAGAAAAACGCCCTCGAGATCTACAGAAGGAAAACAAAGCTGATAAAAGCCGAAGACTACCTCGCAACCAGCAAAATCCCTCTCGCGCCTTCCTAAGCTTGGCGCATACGCAGACCCCCGCGTTGCCCTACCGCGGAGCCGGACCGCCGCCCCAGCCGCCTGGACGCCGCCGAGCCGAGTCTCCGCCCCCTCACCCAAGTCGACGAACCCCATAGAAGACGCCGGGACGCGCCGCCGTGAGGCCACGCGGCTAAGGAATACTCGTCGGGAGAAGCCCCAAATCGGCCAAAAACTCCAACAGCCTCTTCACATTCACCCCGACGGGAACCCCCTCGTTGACGAGGACGAGGTCGGGGCTCTCCGGCTCCTCGTACGGGTCGTCGACGCCGGTGAAGTTCTTGATCTCGCCGGCCAAGGCCCTCTTGTAGAGGCCCTTCGGGTCGCGCCTCATCGCCTCCGCGAGGGATACCTTGACGTAGATTTCGAAGAAAGGCGCCTCCTCCTCCACTATCTTCCTCACCTCGGCCCTCACGTCCCTGTAGGGAGAGACAAAAGCCGCGAAGACGACGACGCCGTTCCTCGCCAAGAGGCGCGCCACCCACGCCGCCCGCAGAAGATGGCGGCGCCGGTCCTCCCTAGAGAAGCCCGCGTCGGTGTTTATCGTGGAGCGCACCCAGTCCCCATCCAGCACCTCCGCCCTCACCCCCGCCTCCCTCACCCGCGCCGCCGCCAGCTGGGCGATCGTCGTCTTGCCAGCCGCCGGCAGGCCAGTCAGCCAAACCACGAAGCCCCTCTCGAGACACCTCATAACACAGACTCGAGAAACCGCGCTACGTCCAAGGCGTGCATATCCCGCTTCCTCGCGTCCCCCCAAGTGGCGGCATAGAACCCGTTAAAGCTGTGGAGCGAGTCGTCAGGGCCCCGGTCGTTCCCCTCAAGCCACGGCGACCCGTAGCCCACAGTCTGCACCGGCCGGACACGGACCGAGTCGAAATACACCATAAGGTCGGGGAAGTCCCCCCTCACCGACCGGTACAGCTCCCCAGGCTCGTAAACCGCGTTCAGGATGTAACCCCACGGCGCCTTGAGAGAGCGGAGCCTCCTCCTAAGCTCCCTCTTCAGATCATCCGCCTCCTCCCTAGAGACGACGCCTTGAGGCCGGTCCACCGTGTTGAAAAACAGCCGCGCGTAGTAGCCGCCCCACGCCACCACCTTCGTCCGCCCCCAGTCGACGACGGACTCCACGTCGGCCCCCCTAGAAGGCTCCGACTTAAAGGAGAGGAGCCCCCACTCAGCCAGAAGCTCGTTAAGAGCCAGCACGCCCCGCTGCGCCTGGTTCCCGTGATCCGAGATTACGAGAAACTCCACGTCCCGCGGCAGGCGCTTCCTCAAACGCCCAAAAAGCTCGTCGACTAGCCTGTAGAGGCGCGGGATTTTGTCCTCGTGGGGGTTGCCCGGCGTGTAGAGCGGGTGCTCCGGATCCCAAAACTTCTGAAACAAGTGGTGAACGCGGTCAGTCCCAATCTCGTGCAAGACGAAGACATCCCACCCCACCGCCTCCACAAGCCTCTCCGCCACCGCGAAGCGGAGCTCCACCATCTCCACCAGCGCCTTGAAGGCCTCCTCCTTCCGGTCAGTGCGGTACTCCACGTCGAACACGTACCCCGGAAACATCTCCATAACCCCCGGCGGATACGCCCACGGCCGCCCCCGAGGCGTCAAGAAGTCCGAAATCCAGACCCCGTACTCCCTCGGCGGATACCCCGGCGGCAGGCCCACCACGACAGACCGGAGACCCCTCCGCTCCCAGACGTACTGCTCCCCAAGGTCGCGAGACGTCACGACGTACCCCTCGTACGACCCACGCCGCATGTGGCGGAAGCCGTAGATGCCGAGCTCCCCCGGGTCGCGCCCAGTAAACATGGAAGCCCACGCCGGCACCGTAATGGGCGGGTCCACAGCCCGCATAACCCCCCACGAGCCCGAGTCAGCCACCTCCCCAATATTCGGAAGCTCATCCCCCAACCGCTCAAACACCTCAAACGGCATCCCATCAAGCGCCAGTATGAAAACCCTAGCCACGCCCCCAAAAACGACTAATTAAAAAACATAGACGCACTCAGGTACCCCAACGCCTCCAGCCTCCCCTAATGCGCCGAGCCCCTCCGGCGTCAGCACCGCCGACGGCGACCCCGACATCCATCCAACCGCCAAACCCCCAACACACCGCAAACTCAGACACAGCGAAACCCCCGAATCAACTCCAACTTCCTATAAAGCTCCAGGAATAGACACAGTGTAGCGACCCACAACCAAAAACAAAACCCCAATACCTTAGTTAATCTATAAAAACACCCCAACTACACCACGGAGTGCCTGCGTCGAAATAGACGACAAGCTGTACTCTGCGTTGTTAAAAGAGGCCCAGACACGCGGCGAGACCCCCCAGCAGACGCTCAAGAGAATACTAGAGCTATACTTCGGATACGGCGAAGAAGAGGAAAAAGAGGTGCTCCGCCGCCTCAGAGACCTCGGATATGCCTAAACCAAACATCGTCCTCATCGTCCTAGACACGCTCAGAGAAGACCACGCACAGGGCCTCGAGCCACTCACCCAGCTGGGCTTCGTCAAATACGAAAACGTCTACGCACCAGCCCCCTGGACGTTGCCAAGCCACGCCTCCATGTTCACAGGTCTCTACCCCTCAGAACACGGAATACACGAAAGAAGAGGGACTTACGGCGTTGATCTAGCCGCGCTTTCGCGGATAAGAATGGCAAAATTAGACGGAGGCATTCTAGGCGAGCTTAAGGCAGCCGGATACACCACCTATCTGATATCGGCAAACCCCATTATCTCTCAAGATTTCGGCTTCAATGCCGATGTCCAATATTTGGTAGATCCGGTTACAACAAAAACCATGACTGTTGTATATACAAAATACGACTACATGTTCGCTAAACATGGATCCAAGCTAAAGGTAGCTTTGGAGCTCCTGAGAGAATCGAAATACGGCATGGCGCTGGAAGCCGCCAAGCTATACCTAGAAAGGAGATTACGCCTTATCTACAGATTGCCAAGATATCTCTCCGAGAGATACGTGATGAAGAAGGGAGGCGACACCATCATAAGGCTAGTCAACCACCTCAAGCCACAGGAGCCCTACTTTTTATGCATCAACGTCATGGAGGCGCACAGTCCATACACCCGTAAAGATCTCGTAGGTCGCCGACAGTTAAGCTATGTCGGCGAGTGGCTCGCTACCGGCCAGGTAAATCCCAAGGCGTTGGAGCTATGGCGGAACTACCCCCTACACGCCCAAGAGGCTACTAAGATCGCCATAGAAATCGTCCACCAGATAAAGCAGAAGGGAAACTGGGACAACACCCTCGTAATCATCACATCAGATCACGGAGAACTCCTCGGCGATGGCGGACTAGGCCACATATATTCCCTCCTCGATGGAAACCTACGAGTACCTCTATACGTCAAATACCCCGGAAAATCCAAAAAGCAGAGAGGACTACTTTCACTAACAGAAATACCACGAATAATCGATCCAAACATAGATGAGATAGGGCGTTCTGTAGTTTTTGCAGAAACGCACGGAATCGGCGACCCTGAGCCCTTCGGAAAATGGAAGCGCTACATAAATAGCCGCCATTACCACCACAAGATCAGAGTAATATCAGCTAAACGAGACTTCATCTACAACAAAACGGAAGACAAAGTAGAGAAAGTGTTCAGAGAGTATACACGAGATATTGGAAAACCAGAAATACTGTAACCAAACCCTATACCTACTATAGAATCTCTCTAGCCGATGGATAAGGTCTTTTACAAACTCCTAGCTAAAACACGATATACCGGAGGCCCCTCCGCTCCCAGACGTACTGCTTCCCAACGCCGCATGTGCCGTAAACACACAAAAGCAAATTAAACAAAAAACACCATCAACCACACCAACCCAAATGCCCTGCATCAGACATAGACGATAAAGCTATATGATACCCTCTAACGAGAAGCGCGGCGAAACCTCCCAGCAATACCTAAAAATGATACTCTAACTCTACTTCGGATACGGCGAAGAAGAAAAAAGGTACTCCGCAGACCCAGATAACTCGGAGGAGAGTCATGAGGCTTTACTGAATGCGGTCATGTCCATGTCCTGCCTTTACTTTAATATGTTTGTGTATATTGGTTACTGCGATGAGCTTTTGAAGCCAGTTAATGTTCCGTGTGAGCCCATTGCGCTCACCATGGCTAGGGTTGAACCGATCAAGGGCATTCACGACCTCACAACCGCCTTCGCTAAGGTGGCCAGTAAGTATCCTCAGTGGAGGTTGAGGATTATTGATCCGGTGATCGACAGGGAGTACTTCAGCAAGTTAGTGAATTTAGTTAATGAGTTGGGCTTAGTGGTAGAGTTGAAACTTATCGGCTCCATCAACAATTCTTATCTGGCTGAGGGGTGCTCGAGGGCTTCGATCTATGCGCTTCCGTAGCACAGGGAGGTTCTAGTATAGCCATATTGATGCGGATGTGGAGGTTTTGGAGAGGCCCTCCCCAAAGCCATCCGCCGAGGACTACGTGAACGCCTGACTTCTGGAGGCGTTGGTGGAGGCTGGCCTCGCCCTTGAGTACCTAAGACGAGGCCTGGTGAGGAACGCCGCGGGGAACAGTTTTTGCGTATTTTCTTCCTGCTGTGGATGCCCGTCCTTCTGCTAGCTGGCGTATTATCTGGGGGATCTCGGTGAGCGAGAGGAGCCCCTGTATCTTTAGTGGGAACGTGGCGGCGAGAGGTACGAGTGCCTGTTCGTCGTCTGGTGGGAATCCGTGGAATACTCCCTCTTTTAGCTACTCGCCGTGATCTGAGGTGGCTATTACGTGTGCTTCTTGGGCTAGTTTTTCGTCGAAGCTGGCGGCGGCCTCAGCGGCATAAGCGGCGTGTCGTGGGTATGCGGCGTGCCATATCTCGTGGGCCTATGTGGGGGGCTGTACTCAGCATTTGGCTTGGTCTACGATTTTGGGTATTAGGTAAGAAAACTCAATCCAGTTCTCTGCTTTGGTGTAGAGGCTGTGGGCTTCCATATGATGAGGTAGGGTTCCTCTCTGGGTTTCTCTATTTTTCTGTGTCCTTTATCTGTTGGTGGGGCGGGGGTGGGCCTGCCGGAGATCTGCCCGGGCCGCGTCCCGACGCCTCTAGGAGGGGATCTGCTAGAGGAAATCCATGTCGGCAAGCAGCTCAGTCGCCGGCTCAAACGCCTCGCCAACGCCGTGTTTAAGGAGTATTCACACCACCAAGAGGCGAAGGCGTTATTAGACAGGTGTGTGATACATGCCAATTTAGCTTGGCCCTTAAGAAGATGGGGGTATAGAAAGGGGGGTTGTATGTAATACTAAAGCACCGCAAGTCGGGAGTGGCAATCGACGGTAAGTCTGCCACACCCTGCAACTACACACTCATAGTACAGGCAGGGCCCTTCTTAACCATAACCTTTCTTCTCTTCACTATCCCAGCTGTGATCACATAAAAGAGAATACTCTTGAGCAAGATTAATATAGGTAGGCCAATTATCCCGGCTACCATTTGCTGATAAGATCCACAATTCTCTGTCAGTTTCTCCGTTAATATCACGAGAATAGCATATGTTACTAATGGGAATAATATAGATAACCCCAGATACATTGTAAGGAACACTATCGCTATTACTGTTAAAGGTACTATCAGGAGAGCCGAAAGGTAGTCTTTATTAACCAATAGTGAACTACAATTACTATAATACCATTTAATTCTCTTGTAAATAAACGTTACATCAAATTTCTCATACAAGTGTCGTATATCTTTGACAAGCACCTTATCTATGTGATAATGCCTTAGCAAATTTCTATGCAACGTTGCTAGGTTAGCAGGTCCTAGATTGTCTAATAGTGAGAGATCGGGTCTACGTACTTTAGCTTCCCTAAGCAGGTTATTTCTCTGCCAAATATAAAGAGTATTGACGAAACCATAAGTTCTATTAAAATGTAAACCGCCTCTGATTGTAGAGAGGAGCTGTTGACCGTAGAATAAGCTTCGACAACATCTCGATATTATACCTTTTGATAGAAAGGAGACAAAATATCCCTTGTTGAGAAGCGGTGTTACAGCCTCCATGAACTCTCTCTCCAATACATCATCCGCATCCAGGAAGAAGACATAATCTCCTCGAGCTCTTTCCAAGCCGCTTAGCATTGCAATGCCAACCCCCTTCCTAGACCCCTTCACCCACTCCACATCTACATCTGAAGATCTCAAGACTTCAACGCATTTCTGAACAAATACTTCATACTCAGGATCACTATCATCAACTATTATTACCTCAAAAACCTCCTTGAATCTCTGTACCGAGATGCTCTTGCACACCTCTAGTATGTTGTAAGTTTCATTCCTCACAGGCAAAATTATCGAAAGCAATTTAGACATTATGGATATCTGATTAAGCCTTATTTAAATTTACACATTGTGAGGCGTAGATATAAGCGGCCTGCGGAGAACCGCGGGGGTTGTTAACTACTTGAGTTTGTGAAGTCTTTCTTGAGGCCGCAGATTCTAGAAAGTTCACGTTGAGTAGAGCCGGGTTGCTAGGCGGACAGTGGGCGTGGTTGCCCGGGGATTTATGTGTAAGTTGCTCGCATGTCCCCGCCCTTGCCAACGCCGCGGTGGCTTGAATCTTATTAGTATGAGGGGTTAGGAGAGGACCGGGTTGACAGGTTGTAAGGCGTTCTCTAGCATAGACCTGACTTACTGTAGTGGTGGTTTTAGAGGATTAACAACGCCCCCGGCCGATCAGCCTTCTTTCTAAGCCCTTGTCGTAAGTGAAGGGGGACACCGAGTCTATATTATATACAGAGCTTAAAAGTCGTTGGGATCCCGGCAACTCTCCAGGGCGAGCCGGGCGCTTGAGGGTATGCGTTGCTGTGTATTTGATAGCGGCTTTGGGAGCGCCGGCGCGTGTTAGGGCGTGGTAGGTCCTGGCGGTGGCGTCATCTCTGCGGATGGTTAGGTAGGGGTTTGCGGTGTAAATGTATATGCCTGGCTCTTTAGCTGGCCGAGTATTCTGTGGTTGCGTCGACTAGGTGATGTGAGGAGTAGAGGCGTGTGAACATGGATAATATGTGGCTTGGCGGTGTCCAGGTGGGGGGAGGGGGGTGACGGCGGTGACGGTGGTCAAGCCTTGTCTCTTGGCTTCGTGGTAGAGGGGCTGTGCGTGATCTGTGCGGAGGGTGTCAGCTTACCCCTTATTCCAGTTAATAGCACTATTTACCAACACCACCTTATCGTAGCAACTATTCAACTTTGCTATTGGCTATTAAAGAAAGAAGCGATGTGACAAAAGCTCTATAACTATAACACTTCCAACTTCAACCTTCTTATAAAAACACCGTGTACTTGCCTATATGAGCATCAATATCAGTAGCTATTCCCTTTGCCAAAGGCAAGATAACCTTGTTAACAACATTAATTGTTAACATTAAGAACATACTCCAATAAAAATAAACATAAATGTACTCTTTAACGTAATAGATATATAAGAATCCAATTATTTGTTCCATATGGTTTAATAACATTGCCCATATTAAATACTACATTTGTTAAAATATCGAATGACGCGTCTGTAGCTCTGGTTATTACATATTCTGGTATCATTTTACATAAATTATTACTATACATATGAGGACTTCTAGACTTTATTATGCCATTTAAGTATGTAAGGTTATAGAAATTATAAAAGGGCTCCGTGAAAATTATACATTCTTTACTTATATTTAATAGTATTAATGCACTGGAGATTTCATAACCTGGCTGATTCGGAGAATCGACAATACCTAATGTATTCATACCCAACATACCTTTTTCAGTTAATTTACTTAAACCTGAATATATATAATTTATAGTTTCAGCTTCATGTACGTAAACTTCTGAAGACATGAGATGAATCCTATTATAAACTATTCCAAAAATACCATATAAAGTTACAGTTATAATGACTATGATGCCAATTAGCGGTCTTCTAAATTTGGAGAGTTGTTTACGTGAAAGGCTTTCGTGGCGAATCATATTATGATTATATATATAAGGATATATTGCTAAAAATGTAGCAAGAACCCAAAAGGGTCTAAAAAATAAGTCGCTTAGTATGGATGGAATTATTAAGGGTAACAATGAGAGTGTCCCATAGGTTAATATAGTAAAGATATTTGCTAAATTTATTAATGAGTTATCCTTAAGCGATCTAATAAAATGTAAAATTAATACAGAAAATATATAAAATGAAGTGATGCTAAAACTGATAACGAGTAGAGTTGTTTCCCAAGGGGTTAAGACAGATTGAGCCACTGATAGCTTCGTTTCAAAAGATTCCATGGAAGACTTGTATAATAGCATAAAAATGTTCTGAAGCAAATTAACTATTTCATGGGTCACTGTAATTGCAATATATAATGAGTATGATATAAAAATCATTAAATAAACTATATAAAACTTTACATATCTATTGAACATTTCTTTATTACGATTTGATGAAAATACGAAACTATAAAAGAGGTAGATACTAAGAAGTAGGAGCATTGTAATAGGTTCTTGAGAATGCCCTACTACTATAGCGATAGAAAGAACGATAAGTAAGAAAAATGACTGAGCATCTCCCTTGTTAAGATAGATTACATATAAAACATATATCAATAAAAATATCAAGCTCCTTATCACATTGGAATACACAAAATATAAAAAAATAACAATATTAATAAAACTCAGAGATGGTATATGCACAAAAAGGTCTAACGTCTTATCTCTATTTTTCTTCAATATCAATATTGTTATAGTTATATTGATGAAATATGCTACGTACATAACCACGGGCACACTATATGCCAATATCTCTGGTGCTAGTGATGTAACCGTCGATAGCATTGCTTGTATAATGAATGAAGTCGGATATAGAACATAATTAGGTCTTACAATAAGAAGTAAATTATCATTAAAAGGATAGTGTCCATTTTCAATAATCTTATTAACAACAGCATTCATGTAATTTAGATCTTCATTTGCAGCGATCCATAACGGTGAAAGTATAAAGAAATATGAGAGCCATAATGCGATACTCCAGCCAACAAAAGCAAACAGTAAAGCATTTAAATTCCTTATATATGTCATTATAGCTATTGTAAACATAAATAAGATTATAGATGAAAAAATTATTATATAATTACTAGTAATTTGACCACTTATAAAGCCTGATAACGATAATATTATAAGTAATGCGAGAAGAATCCTTTTCTTACTGCTCATATTAGTTACCAATGAATAACATTATAATAATAGCTGAGCAACATGTTTATAACTTTTTCAATGCTATGATATCTCTCTATGAACTCTAAACCTGATAGATTAGCAGGTTCACTAATAATTCTATCAAAACATTTACCTAGTTCTGATGAATCATTGATGCTACATACAGGCACTTCAGAGCTATAAACAGCCTTAGTCCTAACATTTAACCTTGACATAATGACATGATTCAATGTTGCAAGAGCTTCTAGTTCCGTTAAGCTTAATATGCCCAGCTTAAATTGTCCAATAACAACATTACTATCAAGATATAACGAAAGAAGATCATATCTATTTTGGAGTGGAAGGACTTTAAATTTAATGTTTTTATTTTTAGTTAAATGCTTATAAGTTGGCAAGACTCTATTAATGAAGGCATCAACGGTTTCTGGCCATACTATATGAGTAATATGAATATAAAAATCGATATTTTTTACTGCTTCAGACAACATTTCATAGAATAATTGGAGATTTTTATGCTCATCAAGTCTAGTGGGTATTAATACTTTGATTAAACCTTTTTCAATATTATGTTTTTTATTATAGATAATATTCTCAATTTTATTTTTTATGAAAAGTATATAGTAAGGGTCTACTACATTGGGAAGCCACATACATGGTAATTCCAAGGCTTCGCAATACGTTATCAAATCTGGTGTCGATACAAGAAAGGTATTATAAATATACCTTAAGAACTTTGCTTTTGAACTACTTAAATTTCTAAGATCAGTTCCATGAAACTCAAATGCTAACTTTATTTTCTTTTTATAAAGTTTTTCGAGAAACCAAAGAAATAAATGATCCCTTAAAGCTGAACCTATATGCAAATGAGCAATAAGGAACTTTTCTCTACTAAAGTATTTAAACTTGTGAGCAAGTTTATTAATGTAAACTAGACCTGTACCTTTAATAGGAATTAATCTAACATTAAGCGGATTTCCATTATATCTTGAGCCATAAAAGATCTTGGCAAACTTAGAATTGACTATATCCTCAGGTAATAGATTAATACTCTCAAAACCTTTGGACATTAATGCATAGGTGAGAAAATAAGGAACATTGGCTACATACCCCACCTGAGCTATTATTAAATCATCATATCTCTTCATAATCAATCAATTAATTCTAATGCATCTTTAAGTCTTTTTCCATATGAAACTAGATTAAAAATTTTGCGCACTTGTGGATATATTTCCTTATTTGTAATATCTCGATAATGGATAATATTATCTATTATGTCCTTTAATGTCTTTACAAGGTGATTCACCTGTGGATTAAAAGTTGGTATATTGATACCTTTGGTTAATAAATCATTAATGTTTCCCCTATTACTTGCCACGGTTATTACGCCAGACATCAGTGCCTCTAAGGTATTGATCTCCAAAGAATCTAGGAGGGAAGGATTGACAAATATATCGATAATATTATATGCATAGTGAATGAAAGTGTGAGGTATTTTGTTAACGATAAATATTCGCCTAACCACATCTTCCTCTATTCCAGATAGAAAATTAACTAAATTATCCATTTCACGTCCTATAATAATTAAAACTATATTATAATAAAACCTTGCTAGATATTGAAAGGATTTAACCAGTAATTCAACATTTTTCCATGTTGGTTTACCACTTCCTATATACCCTATAAATAGATATTCTTTTGAAAGCATAGAATATAAAGTATTTCTATCGTTGTTCATTAAATTGTTTGATAAAAATTTAAGAAATTCCTCGGTTACCTCATCTTTGCTTCTAAACCTGAATTTGTTTTCATCTATTCCAAATCCTATATATTTGCATTTTTCCTCTAAACCAAGTAGCTTACAACCCTCAAGGTAAACGCCCCTCGATGCAAGTATGCCGTCTATCTCCTTTCTAACTATCGATGTATAGATTGGCCATATGAAGGTATTATACAAAGTATATTTTCTAGACTTTAATATGTGCGGAAGACATTTAGTTACGAAGAAAAGGGGATCTTTGGCATGTCCGTAGGTTTCAGTATAGGAGTTTGAATAGGGGCAAATTTCTGTATGAAGAGGACACGTTAAATCGTTACCTCCAGGCTCCCAGAAGATTTTTATATTTTTATTTGTTTGATATTTATTTTTAAACTTTACAAAATAAAAAGTACTTATAGAGTCAACAGTAATTATGTAATCAGAACTCCTCATAATTCTCCCTACAACATTTAGATCTGATATTTTACCTAGAAAATTTAATGAAAATGGTCTATATACTTTTGAAGGTATATTAAGAATTTTGATATTATCAATAATGTTGTATTCAAACTGTGAACAGTCAATACACATATTTAAAATTTCAACGTCTAACCCCGCATATTGAAGAGCCTTAGCACTATTAAAGAGAACTGTAAAATGTCCCCCAGCCCAGGAGCTTGGTCTTCCCCCAAAAATTGCTAATTTAATTGACTTCATTACTATTTTCCTCGCATTGGAATATTAGATAATATAATAATAAATAAGTTTTAGCGACATTATTCCATGTAGGTATCAGGCATGTATCAATAGCATATCTTATTTTAAATATTGAAATAATCTTATCTTTCAGCTTTTTATAGAACTCATAGGAATTAATTTTTAATAATAAACTAGTAAGACCTATTGCACTTAAATAATCAATAATCCTAATTCGCTCCAACATTTGTTGCCACCACAAGCGTTCCACATGCCAGCGTAAAGGGCCTCTTCCCGAGTATGAGGTTACCACTGTCAGGTCTGCAACGTTATAGAGTAGAGGTAATTTAACCTGCTTTACGTAGCCCAGGAACCTCACGTTGTTCTCGAGTCCAAGGCTTTTTAACTATTGCCTCAATATACTACCTGTAGCTTCTAGGGCCCAAACCTGCCGGCTACTAGGAGAGTTATATCCTCCCCATACACCCTCTTCACTATTGCAAGTGCTTTTATAAGCATATGGGTACCTCTTCTCGGCCCATGATTTACGTAAAGCAAGGCCTTGTCATTGAGTCTAACTCTAAACACCTCCCCTACCACGGCTATAGGCCTAAACAAGTCCTTACTAATACCATTCAAGGTAGACAAAACTCTGTGGCTCGGCACACCAGCGTCTACTAGCTCCCTCTCTGTACTATGAGAACAAAGGGTCTTTAGTCCTAACATTTTAAGCTTTGTAATGCTTGGTATTTTTAAGGTCTTTAGGAGGCTTCTGCGGGGGTAGCAATATTACTTCATGGCGTAAACTTGTAAAAGCCTTTGTTAAGTCAAGGGCTACATTACCTACACCACCTCTAAAGAAAGGAGCTGTATGTGCTATTTTCATAAGTTATTCCATCAAGTTCTCATATATGTTTTTAAAAATTAGTCCTATACGTTTTAGTGAATAATTCCTCTCAACATAATCTCTTGCTGTTTCCTTTCTTCGATATATCTCATACTTATTCTCCACAATATGCTCTAGTGTCTTTGTCAATTCATGTATATATGGCTTAACAAGAAAGCCTACATCAGATGTCACGATTTCATTCACAGGCGGCATATCAAAAGCTACAACGGGCGTTCCGACAGCCATAGCCTCTATTAAAACTAGTCCAAAGGCTTCTACAAAACTGGGGTGTATAAGTATATCTATTGCTGAGAGATATCTAGGCATCTCTGATTCATCTACTTGCCCTATGAATCTAACTACTGATGAAAGTTCTGACCGGGAAACAATGCTATATAAATATTTTGCGTAAAGATCCTTAGTATATTGAAAATGAAAACCAGGTTTTCTCGGACCGATTACAATTAGTTTTAATTTTTTTAGCAAACGTTTATCCATTTTTGACAATGAATATAGCAACACATGCAAACCCTTGTGAGGAGTTAGCCTACCTACGAAACCTGCTACAACCTCGGCTCCGTCTCCTAGCTTCTCGCGCAAATCCTTTGAATAAGTTGGTTTATAGAACTCTGTATTTACAAAGTTAGGGACTTTGATTACTCGATCACATATATTGGGTATGTGGCGACAGAGTACATTTTTTTGTAGCTCACTTACAGAAGTCAGTAGTTTAGCTCTGGGCATTAATAACTTAGCAAGCTGTATTCTTAATAAGGCATCTATCTCCCACCTCAATCTGGCGTATGTTGAAATAAATGGATAATGATACATGTACTCCCTTATCCAAGGATAATGCTCAAATTCTGTAATCACTAAAGGTGTATTTCTGTAATCTCCTTTAATAACGTTGTAGAAATAAACTGAGTGCACCACACATTCGCGCTGGCATAACTTGTTAACAAATGTGTATGCACGACTTGAAAAGATAGGCATTTTAGTGAAATAGAATAGCGATCCGCCTGGGATAGGCGGCGTCACGTAGTGAACTATTACACCGTCAATCTCAATGAATCTGCCAATATGTTTATTGCTAGTAGTTGTTGACACTACATACGTCTCTATATTGTTTTTAGATAAAAATCTTGCCAACTCCCATGTCAATTTCTCTATGGCACCACCTTTGACCGGTGGAATAGGCTCTCGAGGTCCTAATATTATGACTCTCATCGGCTCAAAACCCTAAGGTACACCTTTCTAATTCTTTCTGTTATAGAATACCAACTGTATCTCCTAATAGCCATAACTCTTGCGTTTATACCCATTCTATCTCTGAGATCACCATTCTCAACAACTACCTTGAGTTTTTCAGCAAGATCTTTCCAGCTCCCTTTTTCAAATAGTAATCCATTGAAGCCGTTCTGAATCACATCAACTATGCCCCCAGCTTCAGACCCTATAACGGGTATCCCGCTTGCCATTGCCTCTAGTAAAACTAATGGAAAAGCTTCTGCAAATGATGGTAGTACGAGGCAACAAGCGTTCGAGTATAGGATTCTAAGTGTCTCTCTGTCTACCGAACCCGTGAACAGCACCTTTTCTCCTAGTTTTCTACGCGAGTATTCAATGAGCGTTTTGGCGTAGTCAGATACCCCGCTTGAGTTGAATCTACCAGTTAGAGGCCCAGCTATGACGAGCTTTATACCCAAATGGGAATTTTCAGAGATCATCGTTTCAAACGCCTTCAATAATATGTGAACGCCTTTGATGGGTGTAACTCTACCGACAAACAACACATATTCTCTTTCCGTTAGTCTAAGCTTCTCCAAGACTCCACCACCTGGTAGACCCGGTTTGAAGAAATCCGTGTCAACACCGTTTGGTATCTCGTAAACTTTTGGTCCTGGCACCCTAGCCTTCATGACAATTGCGTTGAGCATTGTCTTATTAAGTGCTATGACAGCATCAGCCTTCCTCATTGTGTAGCCCTCCGCATATCTCACGACATACTCTCCGAAATGGACCTTGTCCTCAGGCCATAGCGGGTTATGACAAGTATATATAAGTTTTGGCTTTTTATCAAGGTTCCTCAATATGATACTTGTCGATATTGCGAACCCAGCCCAAGCGGTATTAGCATGCACGATATCTACATCCATCATTTTAAGACTCTTAGCTGAGTATAATCCAAATAAGAACTCTTTAGCAACATTTCTTTTAGGAAAATTATGTAAGATTCGAACAGGAATTCTAGCTATCGGAACACCACTAGCGTAGTCCATGATAGAAATGTTCTTGTCTATGGAATCCACAACAAACGCCTCAACACCTAGCAGTCTAAGATGCTTAGCTAATTGGAAAACATACTCTTCAACGGCCCCTCCAGCCTTTGGGGGTACTGGTACGAGACCAGAAGAGATTAATGCCACCTTCATCGTTATTTTCGTAGTAGCCTCCAATAAGAGAGCCTCATGATACTGACTTCCTGGTCGTAACTGCTATCTTTACCACGGGATAGACTCTCCTCTCTGAACATATGTAGTATAGGGTTGTTGGGTGTATACACGCAATCCCATCCGTTAAGAATCAGTTGAATGCCCACATATTGCTCATTGCCAGGAGCTCTTCTCAGCTTTGGATGCTCAGGGAATTCCGCATTCTCTATGGCCTCCTTCCTAAAAGCCATATTTACTCCTCTAAATGGTAGAGAGTAGCATTCTCTGCTTGGTATGCATGATCCGTGCTTGACATGGAGGTTACGATCGAGGTATACGCCGCACCAATATTTACTTAACCACGGAATAGGTTTTTCCAAAACTGGTCTTAACAATGTTCTATACAGCCTTATATGTGGCTTATCATCTGGCGTGGGTAATAGTTTAAGTCGTTGGATATCCAGATATATGTCCCTACTAGAAATACACCCTATTTTATCTCCATAAGATTTAAATAATACACTATATCGCTTTAGCCAGCCAGATAAGGCTATAGCGTCGTCGTCTGTGAATACAACTATGTCGCCAGTGGCCGCCCTTCGCCCCATGTTTAACGCATGTGTAAAGTAGCCAACCCTCTGTTCTAACACTATGCAATTTAGGTTAAGGACGGTACACACCTTCTCAACGCCATTAACTTCTACATTCTTTACCACTATAACCACCTCATGAGGCTTAATTGACTGGTTAGCGAGACTACGAAGAAGAGTACCCAGCCTTCCTAGACTTGTTGACGGTACAACTACTGAAATCTTCATAGCCAATTTCTTAACCCTCCTTAGTTTGCTTTCCAATGATTTCAATATATCTCTTAGCTATCTTAGGCTTACTGCTTAGTACTTTCATCGCTAAGCATTCCCTCGTAGAGCTTCACGTACCCCTAGCCACCAAGTCCTTCTATGATGGGTAGACCAAAGTACATAGCCTCCCGTAAGAATTCCTCCGGTGTGA
The DNA here is from genome assembly GCF_000193375.1 of Thermoproteus uzoniensis 768-20. Taxonomy (GTDB): domain Archaea; phylum Thermoproteota; class Thermoprotei; order Thermoproteales; family Thermoproteaceae; genus Thermoproteus; species Thermoproteus uzoniensis_A. The sequence goes on from NC_015315.1 coordinate 17,352, forward strand.
GCCTAATTAGGTTAACATTGGCTTGGTGGTTCAACCTTAACAACCCTAGTAGCCACCATAACCTCACCACTATACCTAGGCAGATACTTACTCAAGTTATCGATCACCGTCTTAAACCCACCAACCTCGTAGTAACCGAGTCTTATCAATACCCTTATCATAGCCACTAGAAATGAATAGAATCAAACTTAGTGTAGTAGCAATATATTAGTCTCTTCGTAAGAAAGTGGAAGACTGTGTTCATCTCGTTTACTGCCCTGAGTACGTTCTCTGTTTTCTTTAGGTAGCCGATCATGACCTCTTCGAGATGCCGAGGTGTTTCAGGTCTTTCAGTTCGCCACTGCTTAAGTTGTTCGATCACCCTGACCTTGAAGCCCTCGTTGACTAGCCTATCCACTATATGGCTACCTATGAACCCAGCCCCGCCAGTGACTAGGGTTATCTCGCCCATTCTATTACCCACATGAGTAAATGCTTAACAGTTTACTCACTATCTCGTCCCAAGTAAGCACGGACTTCCTGCCCTCAGCCCCTAACCTTCTGCCTAATTCTCTGTCCTGCGCCAGTGTTACTATTGCCTCCGCAAGTGCCGTCGAATCTCTGGGGGGTACAAGGAGTCCATTTATCATGTGCTTCACCCTGTACGGTATTTCGCCCACTGCTGAGGCTATTACTGGCTTCCTCCTTGCCCAAGCTTCAGTTATGGCTAGTGAGAAGACTTCAACGTAGTTACTTACGCTGGGTAGGACTAAGGCTATTGATGTGTCAAGGGCTCCGATTTTAATGTCTTCATCTACAAATCCTGTAAATAAGACTTTATCACTAATACCAAGCTTATTTGCTAATTCTCTATATGGTCTTTGGTCGCCTGGTCCAATTATGACTGCTTTCAGGTTGGGTTCTTCCTTGGTGGCTATTGCTAGGGCCTTTATGAGTATGTCAATGCCCTTCAGCTTGTGTAGTCTTCCTACGTAGACTATGAGAGGGTCTTGTATATCGTATTTACGCCTAAATTCCTCAGCCATGTTTGGTTTTCCAAGGAGTTCTTCATCGATACCATCGGGTATGTACTCCGTCTTTATGCTATACTTACTCCTTAATATTTCCATGTCCCTGAAGCTTTTAACAAGCCTAACGTCGCTGGCCTCAATAGCCTTCTTGACGTTCCGCTTGCCATAGCGTGGTGCCAGTAGCCTAATTAGCCTACTTGGGTGGTCGTTAAACGCATCAACAGCCATGAAATGAACTACGGTCCTTGCGCCAAGTCTCTTAGCCTCCTCAATCATTTTCACCGTGAATAGGCTGTTTTGGCTATGTCCATGAACAATGTCGGCATTCCTCAAAATGCCCCCAGGCACCTCTAGCGGATAGGTTAGGTCTGGGTAGCCAAATCTAGTAGACTTAACCCTATGAATGTACACGCCGTTTATCACTTCCTCCCTGGGTCTATTCCCGGCTCCGTATTGGCTCGTTATTACGTGAGCCTCATGTCCTCGCCTAGCCATGCCCTCGGCTAAAGCCCTAACCACATTCTCCAAGCCGCCAACTACAGGCCAATAGTGATGAGCTATATGAATTATTTTCATGAGTAGTTAAATTTAGAAGGGTGTATAAGTATGTACATGTCTCCCGGTTGTTTATATATCTTATACCCCATTTTACTTAGCTTCCTAATGGCTCTTCTTTCATCATCATTATGGACTTCGAAGAAGATTATAGGTTTGAACTTTTCTATCGTTTTTACTGCTCCCGCTATGATTTTACCTCCCGCACCTTCAACATCTAGTTTAATTAGATCAACAGTATCTAATTTTAATACATTAACAAGTTCATCTAGTTTTATGAGGTATATATTTTTATTCTCTATCATTATTCTACCGGATTGGTCCGAGAGCCCTATATTTAGGCATAAAATATTATTCTTAACATTATTTATAGTCACGTTGTAAAGTAGATACCTGTACTCGGTTGGTGATGGCTCTACTGCTACTACGAGAATCTTTCTATTAAACTTAGTGCTGAGTAATGCGTAATAACCATCACTAGCTGATCCAACATCTATGAAAACCTTAGCCGACTTTACGGCTTCTTTGAAATAATCTCTCCATTGAGGCTCTACAAGTCCAAACATGATGGTAATGGGCCTAGCACCAGAGGCATAGCCGTGCTTAGGTAGCACTAGTTTAAAGCCCATAATAGTTGGTATAACAATATGATCTCCCGGCACTAACCCCGTTAGCATTCTTGATAATGCCCGTAAGAATAGGTATATGAACATTGACCCTCTATATAAGAAAACTCTTGGAAGCCTCATAATAACCTATACCTCATAATTATTTATAATTCTTTATTAATGTTCCTATCATTTCACTGTAGCAATCTGTATATAAAGTTCCTCATACCTAGTCAGTATCTTATTCCACACATATCTCTGAGCCCATTCCCTAGCCTGGGCACCAAGTTTCCTCCTAAGATCATCATTGGCTAGTAGCGTAGCTATGGCCTTTCCATACTTCTCAGGTTTGGGCTCTGCCCATAGGCTCGCCACATTTGGCGGTGCGGCCTCTGCCTGTCCTCCGTTTCCTGTTATTACTGATGGTGTTCCGTGAATTCCAGCTTCGAGTAGTGTTATTCCGAATGGTTCATATAGTGATGGTAGGGTGTAGACCGTATTTTCCATGTATAGCTTATGTTTCATTTCCTCATCTACCTTGCCCATGTACCGCGTGTCTATGCCGTGCCTCTCAGCGTAGTTTAGTATGTCGGGGATTAAGCCTTCGTCCGGACCTGCCAGGATTAACCTGGCGCTCCTCACTTCCCTAATTATGTAGTTCATTGCTCTGATGAGTAGGGTTATGTTTTTTGACTTGCTTATCCTGCCCAGGTAGAGGACTTGGTGCTCGGCCTTGGCGTCGCTATTAATATCACATTTATCTTCCTCAACGCCGTTTGGTATCACCTCGATCTTCCCCTCATCAAGACCTAGCCTCTTGGCGATGTTTGCTTCGTGTCTTGTTAGTGCTATGTACTTGTCGTAGGCCTTCAGGTATTTCCTGCCGAACGTGTCCACTAGTCTGTGGTATGCCCAGGTGATTACGCCTAGTTGGTTGAGTTTGTGGAATGGCGCATGTCCGTGTAGTATAGCTTTGAATCCCATGTCTCTCCTTAGCTTCGCTATTTGGAATACGTGTGGGTGTCTCCAGACGTGCACGTGGACTATGTCTGGTTTTAGTGACTTTATGACTTGGGGTAGATCTGGGCTGTATGAGCCGTGGCTCCAAGTTATGGTTGGTCTGAGTCTGATTACTCTGACGCCGTTTACCACCTCCTCCCTGGGCAGTGAGCCTATGCCGCCTATCCTAAGCCTATTGTAAGTCACCACGTAGACTTCATGGCCTCTGCCAGCCACATGTTCGGCTATGTGCTTGACAACGTCCTCAACGCCGCCGATCACAGGGTAGTAGAAGGGCGCTACGTGGACTATCCTCATGCCATGCCGCTTGGGTTGATCACGGCGTGGTGGACGCTGACGTTGTCGCGTGGATCGACGCGTCGGCCGTAGCGTGTTCGAGGGCGATTAGTCTCCAATTCACGGTGTGATGTCTGCCTGATTAATTGCGGAGGGCCTAGGGTTGTTTGGGATTGTCGCCGGGATGGAGGCGAGCGCGTATTCTCTATCATGATAGTTTGAGCGCTGGACTGAGGTCATTGACGATGTCTCTACCTCTTCTAGATCCCGCCCGTAGGGAGTCTTGTCTTCTTTTTTCCAAGTTATTTCTTTTGTCCAGAGGTTTCTTATCGCCGCGGCAATGAGGTATATCTGCATGGCTGTCCAAGTCCTGTAGGGGGTATACGCCAGTAGGGCCAGCCCCAACGCCGCCAGCGCCCAGCCGGGGGGCCCGGCCGCTATTGCCGCCGCAAAGGCCGCCGGCAGTAGCCAGGGGTTGACTAAGTGGAGGTAGGCCTCGGCGTAGAGCACAGGCTTGAACCGCGCCGGCGTTTTCAGCCTAAGCGAGGCGGCGAAGCTCTGTATGAGGTGTTGTGCCCTCCTCACTCTCCACCTCCAGTACCGCCTCGGCACTAGCTCGACGCAGTGGAGATCTTCTGCGGCTATGGCTCTGTACCCGAACGCCGCTATGAGGACGGCTGTGTGGCTGTCGTCTGCGCCGAGGTGGGTGGGGAAGCCGCCGATCTTCTCCAACAGCTCTTTCCTGTAGGCGGCGAGCTCGCCGTGGAATATGGGGGTGGACCACTTCTTGCTTTCGGCGAGACGCAGTACGTTGTAGTAGTCGCGGTATGTGGCCTCTACGCCTCTGCCGCCTGCGGGCCTCTTGAGGCAGGTGACGGCTCCAACTGAGGAGTCGGCGAGCCACCTCACTGCTTTTCTCAAGGTCTGGGGGTCGGGCCAGTGGGAGTCTGCGTCGGTGATCACGACGACGTCTCCTCTGGCGTGCCTCAGAGCTAGGTTGAGGGCGTGTGCCTTTCCGTTTCTCTGGGGCTCTCTCAACACCTCCACGGGGGCCCCCTTCCGCCTGGCCCAGCGCTCTGCCTTTTCGGGGGTGCCGTCTGTGGAGGCCGAGTCGACGACTATTATCTGGAGCCTGTCTGGGGGATAGTCCTGTCTGGCAATGTCTTCTAGCTTGGCCTCGATGAGGGGGGCCTCGTTGTATGTGGGGATGACGATGGTGATGGTGGGGGTGTGGTTTTCCCGCGGCTCGACGCCCCAAGGCCTTCTGAGCCACCTCCTGGCATATATGTAGTAGACGAGGGGGAACCCGAAGTGGGTTGCGGCGAGCGCCAGCGCAGGGCCTAACACGGGCCGGCCTTAGATCGCGCCTCTCGCCTTCTCCGCCGCGCTATGTGTCTCCTCGCCGCGCTGTAGCCTTGCCGCGGGCTGTGCGCGCGCCTCTGACAGCTCTAAGTAGCCTTATCTCCATCCTCTTGAGGTAGAGGGCGAGCACTGCGAGCGTTGCCGAGGCGGTGCCGCCGGCGATTAGGGCTATGGCGATTATGCCCCAGACGTAGTGCTTCACTCCTAGGAATATCCACTCGTAGGCGACCCAGCTGGCTATGGAGAAGCCGGGGATCGTGAGGAGGGACGCAACGGCGAATATGAGGAAGGCCGGGTTGTATCTGAGGGAGAGGCGGAGCATGTCGAGGGCTATCAAGACGCCGTGCCTCACGCCGAGCTTCTTCCTCCCGACCCTCCTCCTGTACTCTATCGGCGTCTCGCAGATCTCGCCCCCCGTCGAGGCGATGTGGGCGGCTATCTCGGACTCTATGCCGAAGCCTCTTGACGCCTCCTCAATCCCCTCCAATGCCTCCTTCCTCACGGCGTACATGCCGCTGAGGACGTCGGTCAGCCTGGTGCCGAACACGGCGTTGAACCAAGCGGTCAACAGCCTGTTGCCTAACCTGAACACGGCTCTCTGGGCGCCCTTCTCGGGGCGGGCCCTGGCGCCTATGGCCTCGTCGCACCTATCCAGCATTGCCAGTAGCTGGGGCACGTACTTAGCCGGGTATGTATAGTCGGCGTCCATTATCACCACGGCATCGGCGTCGACGGCCCTCAAGGCAGTCCTCACTGCGTCTGCCTTGCCCTTCCCATTCTGCTGTATGCATCTGACCCCCCTCTTCTCGGCCTCGAGGCAAGTCCCGTCGCGGGAGCCGCCGTCGACTACCAAGATCTGCCCGGGGCCTACCCCCACGGAGAACAGCTCGTCGAGGGTCTTGGCAAGCCCCTCCCTTTCGTCCAGCGTCGGCAACACCACTACGTACCGCTCCTCCTCGGCCGTCTGAGGTCCGCGCGGCCCCGCCCGGAGGGCGGTCAGCCGCCTACCGGCCTCCTCCACCACCTGGGCGTGTTCAGCCACTGTATCCCCAGCGCGACTGCCCTCTCCTCGTCTACCTCGACCCCCCTGGCCCGGGCTATGGCGAGGCCTACGGCCTTGGCCAACAGCTTGAGGGGGGCTGTCAGCCTGAGCACCTCCTCGGCGGCCCTCCTTAGGGCCTCCACGAGGGCGGAGGACTTAATCCTCCCGCCCCTCCTGAGGTATAGGATGGCGGCGTCTACCAGCGCCCTGGCGGCGGGGCTCACCCTAGCCCACACGCCTCTCCGCAGCGCGCGGCTTTTCAACGCCTTAAGTGCCAGAAGCGTCGGCCTGAACCCCGCCGCCAAGAGCATACCCGACTTATTGACACGATTAATAAACTTTACTTAGTAGTATATTTAAGGGGGCCGTTTCCTCCATGGATCTCCTCGAGGCATACCGCCTCTTGATCCAGGCGGCCGAGGCGGGCGCCAACGTGACGGGGCTTGCCGACATGTTCAACGAGGCGTTGGCCGGGGGCCGGCTGGGACCTGACTTCGGAGTCTTGGCGGCCAGGCTGACTGCCGAGGCGGAGCAGGCCCGCGCGGTATCGCTCGCCGTGCTGGCGGCGGCTCTGGTAGCCGCCGGGGTTCTGGCTTTCCTCCTCTACAGGTATAGGAGGACCATAGTGGGCTGGATCTGGCTGGCCGTCTGGCGTCGGGGGTTTCTGAGGCCCGGCTCGGGGAAGGCCAGGACTCTCTTGTTCGACGAGGAGGTGGCGGCTGTCGTCGTCGCGGTGGCGGTCGTCTTGCTGGCGTTCATCGCGGCGTTGGAGCTGAGGCCTGCCGTCGCCGAGCCCTTCTCCGCCATAGGCCTTCTGGGGCCTGGGGGGAAGATCGGCGGCTATCCCTCGAACGTTTCGGCGGGCCAGCCGGTCCGCCTCTACATCTTCCTCTACAACCACATGGGGCGGCCTGTCTGGTACGTGGTGGAGGTGAAGGTGGACAACGGCACGGCCCTTCCCCCTCTTCCAAACACTCCGGTGTTGACTATCCAGCGCCTTCTCCTGGAGGGGCAGAACTGGACGGCTCCGCTGACGATCTCGTTCAACTACACGGGGCGTTGGAGGCTGGTGGCGGAGCTTTGGGAGGTTTACCCGAACGGCACTACGGCCTATACGGGCCAGTACGTGCAACTCTGGCTTAACGTGACCGGGACACCCAAGTAGCGCGCTGAAGACTGGAGAAAGGCCGCCGACCTGTGCAGTTAAAAGCGGCCTCGTTTTCTGCTTGAACGGGTCGACAGGAAACGCCGGACCTCCGATTCTTAAGGGCTACAGCTTTCGCGCCGTCAGCTCGGCCTTGGCGCTCCACGCGCCTGCGTATACAACCCGGCGACGACCGGCCAGTACCTGAATTATCTCGTGTGGAGGCCGCGGACCGGTTTGGACGAGGCTCTGCAGACGACGCATATATCGCAATCTAGTACTGACGCCGCCTACTAATGCGGGCGAGGTCCTCCGCGGCCCCACGCCGATCGGCCCAGAGCTGTCCTGGATTGCCGAGATCGTGGGGGCTAGACGAGTACGCAGGAGGCGTCCTGCCTGCATAAGGGGGCCGCCAACGCCCTCTCGCCTACGATCACGTCGGCTTGCGGCAGGGCTTGTCTGGGGAGTATGCCGGCGTAGTCGCGGGCCTCGCGCGCCTCGACATTTAGGGCCTCGGCCCTCGATACGAGGTCCTCCATGGCCTCCGCGTAGCTCCGCCTGTCCACCGACAGCGAGCCGGCGCCTCTCAGCGTGATGTACTGCACCTCCACGCGCTCGGCCTTGGTGAGCGCCGCCGCGACGGCCGACGCGAGCGCCTCGAGTACTCTGTCGGAGGCCTTGGGGCTAGTGGCGTAGAGGACGGCGGCTATCCTCAGCTCGGATCCGGCTCTGCCCTCCAGCCGTTTCACGACGGGCTTGAGGATCTTCGCCATCTTCTTCCAGTGTAGAAGGCGTAGCGGATCGCCGGGCGCGTAATCCCTAACTTCTGCCACTTGCTCCAGGGAGCCGGCCAGCGCCATTTTGCCGGCCTCGACGGCCGCGCGGGCTCGTGGATAGACCAATATGGGGGGATGCCTCACGCGCCTCTTTAGCTTGACGGTCTTGGTGGGGCTTATGTAGGCGAAGGCGAGCTGGGGAGTGTAGACGCCGGCTACGTCGAATTTGGCCTTGACATCTACCGACACTTCCCCCGACACCTGCACTAACCTGCCGTCAGGTAGCTCGACTACGGCCGGCGCCCCGCTCCTTATCTTGAGCTTGTACGTCAACGGGGTGCCTGCCACTGTCTTGAGCCTCCCTCCGGCCTCGACCACGGGCTTGTCGCGGGCGAACTTGACGTAGTAATAGAGGGCCTCGCCTGCCGAGTACAGCAGAACGGGCGCGAGGGCTGGGGCGACTAGAGTCCCCACTATTAGGGCCGAGACGTGGACGTACCAGGGGAGCGGGTTGTCGCGTTTTTTGGCCTCGTGGAGTAGGGGGACGGCGGCCGCCGCGAGGGCGATTGACCAAGGCCAGGGGAGGAGGGATATCACGGCGAGGTGGAGGAACAGGGAGGCTGTGTGTAGCCTTCTCAGCGCGGTGTTTTCCAGAGCTAGCAGGGCCAGCGAGGCCGCCGCCGGCACTAAGTGGGGCCAGGCGACGGCGAAGTAGAGGAGGGGCGCCGCCCTACGCGTCGCCTCGTATATATACGGGGGGCTCCACCTCGCGGAGGGCATCCTCGACGATGATGGAGGGATCTACGTCGTCGTACTGGGGCTTGAGGTATATTCTGTGGACTAAGGCGGGCTTGGCGGCCTTCTTCACGTCGTCGGGCACCACGTAGCTTCTGCCGTCTAAGAGCGCGAGCGCCCTCGCCAGCCTGTAGACGGCTATGGGCGCCCTCGTGGAGAGCGGGCTTGCGACGCGTTCGTCTCTGCGTATCCTCTCCACTAGCTCTATTATGTACGCGACGATTTCCTGCGCCACGTATATCTTCCCTGTGTCAAACCTCGGCGGGTTGGCCGCCGTCGGCCTACCGTCTAGCTGGTCCAGCATGTCGGAAAGGACCACCACCTCGGCCTCCCTCGCAGGTTCGACGTAGCCGATGTGGAGGGATGCTGTGAACCTGTCTTGGACGGCCATCGGTAGCGGGGCCGTGGCGCCCGCCGCGACTTCCGTTATATTCATGGTGGCTATTATCATATGGGGGGTGGGTAGCTTGAAGGTGTTGCCCTCTATGGTGACCTGCTTCTCCTGCATCGGCTCTATTAAGGCCGAGAGGGTGCGCGGCGGGCCTCTGTTTATCTCGTCTATGAGAACGATGTTGTTGAATATTGGGCCTTTGACTATGCGTATCTCGCCTCCGGCGTATACTCCGTATCCCAATATATCGGAGGGCAGAGTCTCGTTGGTCATCTGGATCCTTGCGAAGGTGCCGCCGATAGCTCTAGCCAAGGCCTTTGCGAGTATGGTCTTGCCGCTACCCACCGGCCCCAAGAGGAGTAGGTGGCCTCCTGAGATCAAGGTCGCAAGGGCTATCTCGACGGTCTCGGCGTCTCCTAGGAAGTACTGCGCGACTGCCCTTATAAGCTCTCTAGGCGCCAAGGCCATGGCGGTGTCTGTATATCAGATATAAAGCTATTGTTGTGAGGAGGGCCGGGGCGGTCCACGGAGCGGCGACCTCCAAGATCTCGTGGACATAGTGGGAGGGGTCGCCGTAAGGCACCACTATTCTCACCGGCCTTGTGCAAATGGCCTTGGCCAGGCCCATATTCCACCTCAACGCAAGGTTTGTGAATAGGGCCGCGTTGTAGACGTATAGGGTCTTGTTGTCGGCCTTGACGGCCAAAGCCAGCGCGAACGGGCCGCGGTCTCCGTCGGCGAAGCTTGTGGGGCTTGTAAGTATCAACGGCGTGCCTTTGCCCAGAAGCGGGGTTGCGTTGGGGGCGGCGACGGGGCCGGAATAGGCCGAGCCGTTGGTCGGCGCGGCGTAGGCGGCGGGGATGTAGGGGCTTCCTAGATTGGCCAGGGGGTCGACGATCTCGGCTGTGGAGGCGGTGATGTTGAGGCCCTCTGCCGAGGCTCCTGGGGCGAGCACCACCACGTCGGCCGTTGGCGAGGTCCGGCACATGTGGGCAAATTGGGAGAGGCCGTAGGGGCCGGAGTTGTAGGGGCTGAATGGTGTGGTTGAGGGGGTCAGGTAGAGCACGGCCGCAACAAGGGCCAGCGCTATTATAGCCGCTCTATACATGGCCTCGCCGCCTCTATCTCGGCGCGGTCAAGTGGATTAGGGGAATAGACAGCTCTCTCCGCGAGTCGTACCAGGCGCCAGAGGCAGTCTCTGTCGGCCGCATGGCGCTCCACGGCCTTGGCATATTCCCTGTAGGTCATGGTCCTTTTGTACCTAACGCCTGACCTCTCGCCCAGCTTGAAGAAGGCCTTGGCGAGCATTTCCAGAGCCTCTCCCGCCTCCGTAGCGAAGGTCCTCTGCGGAGCCGCGGCCATCTCGACGGTGGCGGCCGCCACGCCGGATCTACGGGGTAGGCGGCTCGCCATCTTGACGGCCAGAAGTACCACGGCAATTGCGGCCGATATTTGGAGCGGGTTCAACACGAACACCTCGACGCTGGCCGACGAGGCCCAATAGGGCGGGGACGGAGGCGTGGTAACGGATACGGCGACGAATCCTGTGGGGACTTCGAGGGGGATGGCGCCGGCGTACGGCCGCCCGTCTATGGACAAGGACGCGTTTAACCTCGGCTGTACCGACAGCGCCACCTCTAGGGGGGCTCCCGCCACCGCTATGGGCGGGGCCGATATGTCTATCTTGGGCAACTCGGCAACTATTCTGACGACTATGCTGGCGGTGGCTGGGGCATAGGCGCCGGCGCCTTCCGCGCGGGCGATCACTGTGTAGTTGCCCGGCGTGAGCACCGATGTGGGCACGTCGAACGTGGCGGCGTAGACTATGTGGCGGGTCAGCACCACCTTCCACGTCCCGTTTGAGATGCTGAGAATCACGCTTCTCGGCACGGGCGGGGATTGGTATATCGTTATGTTGAGGGGGGCGCCCCAGAGGACTTCGCGCGGCGCCTCGATGACTAGCTCGGTGGCGTTGTATATCACTGGCAGTTGCACCGAGGCTGTCGACGGCCCGTAGGCAGAGCCGGGTTGCGGCAGGTAGGCTGCCGTCACGTTGACCGTAGACTTATACGCCGCCAGCTTGAAGATTGCCAAGTATTTCCCGTCGGGGCCGGTGACCGCTAGCGCGGTCGCGACGCCGTCGACATATATGACCACTGGCTGACCTCCCAGAGGCCGTCCCCCGGAGGTGAGCGCGCCAGATGCCTCTAGATAACTGCCCGCCACGGCCTGCGACGCGTTGAGCGTCAGTGTTATGGAGGTGGTCCGGGGCCCCGCCGCCGTCGGTAGCGTCACATTGAGGTGGAGCTCTGAGATAAATCTCAAGGCCTCTGAGAGCAAATCGGGGTTCGATTTGACTAATTCAGCCAGTTGCTGGAGGCTTTGCGGCGCGGAGAGCACGGGCCCCAATGGTTTATGGAGGGCGAGTAGCAGGAGGACTACGGCCGTCGACAGGGCCAGCGCGAGCCTCCTCATATGCCCAAAATGGCTATTATCCTCAGCGCGGCAAAGTATGCAAAGGCCGCGAGGAGGGCGAGGCCTATAGCTGTGTGGACTATCCCCAGCGGCTTGGGGAGAGGCCTTACGAAGGGCGCCACAGCCCAGTAGATAAGCGCGAATATGGAGACGACCACGTCTATGCCGTCCACACCGAGGTATATGAAGAACGCCGCGACGATGCCCGAAAGGATCACCAGCGCGATGTAGGGAGCCTTCATCGCAATACTACCAACAGCCTTCCTCTGCCCTCGGCACGCTCCTCGACTATCTCCACCGCGCGCCCGAGCACCTCGGCCGCGATCGCCGCGGCGATGGAGGCCAAGACGCTGCCTATGGCAGGTCTAACCAGAAGCCTTCCGTATAGATCAGGCGCGGCGACTCCTCCGAACTCAACGGCAATGTTGCCGTCTCCCCGCTCGGCAACCTCCACGGAGCGGGCCAGCCCCAGGGCGTTGACCGCGCAAGCCCTCAACGCCTCGCCTAGATCCCTCGGGAGGCCGACCCCGCAGATCTCGAGCGCCTTGGTGCCCGGCGTGGACAAGACCAGGGCCGGGCCCCCCTCGGCAGTGAAGGCGAGGGCCCTCTGCGGGATCTCTCTCGGCTGGGAACGCGCGACGACGGCCACAGGCCTGCCGGCCGCCGACGACGGCAAGTAGTAGGCCTTGGGCGGTAGCCCCGCTGCCTGTATCAAAGCCGACGTGTTCTCCCACCCGGCCTCTCCCAGCTTGGCTATTATCCTCTCCCGCGCGGCCGGCTCCCAGGTGGCGAGGAGGCCTGCGGACAGCGAGGCGAGGCCGAGGGCCAGCAACGGGGCGAGGTTGGGCTGGAGTATCCCCAGTAGAGATATCGCAATGCCCAGGACTATTAACGAGGGGCCTAGGTCGCTCTGCATGTCGATCCGAGCGACTCGATGCGGTATTTCCTGTAGGTCGCGTAGAGCACGACCGCGGTAGTGAACGCCGCTAAGGAGGCGGCGATGGGGCCGAGCCTTATGCCGAACGGCGTATAGTTCAGCAAGAGGCCTATGAGCGGGACCACGGCGAGGCTTAAGCCTATGGATAGGGCTAGCCGTTCCAGCGGGGACAGCTCGTCGCCTCGCGGGTATAGGGCCTCCACCAGCGAGTATCCCGGCAGAAACAGCACGAAGAAGGCGCCTAAAATATACCGCAGGTAGATCAGCGGCGGGCTCTGAGCTAGGAACACCAGGGCCACCGCGGCGGCGGTGGTCGCCGTTATTAGCCAAAGCCACGCCCCCCCGGGCCCCAGGATGTATGCGAGGAAGTTGTCGGCCCCCGACTCCACCGCCAGCCTCCCGGCCTTTACCTGCAACATGAGTTCATACGCCGCCTCGTATCTAGACTTGCCCGTCCTCCTGGCCACCTCCTCCACAGCCTCCTCGACAGTGGAGCACTGCTTTACCAACTGTAAAACGTCCACAACGGCGCAAGACATATTAAAAATATAAAACTTGCCTCTCCGTGGCCGTATATAGAGCGGGGATGTGGCTATACGCCTCTAATCTCGTCGCGCAACTTGGGGGCTACCTCTTCTGGTTTGTCGCCGCCGCCACAGTCAAGGCAGACGTCTTGGGGGATGTGGCGTATCTAGTGGCCGTTGCCTCAATACTAGCCTTCGTACTCGGGCTGGGCGTGCCCACGGCGCTCGCCAGGCTGTATCCAGCCACCCGCGACTCCACGTATGTGTCAGGCTCGCTTGCGCTGTCCCTAATCGGCGCCGCCGCGGCGGCATTAACGGCTTTGTGGAGGCCTTCCCTAGCACTTCTGACCGTAGTGGGGACGTTATCCACCTACTACGGAGCCTACTTCCAGTCGAGGCTGGACACCTTCCCCATATTCATCGCTACGCTGGCGGGACAGGCGGCGAGGGTGGCCCTCGTCCCCCTCCTCGCTCACTATGGCCCGGACGCCCTCGCGACGACCTACGCCATACCCGGCGCCATACTGACTGTGCTGGGCGCCGCGGCCAGCCGGGCTTCTCCCTCGCTTACCAAGATAAGGGAGCTCGTCAAGGCCGGCGCCGCCGTCTGGCTCCCTGGCGTCGTGTCCGTGCTAGGCACAAACCTCGGCGTTGTGGCGGCCTACAACCTCGCCAACCCCGAGACGGCGGGGTATGTGTACATCGCCCAGGTGCTGGCAAACGCAGCAGTGGGGCCGGCCACGATAATCACAGGCGTGTTGTTGCCTTACCTCTCTTCAACAGAGAGGAGAGAGGCGGGCGCCGAGAATGCGGCGAGGCTCTCTCTAGTCGTCTCCCTTCCGCTAGCCGCAGTTTTGATCTTCGGCGGGCGCCACTTCCTAGAGCTCCTGGGCGCGCACTACGTCCAAGCCTACCCAGCCCTCGTCATCTACACAGTGGCGAACATCCTCTCGCTCCCCGCAAGCGTTCTGAGTAGCTTAACTTACGCCCAGGGAGCCTACACGACGTCTTTAGCAGGGGGGCTCGCTACCAACGTAACAAGGATAATCTTATACCTGCTATACGGCGCGTCGGCCGAAGGCGCAGCGGCCTCCTTCCTTGCCGGCACCATCGTGGCTCTTGCTTATTATGCCGCGATGCAGAGAAGAGTCGCCATGTCTATCTCCCGCATTTCTCCAAAAATTGCCGTGACAGCGGTGCCAGCCGCCATGGCGGCGCTTGGCATAGCCCCTGCCGTCGCCGGAGCCGTCCTGAGTTACGCCGCGGCGCTTAAGCTCCGTATCGTCACCCGGGCCGAGGTAGCGGAAATGGCAAGACAGGTGTTGCCAGATCCTATCTACGCGAAGGCGGCCCCCTTAGCCTCTAAACTACTAGATATACTAGATTAAAACCCTCTGCCGTAGCTCTGCACATACCGCGATCCTACGCAGATCGGCGAAATGGATATAAACGGATTCGCCGTCTAGGGCGTGGAGCAGGTTAGGGCATTGGAGGCTCCGTTGCCGAAACCCTCAAGCGAGAGCTACGTCTCTGCCCGCCTCCTGGAGGCCCTCGTGGAGGCCGGGCTGGCTTTGAGATTTCTGAGAGAGGGCCTTGTGAGGAACGCCGCGGGGAAGGCCTTCCAGGCGTGGAGGGCGCTTATGGCCGCCTTGCTAAGGCTTGAGTTGGACAAGTTGAAATCTCTCGCCAAGACCGAGGACGAGAGGCGTTGGCTTGAGTCTACGGCGGTGCCCCGACTACCCACCGGGAGGATGAAAACTCTCTCCCAGATGCTGGAGCAGATAGGCTATTCGGATATCTCTCTGTGGACGGCCATGGCGCTTGAGCTACACGACTACCAGTACCACGGGCCGGATCCAGACATGGCGTGGTCGAAATATAGGAGTAGTGAGGAGGCGGCCTACGACGTGGCCAAGCTCGTGCAGGGAGTAGCCAAATACGCCGAGTTCCTCAAGCCCCGAGTCAAATGGGGCGAAGAGCTAGAGAAGGCGCTGGAGAGTCTGAGGGGCGCGGCCCAATAGCTATACCGACCCGGACGTTGCCCGCCTCTGCGTCGACGATGGTCGAGCTGGAGCTATCAAGCGTCTGCGTAATGAAGACGTTACGGAGGGCCTGCTTGACCTAGGACCTGAGGAGCGAGGCGACTGATCTAGAGGCGGGGCTCGGGGGAACCGGCGTCGGAGGCGGGCGGGGCATTGTAGGCAGTCGCCGTGGTGCCGGAATACCGTGAGGTCGTGAGGGCTTCGCCTCTGCGCGGGGCTACGCAGGCGTCGGCGTGTCTAGCCTTCGACGGCCGCCGCGTTTTTTAGGAACCAGATTTAGGGCGGCTTTTCTCTGTCCTTGACGTAGGCCACCTTTATGTCGAGGAGGTGCGTCAGCTCGCCGACGGCTATCTCAGCCTCCCCATACGCTCCTCAGCCCCGTCGAGACTCAGATAGCCGCAGGCGCCGCGCTCAAGATCGCCCTCGCCGCCTTTAAGCTCCCTCCCCTGCCCGTTCTTGCCTTCTCCTCGGCCTTGAGCTTCGCCGCGGCGCTGGCCGGCGTGGCGCCCGCGTTGGGCTGGCCCCGGCCTTCCGGCTGGGGCGACCTCTTGGTGGCAACCTCAAGCCATGTTTGCTGTATCTGGCGCCCGTCGCATGGCGGAGAGCTCAGACAGATGCGCCCATCGCTTTGTCGAAGGCAAGCGCCTCCTTGACGGAAGGGTGGTCCCTACGCGGCCGGCTCCCCGCCGATGTCTGGCCAGCTCCATGTGGTTGAGAAACAGGCTGGGCGCAGACGTCGCCTATGGAGGGAAATGTTATTACTGAGTAGTATCATAATACTATGAAGGTCGTGGAGGTGCTGGACGGTCTGCGCCGCGTGGATCTGGAGCCGGGCGGCTTCTCGGACCTCGTGTCGGTCTACGTCGCCGACGGGGGGAGATCCCTCGCCGTGTTCGAGGGTGGACCCGCCGTGTCTGCCTCCGACCTGGTCTCGGCGCTCCGCTCCTTCGGGAAGCCTGTCGAGGCCGTCTTTCTGACTCACGTCCACATCGACCACTACGGGGGGGCAGGCGCCGTGGCTGGGCTGGGCGGGGGGACCCGCTTCTACGTACACCCCAGAGGCGCCAAGGTCCTGCCGAACCCAGACATAATATGGGCTCCGGCCCGGGCGGCCATGGGCTGGCTGGGGGAGCTCTACGGCCGCCCTCTAGAGATCCCGGCGGATAGGTCGGTGGAGACCAAGGACGGCGACAGGATAGCGGTGGGCGACGTGTCGGTCGAGGTGATACACACGCCGGGCCACGCCAGCCACCACCAGTCCTTCCTGGTCGAGCCCTGGGGCGTTCTGTTCGTGGGGGACGCCGCCGGGATATATCTGAGAGATCTCGACTACGTGATCCCCACCACCATGGAGCCTCTGAGGCTCGACCTGTACATAGACAGCGTCAAGAAGCTTATCCGGAGGGGGCCGAGGTACATCGCCTACACCCACTACGACCTCCTCCCCGGCGCCGTCTCTATGCTGGAGCGCCACTTGTCCCAGCTGGAGGTGTGGAGCAGGAGCGCGGAGGAGGCGGCGAGGGAGGGGCTGGACGCCGGGGAGCTCGAGGCGATTCTGGCCGAGAGGGACCAAGGCTTGAGGAGGGCCTACGAGGGGCTTAAGGCCAGGAGAGCCCACTACCACCTATTCCGGATGGCCGTAGAGGGGATCTTGAACTATTTCAAAAAGGGGTAGGTTTTTCACTCGACGGGGAGGCCCCTCGTCCTCACCTCCTTGAGGTCGGGCGTCTCGTAGGCCACGCTGACTCCGTAGTAGTAGATCACGAGCGTTATGGCGGCCCAGACCAGAGAGTCCCAGGGGTAGGGTATTGCGGGGCTGGAGAGTCCGCCGAGGGAGCCGAAGTAGGAGACGGCCGCAAGCGCTATGTTGAACATGGGTATCCAGCTGGCCGCCTTGACGTCGGGGTGCCTCGACTTGGACCAGAGATAGGCGAAGGCGGCTATCTGCAGGGCGGCTAGGGCCAGCCAGTAGACGATAAACGACGCGATCGGGCCCATGCCGGAGAGCCAGCCGAGGTGCCAAGCCGCGACGACCACCGCGAGCAGGGCCCAATACGCTATCGAGAAGGCCGTGGTCTCGCCCTTAGACATCCTCATGGCCTCCTTGTAGGGGCCCAGGAGCAGGAGCGGCAACCCTATCAACATGCTGACTATGGCGGCGTCGACGTAGGGCCAAGACGACCAGTATATCAAGAGGGACGACACCAGAAAGCTCAGCGGGTAGAAGATCTGCCAGGCAGGCGGGTTGAACGGCCTCTTGAGGTCGGGCGCCAGCCGCCTCAAGGCGTGGTTGGTCAAGCCGCCCATAAGGTAGCCGTAGAGGGTCACTATGACCGAGTAGGACATGACGGCGTACCACTCGGGGTGGGGGACGAGGAACACCATGGCTATGACGCTGGCCGCTAGGAGGGCTACCCAAGGCGTCCTGAACTCGCTGTGTATCTTGGAGAAGGCGGAGGGTATGTAGCCCATCCTGGCCATGCCGTATAGGTTCCTGCCGGCCGTGCCCACGTAGACCGCCAGCGTGCCGGCGGGCGAGATCACGGCGTCGCTGAGCAACAACAACGCCAGGCCGGCCAATATCGGTATGCCCGTCGCCATGGCCTCGCTGACGAACGGATGGGCCGACCAGTCCGATTGGGCGAGGCTTTTCCAGTCGCCGGGATTGACGCCGGCTGCCTGCCAGTTGACGGCCCCTATGAAGGCTATCTGGAGCAGTACGTAGAGGGCCATGGTGACTAATATAGCCGCTATGACGCCCAGCGGGACGTCCCTCTGCGGGTTCTTGCCCTCGCCGGCGTATTCGAGGCCTTGCCTAAAGCCTTGGTAGGCCCAGACTATGCCGGACAGTATCATGCCGGAGAAGAGGGCCTCGTAGCCGTAGGGCGCGAATCCGCCGGGCAGATTGCCCACGACGTAGTCGGGGTGGAAGTAGAGCGCTATGAGGAGCACCACGGTGGTTAGAGGCACTATGAGCTTCCAGGCGGTTATGAAGCGGTTGAACCATCCGTATATGTGGACGCCTACCACCTGTATGAAGAAGAACAGGAGGAGGAGCGCGACGGCGGCGGCGACGCCCAGCGGCGTCAAAATGCCTAGGTCGGAGTTCCAGAGCTGGGGAGCGTAGTAGCTGGCGTACTCGACTATGGCTATGGCCTCGACGGAGAGAGTCGTTATGGCGCCCAGCGTGTAGGCCCAGGCCAGGAGGTAGTTGCTCAATATGCCGTGCGTGTAGTGGTTGTAGCGGGCGAGGGCTCCGCTGAACGGGAAGACGCCTCCGAGCTCTGCGAAGGAAAAGACCATGAATATGAACATAATGCCGGCGATTATCCACGACAGTATTGCGGCAGGCCCCATGTATCCCGCAGCGCCGAGCGCCGCGAACAGCCAGCCGGAGCCCACCATGCCGGTCAGCGAAAGCATAAAGTAGTCCAACATCGTGAGGGACCTACGCAGTTTGACCTGCTCTTCTTTCGACATAAGAAGAATTCAGAAGAGGATAATTATAAATATTGTTGGTAATATAAGAGTATTACATTACGCGGGGTGATGACCCTCCGCGAGCCGATGTCTGACGATATTGCACGTCGCTGATCGCCGACGTAGCGCTTCCGGCGAGGCAGATCGCGGCATCCCGACGCCTCGCCCGTATAAAACGTGCCAGACGCGGGAAGGCATGCGAGATCTCGATAAATATAGAGAATAGAGGAAATAGAAATTCTCGCACTATATTTCCATGATTTCCGTCGGATTCTTTGTGTATGATATAGGTAATACAGAACTACTGTTTTAAATATGGGAAGAGATAGGGTTCGTCCCACAGCCCTCGACCGCCCTCGGCCTAAGCCTCCGCGGCCCAATCGCGGGGGCGACGCGGGGATAAACCGGCGGCGTCGGACGGGGCAACCCGCCCGACGTTGCCGGCGAAATCGGCGCCGACGGCGGGGGCTGTGGGACGCTCCTCTCGGATATCAACCTCTTAGATCCTTAGTCGCGTGTTGTCCTCGGCTCCTTCGTGTCTCAGATGCTAGGGACTTAGGGAGATTTGCCCAGCCTCTAGAGGCCAAGATATCGGGTATCGGAGAGGTTCAGGCTAGATCGACGGCGTCGTCGCGCTCTCTGTAAGCCGCCGCACGCTAGTACCTATACACGAGCACTCCTTTTCCCTTTGCGTATTTCTCTACGTCGTCTCCTATCCTCACGCCGGCGAGGATAGCCACTGCCGGCTTGCCGTAGGCCCCCCGGGCGGCCTCCGCCTTCCTAGCCACGGCGTCTACATCCCTCCTCCTCGGCCTTGTCTTAACCTCCACCACGTAGACAGACTTATCCGTCTCCACAAGAAGATCGACGTCTAGGCCGTCCACGCGGGCGTTCCGCCTCCTCGCCAACACGACCTCCCCTCTGGCCTTAACCTCCTCTCTAAGATCTTCCCACACGTAGCGGGAGAGAGTTGCCTCAGTTAGTGAGCCCACACTATCCTCAAGATTAGATACGCGTTTTTCTAAACTAGCTGTATGTGTCTCTAATGCAGATACCCTCGTCTTCAAGTCGGCGACTTGAGTTTTCAACTCTCCAAGTTCTGCAGTGACTTGTGTAAATCCGGCCTTGGTGTAGTCTGCCAGCGCCTTTAAAGCCTCGGCGACTGCCTTCATCTCCTCGCTACGGGCCTCCGCGAGGGCCTTCCTAACGGCTCTCTCCACAACCTCCTCAAGCGTCTTGAGATCGATAGACACGTGTACAGGCGGGTGTGGATTTTAAAATTACAGCCGCTGGGAGGCCACTTCTGCTTAACTTACGCGGAGGTGCGAGGGGCGCCGGGAGCCGGTGCCCCGCTCCTTTGCGGGAGTAGGAGGCCGCTATGTGGAGCACGTTCATGCGGCGGCCGCGTGTTATCTCTTTAGACCTATTCGGCGTAGCGTTCCAAGTCTCTAGCCGAACTTGGCCTGCCTTACGGCTCGGTGGTCCAACTCGTGCAGACGGGATATCCGTCAGACTCTACACCGCGGCGGGCAGAGGAGGGTGGATTTACTCTTATATAGCGCGGCAGTGCGTTGGATATGAGTCTTGAGGTGGCAGAGGAATATTTAAAGAGGGCCGAGGAGTACCTAAAGGCGGCCCGCACGCTGCTCGGCGAAGGTCTGTACAACGCCGCGGCTGTAAGCGCCGAGATCGCCGCCCAGCTGTCGGTCAAGGCTTTATTGATCAAGCTTGGGGTAGAGCCCCCTAGAACTCACGCCGTAAGGACGCTTCTCGGCGTAGTCGCTAAATATCTAGGCGGCGAGGCGGCAGACTTCGCGGCTCAATACCGGCGGGAGCTAATAATACTTGAAGACGCCCGGAGCCTTGGGCAGTACGGCGTGCCGGGCGTCGACCGAGAAAGGGCCGAGATAGCAGTGAAGACCGCCGAGGCGGTTGTGGACCTCGTAAAGAGGCTATGGAGCCGTTGAGGCGGATCGAGGCCCTAAGGCGGTGGAGAGAAATCGCAGAGGCGATACTGCCGACGCTTAGGAAGTACGGCGTCGAGTGCTACGTCTTCGGCTCGGCCGTGGCTGGGAGAGTCACGGGCTCCAGCGATTTAGACATTCTTCTATTCGTAGAGGAGGGGGATCCCCTAGACGTTAAGGCCGAGGTTCTGGCGGAGGCCGAGGCAGTCCTCGGAGAGCTGGCCTACCTCCTCGACATAAAGGTGGCCTACGTCAAGGACAGAGAAAAGCCGCCCTACATCTGGTTCCTAAGAGACGCCGTCAGGCTCTGCTGAAGCAGACCGCGGCCTCCGACGAGCACGGCACCAAGCCGCGGCTAAAGCCGCCGCTTGGCTTATGGGCTTGTGCGGAGCTGTTTTCCGCCTCTCCGCCGCCTCAGTCCGCTGACCCGGCCTAGGCGCTCTGCCCCCGCGGCGGTTTGCCCTCCACTGCCTCAGCCGCGGCCTCCACTATCTTCTCTACGTACTCCACCTCGTCCCTAACCTGCGCCACCGTGAGCCTAGCCTCGTGGAAACCCTCCACGTGGAGAAACCACGCGCTTTTCCACCAAAGCTTAAACTCCCTCCCCCTCTTCTCCGCGATCTTGTCTACGGCAGAGAAGAGGAGGGTAGCCGTCCACCTGCCCATCTCCCCAGCCTTCTCCGCCTCGTCAAGTCCCAGGGCGACGGCCAGCGCCTTCACCGCCTCTTCGGCCGCCTTGTACAGCTTCTCGCTGGCCTGCACCGGATCCTTATCGACTAGCCCCCTCCCCTCCTCCAGATATTTAACAGCAAGCTCAAAATGCGCAGAAGCGCGCCTAGGGGGATCCAGCTCCAGCGCCCTAGACAGCAGATCCACTAAATCTACCCCCCGCCTCTCCGCCTCCTTAAGCAGATCGACGGGAGCCCCCACGTTCATAATCACGCCACAGTTTTAAAACTTGGCTACTCCAAGCGGGTAGCGACGCTCGGCACTGCGCCGAACAAAATACTGCCACCGCCGCGGGCGCCGCCGTCCCCGACCGCCAGAGGCGCCGCCTAGGTGATCTACAAGCCCGTCAAAATCGGCGAACCTCATGAGCAGGCCGCCGCAAAGGCTGTCATAGCAGATATAGACCCAACGGCTAGGAAGAGGTGGCCGCCCCTCACGGCGGTTGCGTAGAGAATCAGGTCTACAACGTCGCGATGCCCCTTCGCCTGGGCTCTAACGCTTTGAGAAAGACGTGGCGGTCTGCGTAGGCCCTCCGGAGGCCCAGCTCGATGCTCCTAAGCCCCCATATCTACTCTCTTAATATCGAAATTGGTCTTTGCGATCTTCCACAAAGCCTACAGTCCGAGCAATAGAGCTTCACCTCGCCTCTTCTCGACAGCGGATTAAGCCTTTTCAGCGCCGGCGCCGCCCCTCCATCTCGACCCCAATATGGGCAAGATAAACGGGGTGTCGAGAAGTACCCTCTCCACCCCTGCTTCTCCTCGCCCTCCCTCTCGAACTCGTCCACGGTAGTCTTGGCGAACTTAGACCCCTCGAGGGCCAGCCTAAGCGGGCTGGAGATCGGCACGGCCACCAGCGTGCCTCCCTCCACCCGGAGCTCCAGCAGAGACCCCTCCCCAATGCCCAGCGCGTCAGCTATCTCTTTAGGAATATACACAGTGTTTTTCTTAGACACCATTACAACTCTCGTACATATCAGAATAACCCAATTATAAAATTCCCAGACGTCGAAGCCGGCGGCATTTTATTCTGCAGATATCCGCAATTCCCAACGACCGCAGTACGGCGCATCGGCACGGATCCATTAGAAATTCAGACATCTGCACGTCGCCGTTCTTGCTGGGGGTTATGCTACTCTAGGCCTCCTCTTTTCTCCGCTAAGCACCTAGCGCCTCCGCCGATGGGCCTATACTAGATCCTCAGCCACATGTTGTCCTCGGCGACTATCACGTCCTTCCTGCCTGTCCTCTCGACGTCTTTGTGCACCGTAGGGTTGAACCCCTCGTCTATGTGGGTGAGGACCAGCAGGCGCGCCCCGACGGCGTCGGCCTCCGCTATAGCTTGTAGAGTCGTGGTGTGGCCGTACTTGGAGCAGACGCCGGCGTTCTGCTCGTTGCACGTGGCCTCGTGGACCAACACGTCGACTCCGCGGCTCAGCCGCCTCACGGGCTCGCAGTTGGGCGAGGTGTCGCCGGTGAACACCAACGACGCGCCGCTCTCTACCCTATAGGCGTAGGCCTCCTCGGCGGTGTGGTGGCACGCCTGGGCCGCCTCGACCCTTAGGCCGGAGAGCTCCAGGAGAGGGCCCGGCGCGGCTGGCCTTATCTCGAGCTGGTAGTTTATGTTCTTGAGCAGATGGGGCGAGGCGGCCTCTATGGTCCTCGCCACTATCTTCGGCGCCACGACGACGAGCCTCTTCCTTCTGCCCTCTATATGTGCCTGGAAGAGGGCCTCCGGGAGGCCGAGGAAGTGGTCCATGTGGCTGTGCGTCACAAAGACGTAGTCTATCTCGGTGAGCAGCCCTCTATCCGATAGGCGGTAGTGGCAGCCGACGCCGCAGTCGACGACTACCAAGCCTCCGTCCGTCTCGAGGAGGTTCGCCGCCCTCCACCTCTTGGAGCCGGGGCTCCCCCCGGCGCCCGACCCGATTATGTGTAGGTACATGTCACCCGAACCGAATTATCTTTTTGACGTCTACGCGGAACGGCACGACGTCCCCCTCCTCGAAGGCCGCGGCCGGCGGCGCTCTGGCCTTGATCCTCACGCCGTTGAAGTCCAGCTCGTACAGCTTGTAGGGGCCTAGGTACTCCACCCTCAACACCTTCGCCTTGTGGTCGCCCTCGCCGAGCGCCACGTCCTCCGGCCTGAAGCCGACGGAGAACTCGCCGTCGAGCCCCAAGAGCTTGGCGGGGACGAGATTGCTGAGGCCTAGGAACTGGAACACGAAGAGGCTCTTGGGCCTTGCGTAGAGCTCGTCCGGCGGGCCGACCTGCTCTATCCTGCCGTTGTTTATGACCACCAGCAGGTCGCCTAGGGCCATGGCCTCCTCCTGGTCGTGGGTAACGTGGAGGACCGTCGCGCCGAGCCTCCTCTGGAGCTCCTTGAGGAAGCCGCGGACCTCCAGCCTCAGCCTGGCGTCGAGGTTGCTGAGGGGCTCGTCCAACAACAGCACCTTGGGCTCCTTCA
Organism: Thermoproteus uzoniensis 768-20; assembly: GCF_000193375.1. Lineage (GTDB taxonomy): Archaea > Thermoproteota > Thermoprotei > Thermoproteales > Thermoproteaceae > Thermoproteus > Thermoproteus uzoniensis_A. The sequence continues at coordinate 40,948 of NC_015315.1, forward strand.
CTAGGGCTCTAGCTATGGCGACTCTCTGTTGTTGTCCTCCCGACAGCTGGTTGGGGTATTTGTGGAGCTGGTCGGCTATGTTGAGGACTGCCGCTATCTCCTCGACCCTCCTCTTTATCTCGGATTTGGGGAGCTTCTTGTTCTTGAGGGGCATGGCTATGTTGTCGAAGACTGTGAGGTGGGGGTATAGGGCGTAGCTCTGGAACACTATCCCTACGTCCCTCTCCCACACCGGCAGATTCGTGATGTCCCTCCCGTCGAGGATAACCGAGCCTCTGTCCGGCCTCTCGAGCCCGGCAATTATGCGGAGGAGGGTCGTCTTGCCGGAGCCGGAGGGCCCTAGGACCACGACGTAGTGTCTGTCGGGTATCTCCAACGACTCGACGCGCAGGGTGAAGCCCTTGTAGGTCTTGACTACGTCCTTGAGGAGGAGCATGTCACCCGGCGCCCCAGATCTTTTCAAGATTGCGCCTGACCGCGACTAGGTACACCAACGGCGGTATGGCGCTCAGAATGCCCGCGGCGGCCACCCCGCCGTAGCTCATGGCTATGGGGCTCATGAGCTCTCCTATATATATCGAGAAGGTCTGGGCTCCGCTGAAGCTCAACGGCTTGGCCAAATTGTAGGGCGTCGACGTGAAGGCGAGCGGGAAGATGAGCGCCCCCCACGAGAATAGGAACGCGTAGAGGCCGGCGACGCTCATGCCGCTTCTGCTGAGGGGCAGAATCGCCTTCGCGAAGGCCTTTATTCTGTTCATCCCGTCGGCGAGCGCCGCCTCCTCTATCCTTCTGTCGAAGCCGGAGTAGTAGTTGTAGAGTATCCAGATGCTGTAGGGGAGGGTCATTATGGGGTACGTCAACACTAGGGCCCAGAGGGTGTTTAATATTTTCAATTCCCTAAGTATTAAGAAGAGCGGCACTATGTACACGAGGGTGGGGGTGGACATGAGGTACAGGATATACGCCACGAGCTTCCCCCCGCCGAGTCCGTGGACCCTCATCTGGTAGGCCGTCATGGCCGCGAGGAGGACCGTGACGACGGAGTTTATCGCGGATATGTATATGCTCATCAAGAAGAAGGGCAAGCCTCCGCCCAAGGCCTGGAGGTAGTTGGACGCGTCGAGCCGGGAGGGCAATATGCTGGGCGGGATCTGTATTATCTCGCCCGGAGGCTTCACCGACATTAGGAGGAGCCACCCGAGAGGCAGAGCGACGAAGGCGAGATCCAGCGCCAGCACGGCGTAGTGCAACGCCTTGGGCAACTCCCTCCTGGGGATCCAGGCAGGGGCGGGCAATCTGACGAAGGTCCTCGCCGATAGGGCCTTCATGTACGCCAGCGACAGCCCAGTCCCTATCGCCGTCATCACAACTATCAACATGGCGGAGTACCCGAACTCCCCTGCGGAGAAGGCCTCGTAGCTGTAGTAGGCCAGGTTGTCGAGTATGCGGGGCCCGGCCTGGGCCGTCCCGATATATATGGGATCGAAGGTGAAGAAGCCCGTAAGCGCCGTGAGTATGAAGGCTGTCAAGATCTGGGGCGATACGAGGGGCAGATCCACCGCCAGGAACTTCCTGGGCCCCGCCAGGCCGTCGGCCAACGCCGCCTCCTCGACCGCCTTGGGTATTGCCCTGAGGCCCGAGTATATCACCAACACCGCGGTGGGGAGGGAGCGCCAGACGTCGACAAGCACCACGGTCCACACCGACATTATGGGGTTTGTCTTGATCAAGCCGGCCTTCATTAGGTAGTAGCCGAGCCCGTATAGGGGGTTGAGCATCAGGTACCACGCCATTGCGGCCGTGACGGGCGGTATGAAGGCGGGCACCATAAGGGGCAAAAGCCACTTTCCGCCCAGCCGCCTTACGGCTAGGGCTATGGGTATCGCCAGCGCTATAGATATGACGGGCGTGGCTACTGAGTAGAGGATCGTGTTCCAGACCACCAGAGGCCCGTAGGGGTCTTTCTGGAACAGCCAGAGGTAGTTCCCGAGGCCTACCCACTTGAACGTGCCTTCGTAGGTCCTCTCGTAGAGGCTCAAGACGGCGTTGTCGGCTATGGGGTATATGGTCAGGGCGAAAAGGTAGATGAGTGCGGGGAGGGCCAAAAAAAGGATTTGTTTATCCCTCATTACGATATCTTCATTATGCTGAGCCAGGTCTTGTAGATATTCATCTGGGTGGTCTCGGCGTCTTGTTGCCCTCTCAGGTAGTTGGCCACTTGGTTTATGAAGTAAGGCCTCATGTCTGTGAAGAAGTTGGTCACCCGGTTGACCAGCGTGAGCCTCTGTAGATCGGTCACGTTGGCGCCCGCCTTGAGCAGAGGCACGAAGGGCTGTAGCCAGCTCATGGAGGGCACCTGCGCGGCGGCCTCTATGCCGCTTATGGTCGCCGGCACGAAGCCCACCTTCTCGGCGCCTAGCTTGTACATCTGCGGCGAGATTAAGAACGCTATGAACTCGGCGGCCAGTTGCGGATCGCGGGCGTACGGGTTAATCCCTATGAAGGTGGGCGCCAGGCCGGTGCCGTACGGGTTCCTCCCGCCGGGGAGCGGCGATATGGCTATGTCGCCCGCCACCTTAGAGACCGATGCGTTGTTGTATATCGGTATGAAGCTGGTCCAGGCGGCCACCATGGCGTAGTCGCCGGTGAGGAAGAGGTCCCTCAGCTGGTCGTACTCCATGGCCTGCACGTCGATAGGCGGCTGGAACTGCACGAGCTTCTTGTATGTCCTCAACGCCTGGATGAAGGACGGGCAGCCCACGGTTATATTCACGGCGCCGCTGGGCGTGTATCTGAAGTAGGCCCAATAGCCCTGAGTCGGCACGGCTCCCTTGGCGACGTCCGCAGGTATGCCCACGCAGGAGTCGTTGAGGGCGTAGGTGTAGAAGATTGTTATGAAGCCGTTGAATATGGCCTGCTGAAGGCCGTCGGGGAATAGCAAGGCGTATTTGGCCACGTGTTTAGACTGGAGGAACTGGGCCGCGTCTATCAACTGGTCCCAGGAGGACCACGTCAGGGGGTTGAGGTCGAAGCCGTATTCCTGCTTGAACTCCGCCTGCAACGTGGCGTTGTTGAATATAGATTTCCTGTAAACCAAGACGTAGCCGAAGACCATCTGGAAAGGCACGCCGAAGATCTTAGTTATGGTTCCGTTCTTGGACAACACAATCACCGAGACCATGGCGCTCATGGGTATGTCGGATCTGTTGAAGAGGCCGCTGTTGAAGTACGGCCTGAGGTCCATGAGGTAGGGCGCCAACGTGGAGGCTTGCGACGGGTAGAATATTATCAACGCGGGGTCCGGGTTCTTGTTCTGGAGCGCCGTGAGGGCCGTCTGGACCATCTGGCCGAAGGGGACGGGCTCTATAGTTATCTGGACGCCGGGATGGGCCTTCATGAACTCGGCCGCGGCGAGCTTTATGTAGGGCATGAGGGTCGGATCGCCTGTGGGCACCAATATGGTGAGGGAGCCCGAGAGGCCGGTGGTGGCTTGTGATGTGGACGACGGGGATGTCTGGGGCGCGGACGCCGACGGCGCGGACGGGGCTTGTTGCTGTTGCTGGGAGAGCATCACGACGACGGCCGCTACGACGATAACAACAACTACAACCGCTATTACCAGAGTTTTGTTGATCGCCATGTTACCCCCATTGTTTAGTTTTTTAACAGTTGGGCTAATGATAGCTAAAGCATGTCGGCGAGACGCGCCGACGGAAAGGGGAAAAAAGGCTATCCCTTGGGGCTCGCCCCCTTGCCCAGCGCCGACTCGAGCATGCGCTTCGCGGTGTAGTAGCGGCGGCAGTCGGGGCACATATAGAGCCACTCGGGGTCGCCCTTGATGCCCATCCTCCGCTTGACCGTCTCTATATGCCTCAACGTGTCGAAGGGCCTTCCGCAAGACTTGCACCTAACTACGTAGTCCACCGCCTTCTCCTCAACCTCGGGCGGGAGGGAGTCGTGTCTCCCTACCGCTATGGCCTTCTCGGGGCAGACCTCCTCGCAGTAGCCGCAACCGACGCACTTCAACGGGTTTAGAGTCAGCTTTATCGCGTCGCCTGTCCTGGAGACGTCGAAGGCCCTCTGGGGGCATTTGGCGAAGCAGACGCCGCAGAGCGAGCACTTGCTCGGATCCACGTCGACCCTATACATCTTGAGCGCCTGCGTCTTCCTGCCGGTGTAGGCGTCTCTGAACTTCGAGAGGACCTCCAGATAGTCCCTCCGCCGCGAGCCCGAGTAGGAGACGGCCTTGGGCGACGTCCTCACGACTGCTCTATCCTCCTTCGACTCGATTTTCTCGAAGCCGAAGGCCTCGGCGACCTCCTCCACTACCTCGAGCCCCGCCTTGGCCCCAGCCGCCGGGCATTTGAGGTCGGGGCAGTACGCCTCCACCTCCCCCGCCGCGGCCGCCGCCTCTAGGACCCACTCGGGGCCCAGAGCTCCTATACACGGCAGTCTGTAGACGTATCTGCCCTCGGCGCTGGCCTCCGCCGACTTGTAGCAAGTGAAGACGACGCGGGACGTGCCGTGGAGCCTCGCCTTGGCCAACGCCGCCGCGATCTCCACGTCGTCGGCGCCGGGAGCCGAGAGGGCGCCCGTCGGGCACGAGGATATGCAGAGGCCGCACTCGGTGCACTTCGAGGGGTCTACCGAGACCGACCTGTCGGCGAGCTTGAGGGCGCCCGTCGGGCAGACGTCGACGCACTCGGAGCAGCCGAACCTCGCCATGCAGAGCTCCGGCGACAGCTGGGGGACGGCCCTCTTGACGAAGATCTCGCCCCTCAACAAATCCCTCCTGGTGACCGCCTTGCTCGCCTCTAGGTGGAACTGTGCTCTCCTCGCCCTGAGCTGGGCCGCCGCGATCTCCACGGCAGAGGAGGCCCTAGCTACGTGGACCTCGAGGGGGTGGAGGCCCTTGGGGAGCTCCGGCGGCGCCTCGGCCTCCCTCAACACCACCACTATCTGGGCGCCCGGGTTGTCCCTCGCGACCGCCTCGAGATCCTCCTTGGAGGGATCCTCGACGACTACTACCTTCCCGTCGTTACTGAGAATCCTCATCTTCGCTCATAATGATCTCGATTATATCTCTATCTTGGTTGAGGAATTCCCTTGTGAACAGAAGCGCCTTCCTCACGTACTCGGTCGAGGCCTGCTTCAAGGCCCTCCTCACGAAGACGGGGACCCACGTCAGTAGGTGGTTGGTCAAGAACCGGCTCTCCCCCTCCAGATATTTGAAGGGGTCGTCGGCCTCCTGCTCCTTGAAGGCCAGATAGGACATGAACGCCAGCTCCACCGCTATGTGGTCGGCCCTCAAGTCTCTGAACCCCTTCTCGAAGCCCGCGCCGTACTCTGCGTAGAACTTCTTCACCGCCTCCTCCACCGATAGGTCCAGGTAGCCGGTGTGGAGATAGCCCTCGAAGGGCGGCACGGCGTAGTCTATCCTAGTGAGGTCGACCTCTATGGGCGTGAGGTCGTCGTAGTCGTCCACCTTCTTGGCCAGATCCACCAAGGCGTCTAGGTGCTTGAAGTCGTATATCCGCGCCAGGGCCTTCCTCGCCGCCTCCACCGCCTCGAGCTTCGACGCCACGAGCTCCTGGAAGTCAGACAGCCTGTAGGGGTAGATGAAAACCGACGAGAGGAAGTCGTAGAGGACGGCGCGGAAAAAAGATATTTGTTTAGATAGTTGCAGGAGCATTAGGTCCCCTCTCCGGTCGGCCCTCCTACCCCTCCTCCGCAGTGGCCTCCGGTCGGCTTGACGCCCTTGAGCTTCGACAGTATCTTCGGCACGTCCGCGGCGCCGGTCCTCACGGCGAACTCCTCTTCCTTGGTCATTGAAGGCCACTGGTAATCGCGGCCCGCCACGTTGACGGGGGTGCCCGGCATTATGTAGAGGCTCGGCGGGTCGGTGCCGTACTCCGGCCCGAGCGGGACCGCGCCCCTCCTCTTGGCTTCTCTGTATATTATGCTGTTGGGGTCGTCCATGTCGCCGAATATCCTCGCGCCGGCGGGGCAGTTCCTGACGCACGGCGGTATCCTCTCGTACTCCGGCAGAGACTCGTCGTATATGCGGTCTATGGCCAGAGTGCACTTCTTCGACACGCCCTCCACGGGGTCGAAGGTTATGTTGCCGTAGGGGCACGCGTTCTCGCAGTACCTGCAGCCGATACACACGTCGTAGTTTATGACCACAACGCCGTCCTCCTTCCTCTTGAATATGGCGCCGGTGGGGCACACGGTGGTGCACGCCGGGTTCCTGCAGTGGAAGCAGCTTATCGGGACGCTGAAGGTCTTGGTGTTGGGGAACTCGCCGACCTCCACGTGCAACACGCGCAGGAAGAACACCGACCAAGGCGCCTTGCCGGGCTCCGGGCCCCACGGGTTCAGATCCGTCATCGGCCCGTAGCAGCCGCTGGAGTGCCACTCCTTGCAGGCCAGCATGCAGGCGGCGCATCCGAAGCATTTGCTCAGGTCCGTGAGGATGGCCAGCTGGACCATGGCTACTCACCCACGGTTTTTCCCTTCTTCTTCGGCTGTAGCGCCGATTCGAAGCTGTAGCCCATGCTTCCCTCCACCGCCTGCTGGAACTGGTACCACGCCGAGTTCACCTGGTACCAGCCTATCCCCATCTCGCTCGGCTGCTTGTACGCGTTGTAGTTGAAGACGCCGATCGACCACGCCTCCTCGCCCACTATGAGCTTCGGCGGAGTCTTGAGGATGCTGTCGGCGTTGCCCCAGGCAGACTCGGGCTTGTCGTTGGCCACCCTCACGATCTTCACGCGGAGGTCTCCCCACGCTGTCTTTCCGCTGAACGGGTCCAAGTTCAGCGTCGGGTACTTGCCCTGCTGGACAGCCGCTATGAGGCCGTCCACGGTGTACTGCGAGTTGGGGACGCCGCCGAGGCTCTCGGCCCTCGTGTAGATATATATGTCGTTGAACATGAAGCCCTTGGTGACCTCCAGCGAGTTCGGCGGTATGCCGAAGGCGCCGGCCCTCGCGTTCCTCGACTTCCAGTAGCCCACCACGCCGGGCGCTATGGCCTCCGTCAGCTTCACCTGTCCCCTCGCCACCTCCCCTCCTCTGCTGGTGAACTCCACCCAGTCGCCGTCCTTTATGCCGTACTGGGCGGCGGTCTTGGGGTTCATCCAGACCACCGAATACGGTATTATCTGCCTCAGCCACGGGTGGTGGTTCTCCCAAGTGTGGTAGTACCACGGCGTCGTCTTCCTGTTTATGGTGGCTATGGGGTACTGATCCAGCGGCGATCCGTCCGGGGTCTGCCACTCGAGCGGCGGGTACCAGGCGGGTATGGGGTTGTAGGTCAACTTGATTATCTTCGCCACGTTGGTGCCCCACCAGTCGTCGGGCGGCGACGCGTTCTTCCGGGCTAGGTCGAGGTACTTGGGGTCCTTCGTCTTTTCGTACATGTAGTAGTAGTAGGCGTTGTAGCCCTTCCAGAGCTTGTAGGCCGCCAGCTTGTACTTCTGGATTATCTCGGAGTACAGCTGTATGATCACCGGCTTGGCGTACGGCATCATGCCGACGCTGACGGCCCACTCCAGATAGCCCTTGTTGACGTGGCGGAAGTACCTTATCTCCAGCGGTAGCTCGTAGTAGCCGAAGGCGTGTCCGACGGTCTGCGTGCCCGGGTTGACGCCGGGCGGGTACTTGCCGTTGGTCACCGGGATCTTCTGAGGCGGCGGGTACGTCTTCTGGCTTGAGTAGTTCCCGGCGGGTATGAAGCCAGGGTAGACGTACATCTTTATCTGGTCGGGGTTTGGCTCGCCCTTGCAACAGGAAGTCCCTCCTTTGCCTCTCGCCATGTAGAGCACGCCGACGCCCGGCGCTATCTGGAACTTCCACAGCCAGTCGTACATCTTGTTGGGGTACATGGGGTTGCCGTTCTGGTCCAGGAAGCCCGGCAGGCCCAGCTTCTCGCCCAGTATTATCTCGCCGTCGCTCCACGGTATGACTTCCTTGAACAGCGGAGGCAAGATGGGCCACTCTATATTGTCGGCGGGGCCGTAGGTGGCGCTCGTCGGCCTGTCCAGCAGGCTGTGCTCGCCGTAGCGCTCGAAGAACGTGGTGTCGGGTATCACCAAGTCGACGCAGGGGACAGACCCGCCGTAGAACGTGTCGACTATCGCCACGAACGGTATCCTGTACCTCCCGTCGGAGTCCCTCATCCTCAATAGGCCGAGGTCCTTGTCTATGTCGTATGCGTTGTCCCAGTAGGGGTTGGTTATGTGCCAGAGCAAGAACTCGACCCTGTACGGCCACTCGAGGCCTGCGTCTATGTTGACCGCGGTCCACACTCTGTGTAGGGCCAACGGGAACTCCCAGCTGAACGCCCTGTCTATCAGCAACGGGTGCCCGTTGTCGTCGACGACGACGTTGTCGGGCGTGTAGTTGATGACCTTAGTCGTCACCTGTATCGCCTTGGGGTACGGCACCTTGTAGACGTGCGTGACCTGGACAGTCCCGTCGTTGAGTATCCTCTCGGTTATCATAGTGCCCCCTATGGCGCCTATCAGCTTCTCGCCGTTGGGCCCTGTGAACAGCGACGGGTTGGCCGCGTAGTCGTCGGCCGTCACCCTCATCCTGGGATCGGGCGGCGTTATGTAGGGAGGCCAGTAGTCGCCGTCGGGTATGGGCCACGGCGCGGGCGGCTTGTACATCCAGCCGCCGGGCGCGTCCACGGCTCCGACCAGCGCCAGGAGCAGGGCGAAGGCGCGGGTTGTCTGGAAGCCGTTGGAGTGGGCCGATATGCCTCTCATTATGTAGACGGAGAACGGCGTGCCGATGAAGTAGTCGTGCTGTCTGCCCAAATAGTCGGTCCACTTAGCCGGCACCACGACCCTCCCGTTGTTAAGTAGGTCGATGATCTTCTGGGCGAGCTCCCTTATCTTGTAGGCAGGCGGGGTGCCCCACTTGGCCTCTATGTTCTCCGGCGCGTAGTCGGGCTTCATGGCCTCCTCCTCTATCAACGTAAACACAGTCCTGACGTTTACCGTCACCGTCTCCGCCGTGTCGGGCCCCTTCGGCACGGTGACGGTGCCGCGGTACTCCAGCACGGGCGACACGCCGTTCTGCCAAGGCACGTCGGTGAACGGGTATATGTTGCCGTCGGAGCCCATCACGGCGGGGACCCAGTCGCCGTTCTTGTTCTTGACTCTCAAGAACAGCCCGGTGTTGGGGGCCTGCGGCGGATCCACGGAGCCGTCGGGGTTCGTTATCACGAGCCACGGGGCATTGGTGTACCACTTGAGGTACTCCTCGTCTATGGCCTTAACCCCGTTCTTCCACGCGCTGATGAGGAGCTGTATGACGGACCAGACCACCAGCCCGTCGGTGCCCGGCATGACGGGTATCCACTCGTCGGAGACCTGTCCGAAGTTGCCGATCCTCTCCGGCGACATGTATATGATCTCGCCTCCTCTGTCCTTCACCTTGGTGATCTCCCTCCTTATTATGGTCGGGAAGTGGTCTTGGGTGACTCCGGCGAGGATCAAGAGCTTTATATATCTGCTGTCCCACCCGCCGTACTCCCACCAGGTGCCGCCCAGTATGTACGAGCCTCCCGACGCAACGTTAGTGGCGCAGAACCCTCCGTGGCCTGCCTGGTTAGGCGAACCGAACATGGCGGCGAACCAGGTGTTCTCGGCCGGGTTGTACTGGTCTCTGCCGGTATAGTAGACGAACTTCTCGGGGCAACATTGGTTTATCTTCTTCATGCCGAGGAAGCCGTACTTCCAGCCCCTCTCCTTCAATATCGCCGCGTCGTCGCCGTTGACCAATATGTCCAGCATGTCGTTGTACGTGATCTCTATGAAGTTGCCCTCGCACCTCTCGCTGTTGGGCACCCTCAACAGCGGCGATCTCAGACGGGCGGGGCTGAGGTAGTGGAGCATGGTGGACGCGCCTATGGGGCACGTCCCGCCCTCGTTTCTGGTGTAGATGGAGCCGGTTATGAACCTCGGCAACTTGTTGGGGCTTATGGTCACCTGCACGTTGCACCTGCCGAGGCAGCCGTAGCAGGTAGTGAAGGCCACCACGTCGCCGGTCGTCGCCTCCAGCTTTGCCCCCTCCTTGAAGACCTTGCCGAATATGAACTGCTCCTTGCTGACGGTCGCGGCTACGGCGACGGCAGTGCCGGTTACTGCGGCGAGCTTGAGGAAGTCCCTCCTAGTGAGCTTGGGGCTTACGACCACCATGGCCCCCACTGGCTAGTTGCTTGCAGTAGTGGGGTGAACGGGTGGTAGTAGTAGGCAGTCGCTATGACTATGTACCTGAGCGTGTAGCCGCCGATCATAACTGCTAGGAATATGACCGGTATGGCATACGCGGCGAACTTCCCCAGCGGGTCCGTCCTCATTAGGGCTATCTCGAGGAGCAGAGGTATCGCTATGCCGAGCGTCACGACGAAGCCCCAGAAGTACGGCGCGTAGTCCTGGAACAGTAGCTGGGTCAGCGGTATTTCGGCCTCGACGTGGTTGGAGAAGGCGACGCTGAGGAACAGCGCCCACGCGAAGGCCTCGAAGACCACGGCGAGGAGGTCTATCCAGCTCAGCTCGTGGAGGAAATGCCTCAGCTTGGCTATGTCGGACCCCCTCTCCAACTTGACGAATCTGCCCAGCAACAACATGAACGCCGCGCCGTAGCCCAAGCCCGACGAGAGCCAGAGCAGGGGCAGAGAGCCGTTCCACCAATATGACTTCCCTCCGGCGGCGGCGAAGAGGTAGGCCGTGTAGACGGTGGCCAATACAGCGTTTATCATTATGAGGTAGTACAGGGCGTTCAGGAACGCGGGGCTCTGGAGAGGCTTGATGAATGTGGAGCCAAGGTAGAGCAGCCCCCAGAGGAACATGCCTCCCAGGAACATGACGCCCCAGTCCATCCAGGATTGGGCGAGCCTGCCGTTGACCCACCCTATGAAGATTATGTTGCCCGCCCTAGACGGGACTCCCAGATCTATGACGAAGAACACCAACGCGACTATTATGAAGAGCCAGCCGGCGATCATCCCGTAGCGCGTGGCTATGCCCTTTATCTTCCTCGCCTCGTAGAACGCCGACAGCAACATGGTCATGGCGCCAAGCGCAGTCATGAACACGGCGACCGCGATCCTCCACCCCCATATCATCTCGAAGTCGGGCGGCATATAGGGGCCCCAGCCGTTCCAGCTCACAGGCCAGGGATTTGACATGAGAGGTTGACGCAGGCCCTAAGTTAAGCCTTGCTTTCAGCCGCCGAAAAAAGCCGGGGGGCCCTCTCAAGCGCCGCCGGCAGTTTTTTCGTCTTTTTGAAAAATTTGGCGGATGATCTGCGCCACCAGGGCTCTGCCGGCCTCGCACTTGAGGCTGAGAGTGTAGCCGTAGACCTTGCAGTGGGCGGCGAGGGCCGTCAGCCTCGCGCCGTATTCGCCGTGCGGCATCAAGACGACTCTACAGCCGTCGGGGAGCCTCACCGAGGGGAAGAACTCGAGGATGGCCCTCGCTATTACTCTCTCCGCCTTCCTCACCATCTCGGGAGGGACGGAGAGGTGTTGGGCTATGGCCGACACCACGTCGTTGCCGAACTTGGGAGGCAACAAGACCTGGACCGTCCTGCCGAAGTCGTCGGCGCAGAACCCCAGAGGGGGCCTCCCGAGCCTCCTCAGACCTATCAAGACGAGCCTCACGTAGGCCTCTACCTCCTCGTCTGCCAGATCGGCTACGCCCCAGTCCTCCTTCAGCCTCCTGATGGCGGCCCTCAGCACGTGGTCGGGCGCCCCCTGCTCTATAGCTACCGCCGCGACGTAGAAGGCGCCTTTGGGAGTTATGGCGTAGGCGCCTCTCCCGAGCTTCAAGACGAGGCCCATGCGGGACATCTCGACTATCTTCCTATACGCCGTGGCTATGCTAACCCCCGTCTCCCGCGATATGTTATATAGCGATATGTGCGCGACTCTCGACCTGCTATATAACAAGAGCAGTGAGATCAAAACCGAGAGGCTCGTGGCGTCCAGATGCAAGCCCATGAAGTGGAGATGGAAGTGCTATAAATATTCCATCAGTTTATATTTATATGCAAATTATTTATATTTTTAGAGTAGCAATGATGTTATATGTATTATAATATTCATTAAGTAGTTTTAATTTATTTATTATAATGAACAATTATGAAGTATTATAGTTTTACTAATTATTCTCGATCGCCATGTACATAGCCGGAAGCCAGGGCCTATAAATATACGTGGTTCCCGGCCTCCATGGACCGAGTCAAGGTGCCTCTTCCCGGGATGGAGCTTGGCCACGTAAACGCCTACGTGTTGAGGTGCGGCGACGGGTACGCCCTCGTCGACGTGGGGATAGCGACCTACGACGCGGCGGTGGGGCTCTTGAGGGGTTTGAGGGAGCTCGGCGTGAGGCCTTGGGAGATAACCAGAGTCTTCGTGACTCACTTCCACGCCGACCACTCGACTCTCCTCTCCCTCCTCTCTCAGATAGCCCCGGCGGAGTACTACATAGGCGAGGCCGAGTTCAGACACGTGGCCTCGGACTTCGACAGGTTCCTGTCGGAGCTGTTCTCGGAATATCTCCGGCAGGGCGTGCCCAAGGACCTGGTGGAGGGGGCCCAGAAGGTGGCCCCCATGGTTAGGTTCAAGAAGGCGTTTGAGGAGATCTGGGGCCTTCCCTGGAGGCTGGTGAGGGACGGCGAGGGGCTTCCCTGCGGATTGAGGGCGCTCTGGACGCCGGGCCACACGCCGGGGCACATAGTCTATGTGGGGGACGGATTCGCCTTTACGGGGGACCACATACTGCCCAAGATCACGCCCAACATATCCTACTGGTACAAGATAGAGGGCTACGACCCCTTGGGGGAGTATCTGAGGAGCCTTTCTAAATCCAGGGGGCTCGGCCTGGGCTATCCCGCCCACGGGGAGCCCATAGCCGACCTCGACGGGAGGATACGGGAGATAGAGAGGCACCACGAGGAGAGGCTGGCCGAGATAGAGGCCATACTCGCCGAGGGCCCCATGACCGCCTTCGAGGTGGCGAGGAGAGTCCGCTGGGATATAGGCCCCTTCGACGGCCTCGACGTATACAACAAGTTCTTCGCGGTGGGCGAGGCTCTGTCCCACTTGGTCCATCTAGAGTTCGTGGGCAGGGCGGAGTCTAGGGAGGCGAACGGCGTGGTCTACTGGCGTAGGGCGGCCTAGCTGTAACTAGTTAGGTTTTTAAGCTACTAGAAATACAAACTATATGGCGGTGGTCAAGGTGACGCGCAACTTCCAGATAACGATCCCGGCGGATGTCAGGAAGGCGTTGGGCATCCGCGAGGGGGACCGCCTGCTGGTGGAGGTCGAGGGCGACCGGATAGTGATAAGGAAGGCGGCGGGCGCGTTGCCGAGGATTAGGCTGGGGATGAGGCTGGCGCCGGAGGACATAGACAGAGTTATAGAACAAGGCGTAGCCGATGGGTGAGGCGGTCGTCGACACGAACGCGGTGATATACTACGTAGTCGAGGATTCGCCGTTTCATGGGGAGGCCGAGGCGCTCCTCGACGCCCTAGACTTCTGGCACCTCCCCACCGTCGTCGTGCACGAACTAGTGTGGTTTTTCAAGAAGGCGGCGCCGGATAGGGGGATCGAGGTCTTGAGGGCTCTCCTGGGCTACGAGAAGGTCGTCGTGGAGTGCGAGGACTTGGCGTCGTTGAGAAAGGCGGTCGGCGCGAGTCTCGCCTACTACAACGACCTAGTAGTTATCTTGACGGCGAGGAGGCTCGGCCTTCCCCTGGCAACCTTCGACAAGAGGATGGCGAAGAGGGCCGAGGCTCTTGGGGTTCCGGTGCTCGGGCCTCGGGGCGATTAAGCGCGCCGCAATTGCGCAGGTCCGCTAGGCACTTCCCGGCGCCTCTCTCGGCAAGGCGCCTCTCGAGGGGCCGAAGCACTTCTTCGCGGGTCTCTTCGCGGCGTATTTTTGCCGAGATGCGCAACTCTTGAGGCGCCCGTCTTCTTATCGAATACGCCGAGAGCTAGTCCGTCCCGGCCTCCACGAAGAGCCGTATTCGGCCGCCTTGGAGAGGCTGTGGAAATCCCCGGCGGCTCGTAGGCTGTGTAGGTCAAGCCGTCCCTCCGTCCGCGGCGAGCGCCGATCTGGGCCAAGTGTCCTTCCCCTTCTCCAGCTTCGGCGGTCTGTCCGTGTAGACAGTTATGGATCTCGGCCTTGCATCTGGCCGATGGCGAGGAGGCCTCCGCCGTCCGCGAAGAGGGTCCTAGACCCCGCGTAGCCTCGACAGCGCGTACCTATATGTGAAGCTCCACAGAGCGGCGCTCCCTATGTAGTGGTCCAGATACACCTCATACGGCCTCCCCTCGGGGCAGAGGAGGAGGGACGGCTGGTCCCAGACCATGCCGAGCTCCACGAGCCTCCTCCACTCCTTCTCGGCCAAGGAGAGCCACGCGGCGTCGCCGGTCAAGGCGTAGCCCAAGGCGGCCACGCTGAATATGAGGCGGGGCCACGACGCGGTCAGCTGGCGGCCCACCCGCTCAGAGATTTCGCCGTCTGCCTCAGGCCTGCCCGTCGAGGCGTTGGGCGCGCAGTTGGCCGACGCAGATCCGTTGACCCTCAGCACGGCCGAGAGGGCGGAGGCCAGCCTGTCGCGCCGCGCGGCGCCTTCCCTCGACCCGGCCAGATACAGCCACCAGTCCCCTACGGCGAGCGCCGCGAAGACGGCGCCTTCAGGCGCGCCGTCCCACGCCTTGTAGGAGACGCCGTCGAACGATCTCTCAAAGGAGTTCCTGGCCCTCTCCAGATCCGAGCCGGCCTCCTCGGCCGTCTTCGAGTCCCCCACAGCCTCGGCTAGGTCCCTCAACGCGACGAGCGCGGCTATCCAGAGGCTGGACGTGTAGGCCGAGGGCCCCCGAATCTTGGCGCAGTCGAAGCCGCTGTCGCCGGATCCCTCCAGCTCGGGCAAGCCGTCGCCGTCCCTGTCCTGGCCCCTCATCCATCTATACGCGGCGACGAGCCGCCCGTACACCGACTTCACGAAGTCGATGTCGCCGGTCCTCTTGTAGTATCTGTAGACGAGCAGTATGAAGGTCGGGTTTGTGTCCTTCCACCGAGGCGGCGCGGTCGTGCCGTCGGACGGCGCGTCGAGGCTGTGAGTGCCCAAGTCGTGAGGCACGTATCCGTCGTCCCTCATATGGCGGGCCAGTTGCTCCAGGAAGGAGCGCTCTAGCTGGGGGAACATCAACACGACTGGGAGGGAGCCGGTCTCGTAGCAGAGGCCGCCCACGGTGCCGTGCATGGGCGCCACCTCGGGGGCCTCGTAGATGGAGAACCTGCCGTCTTTCGTAAGCCAAGTGCCGGCGGACAGAATATAGGCGCTGTTGATCACGGCGTCTCTCAGCCACTCCGGCAGAGCGGGGTCCACCAGCCCTTCTTGCCACTCCGCCGTCCTCCGCCTGAGCCTGTCGTACTCGTCCAGGAAATACCGCCCTACGTCCGCCGCGTCCTTGAAGAAGTTCTCGTAGTAGTGGCCGTAGGGGTAGAGGGCCCAAGGCTTGTCGAAGTACCACGACAAGACGAAACGCGCCTCGCCGCCCTCGTAGGACGCCGCGACGACGCCGGCAGGCTGCTCCCCGCCGCCTGAGGCCTCTGCTACGCGAGGTCCGAAATCGGCCTTGCCCATCAAGTACAGCCAAGGCCTCTCGTCCTCGGGCCCCAACGCGCAGACCTTCGGAGCCTCAGACCGAGGCACGTCGAGGTTGAACTGGGGTATAACCGCGACTGGGTCCTTGGCGAGTAGGGCCAGCTCCCCGTTCTGGGGATCGTATTCGTGGGCCCGCGCGTTCCTCGCCTTAAACCCGCCGGGGACCGGCTCGTTTATCCTCCCCACGTTGTTGGCCCCGACCACGTTGGGTATCGACACGGCGGCTATCCCCCTTCTGCTGCCGCGCACCCTGACCGCGAGGCCGGCGGCCGGCAACGACGAGTCTTTGAGGTCGCCGGGGACTACGGCGGAGAACCCCTCGACCTCCACCTCCAAGCCGCCGCGCCTGCCTCTAAGCCAAACGAAGGGCCAACGCCCCTCGTATTCGGCCTCCACAAAACCTGCCGACCCCAACGTGGGCAAGGTCCCCAGCACCGAGACGTCCTGGGCGAAGAGGTGCTTGTCGAGATCCTCGGCGTAGACGAATACGTGGAACCCTCTCAACTCCCTTATCGGCCTGCTCCAGTTATTGGCAAACGTGGCGTTGACCAGACGGCCCTTGTTGTCGAGCTCGACCTTGCCCGCCCCAATCCCGCCAAGAGGGACGCCGGCCCTCAAGGAATCCCGCGAGGTGTATCTAACCATGAGGAGTTGTACAGGTGAGATAATAGTTGCGGAGCTATACAGGCGGCGGACCAAGGCCAGACGTAGAAGCTTTTAAGTGGCGTACGATGTGTGGACGTGGAGGTTCTTGAGAGGCCCCTCCCCAAGCCCTCCGCCGAGGACTACGTCTCTGCCCGCCTCCTAGAGGCCCTCGTGGAGGCCGGGCTGGCTTTGAGATTTCTGAGAGAGGGCTTTGTGAGGAACGCCGCCGGCAAGGCCTTCCAGGCGTGGAAGGCGTTTATGGCCGCCCTCCTTAGACTTGACCTAGACAAGTTGAAGGCTCTGGCGAGAAGCGAAGACGAGAGGCGTTGGCTAGAATCCACGGCGGTGCCCCGTGTGCCCACCAGCAGAATGACCGCCCTCTCGCAGATGCTTGAAGACGCAGGCCACACAAAACTTTCCTTCGCCACAGACAAGGCACTTAAACTACACGACTACCAGTACCACGGGCCGGACCCCGACATGGCTCTGTCGAAGTATAGGGATAGGGGAGAGGCGGCGAGAGACGTAGTCCTCCTCTTGAGAGAACTCGCCGAGAGGGCAGAGGCGTTGAGGGGGAGAGTCAAGTGGAGCGAAGAGCTGGAAAAGGCGCTGGAGGAGCTGAGGAGAGGGCTTCTGGCGCGTTGACGTCGCCGGGCGGCGCCCGGAGCTCGCCCGTTACGGTTCTGTCCTTTCTGCGGGCGCGGCGGCGCGCTTGGCGTTTTGCGCTATTCATCCAGCTGTGCGCCTCGCCCCGATCTAGACTGCCTTTCTCTACGGCGTATCTCGACGGTGGGGGTAAGGCTTAAATAACATTAGATATATATGTAAAGGGCCCGTAGCTCAGCATGGAAGAGCGGCGGCCTTCGGAGCCGTAGTCCCTAGTGGGGCGGAGGTCGCGGGTTCGGGCACAGCCGCCTAGAAATCCCGCCGGGCCCGCCATCGCGGGGGCTTTGTTCGATCGGCTTAGCTGAGGATTTATCGGGCCGATCACGCCGCTGTTGAATCCAAAAGCGTAAGAAATGTAAAAAGGCAGTTATGTTACCACTCTTCCTCCTCTTCCCACTCCTCCTCGAACTCTTCCCACAGCTCCTCCTCTTCCTCCCACTCCTCCTCCCGAGGCATAGGTCTGGCTGGGGAGGGGTATATAAAGATGCGCTCTATTGAGCCCGTTGGTGGAGCCGGTAGCTGTCCGGAGGGCCTACATAGAGGGGATAGCGCAACGGAGGATCCGCTACACACTGCTATATAGCGAGCCCGCTCCCCTCTCTGCGCTCCTCGACCGCGCGCGGGCTTACGCCAGAGAGATAGCGGGCGAGTGGGGCGCCTCTCTATGCCCCTCGGAGCTTCCCAGCCTCGGCGTGCTCTCGGTGGGCTGGCTCGGCGGGACCCTCCTGGCCGATCTATCCGTGTGCTTCCCGATATCTAGGCCCCTCCCGCCGGATTTGGGCCTCATCCTCGCCGCCGAGTTTAGGGAGGTGTCGATCTGCCTCGAGCCCATAGGGCCCGTGGGCCCCGTCGAGGGGTTCTCCCGGTCGAGGATGCCCGCGTTGAGGCCCAGAGGCGTGATCCTAAGGGACGGCGTCGCCGTGGTGAAGATGCGGGGTCTCTACTTCTTTGCGAGGGCCGAGGCGCGCCCCGACCCCGCAGGCGGGGTCCTGCTCGACGTGGCCAGGCTGGGGTGCGGCGGCGTGGACCCTCTGCGGGGCCTCTTGGAGGCCCGGCGTATACTCAGACGTCGGGATAGGAGAGCATGAAGACCTCGCGCAGCTCGGCGAGTTGCTCCATCCTCCCGAGCCTCCTTATTATGTTCCTGGCCAGCGTCCACGCGGCGTTGACGTCCCTATTGAGCTGGACCTTGCAACGGGGGCAGTAGACGAGGCGTCCCTTCTTCACCATCCTCCCGCCGCAGACGGGGCAGACGTCGGAGAGCATGGTCGTGTGGAGCTCCACGAAGTGCTCCCGGCCGATGGCGAGGAGGTCTTTGAGGTGTTTTTCGTACTGCGGCATCATGGGTATGTCGGCCACGAGTACGTTGACGCCCTTCTTGGGCACGAAGGCCTCCGATATGCTCGACGCAACTCCCTTGGCTAGGAGCTCCGTGTAGCCGCCGAGCCTGAAGACTCTGTAGGCTATGCCGGCCTCGTTGACGTCCATGGCGTGCACTATGAGGGGACTGCCCTCTATCAGCTCCCTTAGCCCGAGCCTCTCGTCGTCTCTCACGAGCCTCACGACGGATCTACCGCCCTTGACGTAGACCTCGGCCTTGGATAGGCCCAGCTGGGCCAGATCGGTGTAGGTGAGGCGCCAGGACTTGTACATGCATATGGGCATGTCGTCGAGGTAGAGCGACACGACGGACTCGACCAGTCTGACGGGCCCTCCCAGCTCGACCACGGCGTAGTCGCCGCCGATCGCCTCCCTCGCCTTCTCGGCGTCGCATTTGAGGCTGTACGTCAGCATATGCCTGTCGGGAGGTGTCTTAAAAAATCAGACGCCGATCCTTACCCCGAGCTCGGCCACCTTCCTGTTCAAGTCCCTCAACAACGACTTGACGTCCACCTCCACCACCCTCCCATCAACTATGTCGACGTGTATCCAGTCGTGCGGCACTTGAAGTCCCTTGGCCCTCGCGACCCTTATCCTCCTTATGAAGAGGCCCATCTGCTCCAGATCGGGGTCCATCTCCGCCTGTATTATGACGTCGGCTAGATGTTCGGCGAGGGCCAGAGTGTTCTTCACGTCTTCCACGTCTGTGTGGACTACCCCGACGACGAGCGAGCCGGTGTACTTGGCGAAGATCTTGAGGCCTCTAAACAGCTCGAAGACGTTGGAGGTCCTTAATATGATCTCGTTGAGGGAGTCTATCACCACGACGCCGCCCCTCACCTCGTCGGCGAGCTCCGCCAGCTTGTCCAAGACGGCCTTCGTGTCGAGGACGTCGAGCTTGGCCTTGCCCCACCCCTTCATCTTGTTGAGTCTGTCGGTCGGGGCGTAAAACCCGTCCACAATGGCGACGGAGCCCGGATCTACGCCTCTCCTCCTGAGCGTCTCCGCCACGTCTTCGGGCAAGGCGTCTACGGCGAAAACGGCCGCCGGCGCCTTGGCCTTGGCCGCCGAGACGGCGAAGCAGTACGCGAAGAAGGTCTTCCCAACTCCGAGAGGCCCTTCGAGCAACACGAGGTAGCCGGGCGGAAGCCCGTCCGGCGGCAACAGATCGTCGATGGGGCCTATCCCGGTCTTCATGAATATATCACGGCGGATATAAATATCGTTCCTCCCCGCCGCTTAGCTTTTAACCGGCCGCGCGCTAGGCCACGTGTCTGCGATAAGGCCGTTCGACCCCTGGAAGAACCCGCTTTGTCCCTGTCCGCCCAAATACGGGCTGAACCCCTACACCGGGTGCGGCCACTCATGCGCCTACTGCTACATATCGGGCTATATACCGAGGGCTTTCCAGCCCAGGCCCAAGGAGGACCTCCTGGAGAGGGTGAGGCGCGATGTCAAGAAGCTGCCGCCGGGCTCCGTGATCTCGCTCTCCAACTCGTCCGACCCCTACACGCCGCCGGAGGCCGAGCTCCGCCTAACGCGGAGAGCCCTCTCGTTAATACTTGAGGCGGGGCACAAGGTCTTGATAGTCACCAAGTCCCCCCTGGTCTTGAGAGATCTCGACATCTTGTCGAAATACCCTGGGAGGGCCGTGGTCCAGATCACCGTGACGACGCTGGACGAGAGAATAGCCGAGAGGCTCGAGCCGCGGGCGCCTAGGCCCTCGGCCCGGCTGGAGGCGGCGAGGAGGATAGCCGAGGCGGGGATCCCGGTGGGCGTGAGGCTCGACCCCATAGTGCCCTACGTCAACGACTCGCCGGAGTCCCTATCGGCAGTAGTGGCCGCCGCGGCCGAAGCCGGCGCGAGGCAGTTGGTGGCCAGCACCTACAAGGCGAAGCCCGACAACTTCGCCCGGCTCGTCAAGGCCTTTCCCGAGGCGGCGGACAAGCTGAGGGAGCTCTACTGGGTCAGGGGCGTCTACATGCACGGCCAGAGGTATGCCCCGGCCGAGTACAGGAGGGCTGTCCTGGAGCGCGTCAAGCGCGAGGCGGAGGCCAGAGGGCTCCAGTTCGATATATGTAGGGAGGAGTTCTTCGACCTCAACACGCCTGGGACCTACTGCGACGGGAGCCACTTGCTCCGGTAGGCGCTAGAGGGCGCTCCTCAGAGCCTCCCTGACCTTCGGCCCGTATTCGTCCCAACGCTCCAGCGCCTTCTTCAAGAGGGCGGAGAACTCGGCGTCGCCGGTCAACGTAGAGACGGCGTCGGAGATGACGGCGGGGTCCAGATATATCATCTTGACCGTCATGCCGCCGTCTATGGTGAAATTGACGCCGGTTATCCACGAGGCCTCGTCGGAGGCGAGAAACGCCACGAGGCTCGCCACGTCCATGGGGTCGCCCACCCTCCCCGCCGGATGTTGTCCGTGGTCTAGCCTGTTCAGGGACGGCTCTCTGGGAGGTATCTGCCAGGCGCTGGTGTCTATCCACCCCGGCGAAACCGCCACGACCCTTATCCTGTACTTGGCCAGCGTGATCGCCAACGAGTGGGTCAAGGCGATCAGCCCGCCCTTCGAGGCTGAGTAGGGCGCCGTGTTGGGCTCGGACTGGAAGGCGCGGGTCGACGCTATGTTGACTATGACGCCTCCGCCCCTCCTCGCCATTATCCTCGCCGCGTATTTGGAGCATAGGTAGGGCCCAGTGAGGTTCGTGTCGATGACCCTATACCAGTCCTCCAGAGTCTCCTCGAAGAAGTCCTTGAAGTTGCCCACCCCCGCGTTGTTGACCAGAATATCGACGCCTCCGTACCTCCCTTCGACCGCCTCGAAGAGGCGCGCCACGTCCCGCTCCTCCGCCACGTCTCCGTGGACGAAGAGGGCGTCGACGCCCCGGTCCTTGAGCCACCTCTCCCTATACTCTCCGCCCTCCCTATCCACGTCGAAGAGGACCACCCTGGCGCCCTCCACGCCGAGCTTGTAGGCGATGGCGGCCCCGATGCCCCTCGCGCCGCCCGTGACGACGGCTATTTTCCCTCGAAGCCTCATATACAAAAACCCGTCATATAATTATGATACCTCCGCTGTCCGTCGTAGAGCTCCTGCGGTTGCTGAGGCATACGCCCCTCTGGCTCTTCTTCGCGACGCTCGCCATACAGAGCGTGCCCTTCAACCCCATCCCCAACCTCTTGCCCATCGCCGCCTACGTGGCGAGGAACGTCGGAGATCCGCTGGGCCTGTCCTTGTCAGTTCTGTTATCCGCCGCGGGGGCCGTGTTGGGGAAGCTCGTCGTGTTGAAGTTCGGGGATTGGCTGAAGGCCCTTATGCCGCGGAGGAGCAGAGAGGCGTTCAAGAAGTTGCTGGAGATGGTGCCCGACGATAAGCTGGACCTAGCCGTCTTCGCAATTGCGGCATCTCCGTTGCCCGACGACGAGGTCTACCTACTCCTTAGGGCAGGCGACTACAGCGCGAGGAGGCTATTGGGCGTCCTCGTGCCTGCGAAGCTCGTGTGGGCGACGGCACACGTAGCCTACGCGCTGGCGGTGTATAGGGCCGTCAAGTTTGTGGCCGGAGACGCCGCTTTCTGGATCTACGCGCTCTCCGTATCAGCGCTGACGCTCGCCCTGACCTTGATCGCGTATCGCCTAGACTGGGCCGCCGCGCTGGACGCGTATAAGGCCGGCGGAGTCAAGCCGGCGGTCGCGGTGATCTTGCGGAGCGCCTTCCCGCTACGGCGCGCCAAGCCTAAGCTTTAAATACCCGTAATCGCCGTGGAGATCGCGCACGTAGACCTAGAGAGGCTCGCCGAGGCGCGGCTGGATGAGGTGCGTGCGGAGCTTGCAGTCGCTAAGGAGTTCTTGAAATCTGGCGTCTTGAGAAACGCCGCGGGGAAGGCGTTCCAGGCGTGGAAGTCGTACCTCTCCTACCTCGCCATAAGGAATAGGCATGTCCTTAAGACCGAGGGCTACAAGAGGCTGGATGGGCGGAGGGCGGTGCCTAGGTCCGAGTGGCTTGCCGCCGTGGTGCCCACGTCGTTTATGTTGAAAATAGCAACAGCACTGTCTGAGGTCGATGGAGAGGCCGTCGAGCTGACCGCCCTCGCGTTGGCCTTGCACGAATACCAGTACAACGGGCCCGACTGCGTCTTGAGCAAGGTGCCGGACGACGAGACGGCCGCGGGGCTGATATCGGCGTTGCTTTCGAGGATAGAGAGGAGGCTTGGAGGTCTGTAGGCCCCCTGGAGGAGGCCGCGTCACGGAGGCGGACGCCGCCCCTCGGGGCCTCACGCCGGGGGCCTGAAGAGATGTGGGCCTCTCTATTTATATCATTCCAGATACACCCCGGCCCTCAACGGCAACGCGGAGCGCTTCTTCCCGCCTAGATCCGGCGCCTTCTCGTCGTCGGCTCTATACACAGCTATCTCCAAGCCGGTCTCTCTGGACAGGAAAGTCCTCAGCTCGGCCAGCGCCGAGTATTCGTCGAAGTCGTCGACCTCGGCAATCAACGCCTTGAAGTCGTCGTCGAGTTGCCTAGCCACGTCGAGGAGCCTCTTGGCTACCTCGCCGGGGACACCCGCCGATATGAGCTCTCTGACGTCCCTCGCCTTGACCGCCGCCTTGACCCAGGCGAAGTTGTTGTTGACGTATATCACGGCGCGTTTGGCCCCCTTCCTCAGCTCCTTCAGCTTCGCCACGTCCTCGACTAGGCGGTCGGCGTAGCGCACGGCCAACAAGGTCCTCCTATCCGCCGCGAGCTTCGGCCAGGGCGCCTTCGCCGCGAAGGGCCTCTCGCCCAGCCTCTCCCACAGCTCCTCGGCGAGGTGGGGGACGAAGGGCTCCATGGCCACGGCCCAAGCCTTCAACACCTCAAGGACGGCGCGGCTGGGCACTTCGACCATCTCGAGATACCTCTCCAGCGCCCTCCGCATGTCGTAGAGCACGTAGACCGCCGCCTGTCTGATGGCCACGTCGTCGAGGGCCTTCGCGGCCTTCTCCAGGAGGGACGCCGCCTCGGACCTCAGCCACATCTCTGGGAGGCCCTCGCCGTCCCTCGTCGCCCTCTCCGCCGTCGAGACGACTAGGTTGTATATCTCCTCGAGATGCCTCGCGACAGACCTCGCCACGTTTGCCCTGAAGTCGAGGTCTTGGTCCACCTCGGCCGAGATGGCGAGGGTGGCCCTCAGAGGATCCGCGCCGAATTGGTCCACCGCCTTGCCCAAGGCCAGCACGTTCCTCTTGGATTTCGACATCTTCTCGCCCTCCACCAAGACCCATCCGTTGGCCACTATGCCTCTGGGCCACAGCTCCTTGGGGAATATGGCGGAGTGGTTGAAGAGGAAGAAGGTGAGGTGGTTGGGTATGAGGTCCTTGCCCGAGTTCCTCCAGTCCAGGGGATACCAGTAGGAGAACTCCTCTCTAATTGCCCTCAACGCCTTTTCGTCGGCGCCTACAGCCTTGGCGACCTCGGCGGCGTCGCCCTTGCCCAGAAAGACGTAGTCCCAGAAGGCCTCGGTCAACTGCTCTGGCTTGAGGCCGAACTCCCTTATCCTCCTTATGACGGTGTAGTACGCCATGTATATCGTGGAGTCGCTCAGGCTTTCTATTATCCATGTGGGGTCCCAAGGCAACGGCGTGCCCATCCCTCTAGTCCTCGCGCACGCCCTCTTGTCGAGCCAGTCTATGGTGGCCTCGAACTGCGCCCTGGCCTCGTCGGGCACTATCCTCATGGAGGCGAGCAACTCCTTGGTGGCCCTCTTCCAGTTGGGATCTCCGTAGTTGAGGAACCACTGGTCTTCGAGGACCTTCACCACTATCTCAGTGCCGCATCTGCAGTAGACCGGCTTGTTCATGATCTCGTACATCCTCCCGCCTATGCCCGCCGCCTCCATCCACGCCCTTATCCTATCCCTGGCCTCCCTCACGGGCTTGCCGGCTATGAAGGCGGCGAAGAAGCCTCTGAGCAGAGAGCGGGCGGGCTCGGGCAGATGGAGGCCCACCCTGTCGGCCACGTCCAGCCTCATATACCCCTTGTTGAACTCCGCCATGTAGACCTCCTTGGTGGCCTCCTCGAGCCTCGGGTCCTTCTGGTCCTTGATGCCCATCCTCTCCACCACCTCCTTCGCCGGATATTCGCCGTAGCCCTCCACAGAGATGAGCGGTATGAGCCTCACCTCGCCTAGATCCCGCAAGGCGGCGTAGTCGTAGGGCGCGTGGGCCGGGACCGACATGACGACGCCGGTGCCCGTCTTCACGTCGACGAAGGGGGCGGGGTATATCGGGACGAGCTCGCCCGTGACGGGGTTCCTGACCTTGCGGCCCACGAAGGAGGAGCCTCTAGCCCTCTCGAGGGTCTTGACGCGCGTCTGGAAGGAGAGCCTGAAGGCGGCGTCGAGGCTCAACACCATCTTCCTGCCGTCGACCTCGGCCACGGCGTAGTCCTCATCGGGGTTTATCCAGAGGTTCGTGACGCCCAGGACCGTCTCGGGCCTGAGAGTCGCCGTGGGGTATATCAGCCCGTCCTCGCCCTCGAAATAGATCAACGTCCATTCGCCTATGTCGGGCTCCTTGTCGTCCTTAGTGTCGTGGGCTCCCACCGGCATCTGGTGCTTGGGGCACCAGCCCACCGGATGTCTGCCCTTGACGAGGAGGCCCTTGTCGTACAGCTTCTTGAACTGCCACCTGATGAATTGCTGGTACTCGGGATCTATGGTGGTGAACTCCCTGGTCCAGTCTATGGAGAGGCCCATCTTCTTCATGTACTGCTTCGAGAGCTCCTTGAAGTAGTTGGCTAGGTACAGCGGGTCCCCCATCTTCCTCAGCTCCTCCTCGGGCACGTCGTAGATGACCTTGAAGTCCTCCATGGCGCGGACGTCGCCAGCCGCTATGGACTCGGCGACGGTCAATATGGGGGTGCCGGTGTAGTGGAACCCCATAGGGAATAGGACGTTGAGGCCTTTGTGGCGGTGGTACCTCGCCATTATGTCGGCGATGAGGTAGGTGCGGCCGTGCCCTATATGGATCGCGCCGTTGGGGTAGGGATAGGCGGCTGTTATGAAGAACTTGGGCTTCCCCGGCTCCGGCGTCGGCTCGAAGACGCGGGCCTCGGCCCAGCGCCTCTGCCACTTCTCCTCTATCTGGCGGAAGTCCATATAGACGCGGCGCGGCCTATTTATTAATTATCGCCCCATCCGGCGGAGCGAGACGGGAATAGGCCCATCAGCACGGGGCCGGCCGCTACTTCCTCCCGGCAGGCCGCATGTACGCGTAGTCGGGACACTTCTTGACAATTTTCCTACTGTAGGCCAGGCCGACCTCTAGCAACACGGCGAACGGCAGGAAGGTCAGGAAGACCGATATCAAGGTTGCGTCGGGCGTGAATATGGCGATGATTATGAGCGAGACGGCGTATATCACCGGCCTATAGCTGGCCAGGGCCCAGGGGTTCAACATACAGAGCTCCGACAATATGGCGACGACTACGGGGGCCTCGAAGAAGACGCCGGACCAAAGCGCGATCTGGATTATCGTATCCACCACAGACCCTATGTTGAAGATCGGCGTCACGCCCGGGAGGACCGACGAGATGTCTATCAAGAACCTCAAGAAATAGCGGGAGATGAGGCCCAGGCCGTAGAGGTTACCCAGATAGAACAAGAGGACGCCGTAGATCAAGTACTTCTTGACGGCCCTAATCTCGTGGGGGTAGAGGGCGGGCCTCACGTAGGCCCATATCTCGTAGACGAGATACGGCACGATAGCCAAGACGGTGAAGTATAGGGATACGTACAGCAGTGCGTTGAACGGCGTGAAGACGTCGCCCGAGATCAAGACCACGTTGGTGTAGGCCATATGTATCGACGGCTCTATGATATACCTATAGAATATATCGTAGGACAACGTGGTGAAGTTGCCCGTCACGAAAAAGCCGGTCAAGAGCTGGATCGGGTCGGAGAAGTGGCGCGGCGTGGGCATGAGAGTGAGGAGGAAGACTATGACCGAGACGACGAGGACTCTCCTGAGCCTCGTCGCCAGCTCCATGAGGTGCTCCCAGATAGACATCTCCTTGTCGGCAGACACCAGAAGGTATCGGGGCCCTCCTCTATAAAGTTTGTCCGGCCGACGCTACTTTTTAATCCATCTCCCCAAACCTACGTGGGGCTCGAGGACTGGCTCGATAGGGGGATCTCCTTCATGAAGATGGCCCGGCTGGCGTATAGATCGGCGATATACAACGCGGCGTGTTTCAACGCCCACCAGGCGGCGGAGATGCTCTTAAAGGGCCTTATCGTAGACGCCACGGGGTCCCATCCGTTCACACACAGCCTCACGGAGCTCCTCGACGTGTTGCGGCGGCTGGGGAGAGACGTCCCCGACGAGGTCTACAGAGAGGCGGAGTGGCTGGAGCCGCACTACGTGCTCGCGCGCTACCCCGCCCGCGGCGTCAAGCCGTACGGTGAGACCACGGCGGCCCGTTGTATCTCCGCCATGGACCTAATAGCGGGGCTTGTGGAGAGATGGTCTGGGAAATCCTTGCCGAGAGAGTGAGGCAGTACCCGGAGAGGTTCGCCAGATGTGTGGAGGCCATAGTGGGGAGGTACGGAGGCCGGGTGTCCGTCTTCCTCTTCGGCTCTAGAGCGCTCGGCGTCCACGGCCAGGCGAGCGACTACGACCTCTTCGTCGTCGTGCCCGGCTACGCCGACTACTTCGACGAGGCGGCTGAGCTGAGGAGGCTGTGCCGCGGAGTCCCAGTCGACATAGTGCTTTTCTCGGCGGACGAGCTCGTCGTGGACGGCGTCGTGGCGCAGATGTTGCGCGGCTGCAAGACGATACACGACGGGCTCTCGCTGGGGCTCTGCCCCGGCGGGACGGCCTAGGGCCTGCGCCTGGACGCGGCGCCCCGCCTCACCGCGTCCTCCACTGCGAGGTAGAAGAGCAACGGCATTATGAGGGCGAGGAACGCCGTGGCCTTCATCTGGTCTAGATAGCCCGCCTTCGACTTGAAGTACAGATATAGGAGGCCCAACACGAATAGGACGGCCAACACCTGCAACTTCCTGAAAAACCAGCCGAGCCGCGATCCCATTAGCCCCTGCGCGGACTTGTATATAAGGTTGTCGTACACGGCGGTGTAATCCCTATTCCGCAGTCATGAACCTCTTCGCGACCAGGAGGCCGACCGCTGTCGATATGGCGGCGAAGACGGCCAGATAGCCGAGGAGCGTCGGGGCGTACGGGTCGTTCAAGACGACGCCTCTGCCTATCTCCGTGGCGAAGGTTATCGGGTTGACCGCCGCAATCGCTTGCATCCAGCTGGGGTAGAAATTGCGCGGGAAGAGCGCCGTCGAGGTGAACATCAGCGGCAAGTTCAGTATGTTGGCCACGAGCTGGGGCAGTTGCCAGTCCGACGACCTCATAGCCACGGCGAGGTATATGCTGGAGAAGCCGACGCCGAGCAGGACCAAGGCGGCTATCCACTCGAGGTAGCCGAGGGGGTCGAGAGGCAGCGGCACGCCGAAGGCCGCGGCCGCCAGCAACATGACCGGTATCTGTATAAGCCCTCTAGTGACTGCGCCCATGACCTTGGAGAAGAATATGGCCTCTCTCGGCGCTGGGGTCACCAAGATCTTCTTCAGAAAGCCGAAGCGTCTGTCCCAGACTACCGACATGGAGCTGAAGGTGCCGGTGAACAGCATCGACGTCGCCAGCTGGCCCGGCAGTATGAAGCCTATGTAGTTCGGCGTCCCGAAGAACTGTACGAGGTACTGCCGGGGCATCCCGTTGAGGGAGGAGCCGAAGAAGACTATCCACACTATGGGCTGTATGAACGTCATGACCAGCGCGAAGGCCCTTCTATAGATCTTCACGACCTCCCGCTTGTAGAGGCCCCAGAAGGCGCCGAGCCCGCTCATTGCCTAGCCCTCCTTATCATTGCGTAGAATTTCCTGTAGTCCACGTGCGACTCCTCTATCCTCTTGCCCGTCAGCTTCATGAAGACGGTGTCGAGAGTCGGCTTCTCGACCCTCAGCGACTTGACCGCCGAGAAGTCTACGGCCCTCACTATAGACGGTATGGCCTCGTCCGCCTTTCTGACGGTGATCCTGACCCTCCCGTCGGACGCAGTGACGTCGAGCACCTCGGGCACGGCCTTCAGCGACGATATATCTATGGGCCTCTCCACCTCGAGCTCGACCACCTCGCCGCCGACGCTGGACTTAAGCTCGGCGGGGCTTCCGAGAGCTATGATCTTGCCCAGATTTATTATAGCGACTCTCCCGCACAAGGCGTCGGCCTCCTCCATGTAGTGCGTGGTCAGGAGTATGGTGACTCCGAACTCCTTGTTGACCGCCCTTATGAGATCCCACAACATAGCCCTGGCGTTGACGTCGAGCCCTATTGTCGGCTCGTCGAGGAAGAGGACCTCAGGCGAGTGGAGGAGGGCCGTCGCGATCTCCAGCTTCTTCCTCATGCCCGTGGAGTACCCGCCGACAGGCCGCCCAGCGCTCTGGAGCAGATCGAAGTACTTGAGGAGCTCCGTTGCCTTCTCCCGCCAGTTCTTGACTCCCTGCAACCTGGCCTGTAGCTCCAGATTCTCCCAGGCGTTTAGATCGTCGTCGAGGATCACCTCGGACGAGACCCAGCCGACCCTCCGCTTGACCTCGTTCGGCTGTTCCACCACGTCGAAGCCCGCCACGTAGGCCTTGCCCGACGTCGGGGGCGTGAGCCCGGTGAGTATTTTTATCGTCGTCGTCTTGCCGGCGCCGTTTGGGCCCAGGAGTCCGAATATCTCCCCCCTGGCGACGGAGAAGGAGATTCCGGCGAGGGCGGTCACGTTGCCGTACCTCTTGACGAGGTCTACTACCTTGATGGCGTCGCCGTCCATACGATATATCGAATACCGGAGTATTTATCCCTTTGGCTATCTCAGGATGGACTCCAAAAAATCTATGTTTTTGGCGCTTCTCTTGAGCTGTTCGGCCGACCTCGGGCCGAGGCTCCACATAGTTTTGGCATTGCTTTCATTTCTCCTTGCCATGTCCGCATATCCCGTTCCACCGATATAAGGCTTTCGGTATAAGAGGTGGACCGTTATATATGTCTATTTTACTCTATATATACGCTCCACGTCGTAGCCGGGGAAACAAGCTTTGCAGTCGCGCGAGTAGACGTAGACCAGAGCCTTGTCCGGCGCGACCAACACGACGTCGCAACAGTCGGGGGGCTTGGGCAGAGGCGCGGGCTCTACGTGCACGACCACGTAGCCCCCGAGCCGCCTCCTCAGCCGCTCCTCCACGGCGTCCGCTATCTCGTGGGCCTCCTCCACGCTGAGCCCGCGCCTGACCTCTATGGTCGCCTCTCCGTGGTACACGGAGCCGGCCTTCCTCAACCTCACGTCCTTGACGGACACGACGCCCTCCACGCTCTGGGCAAGCGCCCTCACCTCGTCCCTCAGCTGGGGAGGGGAGTAGTCGAGGAGCTCCACGGCCGCCGAGCGGAGCAACTTGAGGCTCAGCGAGGTGAAGATAGCCGCTATCGCGGCCGCCGCGGCCACGTCAACCGCCGGCGCGATTAGATCGAAATAGGCGGGGGCCGCCCTCTCGAGGACTAGCCCCAACAGAAATACGGCGAGAACGCCGCCCGACGCGAAGACGTCGGTCGTGAAGTGGAGCGCGTCTGCGCTGAGGGCCTTGCTGTGGGCGAAGCGCTTGAGGACCCTAACCCTGTTGACGTCTATAGCTACGGCGCCGGCCACGGCGAACACCGCGAAGAGGTCCGGCGAATAGGCCTCCCACCTGATTAGCTTCTCCGCGCCCTCGAAGGCAACGAGAGCCGCCGCTATGAGCACCACGATCGAGCCTATGAGGCCGCCGAGAGCGTCGGCCTTATAGTGGCCGTAGGGGTGTTCGAGGTCCGGGGGCTTCCTGCTGGCCCTTATGGCGAAATAGGTCGCGGCCACGCCTATGGCGTCGACCGACGTGTGGGCGAGCTCCGAGAAGGCGGCGACGGAGCCCGTGAGAAGCCACGTCGAGAGGTAGAGGGCCATGACTGCCGCCGTGGAGATGACGGACGTCTTGGCCGCCCCCAGCTCGTCCACGGCGCCACTATGCTCGGAACATATATACTTTTCGATACTGTTAACTGAGATAAATGGCGGAGATATCGAAAACGATTTAAATCTCCGGCCAAGGCCCTCCGTGAGGGTGCTCGTGGCCGAGGGCTACGCCGACAGGAGGATCGAGGCGATTCCGGAAGACCTCCGCGAGCCCGTCTCCGCGAGGGGCCGTTGGGATGACTACGTCGAAATACACGGCGGGCCGCTGGCCAGCGCCGCAAAGAGGCAGGAGGGCGAGGTCCTCGCGGCGTTGGGCCTCCTAGAGGAGGCGTTGCGTAGGGGGAAGGCCGTCTTGGCCACCTACCCCCCGAGGACGTGGGCTACGACTCGGGCCGCGGAGGCCTGCTCAACGCTGTCGCCTATCTGGCCAAGAGGCTGGGCGCCGCCGTGGTTGCGCTGGACGCACACTTCCCCTGGGGGACTTGGGAGCTCCATCTAAGGCTGGGGTTCCCGCTACTGGCCATATACAGCGGCGCCGAAGGCCCACAGCCCGGGAAGCTGGCCAGGAGGAGCGATAAGGTAGTCGCGGTCCCCCTCCCGCCGGGGGCCTCCGACAGGTCTGTGGAGGCCGCTCTGGCCCTCGCCGAAAGGCTCAAGCGGCCTCTCGTGCTCGAGGTCGGGCTCGATCTCTACCGGCTGGAGCCGCTCGGCCACTTCTTCGCCACCACCGCGGCGTACCACGCGGCCGGCCGCCTCATAGCCGGCGGCGGGTACGTCGTGTTGGACTGCGCCTCCGCCGCGTCTATCCCGGCGCTCAAGGCCCTGCTCGCGGGCGCCGACGGTGGGCCGAACCCCCTGCCGGAGGGGCGGATCGAGGAGGGGCCGGCCGTGAGGAGGGAGGTAGATCGAGCGATCAGGAAAGCCGTTGAGCGAATAGATAAAATAAAATAGATATATCGAGATAACGCCATGCCGAGCGCCGGAAGGACCCTTGTGCTGACCAGCGTGGCGCACTTCATCAACGACGGAAACACGTGGCTTTTGCCTGTGGCGTACGCCTATATGGTCAAGGCCCACGGCATGCCCGCCTATCTGGCCGGCGTGATAGCGCTCGCCTTCGCGGGGCTGGGCGCCTTGGCGTCGCCTCTTGTGGGGCGCTTGATGGATATATATGGAAGGCCGCTTAAGCTCATAGGCATCGGCATGGGCCTCTGGGCTCTGGGACTCGCCGTGTTCGGATACGGCGTGGAGTTCTACAACGTGCCTGCGGCTCTCGCAGGAGCGGTAGTGGCCGGGATAGCCTCCGCCTTCTACCACCCTCTGGGGTCGGCCGCCTTGGCTTTGAGCTACGGCGGAAGTAGCGGGTACGCCATGGGCGTAAACGGGGCCATGGGCAGTCTGGGGAGGGCCCTCTACCCGGCCATAAGCACGGCCCTCTTCGCCATCCTCGGCTCCAACTACCTATACGCCTTGATCTCGCTGGCGGCCGTCTCCCTAGCCGCGGCTGTCCCCATGTTCCTCTGCGAGGAGCCGGGACTGCGCAGGGGCGGCCGCAAGGCCAGCTCCTCCGAGAGGCCCGACATGAGGGCTGTCGCCACGCTTACGGCAGTCGTCTTCGCCAGGGGGTTTGCGTTGCAGGGGATATCCCAGTACGTGGGCGTCGTGCTCGTCAGCTACTTCGGCTACTCCTTCGGCCAGAGCCTCGGCAACGAGATAACATTCTTCCTTCTGCCCGCCATCGTGGGCCAGCCGCTTTTCGGCTACCTCAGCGACGTCGTGGGCAGGAGGACCCTCTTGGCGGGGACGACGGCCGGCGCCGCGTTGTCGGCCGTCGCGCTCGTCGCGACAAGAAGCCTATACTGGTTGCCGGTATTCGGCCTCTTCACCTTCAGCGCCTTCCCGCTATCGTTGTCCTTGGCCGGCGATCTGGTGCCGCGGTCCTCGACGGGGCTGGCGACGTCCCTCGTATGGGGCCTGGGGAACACCGGCGGAGGCGCCCTCGGGCCTCTCGCCATGGGGCTTCTGCTGTCCTCCATGGGGCTCGGCGGGGTTTACGTGATGGCCGCAGTAGCCCTCGCCTCGGCCGCGCTCACTGTGTTGGTGCCGAGGCCGCCCAAGAGATCGCGCGTGCCTCTCTTCGGCTAGCAGAATCCGTTCGGCGACCAGAAACCGTCGTCACAGCTCGGCGCCCTGGACGTCCTCATCTAAAATTTTTTACGGAGTGTTATTAATCGATTGCCGATCTGTGAGGCCGGCGGGGTTTGCCGATGCGTGACGACGCTATATAAGGCCTTTTCTGTACGCGGCCAGAAACGCCAGCATGGTCTTGCCGTCCTTTATCTCTCCGCGGTCTACCATGGCCAAGACGTCCCGCGGCCTCATCATCACCACCTCCATATCGGCCTCCTCCGCGTCGCGGTCGCCAACGCCGACGTGCTCCGCCTTGTCTGTAAAGAAGATCCAGATCCGCTCGTTGCTCACGCCAGGCGTCGGGTAGAAGTCTAGAAGAGGCTCCAGCCGCAGAGGCCTATAGCCGGTCTCCTCGACCATTTCCCTGACGGCGGCCTCCTCCGGCCTCTCGCCGGGCTCCAGAGAGCCCGCAGGTATCTCCAAGGTCCTCTCCCCCAGAGCGCCTCTGAACTGCCGCACGAGCAGAGCCTCGCCGTCGACAAGCGCCAAGACGGCGACGGCGCCGGGGTGCACTATGTATTCCCCAACGGCGACCCTTCCGCCGACGACTCTCGACCTTCTGACCAAGGAGAACTTACTCCCTCTGAACACGACCTCGTCCATGGCGTAGATCCCGGCCGGATTTTAAACCTCGTTATAAGTTAGTTATTTGAGAAAAATAAATTTAATATGGAAACTACGAGGGGCCATGGAGCTGAAGATCGGACGGGCGATAATTAGGCACGGCGCCGAGGATCTATACGAGTACAGCGACGTCGACGTTGCTATAGTGGGCGCCGGCCCGTCGGGGCTCACCGCCGCGCGGTATCTGGCCGAGAAGGGGCTTAAGGTGATCGTGCTGGAGAGGAGGTTTTCCTTCGGCGGCGGCATAGGGCCCGGCGGCAATATGTACCCCAAGATAATTGTGCAGGAGGAGGCCCTGCCCATACTGAGGGACTTCAAGGTCCGCTACAAGCCCGCAGGCGACGGCCTCTACGCGGTCGACCCGGCGGAGCTCATAGCCAAGCTGGCGGCGGGGGCCATAGACGCAGGCGCCAAGATACTCCTCGGGGTACACGTCGACGACGTAATATTCAGGGGCGATCCGCCGAGGATCACCGGCCTCTTGTGGATATGGACGCCTATACAGATGTCGGGAATGCACGTGGATCCGCTCTATATACAGACAAAGGCCGTTGTGGACGCCACCGGCCACGACGCCGAGGTCGTCTCCGTAGCGGCGCGGAAGGTGCCGGAGCTCGGCATACAGCTACAGGGGGAGAAGTCCGCGTGGTCTGAGGTCTCGGAGAAGCTCGTGGTGGAGCACACCGGGAAGGTGGCGCCCGGGCTCTACGTCGCCGGGATGGCCGTAGCCGCCGTCTTCGGGCTGCCGAGGATGGGGCCCATATTCGGCGGCATGCTTATGTCCGGCAAAAAAGTCGCCGAGATAGTGGCGAAGGATCTGGCGGCCGAGGTCCATGCCGTTTGAGCTCAAGGTGCAGAGAACCACAGAGCTGAGGTGCGCCAACTGCGGGAGGATCATAAACGGGACGCCGATAGTGGTGAAGACTTGTTGCGTCAACAAGCCGTGGGTGTTCTGTAGCAGGGAATGCTACAAGCAGTTCCTTGGCAAGTGGTCTAAGAACCAGGACGCGGGCAGAGGCGGCGTGTTAAGACGTAATATATTATAGTTTTTTGGAATAATATTAAATTTATATAAGAAAAAATTAAAATTATATATTATAACCGATAGATCATGCATCTAGCGTGAGCATCGCTGGTTCAGTTTTTATAATGTGAATTTTTAGCATTTTTCGGAATATTTTTCAGCCATATAGCCAATGGATATCGATGACAGAGGAGAACAAACCTAAGGGCAGGGCCGCCGTCTTTCGGGGCTACGGCCAGCCGTTCACTATCGAGGAGGTCGAGATTCCTCAACCAAAAGGCGAGCAGGTCGTCGTGAGGACCGCGGGGTGTGGACTGTGCCATACAGATCTGCACATATGGCTGGGAGAGCTACCTGGCGTTCCCGAGAAGGTGCCGTCGGTGCTGGGGCACGAGCCCTCGGGCTACGTCGCGGCGAAAGGCGATGCCGTGCCCGACCGCGTTAAGATCGGCATGCCAGTGTTGGTCCAAGGCGGGTACTACCTAGAGGACGACATCTACACCCTCAAGGGGCTTAACCAGATGGCCGTCAAGAAGTCCCAGAGCTGGACAGGCGCCTACGGTCTCTACGGAGGCTGCTATGCCGAATACTTCTTGGTGCCCAGCTACAGATATCTTGTGTCGGCCGAGGGGCTGGACGACTTGGCGGCCGCCGCTGTTCTGACCGACGCGGGGCTAACGCCGTATAGGGCAGTGAAGACCGCCCTTAAGCTTGTCGGGGAGTTTGCGGAGCCGGGCGACGTCGTGGTGGCCGTCGGCGTCGGCGGCCTCGGATCCTTCGGCGTCCAGTGGGCCAACGTCCTCGCGCCCCATCTCGATGTGGTGGCCGTAGACGCCAAGGAGGAGGCGCTCGAGTTCGCAAGGAAGGTGGGCAAGATATATGCGTTGGTCGACGCCAAGAGGGGCGATCCGGCCAAGGCGGTGGCCGAGGCGGCCGCGGGCAGAAAGATAGTCGCTGTGTTGGACTTCGTAGGGGCCGAACAGACTATATCGAAATACATAGATTTACTGTCGCCGGAGGGCGTCTACGTGGTCGTGGGCCTCGGCGGCGTTAGAGGCAGTTTCCCGATCGCCGACTTGGTAATCAACGAGAAGAAGATAGTGGGGAGTCTCTGGGGTTCAGTGGCTGACCTCACGGAAGTGGTAGACTATGCAAGGAGGCGCGCGGTTAACTACGGAGGCTTGGTGACGAAGAGGTGGAAGCTGGACGAAATCAACGAGGCGTTTCAGGCCATGCGTAGGGGCCAGTACGTCGGGAGGATGGTGGTGGCTCCCTAGGGCAAAGCCGGCCTGTACGCCAGCAGACGGGCGGCGGCCCTCGGCACACGGCCGATTTTCTTGACCGGTATCAACGCCAGCACAGGCCCGCTGTAGGGGACGTATACTTTGACCTCGACCTCCCTATTGCAGACGACGCCTCTGAGGTAGCCGCGGCGTATCTCCCCCTCTATGGCCTCCTCCATGTTGTCGAGGACTATCTCGTCTTCAGTAATCGGGGCGGCGCCGACCAGCGCCACGCCTCCGTTGGGCGACCTAACCACGTCGACCTTCGCAGGAGGAGGGACCGGAGGCCGGGGGACGGCCATCTGTCTGATCTCCAGTTGTCCGCAACGCGCCTTCCCCGTAGAGAGGAGAGCGGCGCCGGTTGTCGGGTCGTAGTCGATCAAGATCATAGCGGCGTGGGCCCAACCATATAAAAGGATCCGTCGAGTTCACGGCGCGGTGTGCCCAGTGAACTTGTCTGTTCACGACGTGAACTACGCCGACTGCAAACCTTTATATTAGGTTCACCGGGAAGTTGCCTAGAGGAGCGGCGGGGGGCCCGCGCCGTCGGCCCCCTACGTATCGGCCGGCGTATCGATATATACCGCCTCTAGGGCGTAGCATTACGGCGCAAAGCGACTTCTATAATGAATATTAATGAAAAACGGAACCACCTTCATGGAAATAACTATCAGGATAAGCGGCGCCCAAGGCGAGGGCGTCGAGTCCGCCGGGCGGCTCGTCGCGCTGTCGCTCGCCAAGCTGGGCTACCACGTCTTCGCCTTCCGCCAGTACGCGTCCATAATCAAGGGCAACCCCACCATGTTCTACCAGATCAGGGCCTCGGACAAGAAGATATACAGCCACGGCCGGTGGAACTCCTACGACGTCTTGGTCGCCCTCAACAAGAACGCCCTCGCGGCCCACGAGGGGAGGGCCAAGTACGTGATCTACGACTCCGCCGATAGGCAGACCCCGCAACGCGCCGGCGAGATCCCAGTCCCGCTGACGGACTACGCCTTGAAGGCCGGCAACAAGATTATGAGGAACACAGTAGCCGTGGGGGCCCTCATGGGGCTCCTCGGGGCGGATATATCGGTGTTGGCCGGGCTCCTGAAGAGGGAGTTCGGCGAGAAGGGCGAGAAGATAGCGGAGCAGAACATACAGGCCGCCCAGATGGGCATGGACCACGCGGCCAAGACGGCCGGTAGCGCCTGGAGCTTCTCTAAGGCGGGGGAGCAGAAGCTCCTAATGTCGGGGGCCGAGGCGCTCGCCGTGGGCTCTATCTTGGCGGGGATGAGGTTCTACGTCGCCTACCCCATGACTCCCGCCAGCCCCATAATGCACTTCCTGGCCGAGGCCGGCCCCAAGTTCGGCGTCGCCGTGGTCCAAGCCGAGGACGAGATAGCCGCCATAAACATGGTCATAGGCGCGTCGTTCGCCGGCGTGAGGGCGGCCACGGGCACCTCGGGAGGCGGGTTCGACCTCATGCATGAGGGGTTCGGCCTCGCCGCGATGATAGAGACGCCGGCGGTGGTCTTCCTCAGCCAGAGAGGCGGCCCCAGCACCGGCCTCCCCACCGAGACGGAGCAGGCGGACCTCCTCATGTCGCTTGCGCCGTCCCACGGCGAGTACCCCCACGCAGTTATAGCGCCCTACACCATAGAGGACGGCCTCTACGCGGCCGCCAAGGCCTTCAACATAGCCGAGAAGTACCAGATACCCGTCATAGTCGCGACAGACCTCTACTTCAATGAGTCGCTGGCGACGGTGGACGACATAGACTGGGGCAGGTTCAAGATAGAGAGGGGGCAGCTAGTCACTTCGCCGGTGGTCTGGGAGGAGTACAAACGCTATAAGCTGACCGACGACGGGATCTCGCCGAGGACCATACCGGGAGTCCCCGGCGGCATGTACGTCGCCACGAGCGACGAGCACGACGAGAGGGGTGACGTGATCACCGATAGGCATTTGCCGGAGATAAGGAAGGCCATGCACGAGAAGAGGATGAGGAAGCTCGCCAAGGTTGTTGAGGAGATGGAGGGGCCGGCCTCCTTCGGCTCCGGGGAGATAGCCCTAGTCACCTGGGGCTCCACCGCCATGCCGGTGCTGGATTTGTTGTCGCAGAGGCGCGACCTCGCCGCCGTGGTGTTCAGGGACATCTACCCGCTTAACAGAGAGGCCGCGGCCAAGGCGCTGGACGGCGGGAGGGCGTTAATAGACGTCGAGCTGAACCGCGAGGGGCAGCTGGCCGTATACCTCAAGAGGGAGCTGGGCGTCGAGTTCAAGAGGAGGGTGCTCAAGTGGTGGGGCGAGCCGTTCAGCGTAGACGAGTTGTCCGAGCTGGTGTAGCCATGGCGTCGGTCAAGGTAAAGGTCGATAGAAAGCCCATGGACTTCGCCGTGGCGAGGGCCCCTATCTGGTGCCCCGGTTGCGGCGACTACGGCATACTGGAGGCCTTGAGGAGGGCGCTGGCCGAGGTGGGGGCGAGGAACGAGGACGTCGTGGTGGTGTCGGGGATAGGGTGCTCCTCGCAGTTGCCCCACTTCATGAAGACCTACGGCGTCCACGGAATACACGGCCGCATACTGCCCGTGGCCACCGGCATAAAGATATCTAACCCCAAGCTGACCGTCATAGGCGTTGGCGGGGACGGCGACGGCTACGGCATAGGCCTCAACCATCTGATACACGCCGCGAGGCGCAACGTGGGGGTCGTGTACATAGTGTCGAACAACCAGGTCTACGGCCTCACCACCGGCCAGATGTCGCCGACCACCCTCAAGGGCGTGAAGACCAAGACGACTCCCTACGGCTCCATAGACTCGCCGGTCAACCCGCTCGCCCTCGCCCTCTCGGCGGGGGCCACGTTCGTGGCGAGGGGCTTCAGCGGCGATGTGGCCCACCTCGCCCAGATAATCTCGGAGGCGTTGAGGCATAGAGGCTTCGCCCTGGTCGACGTCTTGAGCCCCTGCGTCACGTTCAACCGCATAAACACCTACGACTGGTTCAGGGCGCGCGTCTACAAGCTCGAGGCGGTCGGCCACGACCCCGCAGACTTCGAACAAGCCTACAAGAGAGCCCTCGAGTGGCCGACGCTGGATCCCTACGGCAAGATACCCATAGGCATCTTCTACAGAAGGGAGGATCTGCCCGCCTACGAGGAGGAAGTGGCGAAGTTGCTGGGAGGCAAGGCGCCCATAGAAGCCCCGCTGGAGCTGTCGAAGGAGAAGATATCGGAGCTCATGTCGTACTTCGGGTGAGGATGCGCCTAACGTAGCAGAACGACAACGACTTACTACAAGCCTAAACCCGGCAGTCTCTAATACATGTAGACCAGGACTCCTTTCTCCTTCGCGTAGGCCTCCACCTCTTTTCCTAGCTGTGTGCCGGCGAGGACCGGCACCGTGGGCTTTCCCAGCCTAGACGCCACCACCTCGGCCTTCGCTAGGAGTGCCCCTACGTCTTCAATTTTCGGCCTCACCTTGACCTCCACGACGAAAATCTTCTTGTCAGTCTCCACGAGGAGATCCACATCAACCCCGTCAAAATCAGCATTCCTAACACGCCTAACAACAAACTCCCCAGCCGCCCTTATATCCGCCGAGAGATCCTCCCAGACATATCTGCTAAAGACGGCCTCAGTCAACGCGCCTAGGTTCTCCTCAAGCCGAGAAAACCTCCTATTGACCTCATCCTTAAATGCGAAATATTCGTCGAGAAAACGTCTCCAAGTCTCGAACCACTGCTCCCACATCTTGCGATTCTCCTCCCACCTCCTCTCGTTTTCTTGCCAACGGCGTTCGTTTTCCTCAAGGAACTTCTTCCAAGTCT
This sequence comes from Thermoproteus uzoniensis 768-20, assembly GCF_000193375.1. Lineage (GTDB taxonomy): Archaea > Thermoproteota > Thermoprotei > Thermoproteales > Thermoproteaceae > Thermoproteus > Thermoproteus uzoniensis_A. The sequence goes on from NC_015315.1 coordinate 80,307, forward strand.
CGAACCACTCGCGCCAACGCCTCTCGTTCTCTTCCCAGCGTTTTTCGTTCTCCCGCCACCTACGCTCATTCTCTTCCCAACGCTTGTTGCTCTCTTCCCACCTCTTCTCGTTCTCTCTCCATCGTTCTTCTTCTGCCTTTACAAAGGTCGTGAAGTCTTCCCGGAGGCGTCTGAGCTCCTTCAGAATCTCGTCAAGGCCTAAAAGGCCGGCCACAGCTAGGCGAAACTCCTCATCCTCACGCAAAAGACGAAGAAACTCCTCCTTAAGGCCCACGTAGTGTTTATCTCCTAAATATAAACTTCTGAGGTTACACAGGCCCGCCTCCGCGCCGGTCCGGAAACGTTTTAACCCCACCGGGAGGCCGTGCTGTGCTGAAAGAGGTCCTGGCGGAGGAGTTGGCGAAGGCCCGGAGGGCCCGCCACCGGAGGCTCGTGGCCGTGGTCGGGGTGGACGACCGGAAAGTCGCCGAGGCGGTGGCGGATGCCTTGAGGGCGTTCGAGTCGGCCGCAGGCGGCGGGGAGGGGCTCTACATGTTCCAGCCGGAGTACGCAGACGCCAACAGGAGGCAGAACTACGTCAGGGATCTCCTCGAGGGATCCTCGTTGGAGGTCGAGTTCAGGCCGTATAAGGACACGCCGAAGTTGCTCGGCAAGACTTACGACTTCGCCGTCCTTGATCTGATCAACGACTTGAAGCCCAACGACGTGGGGAGGCTGGGCGGCGTCGTGGCCGGCGGGGGGCTCTACGTCCTCGCGGTGCCGCCGCTAGACGTCTGGAAGTCCTACATAACCAAGTTCCAGGCCACGTTGTTGGTGCCGCAGTACAAGCCCGACGACGTGAGGCATAGGATGAAGGAGCGGTTCTGGCGGAAGCTGTTGGAGCACGACGGCATAGTCGTGTACGACGCGGAGAGGGGGGAGGTGCTCAAGAGGCCCTCCTCGGAGCCTCCAGAGTGGGTCAGGCCGGAGGTCAAGGTGCCGGAGAAGGCGGTTATCCCCGTCAAGATCTACCAGCTCGCCGCCACGCAAGACCAGGTGGAGGTCCTCAAAATGATGGAGGAGCTCTACGAGAAGCCCAAGCGGAAGCAAGTCTTAGTAGTGATAGCCGACAGAGGCAGAGGGAAGAGCGCGGCGTTGGGGCTGGGCCTGGCGGGGCTCGGGCATAGGCTGAGGAAGGCCAAGTCGCAGGTACAGCTGGTGGTCAGCGCGATGGAGTATCCCAACATGGAGACGCTCGCCGAATTTCTCCTGAAAGGCCTCAAGGCGTTGGGCTACAAGCCCGGCGTGGAGAAGGAGGGCGGAGAGATCCGCTCCGTCAAGGCGAAGGGCATATTCGTGGACTTCATAACGCCGTACCAGTTGCTCAAGCGGGAGAGGGCCGACATAGTGGCGGTGGACGAGGCCGCCGCCGTGCCTCTCCCCATACTCTACGCCGCCCACAAGAAGTTCGACCGCACTATCTTCGCGACCACTATCCACGGCTATGAGGGCGCCGGGAGGGGCTTCTCCATAAGGTTCCTCGAGAGCCTCAAGAAGGACCCCGACACGGACGTGAGGATATACGAGATGGAGGAGCCCATACGCTACGGCAGAGGCGACCCCGTAGAGAGGTGGCTGTTCGACGCCTTCCTGCTCGACGCCGAGCCCGACGATCTGGGCGACGAGGACTACGAGCTCATAAGGGAGAAGAGGCTACGCTACCTGGGCGAGGAGGAGATAGTCTCGGACGAGGAGAGGCTGCGCAGGTTCTTCGGCATATACGTCCAGGCCCACTACAGGAACGAGCCCGACGATTTGGGGATGCTCCTCGACGCGCCGCACCACACCGCGCGGGCCGTCGCCCTGGAGAACGGGAAGATAGTGGTGTCTCTGGAGCTGGCGGAGGAGGGGGGCCTCGGCGACGACTTCATAGACGACGCGCTGAGGGGCCTCAAGTTGCCGGGGAACATACTGCCAGACCGCTTCCTGAAATACTGGCGGTTGCCCGACTTCGCGAGGCTGAGGGGATGGAGGATAGTGAGGATAGCGACGCACCCGGCGGCGCAGGACATGGGGCTCGGCACGGAGGCCCTTAAGATGGTCGAGGAGGAGGCGAGGAGGAGGGGCTACGACTGGGTGGGCGTCGGCTTCGGCGTCTACGGCAAGCTCCTCAAGTTCTGGATAAGGAACGGCTACGTGCCCATACACATATCGCCGGAGCGCAACCCCGTATCGGGCGAGTACAGCGTCCTCCTCATAAAGCCCCTCAACGAGAAGGCCGCCGAGTATGTGAGGTACGCCAACGTGGAGTTCAGACGGCGCCTTCTCCACTCGCTGATGGGCCCCTACAGCGACCTAGACCCCGCCGAGGCGAGAATGCTCTTGGAGGACTGGGGCTGGGACATAGAGCCCAAGCCCAAGCTGTCCCGCAACCAGATAGACAGGCTGGTGGCCTACGCGGTGGGCCCCATGACCTTCGAGAACGTCTCCGACGCGTTGTACTTCCTCGCGGCGCAGTACTTCTACTCCTCCAAGGCCAAGAGGCCCTCCCTCGACGAGGCCCTAGAGCTGGCCCTAGTCTCGAAAGTGCTCCAGGCGAGGCCGTGGAAGGAGGCCGCCGAGAGCGTCAAAATAAGGAGAGGCACCCTCATGCTCATGTTGAGAGAGATAGTCAAGATACTGCTCTTCTACTACTACGGCGGCGAGTTCGAGGTGCCGCTTTTCGTAGTCGGCGTGGTGAGGGGCGAGGACTGACGGCCGCGGCGTCGGCCTCTCGAGGATGCACATTGCGCCGTTAGGTCGTCCTCGGCCCACAATGCCTCGGCGTCGAGATAGCTGAATGGTTTAAAGCTTAAATACATATGTAAAAAGTGGCGCCGTATGGAATCCAGCTATGAGACTCGCCGCGTCTTGCGGCGAGAGATAGGCCTCCTCGACCTCGTCTTTTTGAGCTTCGGCGGACAGTCGCCCTTCCTCAGCATACTGTCCTACGGCGTCTTGGTGTTCACATCGGTGGGGGCTATCGCCCCTGTGGCTATACTGCTCGGGACCTTAATGGTGTTGGTCAACGGGCTGGTGGTCTACAGGCTGTCCACCAGATTCACACAGGCGGGCGGCTACTACACATATGCGTACTACTCCCTCACCAAGAGGCTTGGCTTCGAAACCGGCTGGCTCTACACGATATACGCCGTGCTCTACGGCGCGGCCTACGTGATCGCCGCCGCTTCCGTCCTCGTCAACGTTGTGGGGCTACCTCCGCTGTTGGTCCTCACATCGATCTTCGCTGTGTCTTCGATATTTCTAATCCTCGGCATAAAGCCCACCGCGCGCTACGCCATGGTGGCCAGCATGGTCGAGGCGGCCGCCATGGCCGCAGTCGCCTTCCTCTTCCTCTCGTCGACCGGCTGGCGGTTTTACAACCCCCTCGCGACCGCCGTCGCCCCGAGCTCTCTGGCCGCCGCGGCGATACTCGGCGCCGGCATCCCGACCGGCTACGGCTCCATAACTCCCGTGTCGGGCGAGGTCAAAAACCCGAGGCGCAACGTGCCTCTGGCCATAGTCGCCGTTATATTAATGGGAGGGGGCCTCGCCGCCCTCGACGTGTACGCAATAGCCGACCACTTCATCTACTTGGGCGGGGCCGGCGGCTCGGTGCTGGACCTCATAGCGCTTAGGTTCGGGCTACTGACCCTCTCGTTCGTGTTGTTCGCCGCCGTAAACGACGGCGTCCTCGCCACACTGGCCTTCATGATAGCCGCCTCCAGGACGCTGTACGCCATGTCCTTCCACGGCCTCATACCGAGAAAGCTCAGCGAGGTCAAAGGGCGGTCTGGGCCTCTATACGCGTCGCTGGTGACAATAGCGCTGTACGCACTGACGCTCTACTCCTCGTACATCTCCCTAGGCCTATCGGCCGCCTTCGCCGCGCTGGCCCTAATATCCATGTTGGCCAACTCGATCGTCCACGTCTCCGCCAACTTCTCCTTGCTCAGGATAGCGCTCAAGAGAATCCGCAAGAGGGCGCCCGAGCTGGCCCTCTCGGTGGCCGCCACTGCGTTGACCACGTACCTCCTTCTGCAGAGCATAGGCGGCATACCGCTCCCGATCGTGACGGGCTTCATGGCCCTTCTCGTGCTCGGCTTCCTGCTAGCGGAAATAAGGGAGATGATCGTCGGCGAGGAGGAAGAGGAATAAATATTAAGCCAGCCAGAAGCCGCACATGTGCGTCCGCATCCCGACAATCTATACAAACGCCTCCAGAGGGCCGAGGCCGGCTACGACGACGTTGAGAAATACGTCGTCGAGCTTTTGAGGCAACTTCTGCCGGACGAGGAGGGGCAGATAACGGAGAAGCTACGGCGGTGGGGGTACGCATGAGGGCGCTGGTAGTGGGGGGAGGCGTTGTCGGGCTCTTCGCCGCGTACTATCTGAGGAGGGAGGGCGCCGACGTCGTCTTGGTCGACGGCTCCGAGCCCGGGGAGGCCTCTAGGGCCGCCGCCGGCATATTGGAGTTCACCCGCTTCAAGATAAACAGGATAAACGTCGTCGGCTATCCCGCCGCCTACCTCTCCATGTTGGCCAAAGGCGCGGCCCGCATACGCCACATCGACGTCAAGTGGATTCTGGCCTACGTCAAGGCCTACGGGAGGGATCCGGGCGAAGACGTCTGGGAGGCCGTGAGGGAGATGGGGAGGTTCTCGTGGGCCGAATACAGGAGGCTGGCCGAGGAGAAGAACGACTTCGACTACGCCGAGGAGCCTCTGTACGAGCTAGTCGCCGACCTCGACGCCGAGGTCGAGGAGCTGAGGCGAGATCCGCTGAGGCCTAGGTTCGAGGTGGCCGAGTTCGAGGGGAGGCAGGCTGTCGCGTATCTGGAGGCGGCCAAGCTCTCCACCGATCTGGCCGCCAGGAGGCTCCTCGCCGAGGCCTCGCCCGGGCGCGTGGCCGCATACGCCGAGGCTGTGGGCGACGGCTACGTCGTGGCCGGCGGGAAGAGGGTCGAGGCGGACGTCGTGGTCGTGGCGGCCGGGTGGAGGACGTCGAGGCTTCTCGGACTGCCCGTGGCGCCCTTCAAGGGCTACGGCTTCCGCGTCAAGGCGTCGAGGAGGCCTAAGGCCATGTTCATAGACCTCGCAGACACCGGCGTGGCGGTCGTCCCCCTGAGCGGGTGGGTTAAGGCCACCGGGCGCTTCGACTTAGACTCGACGGAAGACCACTCGCCGGCGGAGAAGGTGTTGGCGGGCGCCCGGAAGCTGTTGGGCGAGGTAGAGGTCCTCGACATGGCGGTCGGCTACCGGCCCTGCACGCCCGACGGGCTCCCCATACTGGAGAAGATAGGCGAGAGGCTCGTCGTCGCCGCGGGGGCTTGTAGGCTGGGCTGGACCTTCGGGCCGGCTCTAGGCAGGACGGCCGCCGACCTGGCGTTGGGCCGTATCAAGTCGACGAAGTTCCCGTCGTCTAGGTTCAAATAATTTTTATCGGGGAGGCGGGTTCTAGCCGGTGGAGCGCTTCTTCCCCTACGACGACTTTAGGCCCTTCCAGAGGGAGCTCGCAGTTGCAATACTCGACGGATTCAGATCCGGCAGAGTCGTCTTGGCCAACGCGCCGACTGGGCTAGGCAAGACTGCCGCCGCGCTCGCCGCCGCGTTGACGTATGCGGAGGAGGCCGGGGCCAAGGTCCTCTACCTCGTGAGGACCAAGAACGAGATGTTGCAGCCGCTGAAGGAGCTCGCGAGGCTGAGGGCCCGCGGCGTCGAGGTGAGGTACGCCTTCCTCAGGAACAAGCAAGACATGTGTTGCTACAAGGAGTTGAGAGGCCTCCCATACGCCGAGTTCCTCGCCGAGTGCCGCTACTTGAGGGGTCTGGGAAAATGCAAGTACTACCCCCCGAAGCCATTCGAGCCGGAGACGCCGCTGGCGCCTCGGTCCTTCGTCAAGGCCGCATGCGAGGCGGGGACCTGCGCCTACGAGTCGGCCAAGGCCCTGGCGCTTTGGGCGGACGTAGTCGTCGCCACGTATTTCTACGCCTTCAGCCCCAGGGCGGAGCAGTGGGTCGACCTCGGCCGGACAGTCCTCGTAGTCGACGAGGCGCACTCCCTCCCCGACGCCGTTGCGTCGATAAACTCGGTCTCGATCACCGAGGCCGAGGTGAGGAGGGCTAGGGCAGACGCCGAGAAATACGGCGAACAGGAAGCGGCTGCGTCGTTGTACAAGGCCCAGAGAGGGCTCAAGGAGCTGAGGCCGGGCCCCGTGTCGGTGGGGGACGCCCTCTCCCTCTTCGACGAGCCTGGGCAGATAGAGAGAGCCGCACTTGAGGTCGTCAGGCGGAAGGCCGACGAGGGGTCGACGCCCTACTCGCCACTAGTCGCCGTGGCCGAGTTCCTCAAGGCCTTGAGGGAGGGAGGGCGGTATCTAGTGCTGGCCGAGGAGTCGGAGGAGGGGGTACGGCTCAAGGCGGTCCCCTACGACGTGTCGCGGACCATATCAGCCGTGTTGGGGTCGGCCAAGGCCGCCGCGCTCATGAGCGGCTCCCTCCCAGTGGACCTCTTCATTAAGGCCGTGCCCCTCCAACGGAGCCCGAGCGTCTTCGACGTGCCTTTCGACAAGTACATAGGCCCCGGCAACTATCTCGCCGTCGTCGATAGGTCCGTTACGTCCAAGTACAGCGCGAGGGGCGAGGAGATGTACAAGGCGATGGCCAGAAGAATAGCGGCGGCCGTCTCGGCCTCGCCCAAGGGCGTCCTGGCGGTGTTCCCCAGCTACGACCTGCTCAAGGCCGTCAGGAAATACCTATCCTTCAACATACCGCTCTACGTGGAGGCCAGGGACACCGACCTCGAGGAGATCGAGCTGGGCTCCAAATTCGCCGTCTTCGCCGTGGCGGGAGGGAAGCTGGCCGAGGGCGTAGAGTACGTTAGGGACGGGGCCAACCTCCTATCGACGGTGGTCATCGCCGGCGTGCCGTACCCGGAGCGCGACTACTACCTCGACAAGAGGGTGGAGGACCTCTCGCCGGGCCTGGGCCCCGAGGCCGCGTGGAACGCCGTATACCTATACAGTGCGGTGGTCAAGGTCAGGCAGGCTGTAGGCAGGCTCTTCAGATCGCCGGGCGATAGGGGGGCCCTCGTCTTCCTCGACCACAGATTCCTCGAACCGGACGTCTACGTCCAGCTGAAGGATCTCCTGAGAGGCGCCAAGATAGTCGAGGACGAGGAGGGGCTGAGGAGGGAGCTGGGGCGGTTCTTCGCTACCTCTTCCTGAAAAACGCCCTCCATATGGCGAAGAGGGCTATGGCCAACACGACGTCGGTCGCCGCGAGCGATATGGACAACATCTCGACCGCCCTCCCCACGTCGCCCAGCGAGAAGAGGAACGACACTATGCCCAACACGGCGCCCACCACGCCGACAACGGCTCCGACGAGGGGTAGCATCTGAGGCGCCGTCGGGCCGCCGGCGGGCTGGGCAGGCCTCCTAGGCGGCGGAGCCGTCTGTTGCTGTTGCGGCTGTTGGGTAGGCGGCTGGAGGGGCAGAGGCGGAGGCGGGGGAGGCGGGTAGGCCCTCTGCGTCGCCCTGGGCAACGGGTACGGGTAGGGATAGGGGCCCGTGGTCGCCGGCGGCGGAGGGGGCGGCAGAGGCGGAGGCGGCTGTAGCGGTTGCGGCGGCGGGGGCTGGGCTCCTGGCTGCGGAGGCGGCGGCTGCTGTTGTGGCGCCGGAGGTCTCTGCAAAGGCGGCCTCCTCAGAGGCTTCTCCTCGCCTCCAGACTCCTCGCTAGACATGCCCCCTACGTATTACCTTCTATAAAAAAGTTGCGAATGACGGCCGGCCGAGACGCTTAAAACGGCGGACCGCCGACGGGCTGGGATTTAGCAGATCTGCTTTTATAGCCGGGGCGATGACGGGACGTGCTCATCGTTGCCGAGAAGAGGTCTGTGGCCCAGGCAATAGCCAAATATCTCGGGGGGACGTACTCCAGCTTTAAGGTATCGGGCGTCTCGGCCTACAGGTTCAAGTACGACGGGGCCAGCGCGGTGAGCCTCGGGCTGAGCGGCCACATACTCGACTTCGACTTCCCCCAGGAGATGAACAGGTGGGGGGCTGTTGACCCGGCGCGGCTTTTCGACGAGGCCGTGGTGCTCACGCCGAGGCCCGAGACTCTGAAGTACCTCTACGCCTTGAGGTCGCTGGCTAGAGGACAGGACGTGGTCTATCTAGCGCTGGACGCCGACTCGGAGGGCGAGGCCATCGCCTACGAGGTGGTTCTGCAGGTCAGAGTCGTCAACCCCGCGGCGCGGTTCAAGCGCGTGCGGTTCAACGCAGTGACCAAGGCCGAGATAACGCGGGCCTTCGCCAGACCCGTCGACCTGGACCTCAAGGTGGTGGAGAAGGTGTTCGCCAGGATGGCCAGCGACTTGACCATAGGCGCCGCCTTCACAAGGCTCCTCACGCTCTCCGTCCGCAGAGAGGACTCGTCGGCGCTTCCCTTCGGCAAGTTCCTCAGCTACGGCCCCTGCCAGACCCCCGTCCTGGGCCTCGTGGTCTCCAGAGAGCTCGAGAGGCTCAACTTCAAGCCTGAGGAGTACTTCGTCGTGAGGGCCGTCGTGGGGACAGGCGGCGGGGAGGTGGAGATGCGCTCCAAGCCGTTTAAGAGGAGGGAGGAGGCCGAGGCCGCGCTGGCCGCCGCGAGGAAGGCCGAGGGGAGAATCGCCGAGGCTAGGTACGAGAAGGCCGAGGTGAGGCCGCCGGTGCCGCTGGAGACAGTCGAGCTGGAGAGGAGGGCGAGCCGGTGGCTGAACATAAGGGCCAAGGCCGCGTTGGATATCGCGGAGGAGCTCTACAGGCTCGGCTACATCTCGTACCCACGCACCGAGACCACCATATACCCGCCCACCCTCGACTTGAGGGCCATATTGGAGGAGCTGAGGAACACGCCGTTCGGGCAGTACGCGGAGGATCTGTTGAGGAGGCCCTTCACGCCGACGAGAGGCCGTAGCGACGACGGGGCGCACCCGCCCATACACCCGACGAGAGGCGCCGGGAGGGGCGAGATAGAGGCGAGGCTGGGGCAGAGGGGCTGGAAGATATACGAGCTCGTCGTGAGGCATTTCCTGGCCACCTTGAGCCCTCCGGCCGTGGTGGAGAGGCAGAGGATCGCCGCCGCCTTCGGTCCCCTGGTGCTGGAGGCCGAGGGGAGGAAGGTAATCTCCAAGGGGTACTGGACGGTGTACCCCTACGAGGAGGAGGAAGAGGAGCCGTTGCCCTATGTCAAGAGAGGCGACCCGGCCGAGCTCCTCTCGGCCAAGATAGAGAGGAGGCTGACCGAGCCCCCGCCCCGCATGACCGAGTCGGAGCTCCTCAAGCTCATGAGGAAGTACGGCATAGGGACCGACGCCACTATGCAGGACCACATACACACAAACGTGTTGAGGGGGTACATGAGGATAGCCGGCGGCAAGTGCATACCGACGCCCCTCGGCATGTCGCTCGCCACAGCCCTCATGAAACACGCGAGGCCCATAATCGACCCAGAGGTGAGGTCCAAAATGGAGGCCGCGCTACAGGAGATAGCGGCGGGCCGCATGGACCCCTCCAAGGTCGTCGCGGCTATAAGGGAGGAGTTTAAGAAGTACTACAAATTCCTCGAGGACAAGAAAGCCGAGATAGCCGGCGAGCTCGTCAAGGCCCTGAAGGAGGGCCCAGACAGAAAACAATAGTATTATATAGGGAATAGGGAATCTCCGTGGAGCTGGGGAACCTCATAGTGCCCGACGAGGTGTTGTCCTTCTTGGGGCCGGACGCGCTGATAGAGTCGCCGCCCGGCTTCAAGTGGGTTGCCGTGGAGCTGGCCAAGAGGACCGGCGCCAAAGTGTCTGGGAGGCCGGTCTGGGGCAGTTGCGACGTGGGCCTTGCCGACGCCGAGTACATGAGAGCCAAGAGGGTGGTCCACCTAGGCCACGGAGTTCCCCCCAACGTGGGCTACCTCCTCAAGAAGAACACCGGCGGCTCCCTAGAGAAGATAGACGTCGACACCTACCTCCTCAAGACCGACAGAGTCGAGGTATACTTCGTCCCCGTCTACTACGTCCCTCCCCCCAACCTCCCCCGGCCCCCGCTCGGCAAGATTTACTTCCCCGTGCCCTACCGGCTGATAGCCGAGGAGCTGGCCCTGCAACACTCCATGGAGGTGGCCAGAGAGCCCATAACCGGCTGCTGGGTCGGCGAGCCGCCGGGGGCCTCCGCCGTCGTCGTGGCTTCCGGCTACTTCTACCCCCTAGCCGTCAAGCTCTTCTACCCGGACGCCGAGGTCTGGGGCTACGACCCCTTCAAGGGCAAGGCCTTCCCCGTGGAGGGCGAGTTCAGGAGGCTTATGGGGCTCAAGGGGAGGGCCTACATGTCGAGTAGGGAGAGGGTCGTGGTCGTCGTCTCGAGGAAGCCGGGCCAGATGCAGAGAGAGGAGGCCGAGAGGGTGGCGGAGGAGGTCGGCGGCGTGGTGGTGGAGGTCGACGAGGCGTCGCCGGAGCTCCTGGACGACCTAGGCGCCGATCTGATAATCAACACAGCCTGTCCCCGGATAGGGTTCGACGACCAGGACAGGATGAGGACCCCCGTCATAAACCTACACGAGCTCGAGGGGTTCACCCCACAGAACATAGCCCGCCTCCTATAGCCGCAGAGGCTGTAAAACTAGATAAGAGAAAGGTATAAAGGGGGCGAGTAGAATACAGCCGTGAATCCAAAATCTGTAGTAATTCCAATGGTTGTAATATCGGCTGTAGGGCCCGCGCAGGCTATGCCAGCTACAGCCGATCGCGGCCGCGTACGCTGGATGGGTGCAGTTGATAACTCCGGCCGGAGTTCGGACGCCGCTGGCGCTTGGGCTTGGAGTATGAGGTCCGGCATTAACGCCCACAACTATATATCATAATATATGATCCAGAAAAAATATACATATATAGTTGTTGCCATTATATTATCTATAACTGTTGTAGCCGCGTTGACGGTTACGGCCATACCGCAGAAGGCGCCTATATGGCGCCCGCCCGTGGGCAACGCCACGTTCGTCCTGACGTGCCCGCTCGCCGGCAACGGCTCCGTGCTGGCTCTCGCCGGGCGTTGCTCCAACGGCAACGTCACGGTGGTGAAGCTCATCCTCAACGGCAGCGGCATGTGGATCAACTACACGGTGAACGGCATACCCTTCGCGCCGTACGCCTTGGGCGGTTCTTGGAGGCGGCTCGCCGTGCCCGTATCGGAGGCGAGGTGGCTCTACATGAAGACGCCTCTGTCCAAGTACCGCGACGTGTACGTCCTCTTCGATATGGACGATGTCAGAGCCTCCGGTGGTAGCATAGAGGGCAACTTCTCGGTGATATACAGCGCGTACGCCATCTCGAGCACCGTGTTCTTGCTAGACAACAAGACCTTGCTGGTGGTCGTGACTACGCGCGCCGTGGGTCTGCACAAGCCGATTAAACTGCCGGTGTCCGAGCACATCAAGCAGTACACCTGGCGCCTATATAACGAGACGAGGCTGGCGCACGAGCAGGCCATAGTCGACGTACTGCAGAGGCTCAAATAACCGTCAAGCTCCGCCCTTTTTGTTGTCCAAAGCGCTAATAAGTGGGGGCGGCCGCGGCTACGTGGACCCGATAGGCGTCGTCGTGCGGGTGCCGTCGACTAACTACTTTATATTCCGCACCTTCATCGGCGTTGAGGCCGAGGGCGGCTCTCTCCTAGTCGCGGGCTCCGACGAGCAGGTTCTCGCCAAGGTGGTCGCCGTGAGGAGGAGGAACGCCGTCGTCGACCCGCGGCTCGTGGCCCAGCTAGACGACGTCGAGTCTGTCAAGTACATAAAGGAGAATCTGGGCGCCGAGTCGCTCCTCTACTACACCGAGGCCAAGGCGGTCGTCGTGGGGGCTCTGAGGGGCGGGAGGCTGAGGAGGCCCTCCAAGCCTCTGAGGCCTCTGGACTACGTCTATAGGGCCCCGCCGGAGCTCGTCGCAGAGTTTCTGGCGCCGCGGGGCGAGGGGCCGTACATCGAGCTGGGGACGGTCTGGGGCTACGACATCCCGGCCTCGGTCGACGCGACGAGGCTCGTGACGCAACACTGCGCCATACTCGCCAGCACTGGGGCGGGCAAGTCTTGGCTGGCCGGCGTCATAATAGAACGCCTCGTCAACGCCGCAGAGGTCTCTGTCGTCGTCTTCGACCCCCACGGCGAGTACTCGGCCATGCAGGTGGCGAGGTCCGAGGCCGGCAAGGCGGTGGCCGACCTCGTCGACGTCTACGTCGTGGGGAAGGTCGACGTGTCGGCGCAGGACAAGGCCTTCGAGGCGAGGTTCGGCGTGGCTAGGCGCTACGAGCGGGTCGCGCTGAATCCCCGGTCCCTCCCCTTGAGGGTCCTGGAGCGGATACTGGAGGGCACCTACGGCCTGACCGACGCCCAGCGGAGGATACTGGAGGAGGGGTGGCAGGCCGCCACGGCCTACGGCGACAGGCAACCGCTGACGGATCTGGAGCAGCTGGTCGAGGAGGTGCTGGAGGGCGGCAAGGCGGCGGCTCCGGGGGGATACGCGGGCGAGATGGCGATGGGCGGCCTCGCCGGGAGGCTGAGGGCTCTCTTCAAGGGTAGCCCGATCTTCCTGGAGCGCTACGGCGAGACCTTCAACGGCGAGCCTGTGAGGCTGTTCGAGCCGGCCAGGCTTTTAACGAGCAGAGGGATAAAGGTGCTGGACCTCTCGGGCCTAGACCTCTTCGACCAGCGGATATTCGTGGCCGTGGCGCTCGACGGCATGTACAAAGCCGCCTTGAGGAGGGCGAACATCCCGACGCTCGTGGTGGTGGAGGAGGCCCACAACTTCGTGCCCGCGAGGGAGTCGCCCGTCAGCAAGCCCTACGTGGTCAAGATAGCGAGGGAGGGGAGGAAGTTCGGGCTGGGGCTGTGCCTCATCTCTCAGAGGCCTACCAAGCTCGATCCCGACGCCCTCTCCCAGTGCATGACCCAGATATTCAAGAGGATAATAAACCCCGTGGATCTGAAGTACGTGGCCGCCGTCGCCGAGCACCTCGACGACCCCTATCAGCTCAGAGGGCTCGACGAGGAGGCGGCGCTGGTCACCGGCGTCTCCGTCTCGCTACCTCTGCTCGTCAAGGTCGGGGAGCGCTGGACGCAACACGGCGGGGTCGGGGCCAGGCTGGCGCCGAGGGCCTGACGCCTAGCTTGCGCCTAAAGCCCTCCTGACGGCCTCTCTGTGGAGCGGCGTCTGCCACGCTACGTACTTCCCGATCCCGAGCTCGGGGTCTCTCTCCGGCGGAGGCGCGTCGACCCAGTGCCCCCGGTCTCTGTCCGGGAGGAAGTACACTATTAGGTTCCTCTCGACCAGCTCGTCGACGAGCTCCTCCGGCGCGTTGTGCCATAGGCGGTCGGGGTCGTCGACGGCTTCCCTGAGGCGGTCTCGCCACCTCTCTACGAAGCCGCGCGAAAGCCCCTTTTCCCTTGCCATGTCGGCGGCGACCTTGTCGACGTCCCAACCGGCTTCATAGAGCCTTTCGAGGATCCGCGGGTTTCCGCCCGTCAGCTTGAAGGCCTCCTCCAGCGGCGGCTTGCCGCCCGGCAGCTGGTCGTACAGCTGTCTGAAGCCCTCCCTCGACATGTTCCACATGAGGTCTGTGGCGGCCCACGAATGTCTGCCTATCTCGCGCAGGCTCGCCCCCTCGCTTGCGGCCGCGACGGCTACCACCTTCTCGTACTCGCCGGGCGGGTGCTCGATGAGGCCCAACATTCCCTTGACGTATATAGCGGCCTTGTCTAGGCCTATCGCCGAGAAGGCGTCGTCGACCAGCACGGCGACCTTCCTCTTCCTCCTCTTGATGGCCTCCTTGGCGAATTCTACGGCGAGCGCCGCGAGCTTCAGCTGGGCTACCCCGAAAGCCTCCGCGGCGGCTTCGGCGAGCCTCTCCACGAAATCCCCCATGTCCGTATACGCCGCGAACTGGAGATGGAGAGGATCGACGTAGATCACCTCGAAGCCCAGCTCCCTGAGAAGCTCCGCAGACTGTTTAAGCCAGGCGGTCTTTCCGCAGCCCTCGGGTCCGTACACCACGTGGGGAAGAGCCGTGCCTCTGTCGGCCCACTCCTCTACGCGCCTCAGCGCGGCCTCGCGGTCGGCGAAGTCTACCGCGAACCCGGCCAGCCTAAGCTTGATACGCCCCACGCGAACTGGTGGACGTCATTTTATATCAACACCGGCGGCCTTCAGCCGCGACTCTCCGGAGATCGGGCGCTTGGGGCGGTCGGAGATATGCTTAAATGCTGGTCGGCGGAGGGGTCCATGAAGGTGTACGTGTCTGTGGATCTGCCCCCAGATCTGGCCGAACGGCTGTCGAAGACCGTGGAGATTGTGGGGAGGGACCGCATTGCCGAGGCAGAGGCCGCCTTGTGTTTCAAGATTACGGCCGAGGAGCTGAGATCTATGCCGAGGCTGAAGTTTATACAGGTCGTGACGGCCGGGCTGGACCACCTCCCCTGGGAGGCCATACCTCCGCACGTGGTCGTGGCCGGCAACGCCGGCTCGAACGCCGTCGCGGTGGCCGAGTTCGCCGTGGCTATGGCCCTCGCCGCATATAAGCGGGTCCTCCACTACAACGAGAAGATGAAGAGGGGCGACTATAAGAGGGATGTGGGGATACCCCTTGTGGCCGGCTCCAAAGCCGCCGTGTTGGGCCTCGGCGAGATCGGGACCAGAGTAGCCGAGATGCTGGCCGCGCTGGGGGCCCGCGTATACGGCTTCTCGCGGACTAGGAAGGAGGGGCCGTGGACCTTCACCGCGGATCTCCTCGAGGCCATGTCGGGCGCGAGGATAGCCGTCTCGGCCCTCCCCTTGACCAAACACACGAGGGGCCTTGTGAAGTACGAGCACCTGGCCGCCATGGATCCCGAGGGGGTCTTCGTCAACGTGGGGAGGGCCGAGGTCGTGGAGAGGGAGGCCGTAGAGAAGATACTGCGCGAGAGGCCCGGCTTCGTATTCGCGTCGGACGTCTGGTGGGCGAGGAACGACTTCGCGAAGGACGCCGACATAATCTCCAGGCCCAACGTGGTGGCGACGCCGTGGATAGCCGGCGGCTACGGCAACGAGCAGGTCTGGCGCCGCATGATGGAGGAGGCCGTCGACAACCTGCTCCGCTGGGTCCGGGGCGAAAGGCCGAGAAATATAGCAAAAAGGGAGGACTATACCTAGCCTATATCCACCCCCTCGCCTTCATTGCCTTGTATATTCTCTCTACGGCTATTACGTATGCGGCGTCTCTCATAGTCCAGCTCTTTTCTTGTATCCACCTCTGGTGTACCCTCCTGAAGTTCTCCGCCATAATCCTCTCGAGCCTAGACCTAGTCTCCTCCTCGTCCCACATAAGCCACTGCAGATTCTCAACCCACTCGAGGTAAGACATGACAACACCCCCAGCGTTAGCCAAGACATCCGGCACAACCACAACGCCCCTCTCGTAAAGAGCCTTCTCAGCCTCAGGCGTAGTAGGCCCGTTAGCACCCTCCACCACAAGCCTAGCCCTAACAGAGCCCACATTATCCTCAGTAATAGCATTCTCAAGAGCAGCAGGAACAAGAATATCGGCATCGACGTATAGGGAGGCCGACGGGTCGTTGACGAACTTGCCGGGGAGCTTTTGGAACTCTAACTCCCTCCTGTAGTATTTCAGGATCAGCTCCGACGGTATGCCGCTCGTGTTGACCACAGTCCCCTTGGTGCTCGACACGGCGACGATCTTAGCGCCCATGTTCTCGAGCCAATAGGCGGCCCACGCCCCCGTGTTGCCGGCTCCGTGTATCGCCACGGTCCTCCCCCGGATATCTCCCCACATGATCTTCGCCATCTCCCTAGCGACGACCGCTACTCCGAATCCTGTGGAGTATTCCCTCACCGGGTTTCCCCATAGCTCTGGCGGCTTCGCGGTGAATACTGCGGGGGCGTTTCTCCCGGCTATTTTGGAGTACTCGTCTACCATCCAGGCCATTATCTGGCTGTTTGTCCCCACGTCGGGCGCCGGTATGTCTAGCTCCTCCCCTATAAGCGGCGCTATAGCCCTAACATAGCCTCTCGACAGCTCCTCCAACTCCCGAGGCGAAAGCCTCTTCGGGTCTACCCTAACAGCCCCCTTAGCCCCTCCATAGGGCAACCCAGCCAAGCTGTTCTTCAACGTCATTATGGTGGCGAGAGCCATATCGTCAGCCAGAGACACCTCCGGATGGAAGCGGATACCCCCCTTATAGGGCCCAAGCGCGTCGTTATGCTGAACTCTATACCCCTCAAAAAACACAACCCCACCATTAACCCTAACCGGAATAGAGACAACAAGAACCCTCTTAGGCCTAGAAAGAAACTCGTAAAGCTCGGCAGGAAAGCCGCCCAGAGATATGCTCCTTTTGAGGTAGTTCATGACAGAAACTAGGAACGCGTTTTCGCCTGTCTGTATTGGTTGCATGTGTACTATTCTTCGAAAATATATAAGTTTTAATAAATATAGACAAATAGAACATTATATATATTTATTCATAAATATTATTTCGCATACAATGGTTAATACAATTTAAACATTATATATTTCTAAGAATTTACGTAAAATATAAATATAAATCTGAAAATTATGAATAATAATAAACTATGGGATCTATAAGTCCTATATAGCCGGTTTCGGCCGACATGCCGCAATATTTGCGGAATACTCTCCCCCCTCAGTACCTGTATATGGAGCTCTTAAATTTGCCCGGCGCAACTTCCCCGTGGCCGTAGAGCTGGCTCAGGAGACTGTGCGCAACAAGGTGAAGGACTTCATCCTCTCGAACGAGAAGGTGCTGGACGAGGTCGTCAACATGATTGTCCAGCACAAGAGGAGCCTCGAGGTGGACTTCAACGACGTCTTGATACACGACAAGGAGCTCGCCGATCTCTTGGTCGAGAGGCCGAGGCAGGTCCTGCCGCTGGCGGACGCCGCAGTGAGGGAGGTGGTGGAGGAGAAGGATCCCGAGACGGCCAGACGGCTCAGGAGGTTCTACTTCCGCGTCAAAGGATCGCCCTACTCAATACCTCTTAGGAAGTTGCGGTCGGAGTACGTGGGGCGGCTGATCAAGGTGGAGGGCATAGTCACCAGGCAGACCCCGCCGAAGCACTTCCTCCACAGGGCCCTCTACAGATGCACCCAGTGCGGATACGAGCTGGAGCTGGTGCAGGAGCTGGAGAGGCACGTGGAGCCCCCCTCGCGGTGTCCCAGATGCGGCGCCGCGAAGTCCTTCGTCCTCGTGACCGAGCTCTCGCAGTATATAGACTGGCAGAAGCTGGTGGTGCAGGAGAGGCCGGAGGAGCTCCCGCCGGGCCAACTGCCGAGATCCGTCGAGGTCGTCGTGCTAGACGACCTGGTAGACTCGGTGAAGCCGGGGGACATAGTGTCGTTGACGGGCATCTTGGACCTAGCCATCAGCGAGCTCAAGAAGGGGAAGCCGCCTGTCCTCAGCTCCTTCCTCTCGGCGGTCCACATAGAGTCCACCAACAAGGAGCTGGTCGAGGACATAACCAAGGAGGACGAGAAGAAGATAATCGAGATATCGAGGAGGCCGGACGTGAGGGATCTCGTGGTGAGGTCGATAGCGCCTTCCATATACGGCCACGAGGAGGTCAAGGAGGCCGTGGCCTGCCTCCTCTTCGGTGGGAACGAGATAGTGTACCCCGACGGGGTGAGGGTCAGGGGCGACATACACGTGTTGGTGGTGGGCGACCCGGGCACGGCGAAGTCGCAACTGCTCAAATTCGCGGCGAAGGTGGCGCCGCGCGCCGTCTACACGACGGGCAAGGGGTCCTCCGCCGCCGGCCTCACAGCCGCCGTGGTGAGGGACAAGCTGACGGGCGACTTCTACCTGGAGGCGGGCGCGTTGGTGCTGGCCGACAAGGGCGTCGCCATAATAGACGAGATAGACAAGATGGACGTGAAGGACAGAGTGGCGATACACGAGGCCATGGAGCAACAGACCGTCTCCATAAGCAAGGCCGGCATAGTGGCGACTCTCAACGCAAGGGCGGCCGTCCTCGCCGCCGCCAACCCGGCCTTCGGCCGCTATCTGCCCAACCGCACCGTCGCCGAGAACATAGACCTCCCCGTCTCTCTGCTGAGCCGCTTCGACCTCATATTCGTCGTCAGGGACGAGCCGCAGGAGGACTACGACAAGGCCGTGGCCACCCACATACTGGATCTACACACGGGCGCCCTCCCCGAGTCCTTCAAGGACATAATAAAGCCGGACCTCCTCCGCAAGTACATAATATACGCCAGGAGGCACGTCAAGCCCCAGCTGAGCGAGGAGGCCAAAGACAGGATAAGGCAGTTCTACCTAGAGATGAGGAGGCACTACCAAGGGCCCGGCACGGCCATAGCCATAACCGCCCGCCAGCTCGAGGCGCTCATACGCCTGACCATAGCCGAGGCCAAGATGAGGCTGTCGCCCATAGCCACAGCCGAGGACGCCGAGAGGGCCATAAGGCTGTATCTGGCCTTCCTCAAGTCGGTCGGGATAGACCTGGAGTCTGGAGTAGTCGACATAGACTCCATAATGACGGGAGTCCCCGCGTCGCGCCGCGAGGCCTACATAAAGCTGACCGAGCTCCTCAAGAAGCTGGAGGAGGCCTACAAGGGCCCCGTGAAGCTCGACGCCTTGCTGGACGAGGCCGAGAAGGCGGGCGTGCCGAGGGCGGAGGCCCAGAGGCTCGTGGACCTCATGATAAGGAACGGCGAGCTCTACACGCCGAGGCCCGGATACGTCAAGAGGATAGGGGCCTAGGGGCTCAAGATCTCGCCCAGAAGGGCCTTTACCTCGCCGTGTAGGGCCAGCGCCAGGGCCCTCTCCTCCGGCGCCAGCCTCCCCTGGAACTCCTCGTCGTCTATCAACTCCGGCGACGCCGCTATGAGCCGAGCCAGCTTCTCCACTCTCCTGATGAGGAGATCCCTCGCCGCGCCGATCAACGCGCTGAGCGTCTTGGAGTCGCCGTCCTTCTTCAGCTGGGCCACGGTAGCCCTCAGCCTGGCGTAGAAGTCGTCCGGGAGCTTGGCCGGGAGCTGCTCCCGCTCCTCCACAAACTTCAGCCCGGCGACTTCCTGCGGCTTGAGGAGAGAGGACTCGTCGATCTTCGCCGCGCCGATCTCCACAAGCCTCAAGGCGGTGTAGACGGGGAGCAACGCCGTCGTGCCCGCCTTGTAGGGCCCCAGCCCCATGAACTGGGGCAAATCCTTGACTATCTGGACTCTGACGCGCCGCGACTCGGCGACGCCGACGACGACAGGCATACGGGAGCCGGCGCGTAGAGTTATAAAGATTCCCGCGACCCGATCTGAAATAGTTAGATCTATAATTTGGAAAAGATTTTTATTTAGATCTCTACGCGCCTCCATGAACGCGGAGACGTTGGCAAGGAAACCGCCCATAACGGTCTCGACCAAGACGACCTTGAAGGAAGTCGCGAAGACCCTAGCCGAGAGGAAGATAGGAATCGTCGTCGTGGTCGACGAGAAGGCGCCCCAGAACCCGCTCGGCGTGATATCCGAGAGGGACATCGTGAGGGCCATAGCCACCGGCGTCGACCTCAACACCCCCGCCGAGAAGTACATGACCTCGCCCGTCATAACTGTCGAGGCGTCGGAGCCTCTCTGGAAAGTCGCCGAGGTCATGAGGACCCACAACATTAGGCACGTGGTCGTCACTAAGGGCGGCAAGCTCTACGGCGTGATATCCATAAGGGACCTCATAGGCGAGGAGAGCACCCTCCGTAGCTTGATAGAGTACGGAGAGGCCGAGGAGAGGGGCCCCGCCGCCGACTGATCTTAACCAACGCCCTTTTTAAGCCGGGAGCCCCGGCAATCTGTGGTTCGAGACGACGTATAGATGCCCCCGTTGCGGATCCCCGTTGGTATATATCGAGAGGAGGGGCTCCGCCGCCTTGAGGTGCCCGGCCTGCGGCGTGAGGGTGTGGACCGACGCCCGCACCGCGGCTAGGTTCGCCTCGGGCGGGAGGCTCGAGTGGCAGAGGTTCATGGAGCTCCTCTACGCCGCCTACGCCTACCGCCTTGCTATGAAGGCCTAAATACCGGCCGCCAGCCCCCTCCGTGGACGTCTCGTCGTTGCCCATACCGCCCGGGCTGAGGGACGCCTTGAGGAGGCGGGGCGTGGAGAGGCTCTACCCCCCGCAGGAGGCGGCCGTGCGGGCCGGCATCCTGGAGGGCGCCAACGTCGTGATGACCACGGCGACGGCCTCGGGGAAGACTCTCCTGGCCGAGGTAGCCGCCGTGAAGACTGCGCTCGAGGGGAGGATGGCCGTGTTCACAGTGCCCCTCAAGGCCCTCGCCTACGAGAAACAGCTCCACTTCTCCTACTACGGCGATTTGGTCGACGTGGCGGTGTCCACGGGAGAGTACGACTCCGACGACGCGTGGCTCCACAAATACGACGTGGTGATAACGACGTACGAGAAGCTCGACAGCCTTCTGAGGCATAGGCCAAGCTGGCTCAACAAGGTGGGCCTCATAGCCCTCGACGAGATACACTACGTCGGCGATCCCAAGAGGGGGCCCGTCCTCGAATCCATAGCGGCGAAGGTCAAGTACCTTGGCCTCAAGGCGCAGATAGTCGCGCTCAGCGCCACGATCGGGAACCCCGAGGCTCTGGCCAAGTGGCTCGGGGCCAGGCTGGTCAAGTCCGACTGGAGGCCCGTTCCCCTCATGGAGGGGGTCTACGCAGACGGCGCTATCCAGTACGCCGACGGGAGCGTCAGGCATATACCCAAAGGCGCCGACCCCGAGGTCGCCTTGGCCCTAGACGCGGTGGAGAACGGCGGGCAGGCCCTAGTCTTCGTCAACAGCAGGTCGGCCACTGTGTCGACGGCGAGGAGGATAGCCGAGGCCGTGGCGGCCGGCGGGAGGAGGCTGATAGACCCCGAGGCGGCGGCAGACCTCGCCGCTAAGGTCGAAGAGGCGGCGGCGAGCAAGATCATAGGCAGAGAGCTGGCGGAGGTGGTCGCCAGAGGCGTCGCGTTCCACAACGCCGGACTGGAGCTGGAGCTGAGGCGTATCGTCGAGGAGGGCTTCAGGAAAGGCGTAATAAAGGTCGTCGTGTCCACCACCACGCTGGCCGCCGGGGTCAACCTCCCAGCGCGGAGGGTAGTGATAGCCGAGCTGAGGAGGTACGACCCGTTGACCGGCGTCGAGGAGATACCAGTCATGGAGTACAGGCAGATGGCGGGGCGGGCCGGCAGGCCGGGCCTCGACCCCTACGGCGAGGCCGTGGCGATAGCCTCGAGCGAGCGGGAGGCCGAATACATAATGGAGAGGTACATAAAGGGCGCCATAGAGCCCGTGAGGTCCCAGCTGTTCTCCGACGTGAACCTCAGATCCCACCTGCTCGGCGTAGTGGGGAGCGGGTACGCCAACACCGAGGACGAAATAGTCGACTACCTCTCGGCGACGCTGGCCTACATACAGCTGGGGCCAGCCGCCATGTCCATAGCGAGGAGCAAGGCCGAGAGGGCCTTGGACCAGCTGGTGGCCTGGGGCTTCCTTGAGAAGGCGGGAGGCGCCTACCACGCCACGCCGCTGGGGAGGCTCGTCTCCCGGCTCTACGTAGACCCCGAGACCGCCGCCACGTACATAGACCTCCTCAAGGCGATGAGGGGCGACTCGCCGGTGGCCTACATATATATCGTCGCCGCGTCCCCCGAGGTGCCCAAGATATGGCGCGGCCGCCTCGACAAGAAGATCGCGGCCGAGATAGCCAGATCGTTCCCCGACCTCCCCCTCGACGAGGAGGACGACGAGTTCAGGCAGACCGTCAAGACTGTCCAGATGTTGTGGGAGTGGGCCAACGAGGCGCCGGAGGACAAGATATACGAGAAATACGGCGTGGGCCCCGGCGACGTGAGGGTGTACGCCGACCTCTTCGAGTGGCTGGGGACCGCCGCCTCGAAGCTCGCCGCGGCCGTGGGCCTCCCCCAGAGAGCCGAAGGCGCCTTGAGGGCAACATACCGGGTGGTATACGGCGTGAGGGAGGAGCTGCTGGAGCTCGTCGTGAACCTCAGAGGCGTGGGCCGCGTAAGGGCGAGGACGCTCTACCAAGCAGGCTACAGGACGCTCGCCGACGTGGCGAGGGCCAAGCCCGCCGACATAGCCCGCCTGCCGGGCTTCGGCGAGAGGCTGGCCGCCAGCGTGGTGGAGCAGGCGAGGGCCGCCTTAGACCAGAAAGGGATAGCCAGGTGGGCCCGCTAGAGGCCGAAGGCGTCCAAGAAGCTCCGCCACCTCCTGTACTCCGAAAGGAACCGGGCCCCCTCCCTTGTCATGCAGACCTCCCCCGCGTCCCGCCTGACAAGGCCCCTCCTCTCCAGCTCCTCCAACAGCCTCGACAGCCTGTCGTAGGCCAGATTGGCCTCTGTGGCCAAGCGCGTGGGGTTCGAGCACCCCGGCTCCAAGGCCGAGAGCACGTCCGCTATTATCTCTATCTTACTTCTTCTCGGCCTCGGCATAGGTCACCCCCGCCGCCAGGAACACAGCCGCCGCCGTCCTCAAGACCAGCGCGAGGCCGTAGAGGCGCATAGCCGCGAGGCTGGCCGAGAAGAGGAGGTACGCCGCGGCCACAAGCGGATTTCCGCGCCCCTGCAAAGATCTGTAGAGAAGGACGGCGCCTATATACGCCGCCAGCCCGGCGTCCGCCGCCAGCAACAGGAAGGACCTCAAGGCGGGGTCGGCGCGCTGGATCTCGGGGGCTAGGAATACGGCGTAGGCGGCGGAGGGAGAGACCGAGATCGCTATCAGGAGCAGGCCGGCCCCCATTATCTGGTAGGAGAGGAGCACTAGGGGGGCCAAGGGCCTGAGGAGGCCCGGCGCCGCCACGGCCCCCGCCAAGCCCTCCAGCAAGAGGGAAAACGCGAAGACTATCTGGCCCATGGCGAAGAGGCCTATCCTCGCCTCTCTGAAAGACCTATAGGCCTGGATCCCCCTGGCAATTACGTAGAGCGATACGGCGATGAGGATGAGGTTGGGTACGAGGAACACGGGACGGGAAAAAAGCTAGGTTATTTGAGCTGTGGCGTTGCCGTAGTACACCGTCATCTGAGCCGCGCCGAGCGGCTGGACGACCGCCCTATAGATCCCTCCGCGGTACGCGACGTATATGAGGGCGTCGCCCGTATAGAGCCGCAACGCGAAGGCGCCTCTGCCCACCACGCCGAAGGCGCTCTCGACCGAGTAGGTCCGCCCCCCGGCCTCCACGACGCCGCTACCGGCCACAACCTGCGCGACGCCGTAGGGCCCCCTCACTATGCCGACCAGCCTCAAGTCCAGCGACACCTGCCCCGACGACATGGCCACAGTTAAGTTCTCGGCCGTCGGCGGGTACGCTGAGGCGTTGGCGGGCCAGCCGTGTGGGCGTACTGCGACACCCGGTGGGCAAGAAACGGCGTTGTAGCCGGGCCTGTGCCCCGCGGGGTAGGTCGCTGTCTGTTGCCCAGCCGCGTAGGCTATATAGGCCGCGACGACGGCGAGGGCCGCGGCGGCCGCTACGATCCATATCCGCCTCATGGGGAGCGCGGCCGCACGGACTTAAAAGACGAACTCACCTCAGGTGAGTAGGGGAAAAAGGGGGGTTACTGTTGCCTCCTCAGCTCCCTCGCGAGCTCCTCCAGCTCCCTAGCCAGCGCCTCCCTGCTCTGCGGATCTAGACGGCCCGCGTTCTCCTTGACGAATTGGGCCAGCCCCCTGATCTGCCACACGGCGGCTCTCAAGTGGAGGTCGAGCCACTCGTCGTAGGTCGGGCCCCAGACGGGCGGCCCCCTCCACCACCAGCCGCCGCCCCAGCCCATCGCCCATTTCTTCCACCACATGTATCGAAACAGATATCGGATATATTTAAATCTTTCGATATCGGTTAGAGCCTAACCACGTCGTACCTCCCGACGACCTTCAGAAGAGTGGTCCTCCCCCTAAGCGCAGACACAAGCCCGTCGAGCCCGTCGCCCACCTCCAGCTCCACCAAGAAGAAGTAGTCCCAGGGAGAGAGGCGCGTCGGCCTCGAGTATATGAGGGACATGTTGACTCCCGCCGCCGCGATTGGCTCCAGCGCTCTGTAGAGAGAGCCGGGCGTGTTCGGCACGGCGAATATCAAGGCGGCGTAGCGGCCCCCGCCGGACCCAGCCGGCGATATGACGGCGAATCTGGTGTAGCTCTCGGCGTCTTCGACCCCGCACTGGGCCTCGAAGCCGACGAGGGCCCTCGGCGACGCCAAGACCCCGCAGTCGGTGCAGGTCTCGAAGGCCTTGACGGCCTCGGCTGTGCTGTTGGTGTAGACCACCTGGGCCCCCAGCGAGGAGAGGAGCCGCCGGGCTTGGGCTATGGCGTGGGGGTGGGAGTAGACCACCCGCGGCGTTCCCCTCTTGGCGAAGCAGAGGACGATCCTCATCTCCAAGACGGCGGATATGCGGACGTTCCGCGTAGCCAAGGAGTCTACTGTCTCCCCCACGGGCCCCTCTAGCGAGTTCATGAAAGGCACCACGCCCAGATCGGCGGAGCCGCCCTCGACCATGGCGAAGACCTCGCCGATTGTTCTGGCCGGCACCAGCGAGGCGCCCGGCATGTAGGAGGAGGCCGCCTCCCACGTGAACGACTTCTCCGGGCCGAGGTAGGCGACGACGGGCTTGTGGCGCCTGGATATCAGCGAGGCCAGAAACGCGCCGAGCTCGCCGCCGATAGAGGGAGGCTCAGGGCAAGACGCCCTCAGCTCGACCAGCTCCTGGATGCGGCGCTCCAGATCCCGAACCCCGCGCAGTCCATGAGGGGCGGAACGGCCGGATTTATATAGATTGGCCGCGCCTACAGATCGGCCTCCGCGTACACGTCCGCCCTCAACGGGAGGTCCAAGACGAGGCGCGCCTTGTACCTCGCGCCGCCGCCCAGACCCCAGACCTCCCCCGGAGATATGCCGATGCGCTTGGCCCCCCCCACCTCTACGGCCCGCAGCACCACGTAGAGCCCCCGGCGGCCCGCGACGTCGAGGATCTCCCTCACCACGCCGTTCGAGGAGGCCTTGGCCAGGACGACCTCGGCCTTCTGGAGCCCTAAATCGGCGTGTGGCTCGACTCGCGCCGAACGCGCAGTGCGGCGGCGCTGTGTGGGAGCCGCGAGGCCGGCAGACGCTGTGGCTAGTCAGCTCGGCGCCGTGTATAGTCGACGACTAAAGCCCCGCGCTCTTCCTCAAGCCTTATGTTGTCCGCCGCGTTGC
This sequence comes from Thermoproteus uzoniensis 768-20, assembly GCF_000193375.1. Classification (GTDB taxonomy): domain Archaea; phylum Thermoproteota; class Thermoprotei; order Thermoproteales; family Thermoproteaceae; genus Thermoproteus; species Thermoproteus uzoniensis_A. The sequence continues at coordinate 105,603 of NC_015315.1, forward strand.
GGCCCTTCTGACGTATTCCACTACGTCTTCTACGTCTTTCTTGACTTGATCCAGCGACCTGTAGCGCGACAGAACCCCCTCGGGGTTGAGGCCGTTGTGCTGGAATTGGTGGAGGTCTAGGGCCTTTTCTACGGCCAGCTCCAACTCCTTGTCGCCTATGTGCTGGGCCACCTCCTTCATCCTGGTTGTGGGCATTAGGGCGATTACCAGATCTACCTCGGCCGCCCGGCGGCCCCGCCCCATCTTCCTCTCGCCGGGGTAGAGGCCGGCGAGCCTTTCCCTGTGCTGAGCCGCCGCGGCGGCCAGCAGAGCCTTCGCGGCTTGAAACGCCTTGCCGGCCGCGTTTCTATAGAGGCCGTTTTCGAGAAAGCGGAGGGCTAGCTCGGCCTCGTAAACGGCCTCCCTCAGCCTATCCTCGCGGTACTTATCGAGGTCGATCCACGGCTTCGCCGCCGACTCCACGTCTAATCCTGTAACCCATTATATAATTAGCCGCGCTGGGCGCAAGTCCGCGCCCCGCAGACGCGGCGGTGATGTGGACTGCGTTCTGCGAAGACGCGGCCGCTGGGGCGTTGACTTCGGCTACGCCGCGTCGGCATTTCGCGAGGGGCCGGGAAGACGTTTTGGTTGCAGAGGCGTAGCTGGCGGCTCTCCGCCTCCGGCCGCCGGGGACTGTCTATTTATATCTTATTATGTATGTAATTATTATGGCCGTAATAAAACTCTACGGGCGGGAGAGGGAGCTGGCTCTCCTGGGGCGCCTCAAGCCTCCCTTTCTCGCCGTGGTGTACGGCCGGAGGAGAATCGGCAAGACCGCATTGGTGCTGGCCTTCCTCTCGGCGAGGCCCCACCTGTACTTCTTCGTCAACCCGAAGAAGCCCCGGGGAGCGTTGCTGGAGGAGTTTGGGGAGGCGTTGAGGAGAGCCGCGGGCCTCCCCAGCTACGTCCGGTTTGCGGATTGGGAGGAGTTTTTCGACGCGTTGTTCCAGCTTAGGGGGTACGTGGTGGCTTTCGACGAGTTTCAGTGGTTTTTGGAGGCGGCGCCTGAAGTGCCCTACATACTGCAGAAGATGTGGGATACCCGGGCGGAGAAGCCCTCGGTTATCCTCACGGGGTCGGTGGCGGGCATGGTTAAGAGGCTCGTGGCCGAGGCTGGGTCTCCCCTCTACGGCAGGGCGGACTTGGTGCTGGAGCTGGGCGAGCTCGAGCCTCCGGCGGTCTTCCAGTGGCTGGCCGACATGGGCGTGGCGGGGGAGGAGGCCTTCAAGCTCTTTCTCCTGTTCGGCGGAGTGCCCTACTACTACCGCCTGGCGCAACAGTGGGGGGTGAAGACGGCGGAGGAGGCCGCGAGGCTTCTAGTGGCGGGGGAGGGTGGGCCTTTGAGGCACGAGGTGGAGTTCGTCCTCGCCGAGTCTCTCGGGAGGGAGTACCGCACGCACTTGGCGATTCTAGACGCAGTGGCTGGAGGCGCCACCAAGCTGGAGCAGATAGCCAGCCGCGCCGGGGTGAAGGCCACGTCGCTCCCGCCCTACCTCAACGACCTAGTCAACCTCCTCGGCGTGTTGGAGCGGCGCAAGAGCAAGAGAGTCTACTACGAGGTTAGAGATAGGTTCTACGCCTACTGGCTGAGGTCCGTGTACAGACACGGCGACGTGGCCGCGGGGGAGGCCTTGGAGGAGGCTGCCGTCAGGGAGCTGGAGAGCTTCTACCCGTGGGCTTTCGAGGCCGCCGTTAGGCAGATACTGCCGAGGCTCTACCCCGTCAAGAAAGTGGCCAAGGAGGCGGTGCACCTCAGAGAGGGGGGCAGGCGAGTCCAGCTAGACGTAGACGCCCTGGGAGTAGACGAGGAGAGGAGGTTCGCGGTGGTGGCCGAGGCCAAATGGGGCGCCGCAGACCCCCGCGAAATAGTGCCGAAGCTCAAAAAGGCCGCGGAGATCCTCATCCCCCCGGGCTGGACTACGCGGCTGGCCATCTTCGCCAAGTCCTTCACCGCGGAGACGGAGGAGGCGGACCTCATAGATCTCCCAACCCTCCTCCAAAACCTCACGCAGCCCCCTCCAGATGTACATGCTCCTCAAAAAGACGCGGCCCGCGGCGGCTCGGCGAAGCCCGGCGACGGCGCACGCCGCCAGCCACGGCGCTAGGGCTCTGGAGCCTAGGAGGACTGCCGGCGCCGGCCTACGTAGGCCCCAGCCGCGCCTCGTCTACCCAGCGCCTTTCTGCGAGGCCGCCGAGGCGTTGAGGGCACACCTACAGTGGAGGCTTCTTAGATGCGTTCCACGAAATTGACATGTGTTGTAAACGCGCAGTTAACGCAGACGCCTCGCCACGGCTCTGGCCGTGTCGCGCTACAAAGGAGAGAGGAACCATTTGGGACGTAGCCGCGATTCAGCTAGGGGGCTTAGCAAACGACGAGTCGGAGCCAGCGGTATTGAGGCTACGAGCCGCGGCGTAGAGACTACGCGCGCCGCGCCGTCCCTCACCTCCGCAACTTACGAGAATCAGCTGGTCTCGCCGGGCTAGCTACAGCGAGCCGCGGCGCATATCTCTCGGGGGTTTAGCAACACCTCGACGCCCAGCTCAGCCCGGTAGTACTGGAGCACGTAGCGGCCGGGCATCCTCATCCGCTGGAAGCAGAAAGCCGCCTTCTTCTTGGGGCACTCCATGCGCCTCAGACACGCCTTTAGCTGGGCGGCCGCGTCCCCGTCTATGCCGAGCGCCGACTTGCACTCGACAGCCACGCAGTCGCACACGGCGTCGCATATAGGCCCGTCCTCGCCGCCCCTAACCCCGTCTATCTCGTGGTTTTTGTCAAGCGGCACGCAACGCATCTCTAATCCGCGCAAGGGCTTTGCTCAGCTCCTCCATCACCTTGAGCTGTAGCTCGTCCATATCCACTTCGCCCCCCGACAGGTCCACCTCCTCCACGTAGGCGTCGCCGACTGCCCTAAGCCTGAAGCGGTACATCCTCACCTCCGGCCTTCCGCCGGCCAGCTCCACCCCCAGCTCTCCGGGGTCTGGATGAGACGCGAGGGCCGCAACCCACGCCGCGAGCAAGTCGCTGTGGGTCGTGACCAGGAAGCCGCGGCCTCCCGACGCCTGTCCGTAGATAAACTTGGCCAGCTCGAACACGGCGTCGTCGTGGAGATGCGCCTCGGGCTCCTCCAGCACCAAATTCTGGCAACCTCCCCGCCTTCCTAAGTCCACCAGGGACTCCACCATTGAGGATACGTGTCTATAGGCATTGCCCCCCTCGTAGACCGCGTCGCCCATCAAGACTATGTCGAAAGTCTTGGTGATCCACCGCAACGCCTCTGGGTAAATCCTCTGGCACCTACCCAGCGTCCTCCAGGAGTAGAGGTACGGCGTGTAGTCGAAATCCCCGCGGGCGGACACGCGCAACGTGTCTCGGGTCGTCTTCTCCGCCTTCTCGAACATATCTCCCTTTACAGAGAAATTCGCCACGTTGTCGATGGTAACTACGAGCGAGGCGTCGCCGTATTTTATAGAGATCACGGCCTCCCTCTCCCCCCTCCTCACCGGTATGCTGAAGACCTCCCCCTGAAATTTTTCGTTAAAGAGCTGGGCCAAGCTCTTGGGCTTTGCGTATCTGCCCAGCCTCTCCTCTGCATATAGTCTGGCGTATTCCCGCTGGGCTTCTGCAAACGCGGTGGTCACCGCCGAGATTGCGTTGGCGAGGATGCTCTTCCCCGACCTGTTTACGCCGATGAAGAGGGTTATGGGGCTGAGCTTTACGGCGGCCTCGCTAAGCGGGCCCAAGTTGCGGACGTACACCTCCACACGCTGAAGAGAGTCTCTATTTAAAGCTCTAGTGCCGGGCCGGAGCTACGGCGAGCTGTCCGCCGGGGCCGTGGCGGGGGACGAGACGGAGCACCCCACGAAAAACTAGCCGAGCCTCCACGCGAGCCGTCACACGTTTATAAAGAGTTGCGGTATATAGAACGTGGGGCTCACCCCCGAGGAGAAGCGGAGGTTCTTGAGGGCGTTGGAGGAGGACGAGGAGTTTAGGCTGGCGGTGGCTGGGGCCGTTGGGCTCGGGGAGGTGTTGAAAGAGCTTAGAAACCTCCGCCGGGACTCCGAGAGGAGGTGGAGGCGGTGGTACAAGACATGGCAGAAATTCCTCGAAGAAAACGAAAAACGGTGGCAGGAAAACGAGAGGAGATGGCTTGAGAATGAGAGGAGGTGGCAGGAGTGGTATGAAACATGGCGGAAATTCCTAGAAGAGAATGAAAAGAGGCGGCAAGAGAACGAGAGGCGGTGGAGAGAGAATGAGGAGAGGTGGGAGAGGGCGTTTAGGGAGTTTAAGTGGATTAGGTCGGCGATGGAGCAGTTGCAGGAGGCGCTGGGGGTATCGCTGGAGTTCTACACCGCCCAGTGGATTAGGGAGTGGCTCTCCGCCAAGGGGTACCGCTGCAGGCCCACGGTGCACGCCTCCCTCCTCATCGACGGGGTCAAGGAGGTAGACGTGTTCTGCCCGGACCCGCCCGTCGTGGCCGAGGTCAAGGCCGCCGTGCCCACCGTGAAGGCCGCCGAGGAGGCTCTGGCCCAGCTGAAGACTGCCGTTGAGGCCGCGGAGAGGTTCCTGAAGAAGAGGATATACGCCGCCGTCCTCGCCGTCGAGTCCGCGCCGGAGGAGGTGGCCGAGCACCTACGCCGCCGCGCCGAGGAGGCAGGCTACATCCTCATCCTAGGGCGGGGCCATTGACGAGCACAGTGGAGGCGCTCCCTCCGACGTCGCCAGCCCGCCGGTAGAACAGCGCCGGCTCGCCTCGGCGCGGGCCGACAGCCCTCGCCCAGCTGGATGTAGACGGGTCTGAGGCCGCAGCTGACTTTCGCAATCCTTATGTCGGCCGCCCCCAGACTCTAGCTCCCTAGCCGCGGCCGCCTCCACGTGGGCTCCACAGGCGAGGCTGAGTAGAGAAGCCTCACGGCGGCGTTGAGACGCCTGGCGGGCCGGTCGCGGCGGATGCGGGCACCCCGAGGCGGTCAGCCAGAGACCCAACCCAGGTGGCCGCCTCCCTCGCGAGAGAGGCGGCAGACGCGACGACCCCCTAGGCCTCGCCTCTAGAAACGCCGCAGACCCTCGTCAACAAGTCCCTGTCTGCGGCCAGCCTCTCCGCCAGGCGGCAGATGAGGAGAGCCGCCGTTCTGTCATCCGGCACATCGGAGAAGAAGCCCTCGGGATCCGGCCCGTTGTATTGGTAGCGGTGGAGGTCCAAGGCCAGCGCCGTGAGCTCCACCGCGTCCCCGCCCACCACGCCAGAAAGCCTCAACATCTGAGCCGTGGGCACCAGGGCGATCACCACGTCCACGTCCTCCACCTCTACCTCCTCCTCCCCAACCCTAACCCTCCTCGACCCCGGGTACAGACCCCTCAACACATCCCTCTTCTCAGCCAGACGAGCGGCGAGGTAGGCCTTCCAGGCTTGAAAAGCCTTGCCGGCGGCGTTTCGAATAAGGCCATCCTCAAGAAACTCCAGCGCCAGCCGCGCCTCCACCTGCGCCTCCCGCAACCTAGCCTCCCGGTACCTCTCCAAATCCCTCCACGGCTTACTCAACACTGGAAACTCCACACACCCACCAACCCAGCGGCCTAAAAAACTTACCACCTCCACCACACGGCCGTGAAAAAACTAGAGACGGAGCGCCTAGGCGCCGCCGCCCCCGGAGGCACACCCCGCCGGCGCCGATGCGCCACACCAGCCATTGGGAAAAGCCCATACTCCCCGACCCTCGGAGGCGCGCGGCCTCCGCATCCCCACGCGAGTGCCCCGCCTGGAGAGATCCCCCAGCCAGCCGTTGAGCCGCCCTCAGCCCCTGTTCATGAGCCGCCCAGCCCCACGCAGGGGGTGCCAGCCACCACAAGCGGAGAAGAGGGAAATTTCGACTGCCGGAGTTCTCCGCCGCCGCGCACCAACGCAACGCAGTCGACCCGAGAATTGAAAACAGCACCATTCAGCATCCAGCCCCAAGCGCTGTCTAGACCTGGCGAATGGAAGGAGGGGCTGGATTCTAGAACCTAATCGCCCACGAGTCGGCACCCCCTCCCCCGCTCGGCGCCCATCGCGGCGGCCTGCAACTCCGCCACTCCGGACCACGACAGAGACAGACGGCGCTGTCCAGCCAGTCGGCGGGATCCGCAACGCGGTACGACGGCTACAGCGGCTTTGCGCCGCACCGCCGCTTCGGCAGGCCCCTAGCCACCGCGCCCTTAAAACCCCACATCGGGCAACACGGGAGGCTCTTCGCCACGAGGAGATCTACGCTAGAGCCCCGAACATAGACACTACAGACTACGCACAGACCACACGCCGCGGGACCCAAACCCTCCCCAACGGAGAAAGGCGCGATCCGGCGAAATCGCCAATTCGTCCTCAACAAGATCCACACTTCCCCAGTAGATGGGACATACGTCGTGTATACGCCTGTCGTCGCTAGGTCTTTAGGCTTGTCGTCTGCGTGGCTTGGTGAGGTAGAATTAAAATAGCTACGCATCCCCATATGTCGTGTCTTTGTGGGTTAGGAACGTGCATAGGGAGTTGGTCAGCAACGCTGTGGTGTACGAGCCGGTTGAGGTGAGGCGGGTGCGGTATTACTACGACTCGGGCGTAGAGGTCGTCTCGATTAGGTTGAGGGACGGGGAGCCTAAGTACGTCATCGAGGGGAGTGGAAATTTTGTAATTTTTGCAGATGACTTGGGTGTGTGGTCTGTTGATCTCGAGGTTAAGAAGTGGGGCGGGGAGTACGGCGAGGTGGTGAGAAGGATGAAGATGGCCGGGTTCGAGATATGGTGACGCCTCTGGAGGTTGAGGTGGTGGAGGAGCAGGCAGGCGAAATAGACGCCGAGGGTCTGCTCATCACGTATAGGATCGCCGGCGTGAAGATCGCAAAGGTCGGCGAGGGGTATGCGGTGAGCGTCGCCACAGAGGTGGCGGCTAGGTCTAAGGAGGGGCCGGCCCTCCCGGCCGGCGTGTGTATGGGGGGCGGCGTCCCGTACAAGCCTCTCAAGTTTAGAGTCGTTAGACTAGCCCGTGCCGTGGTTAAGGCCGAGGGGAGGGTCTTTGACATATATGTAGAGCCGCTGGCCGTCGCGGCCGCCGAGGGCTTCGTGACGCCTCTGGGCGAGCCCTGCGTGGCCATATCCACAGCCGCTGGTTGGAACATTAGGGGGTAATGGGATGCGGAGTGGAGTTTTCGAGGCATGCGTTAGAGAAGCACAGACTCGACGTGGCGAAATACGCCGGGCTGGAGCTTCTGGAGGCTGTGGCTTCGAACATAGATGCTATCTTCCGCCGCGGAGAGCCGGACGTCGTTCCAGATAGGCTTATCGGCTTGGAGCTTGAAAGGAGGAGGACGGTGGTTAAGTACAGATGTAAGACCCTGCGCGTCGTGGTGGCGAAGACGCAACGTTGCTACTTAATCGTGACCGTGTTCCCAGATCCGGGGAGTGCTCCCCATTTCGTTGTGGAGGGCTAAATCCTAGTCCAGTCTCGCGAGGCCTATTGTGGACCCCCTGATGCCGCCTCTCGTGTCGCCGGATGCGTAGCGGGTTATCCAGATCGGCGCTCTATCTCTAAGGGCTCGGCCGTACGCCTCAACTATGCGGTCTAGCTCCTCGGCCATGCCGCGTTTAGGGCCTCCAGCGCGGCCGCCGCCCTCACCGCTATGTCGATGAGCGCTTGGGCCTGGACTTGGAGCAGATAGACCGCCGAGAGGTATTTGTAGACGTCGCCCAGATCGCCGGCGTCGATGCCGTCCAGCAACGACGTGTAGTGCAGGAGCAGCTTCAGTATGCGCTCTAACGCCGCCATTTTCCGGTCACAGCCTCTATCTGCGTCCGCAGGAGGTCGAGCTTCTCGGAGTCGATCATGAAGTCGAAGCAGGGGTACAGAAGCCTCGCCTTGATCTCGAGGAACTCGTCCAGATCCCTGAAGTATATCGCCTTGCCTCTGCCCAACACGTCTATCACCAGAGAGCACGGGAGCCTCTCGTAGTGGTTCAAGACGACTAGGTCCACGCCGTCCTCCCCAACCCCCAGAAACCTCGCCAGATCCTGCAGGAGGTCCAAATCCCTATCCACGTCCTCCAGCCAGACGCCGATGTCCCAATCCCCCTTCACAGCCCTACCCCACGCCCTGGAGCCGAACAGCACTGAGAAAACCACGCCGTACCTCGCCCACGGGAAGGAGCGCAGGACCTCGACGCCCACGCCACCAACGTGGCTGAGGTTTAATAATGTGGCCGCCGTCGGAATAGGCCGGTGCGGTATATGTCCGGAAGCCCAGCGGGGATCGGGGCCGGGCATCCGCGGGCTCGGACCTGCGGGGGTCTGAGCCGAAGGCCGCGGCCGAGGGACGCGAGTCGTCGAAAACGGCAGATCCACACGCCACACCGGCCAAGCGCCGAGCTCTCTGCATAGAGGCGGAGGACGTGGAGGGCTGTTGCTCGCGGCGACTGGCGGCGGGAGCGGTTAGTATCTGTACACGAGCACTCCTTTTCCTTTTGCGTATTTCTCTACGTCGTCTCCTATCCTGACGCCGGCGAGGATAGCCACTGCCGGCTTGCCGTAAGCCCCGCGGGCGGCCTCCGCCTTCCTAGCCACTGCGTCTACATCCCTCCTCCTCGGCCTCGTCTTAACCTCCACCACGTACACCGACCTATCCGTCTCCACGAGGAGATCGACGTCTAGGCCGTCCACGCGGGCGTTGCGGCGCCGGGCCAGCACCCTCTCTCCGCGCCCCTCTACCTCAAGCCTTAAATCCTCCCACACGTAGCGAGAGAGAGTTGCCTCGGTTAGGGAGCCCACACTATCCTCGAGCGCGGACACGCGCTTATTTAGCTGTGTGAACCCGGCCTTGGTGTAGTCTGCCAGCGCCTTTAAAGCCTCGGCGACTGCCTTCATCTCCTCGCTACGGGCCTCCGCGAGGGCCTTCTTGACGGCCCTCTCCACAACCTCCTCAAGCGTCTTGAGATCCACGGACACGGAAATCGACGGCGCTATTTCTTAAAAACTTTTAGAAGTGCCCGCGCCTCCGCATGGGCCCCCCGCGCGCCTCTATGCAAAAGCCGCCCGCGGCGCGGACGGGCGCGTCCCGGAGCGTGCGGCCTCGGTTTTCGGCTCCCTCGCCTGCGTACTCCGGGCCGCCGAGAGGCCGGGAAGGGGGCCGCCTCTCCTGTCAGCTCTGTGGGGCCGCGGCGCCCGCGCAACGTTTATATTTATTGCCCCCAAATTGTATATGGCCAGGGTCTGGCTGATAGCCATCGCCGTCTTGGTCGTCGCCGCCTTGCTTGCGTTGCTCTACCTCCCCGCGTCTCTCCGCCAGTCTGCGCCCAGCGCCGCGACCGCAACAACCCCGCCTTCGGCCGCCTCCACCACGTCGACAGCCGCATCTGTCCAGACCTCCGCCGGGCAGACGTCGACGGAGTCCGCGACGGGGAGCTCCGCCGGGCAGACCTCCGCTAGCCCGCCGCCGAGCGCCTCCACAACTACCCAGACGGCCTCCTCCGCGACGTCGTCGGTCGCCCAGACCTCGGCCGTGCGTACCTCGACGGGCCCGCCGGCCCGGCCGCCTCTCTTCAACGGTAGCTACTTCGAGGCGAACTACACCGTGTCCATGAACGTCACCATGGGCTCTATCTCGGTGAGGCTTTGGGGGTGGCTTCTCCAGGGGGTGGGGCCTCTGGGCAACTACAGCATCTTTAACTTGACCGCGGTATTGCCGGGACGTGGCCCGGTGTCGGTGTCGTACACGGCCGTGGCCAAGGGGAACCTCACCTACATTGTGGCTTGTTCCGGGGGGCGTTGCGTTGGGAGGACTGCGCCTGTCAACGAGACGGAGCCGTTCTCGGGCCTGTTTAGGGGAGCCGTGCGGGCGTCGGGGAACTGCACCTACCTCAACTACACGGGGGTTGAGCTCCGCGGCGCGGGCAACGCGAGCGCCGGCTCTATTCCCGGCCTGGCCGGCCTCCTGAACGGGACGGGGAACTACACCGAGGAGATCTGCGAGGCCTACGGCGTGCCTCTGTCAGCGTACGTCGACTTGCGGATGGGGCTGAGCCTCTACAACGAGACCGTCGCCGTCGACGTGGCGCTCAGACTCTCCGCCGTGAGGGTCGGCCCCTACAGCCCCGAGCGGTATAGGCAGTTGCTGGAGGAGGCCGAGGCGGCCGTCGCCAAGTCGAGCGGGGGGTACTGACGCGGAGCCGGCGACGCGCAGAGCCAGCCGGCGGCAGGCCTTCTGCTGGACGCGCCCGTCGCGTTTATATTTACCTTTTGGGTGTTCTGAGTGCGGATAGACCCGTCGCTGTGTATTAGGTGTAGGGGGACCAAGATGCTCTGCGGCCTGCCCTACTGTCCGGTCTTGGTCAGGGCGAGGGTTAGGCAGTACGTGGAGGCCGTCGCCGGCAGGTCTTCGGTGGCGGGCTCCTCTCCGCCGAGCGTCTTCGTGGGGAGGGTCGGGTGGCCCCGCGTGAGGGTCTACCCCTCGGTGCCTCCCGTGGAGGGGGACACGTCTAGGCTTGAGGATCCCAGGGCGTGGCTGGAGATGAGCATCGAGGAGTTCTTGGCCTCCCGCCTGATCTTGGCGCGCGGTTCGGTGGAGGTCGACGTGGGCTCCGCGAGGAGCCCCAGCCGCCTTCTCCAAGACGTGCAGCTCCTCTCCCTGTCGCCGCGGCCGGCGGAGGTCGAGCTGGAGCTCAAAAGGCCTCTGAGGCCCGAGCCTGTCCTGGACGAGCACGCGCCTCCCTTCGGCCCAGCCTCCCCTCTGCGCTCCCTCCGCCTCGGCTCGCTCCCGCCTCCCGAGAGGGCCGTGGAGAGGGCCTACAACGACCTCGACTACCCCGCGGGCGAGGCTGTGTGGGACCTCTACAGGTCGGGGATCGACGTGCACCGGATATCGAGGATGCTGAGCGTGGGGGCTCTCGGCGTGGGCCGCCGGAGGAGGCTGGTGCCGACCCGCTGGAGCATCACGGCGGTGGACAAACAGCTGTCCGACCGCCTGCTGGCCGAGGTTAGGAGGATGCCGGTCCTCGACCGCTATCTGGTCTACGTGAGGAGGACGCGCGGCAACGCCTTCGTGGGGCTCCTGGCGCCTAGGGGATTCATGTACGAGTGGGGCGAGGCTTGGTGGCCCGGCACTACTTGGAACTACTTCGGGGGCTCGCCGGAGGTCGAGGTGGACTGGGAGGGCCCCCAAGGGAGGACGACCTATCCGTCTATCGGCGGCTGCTACTACGCGGCGAGGCTGGCGGCGGCCGAGGCCCTGCGCGCCATGGGGAGGCAGGCGGCGGTGGTGTTGTGGCGCGAGATCTACCCCGGCTTCGACCTGCCCGTGGGGGTCTGGTTCGTGCGGGAGAACGTGAGGGCTCTATTCAGGGAGCGGCCCGAGAAGTTCGACGACCTCGGGGAGGCCTTGGCCTACATGGCCTCGCACCTCCGCCTGCCGCTCGACGTCTGGTACTCCAAGTCCCGCCTCGTGAAGATACTCAAGACGGCCCTCTAAGCTTTAAAACCCATTACGCCATTTGTCGAGTGGATCTCAAGGGGATTACGCTCGTCTACGGCAGGCCTGGGACCGGCAAGACGACCTTCGCGGCGCATATAGCGGCCGAGAGGCTGAGGCGCGGGGAGAGGGTCCTCTGGGTGTCTTTCTACGAGGACAAGGACACGTTGGTCAAGAACGCGGCGGCTCTCGGCTACGACTTGAGCAAGGCCCATATATGGGACGCCGTCTTGGTCAAGGCGGAGGACGTCTTCAACTACGTCGTTGCGCTCGCCACAGAGGAGGGGCCCTCTCTCCTCGTGATGGACTCCATCAGCCAACTGCAGGGCCTCGACGTGAGGGGCCACCTCACCAACGTCATGTACAGAGCCCTCAGACCCACCGGCGTCGACATACTGCTGACGGCCGAGGAGGAGGGGGCGGACCCGCTCAGCTATATAGCCGACAACATAATCCACCTCGTCAGGAAGGTCTCCGAGCGGGGCATCCCGACCCGCTACATGGATTTCGAGAAGATGAGGGGGAGGCCGGCCGGCTTCATCAAGGCCTTCGAGATCGTCGAGGGCGTCGGCCTAGTCCTTCTGGACGAGCTCAAGCCGGCTAGGAGGAGGGCCGGCCAGCCGCTGGCCACCGACACCTGCATCGACACGCTGCTCGGGCCTCTGGAGCCGGGCTCCGTGACTGTCTTCGTCGCGCCGGCCACCACGTCCTATTTGAAGTTCTTGGCGAGGACTGCGGCGAACATATCCAAGCGCGGCGCGACAGTCCTCTTCGCGGCCAGAGGCGTCGATCCCCTCCGCTTCCACGCATACGTCGAGAGGCTGGGCGGGAAGGTCGTGGCGAAGAGGGTGGAGGTTAGGCCGGATAAGTACTGGTGGCTGACCTACGGCCTCTATAGGGCTATCGAGGAGGTGCGGCCCGACGTCCTCATCACCGACTGGCTCGACGTGGAGTTCTCCCTGCTCGGCCGAGACCTCGCCTTGGAGACCTTCAGGAGGAACTCGGCCCTTCTTAGGGACGCGGGCATACCGCTGATAGTCTCGGTGTCGGAGGAGAGGGGGCTTTCGGCCTACGCCGACAACGCCGCGGTGTTCTACGAGGAGGGCGGCGCCCTCTACGCCCGGCCTCTGAAGGTGTCGAGCTTCGAGGCGTCGGCGGATAGGTGTAGGGCGGAGCCTCCGTGAGAGTCGTCGAGATAAGGACGTCGCGGGGCCTGGCCAGGTCGGGCCTCCCCGAGTACGACTACGCCCTAAACCCCTACCTCGGCTGCCTCCACGGGTGCCGGTACTGCTACGCGAGGGACTTCACCAGGGGGGAGCCCGGCGATCTCTGGGGGGAGGTCGTCTACGTGAAGGTGAACCTCCCCGAGGTGTTGGCCCGCGAGGTCAATGCCTTAAGGCCGGGCGTCGTCGGAATATCCACCGTGACGGATCCCTACCAGCCGGTCGAGGCCAAGTACAGGCTGACGCGCCGGTCCCTCGAGATACTGCTCCCGGCTGGCTTCAAGGCGTCTATACAGACCAAGTCGACCTACGTCCTCAAGGACATGGACCTCCTGTTCGTCTACAGAGATAGGGTCGACGTCGGCGTGACCATCACCACCTTCCGCGAAGACGTCGCCCGCCTGTTGGAGCCCGGGGCGCCTCCGCCTAGGGCTAGGGCGCGCGCCCTCCACATGTTGTCGGAGCTCGGCGTCAGGACCTGGATATTTCTAGGCCCCTTAATGCCCGGCGTCAACGACGGCGAGGGGGACTACGGGCCTATCCTCGACGTGGCGAGGAAGACGGGGAGCGAGGTGACTCTGGACAGATATAGGCCGCGGCCCGGGGCCGACTCCATGCTGGCCGCAGTCGGGGTCGAGGCGAGGCCGGGCCGAGGCTGGTGGGCCGAGAAGTCCCGCGAGATCAAGGCCAAATGCGCCGAGCTCGGCGTTGTCTGCAGAACGGCCGAGGAGGAGTGGAGGGCGGCTAGGGAGGCGAGGCGGGGGCGGGGCCTCGACGAGTTCCTATAGCCTCCTCTCGGGCCACCTCAAGGCGAACTGGAGCTGTGCGAGGGAGCCCAGCACGAGGTCCGGCCTCTGCTCCGGCGACCTCGGCTCGCTCTGCCTCCCTCTGCGGATTATGACGGTGTACATCCCCGCCTCCCTCGCGCCGGGGACGTCGGCGTATGCCTTATCCCCCACGTACACGGCCTGCCAGGGCCCGACCCCCAGCTTGGCCATGGCGAAGCTGAACGGCGTGGCGCTGGGCTTTGTGAAGCCCGTGTCCTCCCCCGCCACGACGACCACGTCGAAGAGCTCTAGAGGGACTCCGCTCCTCCTCAGCCTCTCCCTCTTGAGCCCCGGCACGCCGTCGGTGTCCGTCACTATGCCCAGCTTCACTCTGCCCTTGAGGAAGTGGAGGAGGACCAGCGCGTCCTTGAAGGGACGCGAGGCCCGCAAGTATTCGGAGAAGTACATATCGGTGAGGGACGCGCCTATCTCCTCGTCGTAGAGCAGGCCGAGCCTCTTGAAGAGCTCCCGCCATCTCTCCTCCCGAGAGTATATCTGCCTCTCGTCCATCTCCTCGTCTATCTGGGCTATGAGGTCGGCCGTCTTGTGGAGCCTGACGCCGTACCTCTCGGTCAAGAACTTGGCGACTGCGAACTGCGCCCTCTTCTTGGCGTCGGAGTCGTCGACCAGCGTGCCGTCGAAGTCGAACAACACGGCCTTGATCACGGGGGATCCGCCACCGCGGAATAAAAAAGTTGGCCGCCGGCCGGCGGTGATACGTACTACCGCCTGCGGCGCGCCGCATCAAGACTTATATATGCTCTTATCTTCTTACTTTGTGGAGAAGATACGTACAAGTATATATATCGACGCGTCTGTCTGGCGCCGTCTGAAGGAGGAGGCGGTGAGGGAGGGCTTGGACACCTCGGAGCTCCTCGAGAGGATACTGAGGGAGTACTTCGGCGAGGTGCAGGAGGCCGGGGAGGAGCTCGACTTCGAGCCTGTGGATCTGGGGGTGAAGGCGTCGAAGGTGGTTCGCGAGATGAGGGATGAGGCTGTGTCTAGACACCAGCGCGCTCGTTAAGAGGTACGTGAAGGAGGAGGGCTCCGACGCGGTCAGGAGGTATTTCGTGGCGGCTTACGGCGGCGAGGCGACGCTAGTCCTGAACGCGTTCAACATAGGGGAGGCTCTTTCGGCTCTGCACAAGGCGGTCCGGAGGGCGGGCGCGCCGGAGCTATACCCGAGGCTCAAGAACAGGCTTTTGGGAGACGTCAAGAGGCTTACGAGGATAGGCTCCATGAAGGTAATTCCGCTGACCGTCTCGGCCGTGTTGGCCTCGGCGCCTTACGTGGAGCGCCACGGCCTCTACATAGCCGACGCCTTGCAGATAGCCACGGCGAAGGCGACCGCCTCGACGTTGGCGACAGGCGACGCCAAGCTGTGCGACGCGGCGAGGGCCGAGGGCCTCGACTGCGTGCTGGTCTGAGCTCGGTATACAGAGTGCCTTTTTAACGGCCGTCTATCTAGGTGACATGTCGAACGATTGGGAGGCCAGGCTGGAGCCGCTGAGGAGGCGGACTTTTCTGGCCCTCGCGGCGTCCTTTAGGAATATCAAGAGGCTTCGGTGGGAGGCCGACGGGTCCCTCCAGGTGGAGGCCGGAGAGGGGGCCCTCCTCTTCTTCAAGGACAGGAAGGGCTCCGCGCTCGTGTTGCTGGACGGCAAGCCGTATTTCGGCCTCGACAACGCCCACCTCTACGCCCCGCTCCCCCCGGGCAGACACAGAGTCGAGCTGAGGATGACGCCGTACGCCGACTTCGGCCAGAGGGTGGGCGCGAATCCCGGCGCGCCTATCTACGCCGAGAGGGACGAGGAGGGGTTCAGGCTCTGGGCCTACGCAACCACCGCGTTGGAGCTGGCGGAGGCCCTCGGCCCCGGGAAGCAGGCGGAGGAGATACTCGACGTCGTGGACTCAGCCTTGAGGGGGCTGTTCCTCGGCGTGACGCCCGACCAGATAGAGGTGGCTCTGTTCTTCGACAAGCGGTACTCCTACCTCCTGGACTATCTGCCGGAGGGCTTCTCGCCCGAGGCGGCTGGGCTTAGGGAGACCAGGCCCGACTTCGGGAGAGCTCTCAAGGCCCTCCGGGAGGGGCTGGCCGAGTTGAGGAGGCGCTACGGCAAGAGCGGCGTCCTGGCGGCGTTCGGGCACGCCCATATAGACGCGGCGTGGCTTTGGAACTTCGACGAGACGAGGAGGAAGGTCGAGAGGACCTTCTCGACGGTCCTGACCTTGATGTCGAGGCGGAGGTTCCGCTTCCTGCAGAGCAGCGCGCTCTACTACGAGTGGGCCGAGGAGGCGGGCTTGTTGGGCCCCATAAAGGACGCCGTAGGGGCGGGCCTCTGGGTGCTCGCCGGCGGCTACGTGGAGCCGGACACCAACGTAGTGGCGGGAGAGTCCTTGGCGAGGCATATGCTGTACTCCCAGAGGTACTTCCTCCAGAGGTTCGGCCGCCTCGCCGAGATACTCTGGCTCCCCGACACCTTCGGCTTCTCGGCGCAACTGCCCCAGATAGCCAGGCTGGCGGGCTTCAAGATCTTCGCGACCCACAAGGTGGCGTGGAACGACACCAATAGGTTCCCCTACAACGAGTTCTTCTGGGAGGCGCTCGACGGAACTGCCATACCTGCGGTGGCCTTCGGCTTCGGCAAAGGCGGCTACAACTCGGACTTCACCGCCAAGTCAGTACTGGAGCAGGCCAGGTCCTGGAACGGCGGGGGGCCCATCCTCTACTCCTTCGGGTGGGGGGACGGAGGCGGCGGGCCCACGGAGGAGATGCTGTACAGGGCCGAGGCGGTGGACGAGATGCCGATCCTGCCGTCGGTCCAGCTAGAGGGGCCCTACGAGCCCAAGCCCAAGGCGCGGTGGCGCGGCGAGCTGTACGTAGAGGTACACCGCGGGGTCTACACGTCCCACAGCAAGATGAAGCGGCTACACGCCGAGGCCGAGCGCTGGCTGAGAGAGGCGGAGCTCTGGAGCGCCGTGGCCGGCCTGGACTTCGACGCGAGGCCGTTGTGGAAGGTCGTGTTGAAGGACCAGTTCCACGACGTGCTTCCCGGCAGCGCCATCAACGACGTCTACAAAACCGTCTACGCGGAGCTCGAGGACATAATTGCGAGGGCCAAATCACAGGCGGAGAGGGCGGCCGCGGTCCTCGCGGGCCCCGGCGGCGCGCCTATCGCGTTCAACTCGCTTCCGTGGAGGCGCCTCGAATACGTCCAGGCGCGAGTGGCCGGGTGCCAAGAGGCCGAGGACGGCTGCCTAGCGCCGGTCGAGCTCCCGCCTCTCGGCTACGCCGAGGTCAAGCCGGCAGACGTCGGCGATAGGGCAACCGCCGTCGCGGCCGGCGGGGACTTCGTCCTCGAGAACAAATATCTGAGGGTCGTCGTCGACGGCGCCACCGGGGCGTTCAAGTCCATATTCGACAAGGAGGCCGGCAGAGAGGCGCTGAGGGGCGAGGGGAACATTTTGGTGGCCCACGAGAACATCCCCGTCTGGGACGCCTGGGACGTGGAGCCGCGTTTCGAGGACTCCGGCGTAAGGGCCGCCTTGGAGAAGGCCGAGGTGGTCGAGGCGGGGCCCTATAGGGCGTCGTTGCGCCTCGTCTTCAAGTTCCTCAAGTCGACAGTCGAGGAGAGGGTCAGGGTCTACGCCGGCAAGAGGCGCTTGGAGATAGTCGTGAGGACCTCGTTGCGCGATAGGGAGAGGCTGTTGAAGCTCTGGTTCCACTTCGACCTAAACGCAGACAAGGCGGTCTTCGAAGTGCCTTTCGGCAACGTGGAGAGGCCCACGACGACTAACACCAGCTGGGACGTCGCGAGGTTCGAGGTCCCGTTCCTCCACTGGCTCGACATATCGGAGGCCGACTACGGCGTGGCGGTGTTCTCCGACTCGAAACACGGGGCGACCGTGAGGGGGGCGAGAGTCGGCATAAGCCTGGCCACCACGCCCATATTCCCCGACCCGCTCGCCGACGCCGAGGACAACGAGGCCGTGGTCGTCCTGGAGCCCCACTTGGGCGACTGGCGCGCCGCCTCGATCCCGAGAGAGGCCTACTCCGCCATATACCGCCCGTTCGTCGTCTCGGGGAGGGGCGGCTCGAGGTCTTTCGGAGAGCTACCGCAGGACAACCTCTTGCTCGAGTCCGTCAAGAGGGCCGAGGACGGCGACGGCGTGGTCGTGAGGCTGTACGAGGCCTACAACAAGAGGGGGACCGGCGTCTTGAGGCTCTGGTTCAAGCCGTCGTCCGTCCGCTCCACGGACTTGTTGGAGCTGGGCGACGTGGCCAGGGAGCTGTCCGTCGACGGCGACTCCGTCCGCTTCTCCTACAGGAACTACGAGATAGTAACACTTAAAATCAAGTGATGGGCTGTAGTACAGCCCTCGCCCCGCGAGAGGCCCGAGAGGGCCGCCGTGAGCGGGAGCTCCCTCGCAGCGGCGCATCATGAGGATCAGATTCGACGTCCTCTACACACCCTACGAGGAGCTCCACGACGCGGTTCTGGCCGTCGAGGACGGGCGCGTCGTCGGGATCGGCTCGGGCGGCCCCTTCGATCTGGACTTCAGAGGATACATAGCGGCGCCCGGCCTCGTGGACACCCACACCCACGGATGTTGCGGCGTGGACTTCACCTCCTCGCCAGAGAGGCTGGGGGAGCTGGCCAAGGCGTATTTGAGATACGGCGTCACGTCCATAACGCCGACGACAGTGACGGCGCCCCGCCCCGTCTTGGAGAGGGCGCTAGCGGCCGTGAGAGCCTACGCCGGGGGCGGCGCGAGGGTGTTGGGCGTGCACATGGAGGGGCCCTTCATAAACCCCGCCAGACGGGGCGCGCAGGACGCCAGGCATATCAGGAGGCCGGATCTAGGAGAGGCGGAGGCCTACATATCGACCGGGGTCTTGAGGATAATGACCGTCGCGCCCGAGCTTGAGGGCGGGCTGGAGCTGGTATCGGCACTGGCGAGAGCCGGCGTGGTGCCCAGCGTGGGCCACACCGACGCGGACTACAAGACTGCGAAGGCCGCCGTGATCGCCGGCGCCTCTAGGGCGACCCACATATTCAACGCCATGAGGGGGTTCCACCACAGAGAGCCGGGGCCCGCGCTGGCCCTCCTGGAGTCGGAGCACGTCTACGTCGAGTTCATAGCGGATTTCGTCCACCTGGCGCCGGAGGTCGTGCGGGTCGTGGTCGAGGCGGCGGGGCACCGCGCCGTGGCGGTGACGGACTCGATAGCCGCGGCGGGCCTCGGCGACGGCGTATATAGGCTGGGCGGCGTCGAGGTCCGCGTCGAGGGGCCGAGGGCGTTTCTCGAAGACGGCACGATCGCCGGCAGCGTCATCACGTTGGATCAAGCCGTGAGGAATCTGATAAGCCTAGGCGTAGACCCCAGACGCGCGTTGGCCGCCGCGACGACAGCGCCCGCCAGATCTGTCGGGAGGGGCGATCTGGGCTGTCTAAGGCCGGGATGCGCCGCCGACATAGCGGTGTTCGACAGAGGCTTCAAGCCCGCCGCGTCGCTCGTGGGCGGACAACTCCTCTGGAGTTTAACGTGAGTGTAGCTGAGGTAAAGCCGACAATACTTGATCTCTCTCAATGCTTTACTATTATATCAGCATAGCCTTATTTCCCCATATATCAAGATCCTTTAAACAAAAATAATATAGCTTGTATTTACATAAAATCCTCTTTGTGCTTAAGCAAAAGGTTTTTATAGCCGCATCAATAAGCGGATCGATGTTCGCCGACGAGATATGCGAGGGCATACCGGACGCAAAGGAGCGGGCCAAGTGCAGGGAGAGGGCCGCCAGGACCCTATGGAACTTGCTGGTATCCTGGGGGCGCGCATAAGGAGGCGGCCCTCAGCGCGGTAAAACATCAACGCTTTTTGGGAGGCCAAAGACCTCTCCTCTTCCTCTCGGCCAAATAGACCAGCCAGACCGTAGGGCTACTTATGTAGTACTGGAGCCCCACGTTCCTCCCCTCGACGGCGTCTATACGGGAGTTTATGTTCCAGGGATCCAGCTCCGCTATCGTCCTCCACTCCCTCGACGCCACCTCCATCCCCTCCCTCTCCATGCCTCTCAACAACATGTGGGCAGCCACGGCGAAGTTCACCCTGGTCCAGCAAGAGCGGAGCTGGGGCGTCTCCTCGTCGGGCTTGCCGTCGGGGGTCACCGAGTTGGGTATGCAGTACTTAGAGGCCCTCATGCCGAGCTCGTATATGGACCTCAAAGCCGCCGCCACCTTATCGTCGGGCGCTATGGGCGGGAGGTCCAGCATGTCGCACCAGAACTGGCCGAGGAGTTGGGAGCTCATGCAGGCGTCCTTGCGCCTAGGCCCGTCGGCCCACGCCACGTAGTACCTGCCGTTCCACAGCTCGTCGAGGGACCGCTTGCCCCTCTCGAGACATTCGAGGTATTTGGGCTCCGGCTTGAGGCCCAGCCTCTCGGCCGCCTTTATGTAGGCGGTCAGGGCGCAGAGGAAGAGAGAGGCCACGTAGGCGACCCTCCCGTACATGTTGGAGCCGTCGTAGGAGTTGTCGTTCCTTCCCCGCGAGTCCGGCACGCAGTCGCCGTCTCTGTCGAGCGACATTAGCCAATCCACGGCGTCCTTCATGGCGTCTATGTTCCTCCTCAAGATCTCCACGTCGCCTGTGTAGTAGTAGTCGCGGTAGATCATCAAGACCCAGGTCGATGCCAGGTCCTTCCACGGGGTTAGGTACGTCGCGCCGTATATGGGATCCTCTATGCTCTCCTCGCCGTAGTCGTGGGGTATCTCGCCGCCTCTCCTATACATAGCGAACACCTCGTCGGCCCTCACCACCAGGTCGGGGAACAGCTCCAGCAAGGCGAAGCCGGCCCCGTCCCACGTCATGGACCCTATGGTGTTCATCAGCGGAGCTATCCACGGGGACTCGTATAGGGCAAATCTGCCGTCCTTGGTGAGCCAAGACGTCGCCGAGAGCACGTAGAGGCTGTTGAGGAGGGCGTCTCTCAGCCACCCCTCGGCCTCGACGTCGAGCCGCGGCTCGAGCCTCTTGTCGAGGGCGTACTCGGCGATGCTTATTGCGTCGGGGAACCAGTTCTCGTAGTAGTGGCCGTAGGGATAGTGGTAGGGCCTCCCCCTGGCGTACCAAGTCAAGACGAAGAGATCCTCGCCGTCGATCTCCTTCCACACGACGCCGGCCATCTCCTCCCTGGCGTACTTCTCTATGTAGTAGTGGCCGGGATCCTCCGACTCCCTCAGCTTGTAGAATATCGAGATGTCCTCGGTCATCCCCCTCGTCTCGGCGGGGACGTAGAGGGAGTAGCCGGCGTAGGTCCTACAGCCGACGCACCCTATGAATATCTCGCCGTAGGCTGGGTCGGACTGCGACGACCTTAGGTTGGTCATGAGGACGCCCGAGAGAGGCCCTCTACGTACGGAGAACGCGGCTCGCCCGTACCTTCTGCCCGTGACGTTGGGGAACGAGAGGGCTACGGCGCCTCTCCCCCTTACCTTGAAGTATATCAACGGCAACGAGGAGTTCCTCACGTCGCGTTGAACTATCGGCGTGTAGATCTCGACCTCCTTTATGGGGCCTTCGAAGGAGTACCTTATCTTGGGCCACACTGCGTCGACGTCGACTATCTCGGCAGTCCGGTAGCGCGGCGGCGTCTCGACGTTTCTGCCGGGATTTCTCTGCAAGAACACCGGCTCGTCGCCGAGCAGGATCAGGTGGAACCCGCGGACGACCCTCATGGGGTTGGACCAATCGTTGAATAGCGCCATTCTGTCTATAGTCAAATCTGCGTCGAACGCCACGTAGCCGGCCCCTATGCCGCCTATGGGCACGGACTGGCCCGGCTTAGGCCTCATGGAGCTACCGTCGATGAGAGTTAAAACGGTGCTCTGTATACACTACCGCGAGTGGTAGTCCAGGGCCTCGCCTTCCTTGGGCGGGTAGAGGCCGAACCAGCCGTCGTCCTTAACCCCTATGCCCGGGACGTCGGGTACCTTGACGGCCCCGTCCTTGAACTCGACGGCTACGGCGAGCGGCTCCTGGACGGGCGGAGTCGGCGGTATCTCGACCACGGACTCGTAGGGGAGCGTCGACACGAAATGGACAGCGACGAGTATGTTGGCCCAGAGCGAGTGCGGCCGCGAGTGCGGCGCCACGATTGCCCCCAACGCCTCGGCCAGCCCCTCTATCTTGACCATCTTCCCCAGCCCCCCTACCTTGGCCGCATCCGGCTGGAGCACGGAGACGCCGCCTTCCTCCACCAGATCGGCGAATCCCCTAAGCGTGTACTCGTTCTCGCCCGCCGCTATCGGTATCTCGACCAGCCTCGCCAGACGGCCGAGAGACTTGTAGTCCTCGGGCGGCCATATGGGCTCCTCCACCCACGCCAGCTCGTACCTCTCCAGCTTCCTCAAGACGCCGAGGGCCGACCTCCTGCCGAGAGTGGTGTTCAAGTCGACCATTAGCTCGAAGCCGTAGCCCAGATCGCCCCTTATCCTGGCAACGCACTCCACCACCTCGTCTCCGTGTTGGTGCAACTTCACGGCCTTGAAGCCTCTGCCCAAGGCGTACTCGACCACCTTCTCCGCGTCGCCGCACGTCTTGTAGCGGGCCAGGCTCGCGTAGGCCTTGACCCAATCCCTCCGCTTCCCGCCGAGGAGGCGGTGCAACGGGACGCCGAGGCTTTTGGCCGCGAGGTCGTAGACGGCCACCTCTATACCCCCTACGACCGACGCCACGATGCCTCCCCTCCCTATCGAGTAGGTCCTCCTCTCGAGCACGTCGACGACGGCGTTGGGGTCTGCGGGGAGCCCGGACACGTGGCGCCCCAGCTCCTCGATGAGAGATAGGTAGGGGCCGTAGCTCGACGTGTTCATGAATATCTCCCCGACGCCGCATACGCCGGAGTCGGCGCAGACCTTAACCAACACCTGTCTGCTCCAGGCATCGGCCCAAATCTGCCTCGGCTCCGTCGACACCAGCGGCACCGACAGCGGAATTCCCTCAACCCTTGTTATTTTCATGTACTTCAATCTAGAAAAAACTTTTTAAGCCAGTTGCTCTTTTAAATTCGCCATGTTGCACGAAAAGGCATATAGGCTTATACTCGAAGCCATCCTCGACGGCAGACTGCCGCCCGGCCGTTTGTTGAAGGAGGAGCACCTCTCCGCCTGGCTCGGCATGAGCAGGACCCCCATAAGGGAGGCCCTCGCCCGCCTGGAGAGGGACGGCTTCGTGGTGAAGAGGGGGAGGTCCTACGCCGTGGCCCTCCTCAGCAAGGAAGAGGTGCTGGAGATGTACGAGGTCAGGATACCCCTCGAGATGACCTCGGCGAAGCTCGCCGCCCTCCGCGCCCCCTCACACGTCCTTGACAAGCTCAAAGAGATAGTCTCGGCCATGTCCGTCGAGAGTAGCAGAGACGTCTCCCCGGACCCGCTCAGGCTGATGGCCCTCGGCGGCGCCTTCCACGAGATCATATCTGAGGGGGCCAGCAACAAGTTCCTCCGCGACGGGCTCGCCAACATAAGGATGAGGCTCACGCCTGCCCGGCTACAGGTCTTCCTCGACACGTCGAGGAGGCGCCAGGAGGTGGAGGAGCACAGGGCGGTCTTCGAGGCCATAGCGTCGAGGAACCAGAGCGACGCCGAGTATTACATGGAGCTCCACGAGACCAACGTGTTGAGGTTTCTGAGGGACAACTTCGCCGTTATGCGCTGATGTAGAGCTTTATCGGGGAGAACTCTTCGTGTTGTAGCACCTCCGCCGCCGTCAGTCTGCCGTTCATTACCCTGAACGCGTACTCCAGTATCCTCTCGCCGGCCTCCGCAACGCTGATCTTGAGACGCAGGAGGTCGGAGACGTCAACGTCTATGTGCTCCGACATCGTTGCGGCCGTCTTGGGATTCGCCGTGATCTTTATGACCGGCACTATGGGGTGGCCCACGACGTTTCCCTGGCCCGTCGTGAAGAAGTGGAGGACCGACCCCTTGGCGGCGGCGAGCGTTATGAACTCTGCCGCTGCCGACGACGTGTTGACGAAACAGAGCCTGCCCTTGCCGGGCGGCAACGGGTCGAGGTAGTCGAGGACGCAAGTTATGGGCTTGGTCCCCAGCTTCTGTATGTTCCCCAGCGCCTTCTCCTCTATGGTCGAGATCCCTCCCTTTATATTGCCCTCGGTCGGCTGTGAGCCTAACATCTCGGCGCCCTCCGCCTCTATTACCGAGACGTACTCTCTGTAGATCTTGTAGAACTTCTCGCGCAACGCCGGGTCGGGTATCCGCGACGCGACTATATCCTCGGCGCCTGTCAGCTCAGAGGTCTCGCCGAACATCACCGTCGCGCCCATGTCGATAAGCCTATCCACGGCGGCGCCCAAGGCGGGGTTCGACGCGAGGCCGGAGGTCGTGTCAGACTCTCCGCATTTTATCGAGGCGGTTAAGGCCGAGACGTCGACCTCGGTCCTCTGCTTCTCGCTCGCCTCTTGGACTAGCTTGACGGCCTTGCGGGACGCCGTCTCTATGGCCTTCAGATCTCCGCGCCCCTCTATGGATATGGCCTCGACGGGCTTGCCGGTCCTCGCTATCATGTCGGCTACTTTGTTGGACCAAGACTCGTCTATGCCCACGACTATGGCCGCGGCGACGTTGGGGTTCGAGCCGGTGCCGGCCAGTATGTGGAAGAGGAGCTGTAGGTCGCGGCCGAACTGGAGCCTGCCGTAGGGGTGGGGTATGGGGACGACGCCCTTGACGAGCTTGGCTATGCCGAGGACCGCCGTATTGCTCAAGTCGTCCACCGGTATGGCAACTACGTAGTTCCTCACGCCGACGCGCCCGTCTTCCCTTATGTAGCCCTTGAAGGTCCTCATCGCCTCCCGAAATTCCACCTTGTGCTAACCAGGTTGTGCACGTGGACGTGCTCCCCCGCCCTTATTTTCCTAGTGGCCTTCCCTATAGGCCTGCCGTATTTGACGACGACCTCGCCCTCCTCTATGTCCCTCAACGCTATTTTGTGGCCGAGCGGTATGTCCTCGAGCGCCTTGACCGAGGGGCCAGGGGACCTATCCTCTATGTAGACGCCGGCCACCAGCTCGCCGGCCTTTATGTCCTCGATCGCCACGCCCACGTTGTCGGCCTTGTGGTGTATGGCGAACTTAAAAGACATACGCCGGCCTTTCCTTATCTTTATATAACTTCTTCTGCTTTCCACGATATACAATTACATAAAATATATAGAATAGTTTAAAATACCGCGCCGCGGTAGATGCCATGAAGGTGCCCATAGGGGCCAACTGGGTCGACAGAGACGAGAAGACCCCCGTGATCAACCCCGCCACCGGGGAGCCCGTGGACTACGTGCCGAATCTCTCCATAGACGACGTCAGGTCGGCGATAGACTCGGCCCACGAGGCCTTGAAGGCCATACAAGCCCTCACCATAGCTAAGAGGGCCAGGCTCCTCTTGAAGGCCGCGGAGCTCATAAGGCAGAGGCTTGAGGACCTCGCGAGGACCATGGCGCTGGAGATAGGCAGACCCATAAAGAGCGCGAGGCTCGAGGTCGAGAGGGCGGCCCAGATCTTCGAGCTGGCGGCTTCCGAGGTCAGGCGGGCCTTGACGGGCGAGTTCGTCCCTCTAGAGATGTACGAATGGCCGGCGGGGAACGAGAACAGAGTCGCCATAGTTAAGAGGGAGCCGGTGGGCGTCGTCGCCTCGATAACTCCGTTCAACTTCCCGGCGGCCAGCTTCGCCCACAAGGTGGCGCCGGCCCTCGCCGTGGGGAACACAGTGGTGCACAAACCTGCGCCTAACGCCCCGCTGACGCAGATAAAGATAGCGGGCATATTGCTGGAGGCGGGCTTCCCGCCCGGCAGCATAAACGTGGTGACGGGCGACCCGGCCAAGATAGGCGACGAGTTTGTTACAAACGACAAGATAGCGCTAATCACCTTCACCGGCTCTGACAGGACAGGCCTCGGCGTGATAGCGCCTAGGGCCATATCGAGAGGCAAGCGGCTCATCATGGAGCTGGGCGGAAGCGACGCCATGATAGTTCTGGAGGACGCCGATTTGGCCAAGGCCGCCAGAGCCGCGGTGTACGGCCGCTTCGACTACTCCGGCCAGTTCTGCAACGCCACCAAGAGGCTGATAGTCAGGAAGGAGGTGGCCCAGAAATTCGCCGAGGTCTTAACGGAGGAGGTCCGCCGTCTGAAAGTCGGCGACCCTCTCGACGAGGGGACCGACATAGGGCCGTTGATCTCCCAAGACGCCGTGAGGTCCATGAAGGCCTTCCTCGAAGACGCCGTGGCGAGAGGCGGACAGATATTGGTCCAGCTGAAGGCCCCGGAGAAGGGCTTCTACTTCCCGCCCACGGTGATACGGCTCGACGCGCGCTCCGGCGCCAGGGCTCTGAAGGAGGAGGTCTTCGGCCCGGTCTTCCCGGTCGTTGTGGTCGAGGACGACGAGGAGGCGGTGGAGGTCGCCAACTCCACCGACTACGGCCTCGACGCCGCGATATTCACGAAGGACTTCGCGCGGGCCTACAAGCTCGCGTCTAGGATAAAGGCCGGCACCATAATGGTGAACGACACGACGAGGCTTAGGTGGGACGCTCTGCCCTTCGGCGGCTTCAAGCGCAGCGCTGTGGGCCGCGAGGGCGTCTACCACACCATGCTCGCCATGACTGAGCTGAAGGTGATAGCATGGAGGTTAGACTAGACGGGAAGACGGTGCTGATAACGGGGGCGACCCACGGCATAGGGGAGGCCGCCGCCAAGCTGTTCGCGGAGCTGGGGGCCAGAGTGGTTGGGGTCGGGCTGGACGAGGCCAAAGGCGAGGAGTTGAAATCCCGCGGCATAATCTTCAGAAGAGTTAACTTGGCCAAGAGAGACGAAGTCCTGGCCTTCGTCAAGTGGTTCGAGGAGGAGATCGGCGTGATCCACGTCTTGATAAACAACGCCTCGCGGAACTCCCGCCACACCGTCCTCGACACGGAGCTCGACGAGTGGGACGAGATGCTGGAGCTGAACCTGACCGCGCCCTACCTCCTCTCCAAGATGGCGGCGAGGATAATGATCTCCAAGGGGATAAGAGGCAAGATCATAAACGTGGCGGCCATACAGGCGCACTTCCCTCTGGAGAGGTCGTTCCCCTACGTGACGGTCAAGGGAGGCCTCATAGCCATGACGAGATCGCTGGCGGTGGATCTGGGCAGATACGGGATACAGGCGTTCGTGGTGTCCCCAGGCCCTATATACAACAGAGCCGAGGAGGCGCCGCCAGACCTCGACAGACGCGCCGCGACGCTGCTCGGCAGGATGGGGAGGATGAGGGAGGTGGCGTACCTCCTCGCCTTCCTGGCCTCCGACTACAACACCTTCATAACGGGGAGCGAGATAGTGATAGACGGAGGCCGCATGATAAGCAGAAAGCCCGACCCCGAGGAGATAACGGCCGGAGTGCTGTGAGGCCCGTAGGGTCGTACAAGGCGGTTCTGGGCGAGAGCCCAGTCTACGACCCGCGGACGGACAGGCTCTATTGGGTAGACATAGAGGGCATGTACGTCAGATATCTGGACCTCTCCACGGGCCGGGAAGGCGGCGTGAGGACGCCCGACCTAGTAACGTCGGTCCAGCTCCACGCCGATGGGGAGCTCGCCGCCACCCTGCGCCACGGCTTCTACAGGGTGTATCTGGACGGCGGAATTGAGGAGGTGGCCCTCGTCGAGGCGGACATGCCGCACAACAGGTTCAACGACGGGAAGTGCGACGCCGCCGGCAGATACTGGGCCGGGACCATGAATCTGGACCTAGCCACCCCGACAGGCTCCCTCTACAGCCTCGGCCTAGATAGGAAAGTGAGGAAGCACTTGAGCGGCCTCGCCGTGTCGAACGGCATTGCCTGGAGCCTCGACTGGAAGACCATGTACCTCGTGGACACCCCCGTCAAGAGGATATACGCCCTCGACTTCGACCTGGAGAGGGGGGAGGCGTCGGGGGCCAGAACGGCCATAGACATGTCGGGCGAGGCGGGCAGGCCCGACGGGATAGCCGTGGACTCTGAGGGCCTCCTCTGGATCGCACACGCGAGGGGCGGCAGGATCTCCCGCTGGGATCCCTCCACCGGCGAGAAGGTCGAGGAGATAGAGATGCCCGTCAAGGCCGTCACGTCTCTGACCTTCGGAGGGCCGGACCTAGGCGTGTTGTACGTCACCACGGCTTCCTGGAGCGGCGAGGAGTGGAGCGGCCGCGTGATAGAGGTGGAGGTGGACGCGAGGGGCCTCGCCCCCTCCCTATGCAGATTTTAGGCTTCTCCTGACCGAGAAGACGACGTAGGCGAGGAAGGCCAAGTCTATAACTATCACCATCAGATCGACGTATAGGGAGGCGCCGCTGGAGAAGGGGAGCGCGAAGAGGGCTAATATCAGGATTATGACGGCGAGCGCGTAGCCGGCGCGGCCCTGCTCCGGCGTCATCTACGGAGCCTCGGGTTCACGATCTCCTCTATGCCGTATGCGAGCTCCATCAACGCCACCATGTAGAGCGATATGAAGAGGACGGGGAAGAGGAGGTACCACACGGCGTTGGTGCCGTAGACCGCCCCCAGCTGTAGCGCGAAGTTTATCATGGCCCCCCAGTCGTAGTTCTTGAAGGGCAGGAGGCCCAGGTAGTACAGGCCCACCGCGGCGTATATGGCCCCCTCGACGTTGAGTATGAGGTTTATCCAGATGTAGGGCATCAGAGGCGGCAGGATTTCGCGGAACAGGATGTAGCCCGTCCCGAGGCCGAGGACGCGGGCGGCCTCTATGTAGGGCAGATTCTTGATGGCCAGAACCTGCGACCTCACGGCCCTCGCGAGGCCGGTCCAGCCCGTTATGCTCAGTATGCCGGCCAGCACTAGGGGGTTTTCGGTCTTTATCATGGTGGCTATTATGACGACGAGGAGCAGGCTGGGTATGGTCAAGAGGGTGTCCGTTATCCACATAAGCACAGCGTCGACGTATCTACCGAGGTAGCCGGCGACGACGCCGACGGCCAGCCCTATCAAGGTGGTGAAGAGTCCGGCGAGGAAGCTGACCTCGAGGACGAACGGCGCGCCGTTAACTATATCCACCAATATGCCCTCCCCCGTCATGTCGGTGCCGAGCCACATAGACGGCGGCCAGGGCTGCGGCGGGAGCAGTATCTCCGACTGGTTGGGAAAAGACACTGGCTTGTACGGGAGCAACACGGGGCCCACCGCGGCCATGACCACGTAGGCTATTATCACCAGGAGCCCGAACCTCGCCGGAAGGCTACGCCAGATGAGGGAGAAATTTCTCTTTATGCTGGCGGTCTTCATCACCCAACCCTCACTCTGGGGTCTATCAAGGAATACGTCAAGTCGGCCACTATCATCCCGACCGCTATGGCGACCACTATGATGAACAAAATGCCCATCGCAAGGAGCCAGTCGCTGTTGGTCAAGGAGCTGACGTAGAGGCTACCCACTCCGGGATAGGCGAAGGTCTGCTCGACGAAGACCGATCCGGCGAAGGAGAAGCCGATAGATATTATCAGCGATGTGTAGAGCGGCAGTATGGCGTTGCGGCCCACGTATCTGCTCCTTATATAGCTCGACGGAAGCCCTCTAGCCTCGGCGTACGTCACGTAGTCCTCGCCCAACTGCGATATCACGTTGCCCCTCATGGCAAGTGCCCAGCCGCCGAAGGTGGCGAAGAAGAGGGTGAATATGGGCATCGCGGCGTGGTGCAACACGCTTAGGATAAACGGCAGGTTAAGGCCCGGCGTGACGTTGACCCCGTAGGCGCCAGAGGTGGGTACAATACGTAGATAGAAGCCGAAGAACATGAGGAAGAGGGCAGCGTATATATAGACCGGTATAGCCCTCTTGACAGTTATGAACTGGGTGAGGACTTGGTCCAGCTTCTTGCCTCTGTTGTACGCCATCAGCTGGCCTAAATACACTCCTATAAAGAAGTTCAAGATATTCGCCGTAGCCACCACGAATAGGGTCCACGGAAGCGCCGATCCTATCAACAGAGTGACCGGCTCTATGTATATCAAAGAAATACCCCAATTTCCTCTAAGTATATTGTATATGTATTTCAAGACATTTATGACAGGATTACCGTGCGGCAGAAAGGTCTCTAGATACGCCACGATCTGC
This sequence comes from Thermoproteus uzoniensis 768-20, assembly GCF_000193375.1. Taxonomy (GTDB): domain Archaea; phylum Thermoproteota; class Thermoprotei; order Thermoproteales; family Thermoproteaceae; genus Thermoproteus; species Thermoproteus uzoniensis_A. Next base: position 135,335 of record NC_015315.1, read on the forward strand.
TCGTACTGTTGCTGAGACAGAGTCCCGCTTAGAAGCGAGCCTCTAGAGGCCACGAGCCCGCCGCCTTGGGTAGGCACTAGACCTAACTGATTGAGCAGATAGTCTATCGGCTTCAGCGGAGAGTACTCGAAAAGTATATATGTTAATAATAGAACAAAAAATATAGTAGATATAGCAATTCCAATTCTTCTAGCTAGGTATTTCCAATTCACAAAAAGAAAAAATCTATTATTTAAAAATTTATCTCCTCCGCAACGCCAGTACCGCCACTACTATTATGACTACTATTAGGAGGCCTATTACGCCCCATACCCAAGACGGCACTGCAGAGACAGTAGTGGTGACGGGCACAGTCGTCGTAGTGCCCGATATCACAGTAGTCGAGTAGGTGGTGGTGACTGTCATAGTCGCAGGAGTCGTCGTGGTTGTGGTGGTCATGGCGGCCTTAGGCTTCACTGACGTCACTATGCTCCACCAGAAGGGTCCTCCTATCTCCAGCGAAGGCGTCTCGGCCCAGACCCAGCTGTCGCTCGGCGGGAACTGTAGGTATTGGTCGTTGTACCAGACCATTGCGTACGGCGTGTAGAGGTGTATGAACCACGGGAAGTTGTTGGCCAGCCAGGCGTATATGGCGATGCAGTCTATCTGAGCCGTGTAGTTGCCCGGCGCGCTGCTGGAGCAGATTCCCAGTATTGAGTTCCCGCCGAACAGACGTACGGGAGTGCCCGCGGGTATTACGGTGCCGTTTGGCAACTTCAGCGATATGGGCAGTTGGACCACGCCGTTCCAGTGGGTGATGTTTATGGGATAGCCCTCGAAGTAGCCGTTTACGGGGAACAGCGACGGCACGATTATGGAGAAGCCAGGCGTCATGTAGCGGAACAGCAGAGCGTACTTATCGGCGTCTGTTGTGACTACCTTGGGCCACGCCGCGTCGGGGAATATATAGATCGAAGTGCTTATGCCGAAGTTGGTCAGCTGGCTGGCTATCGTGGAGAGCACGGCCATGGTCTGCGGGTTGGAGGCGTCGCCGGAGCCTATGTAGATCGTCAAGGTGAACGGCTTGCCGTCTGGCGTGTACCAGGTGTTGCCCACCTTCTTGAAGCCGACCGACTCCAGCAACTGCGCAGCCTTTTGCGGGTCGTATGTGTAGTTGATCAGAGGCAATCCGGCTATTTGGAAGTATTGATCCATGACGGCGCGCGCGTGCGGGTTTATCGCCGGCGATACTAACGTGTTTAGCGGCGTGAACGGCGGGGTGTACGGCGGGCCCGCCGCCTGTACGGCGGCGTTTATGTCTATGGCGTATATTATCGCCTGTCTGACCTGAGTGTAGTTGATATAGGGCCACAAGAAGTTGAAGTATAGGCCGAAGCCCGGCGCGCCTGTCAGCAAGGCGTAGTGGTTATACGGGTTCTGGAGCAACTGCGACGATATGCTCGGCGGGAAGGAGCCTACATACACGGTTATCTGGCCGGACTTCAGGGCCGGTATGAGCTGTGCCGTGGAGCCGAACTGATATACAACTACGTAGTCTATTGCTATCTTGTTCGCCGCCCAGTAGTACGGGTTCTTGCACAAGACGTACTCGGCCGGCGTCACCTTGCACACGTAGAAGGGCCCGTTCATGGGCGGCGGGAATGTGAACTGCGGCTTATACTGCTTGAAATACTGGAACATCTGCCTCGCATACGCAGTGCCGTTCTGTATCTCCGCAGGGGTCCCTACGCCGAAGTTCGCCGCATATAGGATATTCCAATAATTAGATATATTATCAACTAATGGTTTCCATATTTTATAATTTATAAACATCGGAAGTCCTCCATTGCTTATTATATAGAATATTATTAGATTAGTGTTATTTACCGGGAAGGAGCCCGGCGGGACTAGGATCGAACAGGTGTAGTTGTTGATTATGGTGACGTTGCCCAACGCGTCGAAGAACAACGACTGTATTAGGTTCTGGGCCCAGACATCCCAGCACGTGAATGGCGTGCCGTCGCTCCAGCCCGTCTTGCGGAGATGTATGGTTATGTTGACCCAGCCGGCCAACGGGCCGCTGGTGATCCACTGGATGGTCCAGTTATCTGCAAGATCCGGTATCCACTGGCCGCTACTGAGGTTGTACAGGGCGAGGTATGCGTAGGTGAGGCCGTACTGCTTCCAGGAGGGGCTGAAGACGTTGGGGTTATAGCTAGCGTTGGAGAGCAAAGGCGTCGAGGTGATGATCGCGGTGTACAGCGTGTTCTGGGGGGTCATCGGCGGCAGGGACTGGGCGGCCGCCGGGCGTAGCATAAGCGCGGCCGCTAACGCCAGTGCTATCACGATAAACAGATTTATTCTTTCCATGTAGCTCAAGTCCGCTTAACTTTTTAAATCTTTTCTATAATGTAAATATAAAATATATATTTGTATACATTTTGTGCTTATATAGTTTTGCGATGTCGGCCTCCATGGTCAAGGTGAAGGAGGTGGGGAGGCTCCCCGTGGATCTGCCGGGGGGCCTCGCGTGGAACCCCGGGGTCATACTGAGGGAGGACATGTTCGCGTTCCAGATAGTGCCGGGCTCCAGGGGGGACTACGCCGTGTTGTACGCCCGCGGCGCGGTGGTCGCTCTGGCCGACAACGTGAGGTCGTTCGAACGCGACGTCGATTACTCCAACATAACGGGCTCCCAGATAGTCGGCGGGGTCTACTTCTTCGGCGGCGGCGAGGTGGCCCAGTACAATCTCTGGTCTCCCTGCTCCCACCCGACAGAGCTCTGCGTGCCTTGGATAGGCGTGTACGACGGGACTTTGCGGGTTCTGAAGGTGCCCAGCGGCAGTTGCGGCAACATGAACTTGACGGGGGTCGCCTTCGACGGCAGGTACTACTACGCGGTGGGGGGCGGCAACTATCCGCCCTATGGGCCCGACGGGCTGATCCACTTCACGGGCGTCGTCGTGTTGGACAAGTACTTCAGGATAAGGGGCTACGGCCTCATAGACGTCGTGGATACCGCGGGGAACAAGCTCGGGATGTACCGGTCGGGCTCTAAGGCCTACGCCGGGGGCTGGATATACACGTTGGCCTACGACGTGGAGAGGAGGGGGCTTCTGTACCTCGAGAGGGTTAGGTTTAGGCCGTCGCCGGACCTCTGCCAGAGGACGCCGTCCATGAGGCCGGAGTACGTGTCCACAGTTGCGGAGGACTTCGACGGGAGCGCGGCGCCTGTACTGGCCGACGACCTCTCAGCGGCCTATTGGGACGGACGCCGCGTGAAGTGGAGGGGGCAGTCCGTCGAGGCCCCGACGGCTCCATATATAAGGATAGCGGCGGGGAGGCTTGTCGTGGCCTACAACGACGGCGGCGAGTTCCGCGTGGAGAGCCCCGTCAAGTTCAGGAGCGCCGGCATGGGCTTCGTGGACTGGAGCGGCGCCGCCATACTCTTCGAGGGCTTCGGGAAGGGGTCCAGGATATATTACGTGGACCTAGAGCTTTAGCGGCCTCCTAACGTCCGGCACCGACTCGACCAGCTGTTTTGTGTAGGCCGACTTGGGGCTCTTGACTACTGACTCTATGTCGCCCTCCTCGACTATCACGCCGCCGTGCATAACCACCGCCCTCCCGCCCCCTGCCTTGTAGGCGAGGTACCTCGCTATGGCCAAGTCGTGGGTTATGAAGAGCAACGACATGCCGAGCTTCCTCTTCAGCTCGGCCAAGACGTCAAGTATGCTTATCCTGAGCGAGGCATCTATCATGGTGACGGGCTCGTCGGCCACCAGCAACTTCGGCCCGGTGGCGAGGGCCCTAGCTATGGCGACTCTCTGCCTCTGGCCCCCCGACAGCTGGTGTGGATACTTGTCGAGGAATAGGCTGGGCGGCTTAAGCCCCACGAGGTCCAACAGCCTCTCGGCCGCGCCCTCGACGTCGTCTGAGCCCCAGCGCCTGAGGGGGGCCGCCAACGCCTCCCTCACGGTTAAACTGGGGTCTAGGCTCGAGTAGGGGTCTTGCGGGACCCACTGCACGGCGCGGCGGAACTCGGCGTAGTCCCTGCCCCTCAGCTTATAGATGTCCTGCCCCCTATACAGGGCATGGCCCGACGTGGGCTTCTGGAGGCCCAGCACGACTCTGCCCATCGTCGTCTTGCCCGAGCCGCTCTCCCCGACGACCAGGATCACGTCGCCGTCGTTGATTGTCAACGACACGCCGTCTAGCGCCTTCACAACCCTCTTCTTCATTAGGCCGGCGCTCTCCTCGAAGTACACCTTGACGTCCCTAAGCTCTACGAGGGGCTCCATAGGAAACACGCCACCTTTCTATTATCGACGGAGCTCAGAGCGGGCTCCCTCTCCCTACAGACCTCCTTTACATAGGGGCAACGGGGCCAGAAGGGACAGCCCCTTATCTCCTCCACCATGCTGGGCGGCTCGCCTCTTATGGGCTTCACCGACGCGACGTCGGCGTAGAGAGACGGTATCGATGATATGAGGGCGGACACGTAGGGGTGGAGGGGCTCGTATATCACGCCGTCGGTTGGGCCGACCTCCACGACCTTCCCCGCGTACATGACGGCCACTCTATCTGCCAGGGAAGGCATTAGGGACACGTCGTGCGTTATGAACACTATGGCCACGCCGAGCTTCTTGTTCACCTGCTTTATAGCCCTCAGAATCCCCGCCTGCGTCACCACGTCGAGAGCCGACGTGGGCTCGTCGAGGATCAACACCTCGGGCTCTAACAGGAGGGAGAGCGCTATCAAGACGCGTTGCTTCATCCCGCCGGACAGCTGGTGTGGATAGAGCTTGAGCACCCTCTCGGGGTCGAGCCCGGTCATGGCCACGAGCTCCCTGGCCCTCCGCTCGACCTCAGACCTGTCGCCCAGCCCGTGCGCCTTCCCTGTGTCGAAGAAGTGATCTAGGACTCTCATGGTCGGGTTCAGCGCGTTCTGGCTGGCCTGCGGCACGTAGGCGATGCGGCGCCATCTATACTCCCTATCGAATACGGACTGATCCAGCGACAGTATATCCACCCCATCTAGGATCACCTTGCCCGACACGAGGCGGGCCGGCGGCTTGAGTATCCGCATCACGGCGTGCGCCAACGTGCTCTTGCCCGAGCCGCTCTCGCCCACAAGCCCCAATATCTCGCCACGCTCCACGTCGAGGTCGACGCCCCTCAGCGCCTTGACTTCGAGGCCTAGGTCCGGCATCCGGTAGACGACCCTCAAATCTCTGATCTCCATCAACGCCACGCCACCTCATCGTTGACACTATTAATTTGCTTTGCTCTACAATAGTCGCCTATCCGCTATAGATCAAAGCCCCTCGCTATGTATATGTATACTATTTACGACGACAAGATCTTCAGGCGTGTTTCCTCCTTGACCGGCATCTTCCCGGCCATGACCTTCATCTTTATCCTGTAGATCTGGTACTTGTCCTCAGGGCTGTACTTGGGCGGGTGGGGCACCTCTAGAGGCCCCCCGCACTTAGGGCAGACGTCCTTCCTCAGCGTATACGCGCCGCATTTGGCGCAACGCCGTAATAGAGATCTCATTGCTCGATGCGCTGTATGGACGCGACCACCTTATGCCTCTTAGCGGCCTCCTGGAGGGCTTGGGAGACGTCGTTGAAGGCCGCCTCGAGCTGTTTGGGGTATTTGCCCACTAGGTCTATGCGGTAGCGGGGCGGGCCCACGACGTATAGCTTCACCGATATGTTGGGGTACTTCTTCTTGACGGCCTCCTCCACCGCCTTGAGCACCTCGCGGATTCTATCAACGCCGTCGCCCTCTATGCTGACGGCCTTCAAAATGCCCGAGATCTTGACGTCGGGGAGCTCCACGTGTTGCCTCGCTATCTCGAGGACGGCCTCCTCCAGCCGCGGCGGGAGCTTCAGCGCCTTCAAAACCTCCGGCCCCGTCTTGACGGCCTCCTCGAACGCCTTGAGGGGATCGCCGAAGGCGTCCTCAAAGGACCAGAGCAACTTGAGGACGTCTTGTTGCGGGATCCCGGCCTTCGAGGCCGCCAGCTCCAACAGCTTGTACGCCCTGAGCTCCCTCCTCCACTGCAACAGCTTCTTCTCCTTCTCCTGCTCCCTCACCCTCCTCAACGACACCTCCACGACCCTCATCTTGGGGTTGACCGAGGTGACCTTGAACACGGCCTTCTGCCCCTCCTTGACGTATTCCCTTATGCTGTGGAACCAGGACTGGACCACCTCCTGCGTGGGCGCAAACGCCTCGACCTCGTACTCGTCGAGGAATACGTAGACGCCGTGGTCCGCGATCTTCTTCACGGTCCCTATCACGAGCTCCCCCACGTCGGGGAGATCCTTGCGAGCCAACTTCATAGCCTGCCCCGAGGCCTCTCTATAAAAACTTTAGGTTATCTGGTACACCACGACCCAGCCGTAGGGCTTAGAGACGTAGACCAGCCTCAAGTTGGGCGGGAGCGAGGTGGTGGCGAAGCCCGTGGCGTTGAGCCCTGCAATCGGGTAGCAGAAGCCCGCCGAGGAGACTGTGCAGAGAGAGCCCAATATGACCTGGTTCTGCGGCGGTATCTTGGCGTACGCGTAGTAGACGTCCCACGGCACGTAGGTCTCGTTGCCCGTCAATATATTGGCGGCCGGCACCCCGGCGAATATCCACGTCGGGTAGCCGTAGGGGCTGTAGGTCGTCCACATCCAGTAGACCCTCTCCATGTTGAAGAGCATTGTGTAGAGCAACGCGGTGAGGTTGAGCGGCACTATGAGGAACTGGTTGCCTACGACGAAGTAGGGCCCGGTCTGGGACGTGCCGGTGAAGAAGTAGCCGAACGGGTTGGCCAGATGCTGGGCGTAGCTGGCCGGGAGGCCGAACTTGGTCACGTCCGTCCCGTATATCTGGTTAGCTATCTGCGCCATCCAGTACGACTTGAGGAAGTCGCCGCCGGCAGGTATCTCGGGGACCAAGGTGCAGAAGGGCAGGGCGAACCAGCCCGTCGCGTTGCCCAGCTGGACTATCTGGCTACTCCACAGCCCGAACTGGCTATAGCCCGGATACGCGCAGAGGGCGCTCCAAGGCATGAAGGCCGCTATGTAGTGCGTCTTGAGGTCCTTCGAGAATATGTTTATCCCCGTCTCCACCGGCGACATGAAGGCCAGGCCTATGGTGCCTATCTGCGTCGAGTTTATGGTCGAATTGTCGGCGAGGCTCGGGCGGTGGCCCAATATGGTGACCCAGTAGCCGTAGTCCCACCACTCGGCCACCGACGCGTTGGGCGGCAACCTGGTAGCCATCCACATAAGCGCGTCGAGCCAGTCGGCGCTGGGAACCGAGGGACCGGCCGTCGCCGACACCACTATCTGCTGGGGAGAGGTGGCGGTGCCCCAGCCCAACGCCGTGAACAAAGCCAGCGAGGCTATCGCCATCAAGGCAACGGCCCAGCCGAACCTCCTTATTTTGAGCAACTGAGCCATGCCGACGGCCGCGGCGGCGACGGCCGCCGGGGCTACGAGTATCAGAAGACGGACCTCGGTGACCGCCGTGTAGCTGCCGGTCACTAGGTAGGCCAGAAGCGGCAGGGCGTAGGGGCTGGCAAGTGAGGGTATGGAGGCTATTATGAACGGTATCACGGGCCCGTAGGAGCCGAGCTCAAGCTGGAAGGTGGAGTAGGTGTGCTCCGCCACGCTCTGCACTATGGCGGACCTGCCGAAGGGCAGTATGGTCGCCAGGAACTTGCCCGATATCACGTGGAAGTAGGCGAGTATGGGTATCGAGGCGGCGACCAGGACAACCGCGGCGGCTATGACCCAGGCAAACCTCTTGAGGAATCTATAGGACCGGGCCAAGCCCACCCTGGCCTCCAGGAAGTAGTAGCCCACGACGGCCAGCAACCCGAGGGTCGGTATGAAGTTGTATATAGATTTGAGCATGTGCGGGCCATACCTCAGCACTGCCGACTCGAACGCGGCGAAGAGGAAGTAGAATATGGCGTACGATATGGCGAGGTTCCTCGTGGAGAATCCGGGCGACATCCCCTGCGCGGCCCTCAGAACCGCGTAGGCTACCAGCACGAGGGCCGAGAGGCCGACTAAATTCCAGATGTAGAACTGGGCTCCCCAAGTCCAGGCAATGAAGCCTATGGCGACGGTCCCCAACACCCCGTATAGGACCGGCCTCTTCTTGAGGGCCTCTATCAAGAGACCGAGGCCGAGCGGGGCCAGGAAGAGCGTCAACGCCTCGTCGTCGAACCACCCGCCGAAGCCTCTCTGCAGGTAGGTGGGGGCTATGGCTGTCAGCAACGCGGCCAAGACGGCGGCTTTCTTGTCGGAGAACCGCGACACGAAGTAGTACATGGTGAAGACGGCGAGCGCGTTGTAGAGCGCCGGGGCCACGACCACGGCGTGCCATAGGTCGAAGCCGAAGGGCTTGAGCAGGAAGTACACGGAGAGGCCATAGAGGGAGACGCCCGGTATTAGGACGCGGGCCCAGTCGACGCCCCAGGGATACCAGAAGTCCGGGAAGTACGCGCCCTTGAACCACCAAGATATGCCGTGTTGCAACGTGTAGAGGGCCAGGTAGTACCTTATATAGGGGTCGAACTCGTCTATCCACCAGCCCCAGTAGAAGACCCTGTACATCCTGAAGTAGAGAGCCATAGCGAACGAGGCGACGAGTGCGCTGGCCACCACTCCTGTCCAGAGAAGGTCTCTTCCCCCAGCCGAGGCGCTTGTCTGAGCGCCTTGGGCGGAGGAGCTCTTGCCGGTGAGAGCCATAGGGATTACGGGGGCTTTATTAAGATACTTTTCCGGCGTCCCCGGGCCGAATGGCCAGCTCGGGCCCCGTGCTCCCCAGGTCGTCCGAAGAGCAAAAGGGGATATCACCCGGGGCTCGGCAACCTCTGGACAGAAGGCCTACGCCGCCAAGGTTGCGGATGCGGGGGCAACCGGCCGTTAAATATGCGCCGGGCTGAAGCAATCCTATCGGGGCCTTGTCAGGAGCTTGGCCGCTATCTTTATCGGCCTCCTCTCTATGGGGGAGAGGCATTTGGGGCAGTAGCCGCCCCAGATCTTCGCGACGGCCTCCACGGTCTTGGGCTCGGGGCCCCTGTAGAGCTCAAAGCCGCAACTAACGCACCTAACCGTGTACACCACTTCTGGATCCGCCCAGAGTTATTAAGGTTTCCGGCATATGTCCAGTGCAATACCCTGCGACAAGACAAAGCTCAAGGCGTCTATCTCGTCCTCGGCGAGGCCGGGGTACTTCCGCCTCAGCCAGTAGCGGCCCCGCGAGGCTCTCCTCTCGTCGACCAGCTTGACGCGCGGAGCCGCCCCGCAGAGGGTCTTCAGACCGCCGAACAGCTCCGAGGGGTCAACGTAGGGGGAGAAGCCAACCGATATCTCGGCCACGCCCTTGACGGCGGACAGGATTTTTTTGAGAACGTCGGCGGAAACCACGGCGTGTAGCAGGGGGTTGCCCCGCCAGACCATGACCAAGCCGTTCCTAACCGCGCCGAGATCTACGCCGAGCTCCGCGCCGGGGAGGACAGAGCTGAGGCCCGAGAAGAGCTGGAGGGGGACGTCGCCGGAGCAGTCCAACGCCACGCCGTCGCCGCCGAGGGCGGAATCGACTATGGTGACGTCGCGCGGGCCGTAGGCTAGCCCGAAGACGTACCTCCTCGCCTCCTCGAAACACCGCCGGCGCCCCACGAAGCCCAGCTCCAACGCCAATCCGGCGTAGGCTATTTAAATATCCTTCGCCCCTCTGCCGTGAGGCTCCTCGACGCGCTTTACGCCAAGATCGCCGGAAGGCCGCTGGCACTCTGCGACGCCAACGACGTGGACGGCATAGCGTCGGCCGCGTTGTTCCTCAGAAGGCACCCTGACGGCGTCGTCGTCCTCGCGTACCCCACCGACGTCCAGAAGGGGCGCTGGATCAAGTGGCTCCGGTGGAACTTCGTCGCCGACCTGCCCTGCCCCGGCAAGGCCGATCTGCGCGCCGACCACCACGTGACGAACAAGCCGTGCGCCGCCGCCGAGTTCTACGACCCCGAGGCGCCCGCCTCGGCAGTGCTGGCCCTAAAGGCTCTCGGCCTCTCCGGCGATCCGGTAGCCGAGGAGATAGCGGAGGCCGCCCGGCAGACCGACACCGCGAACATCGTGGACGACGCCGTGAGGGACCTCGACCTCGCCGTCCGCTACGCCAAATACGGCGAGAAGCTCCTAGTCGCCAGAGCCCTAGCCGAGAAGGGCCTCAAGGCCCTCGAGGACCCGGCGATCGCGGCGCTCGTCGAGAGGGGGAGGAAGCTGGCGGCAATAGTGGACGCCTTGGCCCAGGCCATACCGGCCAGAAAGACGCTCGCCGTGTACAGCGCGGTCAAGCTACCCATATCGTACAGATCGCTCGCCATAGCCCTACAGAAGAAGGGCGCGGTCTACGTCAACATATTCGTGAAGCTGGGCAGGGGCAGATACAGGCTGTACTGCGGCGCCGAGAGGGGGAGCGGGTACGACTGCACCAAGATAGCCGCGGCCATGGGCGGAGGCGGCCACAGATACGCGGCCGGCGCCGTCGTCAAGGCCCCCTTGCTGGACCCAGACAAGCCCTTGAGGGCCTTCTTGGAGCTCGCCGCGCCCGACGTCCTCTACGTCATAGGGCAGTGCCCCAGCAACATAAAAACCCAATGCGTCCCGATACGGTATGATGAGAAGGGGGTTCAGCCGAACAGTGAGAGGACTTCAGCGGAGCTGACCTAACTACCCCGCAACCCCGGCTAGGACGCAACCGCCCGCATCAACCGACGCCGCTCTCTGACGGCCGGGATCTCGGCGCCTCGGCTAATGTCGAGGCCGCGCCGGGCGGAAGGGATAGGAGGACCTACGCCGACAGACGGCTAGATAACCTCGGGCGCCCTGACCTCGACGCCCAGCTCCTCGGCCAGCTCAAGCGCCCTCCTCCTGATCGCCGGTCCGACTATGAGTAGCCTAGGCTTCACCTTGTTAACCCTCTCGTAGAGAAGGCCCTCTCTATACAGCTCGGCCACATCCCCGCGGTCTATGGCGGCCTTGTACTCGACGAGCACGTGTTCGTTGTCCCTAACGAGGACGTCTACATCGATGACGGAGGGATGGCCGAACACGACGCCCTCGCCGTCGAAATAAGTCCAGCGCCGAACCTGGTAGACCTTGAGCAAGTCGCTCACCAGATACTTGACGGACTCCCTAAAGGCCTCCTCGGTGAATAGCCCATAGCGGTAGCCCAACGCCGTTACCGACGAAGCTAGCTTCTCGACGGTGTTCTGCATGAGGAGTATAGCCTCTCCGTGCCTTCTAACGTCCTCGCTCAAGACCTCCACTACTCTCCTCGAATCCTCGGAGGATCTCGACAGAATCTCGACGGTCCCCCTCAGACTATCAACCGAACTCCTCAACCCCTCGACCGACTTGCTTAGGGCCTCCACGGCCTTCCTCAACTCGCCGATCTCCTCGCCGTGTTTAGCAACGACGTCCTTCAACTCGCCAATTGCCCTCACTAGCTTGTCTATAGACGCCCTAATATCCGCGATTCCTAGGAGCCCCATCACCGCATACCTAAACTCCTCGTCCTCCCTCAACAACGCTAGGATCTCCCTTTTCAGATCAGAACCCACATATAGAGGAGGTACCAGATTATTTAAACCCTATAATCCCTCGGATATACAACGCCTATGCTGGGGCAATGCCCGCGCCGCAACGGCCGCCGCGACGTAAGGCAAGTCCGCTAATTATGACGGCCTCGCGATCGCGAGGCATCGGCCCTAAGGTTTATCGATCCTCAATTTTATTAAAAATGCGGCGCCGCACTGCCTATTTTTCAACGACGGGCGCCTCTACCCTCTCCGCGAATATTTATGCCGGAATTCCTCGGCAACTGCTGCGGCTAAGGCTAGAAATCTCGCGGGAATCTACAGATACGCTTGTTGGACGCTCGGGTAAGCGCCACACGGCTATAAGGAGGAGCCGGCCTCGCCTTTTGGAACGAGGGGTCTGAGGGCTTGGTACGGCCTCCATTTCGGCGATCTCCAGACGCCGCCGGCTGGCTTGAGTGACGCCAAATATTAATAAGGTTCAATTCAGCCGTTCCGTGCTTTCCACCAAGCTCTTCGAGGTGGGCCGTTTCCACAGGAAGCAGTGTCCCCTATGTAGGTCGTACTTCTGGACGAAGAGGGCGGACCAGATATACTGCGGGGACCAGCCCTGCGTCCCCTACGGCTTTATAGGCAACTCGCCCATAAGAGTCGCAGTCGACAGTATAAGGGATTTGAGGGAGCGGTTCTTGTCGTTTTTCGAGAGGCGGGGACATACGCGGATAAAGAGGTATCCCGTAGTTGCGCGGTGGAGGGACGACGTCTTCCTAGTAGGCGCGTCGATATACGACTTCCAGCCTTGGGTCACCAGCGGCGCGGTGCCGCCCCCCGCCAATCCCCTGACCATCTCGCAGCCGTCCATAAGGCTGACCGACGTGGACAAGGTGGGGAGGAGCGGGAGGCACCTCACGGGCTTTGAGATGATGGCGCACCACGCCTTCAACTACCCCGACAAATACGTCTACTGGATCGGCGAGACCACCGAGTACGCCTACGAGTTCTTCACCAAGGAGCTGGGCATAGCTGAGGACGAGGTGACGTTTAAGGAATCGGTGTGGGAGGGCGGAGGGAACGCGGGGGAGTCGTTCGAGGTTCTCGTGAGAGGCCTCGAGGTAGCTACGTTGGTGTTCATGCACTACGAGGTGAAGGACGGGAAGTACGTGGAGCTCCCGCTGAAGATAGTGGACACCGGCTACGGCCTCGAGCGCATATACTGGATGGCGAAGGGATCCCCGACGGTGTACGACGCAGTCTTCGGGCCGTTCCTCTCGGCGGCTAGGCAGAGGCTGGGCGTGCCGGAGCCGCCCGCCGACCTCCTCGGCAAGGCGTCGGTCTTCTTCGGCCAGATGGACCCCGAGGTGCTCGGCCTCGAGAAGGCCTACGACGAGGTGGCCAAAAGGATAGGCGTCTCCCCGCAGGAGTTCCGCGACGTCATGAGGCCCCAGGAGGCGCTCTACGTGCTCGCGGACCACAGCAGGACCGTCTCCTGGATGGTGGCCGACGGCGTGGTGCCCTCCAACACAGGCGCCGGCTACCTCGCCAGGCTCCTCATACGCAGAGCGCTCCGCGGGCTTTGGCTGGCCGGAATAGAGGCCCCCCTAGTGGAGCTGTTCGACCTCCATCTGAAGTACCTCAAGGAGGACTACCCCGAGGTCTGGGAGAGCCGCGACGTGATTCTGGAGCTGATAGATCTGGAGGAGAAGAAGTACAAGGAGGTCTTGAAGGCCGCCCCGTCGCTGGTGAAGAAAGCCTTGGAGAAGGCGGGGCGGAGGGCCCTAAGCGCCGAGGATCTGGTGGAGCTCTACGACAGCTTCGGCGTGCCGCCGGAGGTGGCGAGGGACGCCGCAAGGAAGCTCGGCGCAGACGCCGAGGTCCCCGACGACTTCTACTCGCGGCTCGCGGCGCGGCACCAGGCTAGGAAGGCCGGAGGCGGGGAGGCGGCGAAGGTGCCCATAGAGCTGGCCAAGGTGGCCGATCTGCCCAGGACGAGGGAGCTGTTCTACGAGGATCCCTACAGGCGCTCGGCGAGGTCTAAGGTCTTGAGGGTGATAGACGGGAGGTACGTGGTGCTCGACGCAACGGTGTTCTACCCGGAGGGCGGAGGCCAGCCCGCCGATAGAGGCGTCTTGAGGCACAGCGGGGGCGAGGCCAAGGTCGTCGACGTCCAGAGGCTGGGCAACGTCATAATCCACGTCATAGAGGGGCCGGCGCCTAGAGAGGGGGAGGAGGTCTACGGCGAGATAGACTGGGACCGCCGCATATCCCTCATGAGGATGCACACGGGGACCCACGTGTTGATACAGAGCATAAGGAGAGTCCTCGGGAAGCATATATGGCAGGCGGGCGCCCAGAAGGACGTGCCCTACAGCCGCCTCGACGTGACCCACTACAAGTTGCCGACGGAGAAGGAGATAGCCGAAATAGAGAGGCTCGCCAACCAGGTGGTCATGTCTAACCTGCCCGTCAAGGCGTTGATAATGCCGAGGAACGAGGCCGAGGCCAAGTTCGGCTTCATAATATATCAAGGCGGCGTCGTCCCCGCGAGGGAGATAAGGATCTTGAGGATAGGGCCCGAGGACAGCCCCTACGACGTCCAGGCATGCGGCGGGACCCATCTGTCGAGCACCGGCGAGATAGGGCCGATAAAGATAGTCCGCGTGGAGCGCATAGCCGACGGCGTCATCCGCTTCATCTTCACGACGGGCAAATACGCCGTGGACTACATACAGAAGATGGAGGCAGACCTCTCGGCGGTCGCCAAGGCGCTGGGCTCCGGCAAGGAGGACGTCCCGGCTCAGTTGGCCAAATATCTGGACAAGGCGGCCGACCTCGAGAGGAGGTACAAGAAGCTCGCCGCGTCGTATGCGGAGCTGTTGGCCGAGAGGCTACGCGTGGAGGGCTTGCCGAAGGCCGACCTAGCCTACCTAGAGCTCGACGACGAGGATCTGGCGAAGGCCGTCGCGGCCCACGCCACTTCGAAGAACCCGCGCCTGTTGCTTGTCGTGAGGAGAGGCGACAAGCTGGAGCTCTACAGCGGCAGGGAGATCGACGTGGGCCCCATAGCCGCGGAGCTGAGGAAGCACGGATTCAAGGGAGGCGGCTCCAAGACCTTCGCCCAAGGCGTCTACCAAGGCGACGTGGAGGCCATACTTAAAGCCCTCAGGAATTTGTTGGGCTGATGTTCTCGCTAAACCCCAGAGAGCTGGAGCGCTACTTGAAGAGGATGGGGATAAAGATGGAGGAGGTCGACGCCGCCTATGTGGAGATAGGCCTCAGGAACGGCGACGTGTTGCGCATAGAGGGGCCCGCCGTCGCCTTGTTGAGGCTCCCCAACAAGATCCTGGTCTATCAGGTACAGGCCCAGGAAAGCTCCGTCAAGACCCAGAAGAGGCAAGTCCAGCAACAGACTGCCGGCGGCTACACGCCGACGGACGAGGACATCAGCCTGGTGATGGAGCAGACTGGCGCCACGAGGGAGGAGGCGGAGCAGGCGCTGAAGGAGACGAAGGGCGATCTTGTACAGGCCGTGATGCTGTTGATGCAGAGGAAGAAAGCGGGGAGCCAAGCTTAGAGATTTAAATAGGGGGATTTCCTCCTCCTCATGCCAGTACGCCCTGCTAGATGCTACAGGAGGATTAAGGGGCCTCCCTACACGAGGCTCGACTACATACACGGGGCCCCCTACGTGCAGATACCCAAGTTCGACATGGGGAACACGTCGCCGTCGGCCAGAGAGGGCTTCACCATGGTGGCTAGGCTGGTCGTGGAGGCGCGGGGCCAGATCAGGGCGCAGGCGCTGGAGGCGGCACGCCAGATGGCGTATAAGTACCTCTCCGTGAAGGTCGGCGACGCCAACTACTACTTCCGCCTCGAGGTCTACCCCCACCACGTGCTTAGGGAGAACAAGATGTTGGCCATGGCAGGCGCCGACCGCCTCCAGGAGGGCATGAGGCTGAACTTCGGCTCGCCCGCCGGCAGGGCGGCCAGAGTGGAGAGGGGCCAGGTCCTCATGACCATAGAGTTCAAGCCGGAGCACCTGCCGCATATCAAGGAGGCGTTGAGGAGAGCCGCGTCGAAACTACCGCTTCCCACAAGGCTGATCGTCGAGCCCAAAAATGGAGATAAAAAAGCTGCATCGTGAAAGGGTAGAGGCGGCTCTGGAGGTCCTCGAGAAGGCGCTGAGGGGCGAGGTAGCCTCCAGGCTGGAGCTCGTCGAGGCCCTCAGAGAGGCCTACAAGAAGCGCGGTGTGGAGCCGTTGAGGGGCTTCTCCACAGAGTCCATATTCGACAAGGAGCTCGCCACCGTCCACATAGTCGGCGTCTACGGCGCCGGCGTCATTGCGCCCGGCGATCTGGACAACCTCTTCTATATAGAAAACAAGGCCCACGCAGTCCTCGACATAGTCAAGAACATAACGGAGGTCGTGACCGACGAGATTAAGGGAAATATAAAGAGGTCTGTCGCGGACATAAAGGGCAAGGATCTGGAGGACAAGATCTTCCGCTTTTTGAGGTATGCGTTCACCGGCACTGTCTTGGGAATCTTCGCCGAGCCTCTCTTCGTGAAGGCCGTCAGGACGGCGGAGGCTGTGTACCCCGATCTTGAGGAGAAATTCGTGAGGTATATGGCGTTTTACACCGCGTATAAAGTCGCCGAGCTCATAGCGACAGACGCCATAAGGAGCCCCAACGACCTCAAGATATACAAGTACAGCTACTGCCTACAGCTCGGCTTCCAGAAGTGCAAGCCCTCCGACAAGCTGATAAAGGAGGTGGCCGTCAACGTCTACAAGGTCGAGAAGGCCAAGGTGAACAGGCTAATCGCGGGGAAAGGGATAATACCCAAGGTCTCCTAGCCCGCGCTACATCCTCGGCGATCTCCGCGCCCGAGAGTACGGCGATTAGAGGCGTCCATGCCTATGAGGTCAGGAAAGGGGCTAGGGCCTCCTCGCGCACTTCTCGACAAAGTTGGCGATGACTCTGGCTATCTTCTCCTTCTCCTCGTCTGTCTTCGGCGTGTGGCCCATGCCCGCGATCTCCACCACGTCTACGTGGAAGCCGAACTTGTCGGCGAGGCCTACCAAGATATCTATATGGGCCCTCGGCACCACGTCGTCTCTATCGCCCCTTATGTAGAGCACCGGCGGCATGCCCTGGCCTATATAGCGCGACGGCGACGTCTCGTCGAGCTGGGAGCCCAACGCCGCCAGCTCGTGGGCAAGCCTCTTAGAGAACTTGTCGCCCTTGCTCTCGAGCCACTGCAACTGGAGCCTCCTGTCGACGGGCCCAGCGACAGACACGACGCAGCCCACCTTCCCCGGGTTCCTCGCGGCGAGGAGGAGAGCGGCGGTCCCGCCCATGCTGTGGCCAGCCGCGACGTCCACGGGCAACGACGAGAGGCCTATCTCGTAGGCGTCCGCAACGTCCCTAATGGCGGGGGCCACCACTTCGTAGCCGAGCCCCCTCAGAGGTTCAATAAGCCAGTCTATCTTCTCGGGGGAACTGCCCCTGCCGTGGTACGCGATCGCCTTCATGGCACAAGATAGTGTTTTTAAAATAACAGTTACGACGGTTGCATGAAGCTGGAGTTCAAGATAAGCGCCTTGCCGAGGGACAGGAGGACCAGCCTGCTCTTGGCCTGCCCCGAGCCCTCTCTGGCCGGGGTGATAGCCGTCGAGTACATAATCGACCTCCTCAAGATGGAGGAGATCGGCGCCATAAGGATACCGGAGTTGCCGCCCGTCGTGGCTGTGGTCAACGGCGCCGCCAAGCTACCCCACAGGATATTCTACAGCAAGGACTCCGGCCTGCTCGCCATAAGGCAACACATGCCGGTGCCGCCCCAGATATACGCCGAGTTCGTGGGGAAGGTCTTGGACTGGGCCGAGGAGAACAAGGTGCGGGACGTCGTGTGCCTCTCCGCCACAGCCGCCGTGGGCGAAGGCGACTCCGTCTACTTCGTCACGGAGGAGCACCTCGTGGAGAGGTTCCAGTCCTACGGCCTCGTGCCGCTCAAGGAGGCCACCGTGGCCGGACTCGAGGGGGCGTTCCTCGACGCCGTTCTGGGCCGCTCCATAGACGGCGTGTTGATACTGGCCGAGTCCAAGCTCCTCACGGCGGTCAAGAGGCTCGTTGAGAGCGGCAAGATAGGCAGCCATAGGGACGTAATGCTCATACTCAACGACCTCGTGGGCAGGGTAGGTCCCGACGTGGCGGCGGCCCTCAAGCTCATAGATGCGGTGAGCAAGATAACCGGCGTGCAGATAGACACCTCCAAGCTACAGGAACACGCCCAGAAATACGCGTTCCTCGTCGAGAAGAACATAGAGGCCTTGATGCAACCGGCCCAGCAGAAGCGGGAGATACCCCTAATGATATAGCCTGGAGTGTAACGACATATCACCTTTGTTATAGTTTCCTAGACAGATGTTATTAAATAGGAATACTTTAACACCACACTAATGTTTAAAAACCAGTAAAATATCGTAGAAGTATGAAGCAAATAATTATTATCGGTATTGTTGTAGCAGTCT
The DNA here is from genome assembly GCF_000193375.1 of Thermoproteus uzoniensis 768-20. Taxonomy (GTDB): domain Archaea; phylum Thermoproteota; class Thermoprotei; order Thermoproteales; family Thermoproteaceae; genus Thermoproteus; species Thermoproteus uzoniensis_A. The sequence goes on from NC_015315.1 coordinate 153,455, forward strand.
TGGTTATAGCGGTTACCGCATATCTAGTGCTTCAATCTCAGCAAGCAGTCCCACCCTCTCCTCCGCCTACTCAGGCCACCTCGACGGCTACTTCAGCCCCATCATCTACGTCGGTAGCTTCATTCACGTCATCGGCTACTGCGACGACTGCTGGATGCCCCGACGTGATCGTGATAGGCACGCCCGCAGCAATAAGCGGGAGGTACTCCACCGAGGGTCAATACATCTTGTGGGGGGCTATGGCCGCCGTGAATTGGATTAACGATCATGGAGGCATAAACTGCGGCGGCAAGATGGTCAAGGTCCGCCTTATATATAGGGATAGCCAATCCAACGCGCAACTAGCGGCGAGCATAGCCGAGAGCCTCATAACCCAAGATCACGTGAACTTCTTATTGAGCCCCTATGGGTCCGATCTAGCCATCGCGGTGTCGCCAGTGGCCGAGAAATACGGCGTGTTGATGGCCGTGGTGGGCGCCTCCTCCGACCGTATATTCCAGCAAGGCTTTAAATATGTAATAGGTGTAGCCTCCCCAGCGAGCCATTATTTCTGGTCCGTCCTAGATATGGTCAGATCCATAGATCCGTCCGCCAAGACCGTGGCGATACTCTACAGCGACGATGAGTTCGACCGCTACGTCGCTTCTGGCGCTAAAACGCATGCGCAACAGCTAGGCTTCCAGGTAGTGGTCTACGATCCGTATCCGCCGACGACCCAAGACGTGACCTCTCAGGTACTGGACGTAAAGAACGCCCATCCGGACATAATACTAGTCGCCGCCCACTACGCGGACGGACAGCTAGTTACGCAGACACTTTACCAACAGAACGTGACAGCTAAACTAATCGCCCTGACCGTAGCTCCGCTGGTGCCGGACTACTACAAGGCCCTCGGGACTTTGGCCGAATGTATAGTGGGGCCGTCCCACTGGGAGCCCGGCGTAAATTACAGCCCCGAACTGGCTAAACAGAAGGGCATTGATTGGTTTGGCCCAACTCGCGACGAGTTCATCAACTACTTCGAGCAAGTGGCGAAGCAGATGTCGGGCAAGACAGTTGAACCCGGCTACGAGGCGGGGTGGGCCGCCGAGGGCGTATTGGTGCTCCTCTACGGCGTGCAGAAGGCGGGCAGCGTGGATCCTAACCTAGTGAGGCAAGCCCTCGCCAATTCCGACTTTATGACTTTCTTCGGCGAATTTAAGATGAACGCCACGAACGGCCTCAATGTGGCCCACTCAATGGTAGTGACACAGTGGCAGGGCGGCCAGAGAGTGGTCATATGGCCCTCGTCGGCAGCGCAGAGCAAGCCGTTTTACCCATCCCTGACTTGGAGCCAAAAAGCCGCCGGCCAGCTCTGCAAACCCTGATGATCGACCTAATCCCCTATTTTTTGAACGGCTTAATAGTCGGATCGATCTACGGATTGATAGCCATAGGGCTCAGCTTCATATTCGGCATATTAAGGATAATAAACGTGGCCCACGGCTCCTTCGTCATGTTGGGGGCCTACACGGCCTACTTCTTCTTCGTGCTATGGGCCTATCCCCCTCTGCTGTCGATATTCGCAGGTCTCTTCTTCGGCATGTTGATGGGCCTTGCATTGTACTACGCCATAATAAAGCCCCTCAGCAAAATCGGCGAGCTACACGTCTTGGTGGCGCTCTTCGCGTTGGGCTCCCTCATAGCAGAGATCGCGCGCATAGTGTGGGGACCTGACGTGGTGGGCTTCACCTGGAACGTGGGGTCGGTGGCCGTCTCGGGCTACGTCATACAGTTCTCCCAGCTCGCCGGCGCGGCGGCTGCGCTGTCTATAGCGCTTCTCCTCCAGCTGATGCTCTATAGGACAAACTTCGGCAGATCTATAAGGGCTGTCGTGCAGGATCCGGTAGGGGCGCAGATGGTGGGCATAGACGTAGATAGGGTATTTGCCTTGAGCACGGCTATCGGCATAGGCTTGACGACGGCCGGCGGGGTGTTATTGACGCTGTTTATACCTGTCGGCATAAATCCCTACATGGGCGATCCCTATACCCTAATGGCGTTCGTGATAGCCGTCATGGGCGGCCTAGAGTCCACTATGGGCGCCTACATAGCCGGCCTTATATTCGGCGAGATACTGTCGTTGGGATACCCGCTTTTCAGCAGATTGGGTTTCGCCGGACCGTACCAGATGTCTCTGTTTATAGGATTCGTCATATTGATACTGTTCCTATTGTTCAGACCCACAGGTCTTTTCAGATCATGAAGCCCTATCTGCCGCTGGCCACATATTCTTCCTTGCTCGTCTTAGCCTTCATAAAGCCAGACATGTCGCAGACGATAGCGACTATAGCCTTCTACATGGCGCTGGGCCAGGCGGTCAACATCTTCGTCGGGCTTACGGGCTACGTCAACTTCGGCTACGCCGCCTTTCTGGCTATGGGGGCGTACGGGCTAGGGGTAGCTATAGCCTATATGCCCCAGCTCGGCGTATGGACCCTGCCGGTGGGGCTACTCCTAGGGATGGCGCTCGCGGGAGGGCTGGCGCTGGCCATAGGAGCAGTCGCGTTGAGGTTAAGAAGCGCCTATTTCGCCATAGCGACTATAGGAATAAACGAGGCGTTGAAGGACCTAATAATAGGGGCAGGGATATGGGGCGGTAGCTCTGGCTTGGTCCTCGGCTACAACATGTTTCAGGAATATGGCCGCGACACGGCACTGTTCCTCTCGACGGTGGGCTCCACCGTATTGATACTCGCCACCGGCTTCCTGGCCGTGGTAGCCACCTATCTGCTCCAAAGCAAAGAGGCGGGATATGCGCTCGCCGCAATTAGGCAAGACGAAGACGCGGCGAAGGTCATGGGCATAAACCCGACAAAGTACAAACTCCTCGCGTTTACGCTCAGCTCTATATTCTCAGCTCTATTAGGATCCGCCGTTTTTCCGCTGGCGGCTACACAAGTATTCCCCGACACTGCGTTTAAGGTAGACTACATCCTAGATGGCTTGGCCGTCATGTTCCTCGGCGGCGCGGGCACCGTCACCGGCGCAATCGCCGGGGGACTCCTCTACGTCCCTCTGAGGCTTTTCGTCGGGCAGTTCTTCCCGAACTACCAGTCGTTGGTGACCCCATTATTGGTGTTGCTGTTGGTGTTGTTCGCGCCTAGGGGAATAATAGGTGAGCTGAGGACGCGTTTGCCCCTCAAGCTTAGGGACTGGGTGCCATGAAGCTACTCGTGGTAGAGAACGTGACCAAGAAGTTCGGGGGCCTCGTTGCGTTAAACGGAGTGAGTTTCGAAGTGGATCGGGGGGAGTTCGTGGCTATCGTGGGCCCCAACGGCTCCGGCAAAACCACGCTCCTGAACGTCATCAACGGCGTCTATAAGCCAGACGGAGGAAGAGTTCTATTCGAGGGCCGCGATATAACCAATCTGCCGGCGTATGCCCGGGCCAAGCTAGGCATGTCGAGGGCTTTCCAAGTCCCCAGACCGTTTCCGGAGCTCACAGTATTGGAGAACGTTATCGTGGGCGCCGTCTTCAACGGCGGTTACGATCTCCATAAGGCGAGGGAGGTCGCCAGAGAGGTCGTCGACTATGTCGGGCTCGGCAGAAGGGCCAACGAGCTGGCTGGCAGGCTCACTTTCAACGAATTGCGGCTTCTAGAGCTTGCCAGAGCCCTGGCGGGGAGGCCCAAACTCTTGATGCTGGACGAGGTCATGGCCGGCCTCAACCCCGGCGAGATCGATAATATGACCAAGCTGATTAGGAAGATAGTCGAGGAGAAGGGCATCTCGGCCCTATCCCTCGTGGAGCACAGAATGAAGGCCGTAGTGCAACTGGCCCATAGAGTCGTCGTAATGCACCAAGGCAGAGTTATAGCGGAGGGGCCGCCCAATATCGCCCTCAACAATCCGGTAGTGGTGGAGATATATCTGGGGAAGCCATGGCGTTGAGGGTCGAGGAGCTGAGCTCCGGATACGGGAAGGTGCAGGTGCTGTTCGATATATCTCTTGAGGCGAACGACAAGAGCATAACCGCGCTTATAGGGCCTAACGGCGCCGGGAAGACGACTACTCTTCTCTCGATAATGGGCGTAGTCAAGCCGTGGAGGGGGCGCATCACGTTCAACGGCAACGATGTGACCTACATGCCGCCCCATAAGAAGGTCGAGCTCGGGATAGTCCTCGTCCCCGAGGGGAGGAGGCTGTTCCCCAACATGACGGTTGAGGAAAACCTCATCATGGGCGCCTATATTAAGCGAGCTCGACAACACCTGCACGATTCGCTGGACTATGTCTACACGCTCTTCCCGAGGCTGAAAGAACGGAGGAAACAAAAGGCGGGAACTCTCAGCGGGGGCGAGCAACAGATGCTGGCTATCGCCAGAGCGCTGATGTCCAGGCCCAGCCTGCTCCTCGTTGACGAGCCTTCGGCGGGTCTGGCCCCCAAGGTGGTGTCGGAGCTCTTGGAAACCTTCAAACAGATAAAGGAGAACATCACGATAGTGTTGGTCGAACAGAACGTATCCGCGGCGCTGGCCGTAGCCGATACGGGATATGTGCTAGAGAATGGAAAAATAGTCTTGTCAGGCCCAGCCGCCGATCTTCTCGAATCCGATCACGTGAAAAAGGCCTACTTAGGCGTTTAGAAGAGGGAGATACCCAATGATACAATCCCAAGGGCCTCCGACTTCTTGTCGGTGTCACTGGTCGACGGATTTTCTATAATAGTCGAAGGTCAGCTCCTCGTACCATTTCGGAACCTTGGGCTCATAAAGCGAGAACTTAGCCAAAGGATACGGGTGTATCCTCTTCACGGCCTCTATGCCGGGAACTATTAGGTGTAGGTATTTGGCCGGGATCACGATGCTCACCTCGTGGCTCTCCGTCCTCCCGAGTATCAATTCGCCGGTACCCGGTATGTTTATCTGGACCTTGCCGTACTTGTGCGAATACGGTATCAACGTACATGAGGCCATCCCTATATACGTAATCTCGCCCGGCATAACGCCGTTCCATATTAAGGCCTTCGCCACCGTCGCTATCTGCGCAGGTAGGCCGTAGATGACCGCGACGTGAGGCTCGAAGTCTATCCTATCCAGCGGCGATATCAACACGAGCTCCGTCGAGCCTGGTTCCAGAAATCTCGCGTGCATCACAGAGACTATTCTCTCCATAGCACCCTTGTCGGACGTGTGCCACTTCGGTATATCCCTGTCTATGTAGTCCAGATAGGTCTTGGTCAAGCCTAAAGCCTCGGCGCCTATCATGCAATAGGAGTCCTCGAGGCCTATCGCCAGCTTCCAGCCGTACGTCCTCGCGATGTTTATGGCTTGGCAAAACGCAACTCTAATGCCGAGATCTCTATACGGCCTCTTGAAGCCGGTGCCCCCACACTGCTCGCCTCTGCTACAGAATCTGATCCCTATAGGCCACGTAGCCAAGCCCAAGACCTCCCTTAATGTGCTACCCTGCTGTCTGATCTCGTCAAGCGACGCCATAACACGCATTCTAACTTTATTTAAAATAGTATGCCCGTGCTGGTTGCCAAAAGCCTAGATCGGCCTCTTCAGCTCGTAGGGCTTCCACCCGAGCTCCTCCCTGAACTTGTTTATGAGCTCGACGGCCTTCCTCTTCTCCTCCGGAGGCATGTCCTTCTTCTTCAGAACGCCCATAAAGAGCGCGTATAGCCTGGCGTTGACGACCTTTGGCGACAGTCCGTACTCCATATCTTCCCTCAGCTCGTCCAGTATCTCCTTGACCTCCTCGGCGGTTGAGAGCCCCTTGGAGCCCACGTCCTTGACCTTCCGGCCGAGGTAGAGGCGGCCCTTCTCCACCACGACGGCCTTCCCGTCCTCGAAGGTTATCCTGCCCTTGAACACTCTGTCGTAGAACTGCCAGGCATCGGCGACCTCCGGCTCCAGACGCCTCAGCCTCGTCAACACGAACCTCCTAATCTCGTCGGTCGAGATCTTGCCCCGCCCGCCGCTCTTCAGCCACTCGTCGAGCTCCTTCACTATCTCGCGGGCGACCTCGTCGCTGGCGCCCGCGTCGAGGAGGGCCTTGTAGACCTTCTCGTCGAGGTATTCCTCCTCCTTCCCCGACCTCTTGACTACTTTAACCACTAGGGAATTGACTACCTTATTAATCTACCTGCACGCCGAGGACTTTCTGGAAGAACTCTATCGCCTCCTGCTTCGTCACGATCTGGCCCTTGCCCACCTCGCCCCTCCTCCGCCTCCTCAACTGGACCCTCAGCCCCGGCTTGGCCAGCCTGACGCAGACGTCCATGCCCCAGACGCCCACCGCCGGGTCGTACTTGACGCCCGGAAGCATTATGTGTTCCTTAATGCCGAAGCACACGTTGCCCCTATCGTCGAAGCTTGAGGCCTTAACTCTGTTGTTGACGGCCTCCAGAGCCCTGGCGAGGAACTTCACGGCCTTGTCCCTCCTCAACGTGACGGCCACCGCGATCGGCTCGCCCCTCCTCACGTTCCACTCCTTTATGCTCTTCTTGGCCTTCCTGACCGACGGCGCCTGGCCCGTCAACTCCTCCAGGAGAGCCCTCGCCTTCTCGAGCCTCTCGCCCCCCTCGCCGACGCCTATGTTGACCACAACCTTCTCTATGTATATACGCTTCATTGGGTGGTCCTTAACCAAGACCAGCTCCTTCCAGCTCTTCTGGGCTAAAGCCGACATGGCCCCTCAATAGGGGCCGCTTTAAATAGTTTCGCCCGGCGCCGGGTTGCGGGATTAACGTCCAATATTTTAATAGCAGCCCGATACGGCCCGTGAAGGCCGCTCTGTTCTCGGGGGGAAAGGACAGCGTCTACGCCGCGTTGCTGGAGTGGCCGGTCGACATATTCATTACGTTTATCTACGATTTCCCCAGGCCGTCGCCGCATCTGCTGAACCTCCACAAGGTCGTCGAGCTGGCCGCCGCGATGGGGATCCCTCTGGCGATACTCAAGGTCGACAAAGGCCGCGAGTTCGAGCAGGAAGTCGCGTTTCTGAGGAAGCTCGGCGTCTCGGAGCTCGTGGCTGGGGACCAGGCCGTCGAGGACCACCTGCGCTACATGGAGAGGCTGGCCGGCGAGGCCGGGGCTAGGCTGAAGGAGCCTCTCTGGGGCCTCGACCCCGGCGAGCTGTTGTTGAGGGAGGCCGGGGCACTGGACTTCCTCGTCATAGGCGCCAACGTCGCCGATCTGGTCTGCGATTTAGTGAGCCGCGACAACGCCGAGGCGTTCCTCGCAAAGACGAGGGCGTTGGGGGCTGACCCCATAGGGGAGCGCGGCGAGTACCACACCTTAGTCGTCAAGGTGGGGGGCAAGGGCATAACCTACAGATGCCGCGATGTGAGGAAATACGGCGACTACTATATAGCCCACCTATGAGCCTCCCCGAGCTTCTGGCCGCTGCCGCTTCGCGGGCGCGTTGCGACGGCGTCTTGCTGTCCGGCGGCCTCGACTCCGCCACGGTGGCCTGGGCCTTGACCAAAGCCGGCCTCAAGCCGGTAGGGTTCAACACACAGTACGCCCCGGCGCCGGGTTCCGACGTGCCGCACCTCATGGAGGTGGCGAGAGCTCTGCGGCTGAGGGTAGTCGTCAGCTGGGTGGGCGAGGAGGAGGCCGTGAAGGCGGCCGAGGAGGTGGTGGGCATCCTCAAGGTCTTCAACCCCATGGAGGTCGTCAACTGCGCCGCCGCGTACGTCAGCATGAGGGCCGCCGCCGAGATGGGCGTGAGAAGGATATGCACCGGCGACGGGGGCGACGAGCTCTTTGCGGGGTACGAATACATGCAGAGGATGGAGCCGAGGGAGCTCGACGAGTATATCCGCAGGCTGGCCGAGGGCAGGTGGTACTTCTGCGCCTTCGACGTGGGGAAGGCGCTCGGCGTCGAGGTCGCCGCCCCCTATCTGGACCCCGAGGTGGTTCGGTACGCCCTGTCCGTACCCGCCGAGGAGAAGGTGAGGGGCGGCGTGGGGAAATACGTCGTGAGGAGGCAGTTCCAAGGCCTTCTGCCCGACTCGGTGGTGTGGAGGCGGAAGGACCCCATAGAGGTCGGCAGCGGCTTCTCGGCCCTATACGACGTCCTGGCGCGTAGGGCCGAGGGCTACTCCGCCGATATACCCGTCCAGGGCGCGGCGAAGTACCTCTACAAGGCGTTTAGGGAGAGGGGCTTGACCTACGAGAGGGATAAGGAGTCGCCGTGTCCCGTGTGCGGGTACAAGCTGAGGGACGGCTACTGCCCCATGTGCGGGTACTACGCTAGGGCTTGACCGAGTAGACCCTCAAGCCGCCTACTATCTTCGCCTCGACCAGGCCGGCCTTCCTCAACGCGTTTAGGGCGTATTCGACGGTCCTTAAGGGCAGTCCGGTGAACTCGGCTATCGATCTAGACGTGAGGGGGCCCCTCTCCTCGAGGGTCTTGAGGACGTACCTCATGGAGGGCGAGAGCCTCCCGGCCGGCTCGGCCTCCTTCCTGGCCACTACGGGCCTCAACAGCCTAGCCGTGGAGCCCGCCCACACGACTGCCCTCCCGTCGGCGAGCGGGATCCTCACGCGGCCGTCGGCGATCAGCTCGGGCAGGAATCTGGACCTCACGTCGGATATCTCTATTCTCTTGCCTAGGGGGACTATATAGGGCGGCCTCCTGGCGGTCGAGTTCACCGGCACTATTTCCAGAACCTCCGCCTCCAGATCTATCACGGAGCCCCCAGCTGATCTGGCGTAGGCGGAGGAGCCGAGCGGCGTCGACACCAGCACCCCGTCGGCGACGTCGCTGAAGAGGATCCGGCCGTCCACGCTTACCCTGTAGGAGGTCAAGGCGGCCGACCTCCTGGGGAATATGGCCACCTCGTTGACTGCCCTCACCAAGGACCCGCCGGACTCGGCGTGTAGTCTGGGGATCTTGACCACGGTGCATTCGGCGCGGGAGGCCACAAGGGGGTAGAGATCCTCCGAGGCGAAGGCTAGCTCGGCGTCTACGCCCCTAGGCGAGATGCCCACCACCACCTCGTCCCTGCCCCTCAACGCCTCCAATATCTCGCGGTCGGCGCCGTAGACCAAGACGAAGTCCGCGTCGTCGCTGAGCCTTATCCCCAGCCTCTTGGCGGCCTTCTCAGACTCGGGCGAATAGGCCCTCACCGCATCAATACACACGGGAGCTTAATCCCGGAGGGTTTTAGGTATTACTTGCCGTAGAGCCGCGTTGTGTCAGAGCCGGCCGACGGATCCCCAAATATTTTTAGGGAGGCTGTACCGTATGGAGCCCATATCTCCTTTCGATTGGCGGTACGGCTCGGAGGAGCTCCGCAGGCTGTTCTCTAGGCAGTCGATCGTCGATGCGTACCTCGAGGTCGAGAGGGCCCTGGTCTGCGCCTTGGAGGAGCTGGGCGTGGCCGAGAGGGGGTGTTGCGAGGCGGCGTCGCGCGCGTCCATCTCAGCCGAGGAGGTCTACAGGCTGGAGAGGGAGCTGAGGCACGACGTGCTCGCGTTGGTCCAGCTCCTCGAGGAGAGGAGCGGTTGCCGCTTCGTCCACTACGGCGCTACGTCAAACGACGTGATAGACACTGCCTGGGCTCTCTTGATAAGGAGAGCGCTCGGGGCAATTAAGGAGAGGGGCCGCGCCGTCGCCGAGGAGTTGAGGAGGCTGGCGCTGAAATACGCGGACCTCCCGGCGGTGGGGAGGACCCACGGCCAGTGGGCCGAGCCGATCACCTTGGGCTTCAAATTCGCCAACTACTACTACGAACTCTACATAGCCTGCAGGGCGCTTTACGCCGCCGAGGAGCACGTGAGAGGGAAGCTGGGCGGAGCCGTGGGCACCATGGCGTCTTGGGGACCGCTAGGCCTCAAGCTGAGGGAGGCCGTGTCGAGGAGGCTCGGCGTGCCTTTCCACCCCATCTCCACGCAAGTCGCCCCCAGGGAGTCGTTCGCCTTCCTCGCCTCGGCGTTGGCTCTCTTGGCGGGCTTCGCCGAGAGGTTGGCGACTGAGGTGAGGGAGCTCTCGCGGCCCGAGATAGGCGAGGTGTTCGAGACGGTGGGCGGGGGATCGTCGGCGATGCCCCACAAGGCCAACCCCACCAACAGCGAGAGGGTAGTGAGCCTTGCGCGGTACGTCAGATCCCTCCTGGTGGTCGCCCACGAGAACATCGCCCTCTGGCACGAGCGCGACTTGACCAACTCGGCCAACGAGAGGGTCTGGATACCCGAGGCCCTGCTGGCCGTGGACGAGATACTGGCGACGACGGCCCGCGTTCTGAGGACCCTCCACGTCGACGAGGAGAGGGTCAGGCGCAACCTGGAGGCCGCTCTGCCCCAAATAACCAGCGAGTTCCGCATGTTGGAGCTGGTCAGGAAGGGCATGCGGAGGGCCGAGGCGTATAGGGCCGCCAGAGCCGAGGGAGGAAGCGGCGAGCTACCGCGCGGCTGGCCGGTAAGGGAGTTGATAGATTCGGCGCTTGCGCTGGAGGCTTGTCCGCAGTAGACCTGCACCGCCGCTATGGGTAGACCAATAAGTTTATATTTGGGTAGACCTAGACGGCCGTGGCTGTCGTGAGCTTCAAAGTGCGGCGCGAGGTTAAGGAGAAGATGGCCAAGTATAGGGACAGAGTAAACTGGGCCGAGGAGTTGAGGAGATTCGTCGAGGAGCGGATCAGGCAGTTGGAGGCGGAGGAGAACATGGAGCGGGTGCTGAAGGAGCTCGAGGCGGTTCCGGTCGAGGCGCCTCGGGGCTTCTCCGCCGGCTCCGTAAGAGAGGATCGTGATAGTCGTTGACGCGTCGGCCCTATCCGCCTTCCTCTTGAAGGAGCCGGGTTGGAGAACGATTTCGAGGTATATAGCCAGGTCGACTTCGGTGGATCTAGTAGTGAAGGAGGCCGCAAACGCTATCTGGAAAGCCCATATGAGGGGCCTCGTGGATAGGAGCGCGGCCTTGAGGCTCTTGGAGATCCTCCTGTCGTTGGTCGAGAAGAATATAGAGCTGGAGCCCGAGGCGGCTTACCTTCCCGACGCGTTTAGGCTGGCGCTCGACCTCCGCATCACCGTGTACGACGCGTTGTACATAGCCCAGGCGCTGAGGCGAGAGGCCCCGTTGCTGACGCTGGACGAGAAACAAGCCGAGGCGGCCGCCAAGTCGGGCGTCGACGTGATAAGCCGCGACGCGCCGCCGTAGGCCTGCCGAGATCCGCCCCCAGACGGCGCCTAATCAAGTGGGATCTTCGCCTGCGGCCGCGAGGAGGCGTCTGGAACGGCTGTGTTTAAAAGTGGGGCTGATGTCTGACATATGCTGTATATAGTGGTCGACGGGTTTTTCGGCGATACGGGCAAGGGAAAGGTCGTCGCGTACCTCGCCGCGGCCGACAAGCCGTCGCTCTGCGTGAGGACCGGCGCCCCGAACGCCGGGCATACCGTCGTCTGGAGGGGGGAGGCCGCCGTGTTGCGGAGCCTGCCCGCCTGTTTCGTCAACCAAGAGTCCAAGCTGGCGGTGGCGCCCGGGGCCTTGATCAAGGTCGACGTCTTCCTCTCGGAAGCGGGCAGATTCGGCCGGGGGAGGAGCTTCGTCGACTTCAACACGGGCGTGATCGAGGAGGCCCACGTGGAGCGGGAGAGGAGCGACGAGTTCCTCATGAAGACTGTGGGCTCTACGGGGCAGGGCGTCGGGGCCGCCATGGTGGACAGAGTCCTGCGCAGGCTTAAGCTGGCGAGGGAGTTCGACGCGCTCAAGCCCTATCTGGCCGACGTCCCCGCGATGGTGCGGGAGCACAAAAACCGCGGCGTTATCGTCGAGGGGACCCAAGGCACCTTCCTCTCGCTCTACCACGGCACCTACCCCTACGTCACCAGCAGAGACACGACGGCATCCGGCATAGCCAGCGAGGCAGGAGTGGGGCCCAAGGACGTCGACGAGGTGGTGTTGGTCTTCAAGTCCTTCGTGACGAGGGTGGGCAACGGTCCTCTCCCCGGGGAGCTCCCGCCCGAGGAGGCGGAGAGGAGGGGATGGGTCGAGAGAGGCGCGGTGACCGGCAGGCCCAGGAGGGCGGCCCCCTTCAACTTAGACCTCGCGAGGAGGGCCGTCTTGCTCAACTCGCCCACGCAGATAGCCATAACCAAGCTCGACGCCCTCTTCAAGGACGCCGCAGGTAAGACGAGGTGGGAGGACCTCCCGGCGGAGGCCAGGAAGTGGGTCGACCAAGTGGAGGCGGAGCTCGGGAAGCCAGTCACTCTGCTGGGCACGGGGCCGGAGGCAGAACACATGGTGGATCTACGCAGGGCGAAGGGGCTTCTATAGGCCGAGCGGGCCGGAAGGCTTGTATCGACACGCCGCGTTGCTGAGGCCGGTACGTAGATGGCCAAAGCCGGCCTATATACACTATGTACTTAAACAATTCGCCGGATTAATAATTCAGATACGGCATGTTTTTAATCATATGTTTAAATTAAGGCCGGAGCGCCGGAGGGTCTGTCTCTGGTGTTGTCGGCCCGCCACCTCCCCTGTACCGTTTCCGGCGGCATGTTTTTAAGCACCATCATGGTGGGTGCGGTGATAGGGCAGTACCTCTCCCGCCTCAAGACGCTCGACGCCTACGTGGGGAAGTTCGACGTGGTCATAGTCGGGGCGGGGCCCGCCGGCATGTTCGCCGCCTACGAGTTGGCCGAGGCGGGCGGCCTCAGAGTGGCCCTCCTCGACGGAGGGCTCCGCGCATCGCAGAGGGTGTGCCCCCTGCAGACGCCCATGGAGAAGTGCACGTTCTGCGTTCCGTGCCATATAATGTACGGCGTCGGGGGCGCCGGGACCTTGAGCTCCGGCCTCATAAACCTGCGGCCCGACGTGGGGGGCGACCTCCACGAGCTGGTGGGCGACTGGGACAAGGCCATGGGCCTCATAAACTACGTCGACTCTGTCTTCGTCAAGTTCGGCGCGCCCGGCGACGTGTACGAGCCCAACATGGAGGCCATAGAGAAGCTCTCGTCAATCGCCGCCAAGGTTAACGCGAGGATCGTGCCCATAAGGCAGAGGCATCTGGGCACCGACGGGTCGCGCAAGGTCGTCGAGGCCATGACGCGGTATCTGGAGGGCCGCGGCGTCTCTCTCCACACCTCCACCTGGGCCTTGACCGTGGAGAGGAGCGGGGGCGGGTTCGTGGTGAAGACCAACAGAGGAGTCTTCGAGGCCCCGGCCGTCCTGCTGGCTCCCGGGAGGGGAGGGGCCGAGTGGCTGGTCTCCCAGCTGAAGCGGCTGGGGGCCAAGCTCGACTTCGGACCCATAGATATAGGGGTCAGGGTCGAGGTGCCCTATCAAGTCATGAGGCCGCTGACTGACGCGGTGCACGACCCCAAGGTCATCCTCTACACGTCGAAGTACGACGACAAGGTGAGGACCTTTTGCACAAACCCCCGCGGCTTCGTGGTGAAGGAGGTGTACTCCGACGGGACTGTCGGGGTGAACGGCGAGGCCTATCTGGAGAAGAAGAGCGACAACACAAACTTCGCCTTCCTAGTCACTCTGAGGCTCACCGACCCCATGGAGGACACAATAGAATACGGCAAGTCCATAGCCAGGCTGGCGACGAAGCTGGGAGGCGGCAAGCCCCTCATCCAGCGCCTCTACGACCTAGAAAGGGGGCAGAGATCCACTTGGGAGAGGATAAGGAGATCCAGCATATCCCCCACCCTCAAGGACGTAACGCCCGGCGACATATCGCTGGCCCTCCCCCACCGCGTCGTGGAGGACATCATCGAGGGCCTGAAGAGGCTCGACGAGCTGGCCCCCGGCGTCGCGAGCCCCCAGACCCTCATATACGCGCCCGAGATAAAGTTCTACTCGGCGAGGCCCGCCGTGGACGCCAACCTCATGACGACTGTGCCGGGGCTCTTCGTGGCCGGCGACGGCGCCGGGCTCTCCAGAGGCATAAACGTGGCCGCGGCGACCGGCGTGCTGGCCGCCCACGGCATCTTGCGGTACTTGGGCTCCGCCAAGGCGTAATGAACGCCGTTCATCAGATCTCCCGACGAGCGACTTCGACTACATTCTGGAGGCCAGCTAACACAATATTTAAGGCCTCACGTACGTAGGCAGTATGCCGACGCTCTATCTTGCGCAACACGGCAAGTCCTTCAGCGAGGCCGAGGATTCCGAGAGGAGGCTTACGCCGGAGGGGGCCGCCGAGACTGAAAAAGTCGCCAGGCTGTTGGCCGTAGCCGGCGTCAAGGTCGCCGAGGTGCTCCACAGCGGGAAGACGAGGGCGAGGCAGACCGCCGAGATATTCGCGCGCCACCTCGGCGCCCCCGTCAGGGAAGCCGACGGGCTGGCCCCCAACGACGACCCGCGGATCTGGGCCTCTCGGGCCGAGGCCTTGACGTCCGACGTCCTCCTCGTCGGCCATCTGCCCCACCTCTCGCGGCTGGCGTCGCTCCTCCTGGTGGGCGATCCCCAGAAGGAGGTGATAAGGTTCAGGTATTCGGGCGTCGTAAAGCTCGAGAGGGGCGAGGCCGGCTGGAGGCTCGTCTGGTATATCACCCCGGAGATCGCGCCGTGAGGCTCTCCGTTGACAGGAGGCGTAGGCTGATATCGGTCCTGCCCGAGAGGGAGGAGGACCTCTACTTCGTCTACCTCCTGGTGGATCGGGGTGACGTCGTTAGGGGCTGGACTGTGAGGGAGTATAGGCCTGAGGGCGCCAAGGAGGGGGAGAGGATAAAGGTGTACCTCGCCGTGAGGGTCGAGGCGTTGGAGTACCACAAGTTCAGGGGGAGCCTCAGGGTGAGGGGCACCGTCGTGGAGGTCGGCGGCGATTTGGAGGGCGTCAAGGGCAGGAGGCACACCTTCGACGTATTGCCCGGGAGGGAGATAGAGATAGAGAAGCCGGACTCCTACCCCATGGAGCTCGTCGACGAGGTGGCCCGGCTGGCCTCCGCGGCTCTGCCCAAGATCCTCCTGGTCTCCATAGACGGGGACGAGGCCGCGGTGGCGCACATAACCGCGCTCGGCGTCGAGGTGTTGGGGGTCCTCGAGAACCGGAGGCCTAAGGACGCGGGCTCGGACTCCGAGGAGGAGGCCCTCGGGCCTTTCTTCAGGGAGGTGGCCAAGGCCGTGGAGCAATATAGGCTGAGGCTTAGGCCCGACAGGCTGGTCCTCGCCGGGCCTCAACTGTATATAGAGATCGCGGCTCAGTACATAAAAGGCGATCTGGCTCCTCAATCGGCGGGAGGCCTCGCGGGCGTCTACGAGTTCCAGCGAGGTGGGCACTTCGAGAGGTACCGGGAGGCGTTGGGGTCGGAGGCCGTCTCGGAGATCCTCAAGCTCGCCTCGGAGAGGCCCGAGCTCATCGCCGTGGGCCTAGACGCGGTTAGGGAAGCCGCGTCGCAGGGCAGAGTGCGCACGTTCGTCGTCGTCGACGAGGCCTTGAAGGAGCGGGCCGAGGAATACGCCGAGGTGCTCAGGCTGGTGTTCTCGACGAGGGGCTCCACGAGGATTGTGCCCGCCGAGAGCGAGGCGGGGCAGATGTTGAGCGCCATGGGCGGATGCGCCGCCGTCCTGCGCTATTAAGCTTTTAAATATATGAGCTGGAATAGTTATGGCAGAGGGGATGAGGGCGCTCCTCTACGCCTTGAGCGCGTTGTCTATCACGTTCGGCGTTTTGTTGCTCTTGATGTATCCCGGCAGGAGGTCGCTGGCGCTCGCCGCGTTGGGCATATCCATAGGCGCCGCCGCGCCCTTCATCTATAGGGCCGTCTCCCGCCGGGAATAGATATTAATCGTCCCCCAGCCCTCTTCGTGAAGCTGGAGGGAGTGATAGCGGCGACCGTCACGCCGTTTACTAAAGACGGCGTCAACTACCAAGCGTTGCGGGCGCTCTTGGAGAGGCTCGCGTCGCAGGGATACGGCTTGTTCCCCTCCTCGTCGACCGGCGAGGTGACTAAACTGACCCCCGAGGAGAGGGTCAAGGTGGCGGAGCTGGCCGTCGAGGTCGGGGGCGGCAAGGTCCCCGTGATCGCCGGGACGGGCACCGGCGACCACATAAGCACGGTGGAGATGGCTAGGAGGTACAAGGACGTGGGGGTCGACGCCGTGTTGATCACCCCGCCGTACTACGTCCAGGGCGATTGGGCCGGCATCTACGCCTTCTACAAGAAGGTGCTCGACGCGGTGGACACGCCGGTGATCCTCTACACGATACCTCTGGCGGTCGGCTACAACATACCCGCCGAGGTCTTCGACCTAGTGTCCTCCGAGTACAGCCAGGTGGTGGCGGTCAAGGACAGCTCCGGCGACTTCAGATACCACATGGAGCTCATATATCTTGTGGGGAGCCGGATCTCCGTGCTCCAGGGAGTCGACATGTTCTTCGTGCCCAGCCTCGTGGTGGGCGCACACGGCGGGATCCTCGGAGGCCCCAACTTCCTGGGCCCGCTCCAGCTCCGGCTCTACAAGATGGTCAAGGAGGGGAGAATCGCCGAGGCCGTCGAGATACACAAGAGGCTTATGGAGCTCTGGCGCTTCATGGGAGGCTGCGGGCTGACGGGGAAGCTCGGCGGCAAGTGGCCTACCCTGTACAAGCTGGCGACCCAGATAGTGACAGGCATAGATATGGGGCCTCCGCGCGAGCCTCTGCCGCCGGTTGACGACAAGGACAGAGAAGAGTTGAGGAAAATCTTGGAGAAGCTGTCGCCGCTGATCCGCTAGCCCGCCGGCGCCCAGCCTTTATATATCCTCTATAGTGTCCCCGTGGAGCTAGTGGTGGTCTCAGTGCTGGGCGCGGATAGGGTCGGCATAGTGGCCGGGATAGCCAACGTCTTGGCGAGGCACAACGCCAACATCGTCGACATAGCCCAGACGGTCGTCCGCGACATATTCTCCATGATAATGGTGGTGGACATATCCAAGGCCGACGTGGATATCGCGGGCCTCCGCGCCGAGCTCGAAGAGGCCGGCAAGAGGCTGGGCGTCATGGTGGCCGTCCACCACATAGACGTGTTCCGCTACATGCAGAGGATATGAGGCTCTTCTCGCCCGAGGAGATAGGGGAGGTCCTCGAGATGGTGCTTTTCCGCGAGCTGGACATACGCGCGGTGACCCTCAGCGTCAACACGTTGCCGGCGATACGCGGGGATGTGGGCTCCGCGATATCGGCGTTGAGGGACCTCCTGAGGCCGTACCTCGAGCATTTTAGGCCGGCCGTCGACAAGGTAGCGGCGAAGCTCGGCGTCAGGATCGTGACGGCGAGGCTGGCCGTGAGCCCGATCAGCATCATGCTGGAGCCTCTGGGCCGCGCCGAGGACGCCGTGGAGATAGCGAAGTCCCTCGACGATCTGGCGGAGGCCTACGGCGTCGACATGGTCGGAGGATTCGCCGCGTTCGTCCACGCCGGCGTATCCAGAGGCGACCGGGCTCTGCTGGACGCCTTGCCCGACGCCTTGAACTCCACGAAGAGGCTCGGCGGATTCGTCAACGCGGCGTCCACCGCCACGGGCATAAATATGGACGCCGTGTACGAGGCGGCCGAGGCGGTGCTCTCCATGAGGCCTGAGGCCGCCGCCAGATTCGCAGTGACCGCCAACGTCCCCGAGGACGTGCCGTTCATGCCGGCCGCGCACCACGGCCTGGGCCTGCCCGACGCTGTGGTGAACGTGGCCGTAAGCGGCCCCGGGGTCATAGAGGCCGTCGTGAGGAACATGAAAGACGCCGACTTGAGGACGCTACACGACGCGATCAAGAGGGCGGCGTTCAAGGTGACTCGGCTCGGCGAGCTCGTGGGCAGAGAGGTGGCGAGGGAGCTCGGCGTGAGGTTCGGGGCCGTGGACCTCTCGGTGGCGCCTTCGCCCAAGGTCGGCGACAGCGTGGCCGGGATACTCGAGGCCATGGGCTTGCCGAGGGCCGGCGCGCCCGGCTCGGTCCTGGCGCTCCACCTCTTCGTCGACGCCGTGAAGAAGGGAGGCGCCATGGCCACATCGACGATAGGCGGCTTGAGCGGCGCCTTTATACCAGTCAGCGAGGACGCCTTGATGGCCAGGGCGGCCGAGGAGGGAGCGCTCAGCTTCGACTCGTTGAAGGCCATGTCGGCTGTCTGCAACACGGGCATAGACATGGCCGGCATACCGGGCGACTCCCCGCCCGACGTCGTCGCCGCGCTTATGGCAGACGTCATGGCTCTGGCCACGGCCCTCGACAAGCCGCTGGGGGTGAGGCTGGTGCCGATTCCCGGCGGCAAGCCCGGCGACGTCTACGAGCTGGGGGGCCTCTACGGGAGGGTTGTAGTCATGGATCTAGGCAAGTACTCCGAGATACCTCTGGCCAGAAGAAGCGGCGTCGTGCCTCCGAGCGTCTGGAGGCTGCGGGCTGGATAATTAACCATCTGCTTAATATATCGCCGGAAATCTTCTAGGAGCCCGCAAATTTTTTAAATTCATAACTTAAAGCAAGTATGTCGGTATCGATATCCGTCTTGGCCTCCCACAGCGCTTTGGACGTGCTCGACGGCGCGAAGGACGAGGGCTTCAGGACCATAGCCGTCGCCAAGAGGGGGCGGGAGAGAGCCTACAGAGAGTTCCCGGTCGTCGACGAGCTCGTGGTCCTCGACGACTATAGGGACATCGTCAGGGAGGCCCATAGGCTCAAGGGCTCTGTCTTCGTCCCCAATAGATCCTTCGCAGTCTACGTGGGTTACGACGCCATAGAGAGGGAGTTCCCGGTCCCCATCTTCGGCAACCGCTATCTGTTGAGGTGGGAGGAGAGGACGGGGCCGCACAACTACTACAGACTCCTCGACGAGGCAGGCATAAGGAGGCCTAGGACATACGCCTCGCCTGAGGAGGTCGACAGGCCGGTCATAGTGAAGTTGCCCGAGGCTACGAGGAGGGTGGAGAGGGGCTTCTTCGTGGCGAGGGATAGAGACGACTTGATGCGCAAGGCGAAGAGGCTCGCCGAGAGGGGGTTGATAAGGCTGGAGGACCTCTCGGGCGCCGCCATAGAGGAGCTCGTGCTGGGGGCCCACTTCAACGCCAACTTCTTCAACTCTCCGATGTACAGACGCCTGGAGCTCCACAGCTTCGACAGGAGGATTCAGAGCGATCTCGACGGCGTCCACCGGCTTCCGGCGAGGGACCAGCTTGACCTAGACCCGGACGTGAGGTATATAGAGGTGGGCCACGAGCCGGCGACCTTGAGGGAGAGCCTCTTGGAGAAGGTCTTCGACATAGGGCACCGCTTCGTCGACGCCGTCGCCAGGCTGGTCAAGCCAGGCGTCATAGGGCCCTTCACTCTCCAGTTTGTCGTGACGCCGGAGCTCGACCTAGTGGTCTACGACGTGGCGCCGAGGATAGGGGGCGGCACCAACGCCTATCTGGGAGTGGGCGGCCAGTACTCCAAGCTCTACTGGGGGAGGCCCATATCCATGGGGAGGAGGATAGCCGTGGAGATAAAGGAGGCGGTGAGGCAGGGGAAGCTCGAGGAGGTCACCACATGATCGAGACGGTAATTAAGAGCTACGACCTAGATAGGCTGGCCGTCGCCACGATAGCGTCCCACACGGCCCTCCAGATACTCAGGGCGGCGAAGCGGCGCGGCTTCAAGACCTTGGCCGTGGCCCGCCCCAGCTCCGCCTGGTTTTACAAGCGTTTCCAGTTCATAGACGAGGTGTGGGAGGCCGACTTCTCCAACTTCCGTCTTGTGGCGGAGAAGCTCGCCGAGAACAACGCCGTCTTGATACCCCACGGGTCCTACGTGGAGTACGTCGGGTGGCGGCAGGCCCTCGAGGCGCCGGTGCCCACGTTCGGCGTCAGGCGCCTTATCGAGGTCGAGGCCGACCAATACAAGAAGATGGATCTCTTGAGGAGGGCCGGCATACCAATACCCAGGAGCTACGCGCCGGAGGAGGTCGACAGGCCGGTCATAGTGAAGCTGTTTGGGGCCAAGGGCGGCAGGGGCTACTTCTTGGCTAGAAATAGGGAGGAGCTCGTCCAGAGGCTCAGGGAGGTGAAGGAGCCCTACATAATCCAGGAGTACGTCTTCGGCGTCCCGGCGTACTATCACTTCTTCGCGTCGCCCATGTACGTCAGAGTGGAGCTGTTCGGGATGGACGTGAGGTACGAGACGAACGTCGACGGGAGGACCTTCGGCCTCGTGGAGCCGACCTTCGTCGTCGTGGCCAACCTCCCACTGGTCTTGAGGGAGTCGTTGCTCCCCACGGTGCAGAAATACGGAGAGGCCTTCGCCGACGCGGTCCGCGAGGCTCTCGGCGAGGAGATGAAGGGGCCCTACAGCCTGGAGTCCATAATAAGAGACGACCTCTCCATAGTCGTCTTCGAGTTCTCGGGGAGGATAGTGGCGGGGACCAACGTCTACATGGGCGTCGGGTCGCAGTACTCCGTCCTCTACTTCGACGAGCCCATGGACATGGGGGAGAGGATAGCCCACGAGCTCCAGCTGGCCAGGGAGAGGGGGAGGCTGGAGGACGTCGTCAGTTGACGGAGTCAGCCAGCTGCCGCCAGCTCACGCCTCGCGGTTGGTCAGGATCATCACCGCGGTTAGGCCCCGGCCGCAGTTAAAAGATTTAATCCGGCGGCGCGCGTGGGGAAGGAGGCAGTGCGGCTCGCCTAGGCGGCCCGATCGCCGCAACTACGCCGACAGTCTCGAGAGGAACGTGGCCACGTCTATCGCGGCGCGCGACTTGCGCAACAACTCGCCGTCCTGCGTCACCAACGACAAGCCCAGCGTCTCCGCGACGTATGCGTAGCTCGCGTCGTAGAACGTCAGATCCCTCTCGACAGCCAGCCTCAGAACCTCCTCCAGGGGAGGATCGTCCAGCACCCTCAAGCCGGAGATCACGCGGGAGAGAGGCCTCGCGGCTCTCTGCCACTGCAGTCTCCCCGCCCTCGCCTCCTTCCATAGGGCGTTGCCGACCTCGTATATTGTCAAGTGGAGTATCGCGAGCCTCTCCCTATATTTCAGCCATCTGTCGTAGTGTGTAGCCAAGCCGTAGAGAGCAGAGGCGTCGAGCAGATACTCAACGCTCATCCCTAGAGCCGCGCACTGCCCTCACCCACTCCTCCTCGGTTATTCGCGACAAGGCCTCTTTCAACTCCTCAAGCGCCTTGGCCAGCTCCTCCTCTTCCCTCCTCCTTATGGCCTCCTCAAGCGCCTTCTCTAAGACCTCCCTGATATCTATGCCGAGCTCCCTCGCCCTCTCCTTCAGCTCTTTCCTGACCCTCACGCTTATTACCGTAGTCGACATCGAGAAACTACAGGCATCCGTATATAAGCTTATAGTATACGCACATCCGTATACGGGGCGGCGGGGCCTCGAGCGATAAATAGTGGAGCTCTCTAGACCTCTATGAAGGTGGTGGTCTTGGGGCTGGGCGGCTGGATATCCAGCCCTTGGCTGGGCTACCCGGCCATATACGTCGAGACCGATAGGCGGATTCTCCTGGACGCAGGCGAGGGGACCTACGCCAAGCTGGCCCAATGCGGCCTCCCGCTCCCGGAGGTGTTGATCCTCACGCATGCCCACGGGGACCACATACTGGGCGCGCCGACCCTCCTCTTGATGGCCCGCCAGAGGGGGACTAGGATCAAGGTCGTCGCCGCCGCCTCCGTGATGTCGTCGCTCGTGAAAATACTAGAGGCCGTGAACATGCCCCACCTGCGACAATATATGGAGCCGGTCGAGGTGCCGCCGGGCGGCGAGGCCAGAGAGGGCGATACGAGGATCGCGCTCGCCGCGGCAAGGCACTCGGTGGAGGCCGTGCACGTGAGGGTGGAGCACGGGGGGAGGTGCGTCGCCTACAGCGGGGACACAGCGCCGAGCGACGAGCTTGTCGAGCTGGCGAGGGGGTGCGACCTCTTGATACACGAGGTCTCTGGAAACCCGGGACAGGAGGAGCCGGCCCACGCCGTGGGCCACAGCACCACGAGCGACGCCGTGGAGATCGCCAGAAGGGCGGGCGTCAAGGCCCTCCTCCCCGTCCACTACTACCTCAACACGCCTCTGGTGCCCCCCGGCGCCTACGTCTACCTGCCCTACCCATGCGCCTCGGTGGAGCTGTGAGGTGCTTGAAGGTCCCCGAAGGCCGGAGGCACCTCTTCGCCTTCCCGTACCCGGTCGCCATCTGGCGCGACCCTCCCCGGTCGGTGGAGCTCGCGGCTGAGATAGCCAGAGACCTCGGCGCCGCGAGGATCTTCACCGTAGGCGACGTCGTGACCGCCAACTTCCTCGCCGCGGGCCTCGCCCCAGACGCCGCCGCCGTCGACCTCAAGACCAGGAGGAGCGAGTACGTGAGGACTGTTGAGGCGTTCCCGAGGATCTTGAGGGTGAGGAACCCCCCAGGCTATATAACGGAGGAGGCGTGGGCCGCCGTGGAGTACGCCGTCAAGACGCCGGGGACCTTGCTGTTAGTCGACGGGGAGGAGGACATGCTCTCCCTAGCCTTTATCGCGCTGGCCCCCGACGACTCGGCCGTCGTCTACGGCCACTATAAGGGAGCTCTAATAGTAATACCGGTAGGCAAATATAAAGAGATTAGGGAGTTGCTAAAATATATGGAGCCTTGTTAGTCGGTCGCCGGCGTTAGGAAGGCCTCGCGCTCGAGCTCCAGCACGATCTTCCTGGCCTCCTCAAGCAGTCGCGCGGCCTCTATGTAGCCGTGTTCGTAGAGCTCGCTCGACAGTCTGGCCAGCTCGTCGGCCATCTTAGGGTTGGGCTGCATAGGGGTAGGACTGCTCCACTATTTATTTCTTTCGTCTTCTGGTGAAATGATTTATCGTCAATTATCGTAAATTACCGATCCGCCAGCGCCCCTCCTCGTCGGGATGCGCCTTGCCCTCGGCCGCCAGCTTCGTGAGCACCGCCCTGACGATGACGGAGGTCAGCAACACGTTCTCCCAGCTCCTCTCGGCGTCCAGCTCCTTCAATACCTTCACGGCGATCTCGGTGGGCTCCCCCGGCAACATGGACTCCACGAGCTTCACCGACCTCTCCACGGCCGATCTGTTGACCTCCACGAGCTCCTTCACCCTCTTCTTGCTGCCGGCCACAGGCCCGTGGCCCATCACGAGAGTCTCCGGCTCGAGAGACTCTATCCTGTCCAGAGACGCCAGGAAGAGGTCCACGTCGTTGAGGTAGGGCACTCCGTACCTCTTAAGCACCATATCGCCGAATATGGCGTCGCCGGCGTACAGGACCCCCTCGACGAGATACCCGACGTGGCCGAACGTGTGGCCTCTCAGATCGACGACCTCTATGTTCTCGACCCTATCGCCAGGCCTCACCAGCCCGGCCACCGCGAGGTCGCGCCCGACGTATAGGGCGTCGGGCACGTAGAAGCCGTGGGTGAAGAAGAGGCGGGCCCTGGTGTTGGACACGAGGATCTCCTCGCCCCATGGGGCGTATACCTCGGCCCCGTCCGGCACCGCGGATAGGTGGTCGGCGTGGTGGTGGGTTAGAAGAACCGTCGGCCTCCCGCCGACGGCCTTGAGAATCTCGGCGGCTCTCTCGGCGGGGTTGCCGGGATCTATCACGTATCTGCCCACTATCAACGTGTTGGGAGATCCCTTGAGCAACGATATGCCCTTACGCAACTCCATGGGGATCTTTCCGGGGCCCTATATATACTATCTAATCCAGCCCTCGGCCTTTCCCACCAAATCCACCGGCGTGGGGTCTAGGCCGGGCGGCTTGAAGAGGTGCCGCCACTCGCCGGGCCTCGGGACGTAGAGCCCGCGCTCCGACGTGGATAGGAAATAGCGCACCTCGGCCGTCTTGAACACCGTGCCGCACTTGACGCACCGCCGGCCCTTCCCTCTGCCCAAGCTCTCCAAGGCGCCGCCGCAGTACGGACACCTCGGCGTCTGTCTGACGACCCTATATATCACCTCCATGGACTCTATATATAGATAGAGGCCGCCGGCCCTCGGCTTGACGCCGCCCCTCAGCTCCACGTAACACCCGACGCACCTCTCCAACGCCGCGGCGATCTTCCCAAGATGCCTATAGGCGACAGCCACGAGGCCGTTGGAAAGCCCGGCGAAGACGTGGCGTCTATGCCTCTTGGCCCAAAGCACCAGAGCCTTGGTCCTATACACGGAGTAGGGGAGAGGCCTATCGGGCAACACGCCCAGCTCTATGTGGGCGTCCGTGGCCTGGTTCGTGCGGTATATCACCCAGCCCGCCGGCCTCACGCCGTTGGCCTCGAGGAAACGCGCCGCGTAGACAAGGTGGGGCGGCGAAAGGCCGCGCACGCCGTAGAGGACGGGGTCGGGCCCCCTCGGCTCTATGAGGACTCTCCTCCCGTCGAGGTTGTGGAACGTGAAGGGATATGTCAAGAGCTCCATGGCCTCGACAAGGCCCGGCCCTATGGCGGGCCTCTCGCCCTCCCTATACGCCAGGAGCTCGAAGGTGGACTTAGGCAACTCGGCCCCCACAGCGGCCACGGCCCCGATCGTCCCGCGGCCGCCCCAGAGCCTGACGCCGACAACCCTCTCCACCACGCTCCTCGGCACTATCTGGGAGAGAGCGAGTCTGTAGACCCGCCTGGCCCTCTCCGGCACCTGTCCCACCGCCATGGCGACGCCGGGGCTCGTCTTGCCTGTGACGTCCGCGTTTTCAGAGACTGTCTTGACGGCCAGCTCCCATAGGTCCTCCTCGGCGCCTTCCGGCGCGTCGAGTACTAGAGCCACCGCGGCGTTGCCTCTGGTCTTGAAGGGGACGTAGGGGTTCAGCCTTATGAGGCGGGGGTAGTCGGCCAAGATATCGCCGTATTTCCTCAAGATCTCCTTCACCAGCTTGTAGCCCACGTAGGTCGTGCAACCCCCTCTATGGGAGTCGGTGTCGTCTATCCCGATGTGGACCAACACGTCAGCCCTTCAGCCCGCCGATGTTAAAGCCCTCCAGCAACTTGCCCAGTATGAGGTAGTTCAACACCATCACCGGCAGGGCAACCACAAGGGCCGAGGCGGCCAACATGCCCCAGTCCACGGCCTCGCTCGTTATGGACTCTATGGCGTAGATGGTCACAGTCTGGGCGCCCGTCGGTGGGAAGTTAAACGCCCAGGGAGTCTCGGTGAGGACTATGGGGTAGAAGAGCAGGTGCCAGTTAACTATGAAAGACAGAACGAACATAGTGTACCAAGCGCTGGCAGTTATCGGCGCTATTACCCTGAACAGCATCCGGGTCGACGACACGCCTTCAAGCTCCGCTATTTCTTGGTACTCGTTGGGCACGTCCCTATATATGTTGAAGAAGATCCAGGCAGAGAGCGTGACAGTGAACAGCGGGGTGGACAGTATTAAGGCCCACCACGTGTTGAGTAGATTGGCGGCCGAGAAGAAGAGGTAGATGGGCAGTATGAAGCTCGCCGAGGGCAACGAGTAGAGGTATATCGTCAAGAGAAGCAACCAGTATATGTTGTTCTTCGACATTATGTAGGCCGCGGTCCCCGCCAAGACTACAGATATGGCGGCCGCCGCAAGGCCCACGACCACGTTAGTGGCTATGTAGGGCACCGCGCCGGACAGCGCCTTTTGGAAGTACCGATCTGTGAACACGTTTGGGTAGAGCACCGGAGGGCTCACGAAGTCGTACTGGGTAGGCCTAAAGGCTATCACGAACATCCAGTATATCGGGAAGAGCAGGAAGAGGAGGATCAAGGCCGTGGCTATCCACAACAACGCGTCGTATAGCTTGTCCGGGATCCTGACGGGCGGGAGCTTGACGTAGAGCCCCCCTCTGCTCTTCATCACGGCCAGCAAAACCACCGCGGGGACTGTGGCCATCGCGGCGAGCAGAGCCGCGGCGGCTTCCCCGGCTTGGAAATCCCCTATGAAGTAGAGCAGGTCGTACACCATCAACGGGAGCGTAGTCGAGGAGTAGCCGGGCCCTCCCTGGGTTAAAATAAACGGTATGTCGAAGTTGCCCAGCTGGATTACGAATATTATCAAGAACGCCGTAGCCACTATCTTGAAGACGTACGGCAAAGCGACCCCGCTGTAGTACTGGGACTCCGACGCCCCGTCCACCTGGGCGACCTCGCGCATCTCCTTGCCTATGGCCTTGAACCCGCCGATTATGACGAGGTAGGCGAACGAGACGCTGCTCCAGATCCCCACTATGGAGACCGCCCATATGGAGAGGCCGGGCACTGTGGTCAGATTGAGCCTGGGCAAGTGCAGGAATTTTATAAGGTAGTAGAGCGGGCCGTAGAGCGGATCGAACATCGTGTACCAGACCATCGTCGACGCCGTGAAGGGTATGGTATATGGCGAAAGTATGAGGAGGGAGAGCGGCATCTGCCACCTCTTCGGGAGGCTGTCGACTCTTATGGCCAACACCAGCGCCAGCAAGGTGGCGAAGAGGGCTGAGGTGGCGGCGAAGAGGAGCGTGTTCTCCACAGCCAGCTGGAAAGTGCCTGGAGGGAAGTCGAGGAACAGCGCCTTGATGGACGACAAGTTCAGGCCGACGAAGTAGAACGTCAGGGCGAACGGGATGAGGCCGAAGCCGGCTATGTACGCGATATAGGGCACAAGCCACCACCTCCTCATCGGGGAGTGGAAAAAGGGTAGGTTTTAATGGGTTCAGCCGCAGGCTCCGTACGTCTGCCTCAACGCGTTTATCCAAGAAGCGGCCGCCGTGTCCATCGCCGTCTTGGCGTCGATCTGGCCCATGAGGTATTGGTACACCGCTTGGTTGAACGTGGGTATCAGGACCTGGGCCGTGGGCGGAATGTTGGGCGGATTGGCCCACGCCTTCTGGGCGGCCGTGTACACGGCTTGTAGGAGCTCCTTGTCGTGGGCGCTCAGCGTCTGGTTGCTCAACAGCATCAGGTAGGCCTCCTTGGATATGGGGAAGTGGCGGAAGCGCAGGAACTCGTAGACCTGTACCTGCGGCGAGACCAAGAAGGCCAAGAACTGGAGGGCGAGGTCCACATGCTCCGAGTACTTATTCACTGCGAGGAAGGTGGTGCCCGTCTCGGCATAGCCTCCGGGAAGCCAGCCCAGACAGGTGTCGTTGTAGACAGCCGGGGGCAGATAGGACAGCTGGCTGGTGAAGAATATGACCGCGGGGGCGTACTGGGCGTATAGCTGGGGGTCGTTGTTGTAGGAGACGGGCGTCTCGTTGGGCGGCGGCTCGTAAGACACAAGCTCCTTGTAGACCCTCAACGCCTCTATGCCCTCCGTGGTGTTGAAGTCGGGGAGCGGGTAGGGGCAGTTGGGCGCCGGCGCGCCGTAGAACATTATGTTGAATGTCGGGAGGCCGCCCAGCCTGCCCTTGTTGAGATCGGGGCTGTTCATGTACCACCACCCGAAGACGGCCGGATACGCGTCTATGATGTCGTGCGACGGGTCGTCAGCTATTATTACTCCGTATTTGGTTATGTGATGGCCGACGAAGAACTGGTCGACGTGGAGCACCACCGTCCAGTTCTGCCAAGTCGCAGGGTTGAGCTCCTCGTGGTACTCGTCGTAGAACTCCTGGGCCAGGGTCTGGTTGTTGAAGAGGGAACAACGGTAGGCCAGAGTGAATAGGTCCGTCTCGAAGGGCACGCCTATGTAGACGGTCTGGCCGTTGGTCGTGTTGTAGTAGACGCCGCCGAAGTCCACCTGCGGCTCTATCAAGTCGCTCATGTTGAACAACGTGCCGATGTAGGGATTGAGCGGGACCACGTAGGGCACGAACCTCAAGGAGGACGTCGAGGTGAACTCCACCAGGTCGTACTTAGAGGAGTGCGCCTGCAGCGCCGTGAGCTCGTTGGTCAGATACTGGCTGAACGGGTAAGTTATCACCACCACCTTCACGTTGGGGTGCAATTTGCTGAAGAGCTCGCCGGCGAATTGTATATAGTCGGCGGTTATGTCCTTGTAGGCCACAACGTAAAGCGTGACGTTCTGCGTGGTCGTCGCAGTGGAGGTCGACGTAGTGGCCGAGGATGTCGCGGCCGATGTAGTTGGAGCCGTTGTCGGAGTCGGCGGGGCCTTCTGTTGCGAGCTCAACACGTATAGCAGAGCCGCGGCGATCGCGATTACCAAGACCACCACGATTGCTATCGCCGCGCCTCGGGAGATCCCCCTTAACATAGGGGCGTGTGGCCACGTTATTTAAAGATTTCCAGAGAAAGCGCCTCGGCAGAGGCGCGGCGGCTACTTGGCCGACTCGAGATTGGCCAAGACCTGCCTGACATATCTCGGGAGCTCTTCGTAGGCGATCGGTATGGCTCCCTCCACCGGAAGATCCCTATTGAGGGCGTGCCTCACGACAATCCTCACGTCGGCCTCCGCCCAGGCCGGCAGATCGTTCTCGCTATCGCCCATATAGACCACGTGATCTACGCCGAGGAGCGCCTTGAGGAGCCTCACCGCGCGCCCCTTATCCACGTCGGCGCCGTATATGTCGACGAAGGGGTGGCGCGAGTACCTCACCAACTTGAGGCCCAGGGAGGCGGCCTCGTCCAAGACCCGGTCGAGCCCGCGGGGCGGGGCGCCGCGCTCCCTCCAGTCTATTGTGACGCCAGCGAGCCTCCCGTCCCAAGTCCTCTTGGCCTCCACCAACGCGTCCAGCGAGCCGGCGGATCTGAGGACGCGGTCCAGCTCGGCCGACCTAAGCCTCTCGAACACCGCCACGTAGCCGCCCGCCCTCACCTCTATGCCGTTCACGCACGCGTAGGCCGCCGCGAAGGGCACGGCCCTCGCGGCGAGGCCGCACTCCTTGGTTGTCACGACAGCGAGGGGAATTCTGTGGGCCAGCTCCCTCAAGGCGTACTCAAGCTCTAGAGGGAGGGAGGGGTCCCTCCTCATAAGCTCCGGCGGCACCAGAGTCCCGTCCAGGTCGGCGAACAGCGCGATCGACACCTGGGGCGGTGCGCCCTATGCTTAAAGCTTTACGCCTCCAGAAGCCTCGCTATCCCGTAGTCGTCCACTATGACGACCGCGCCGCGGAGGGCCTCGCGCCACCAGGGCTTGGCTAGGGCTTTCAGAGCCTCCTCGGGAGTCCAGCATATGGGCTCCAGCCTAGGCGGCGCGTCGGAGAGCTCCACGCACCTCACCACGAAGTCCACGCCGGCGAAGCGCTCCGAGACCACCACCGCGTCGACGTCGCTCCAGAGGTTGAAGTCGCCCCTCGCGTAGGAGCCGTAGAGGATGACAGTCACCTTGCCCAGCCTCTCCCTAAGCCTCTCCGCGTACCGCCTCAGCTCGTCCACGACGGCCTCCCTCTCCAGAAGCCTCGCCCTTATCACCTCGTCGATCGGCACGGCGAACACCCCTTCACCCAATCGATTAGGGCCCGGGCGCATTCGGCCGCCTCGACCGCCTCTTCGCGGGTATACCGCTCGTACGGGACGCCCTCAGCCAAGGCGTCGGGGTAACGCGGCGTGACGTACATCTTGTCTAAATAGCCGACGCAGAACTTGAGCCTCTCGGCGACGCCGCCGCAGAGGCCCGAGAGCTCGTTGAACAACGCGACCAGGTTGTGGCCGAAGGCGGGCTTGCCGAGGGCCCTCAGAAGCGCTTTGATGGCGAACTCGGCCGCCTGTTGCGCCTTGAAGCAAGCCCACGCGTATGCCTGAAGCCCCATGTCGCCCTCTATCGATCTGTACGTGTACTCCGCCTGCTTAATCCACCTGTCGTACTCCTCGCAGTCGAGAGGCTCCACGGCATTCCCGGAGCCCCTCTATTAATCCTTTGGCCAACGGGCATCGATGGGCCATACACTAAGGTTATACGGTGTTTCAAAAAGGCGAGCTATCGCCTCCAGATGAGTGGACCGGCCGGGATTTGAACCCGGGATCTCCCGCGCGCGAGGCGTACGCGGGCTTGGCCCTGGGCGTCCTTCCGCTAGACTACCGGCCCGTCCCTCCTTAATTAACGGCCTTATATCCTTTTCCCCTTATCGGCTCGGCGTAGGCCCTGGCCGGCCAGCGGGATGTCAAATACTACCCGCGGCGTCTATAGACCGCTTGCCCGCGTCGCCGGAGTAAATTTAAGAAGCCGGCCGCCGCCCTTCGTGGATAGGGCGTCGATCCTCAAGACCGCGCTTACGGCGTTGGGCGTCTACGACGTGGCGGCGATCTTCCTGTTCAACCTACAGGGCTATCTCCTGTACGCCGCGGCCCCTACCGCCGTGGCTTTGGCCCTCGCCTACTTTTTGTATAGGCTTTCCCCCGCGGAGAGGCGGCGGCATTTCCTCGACGTGAAGGTAATAGGCGGCGACGCCGCGGCTGCCGCAGATAGGCTGAGAGCTAGGGTGGAGGAGCTGGAGAGGAGGGGAGTCGGCGGCGAGGAGATGCTCGCCCTAAAGCTCATGTTAGTCAAGGCGTTGCTAGACAGCGGAAGGCGCGAGGAGGCCCGGCGCCTCTTCGGGGAGATCGAACGCGCCGTGAGCTCCGCCGAGCTTGATAGACACCTAGAGGTCATGTACAGGGCCCTAAAAGAGGAGCTTGAGAGTTCTGGCCGGTGATTATTCTAGGTCCTGCGGGGCGTATATCGGCATCTTGAGCGACCTAACAACTACGTGGGCCATCAACAGAACAGCTAGGTTAACCGCCAAGCCTAGTATGCCCACGTAGATGTTGTAGAACCAGGGCAGTAGAGATCCGGAAAACCCCACAGTGAATAGGCCGTAGGTCACTAATACAGTGCCGGCGAGCCAGCCCAGTATCACGCTGTATTTGTCCAAGCTACGCCAGTACATGGAGAGTATGACGGCCGGCAACGTCTGGAGGAGCCAGGCATAGGAGAAAGTCAATAGGAAGAATATCAAGCCGCTTGCGGCAGGCACCATGGCGAATATCAGGGACGCGATTATCACCACGAAGACAAATATCCTGGACCAGAACACTTGTTGTTTTTCTGAGGCATTTCTATTTATAAATGCAACATATATATTTCTAGTTATTAGGCTGGCCGCACTGAGGCTCTGTAGGCCGGCCGGCACCATGCTGCCTATAACTATCCCGGCGAAGGCCAACACGACGAAGCTCGTGGGGAAGTAGGTCTCCAGCACGGAGGGGAAAGCAAGGCTCGACACGCCGTTGGGCACTAGGTTCTGGGCGAGCGCGACGAGGCCCATGATCGCCAAGAAGATCAACCAGACTTGGTAGACCGGCAGGAATATCGAGTTTCTCTTTATCACGTCTTCGCTCTTGGAGCCCAACAGACCCACCAGAAGGTTCGGGAAGAGCATCCAGGATATGCCGCTACCCAAAGCCAGAGTAATGTAGCCCACCATTAGCTTGTTCGGTATCAGATAATGCGATGGCCCCAGCTGGGCGAACACGGGCCCGAAGCCGCCCAGATTGGTGCCGATATATATCACCACAGTCAGTATGACAGCCCACAACACCACGTCCTTTATTAATGAGCTGAGGGCCGGCCCTCTCAAGCCGCTCAGAGCAACAAACGCGGCCACTATTAGGTAAGCTATCGCGTAGCTTGGAAGGACTGGAAAGCCCATCGCGTTTAGGACATAGCTTATCCCGACTATCTGGAGGGCAATATAGGGCAACATGGCAATAATCCCCGTAAGCGAGACCAGCAAAGCGGCCAAGTCGCTGTTAAACCTGTACTTGACGTAGTCGCCGGCCGTTATGAAGCCGTGCCGCTTCGCGATTCTGTAGAACTTAGTCGCCACGATGTAGAGGAAGGGGTAGGACACGGAGCCATATACTGCCGAGTACAATATGAAGCCGCCCAACGAGTAGGCGGCGCCGGGCACCGAGATCAGCGAATATGCCGTGTATATGTCGGCGCCCATTAAGAACCACACTATCACTGTGCCGAATTTTCTGCCGCCGAGCGTCCACTCGGCTATCTTCGAGAAGTCGGGCGCCCTCCACCTGCTCCCGAGGAACCCCGCCGCTACTGTCAAGCCAACAATGGCGAAGAATATGGCGTAGTCGAGCTGAGTGAAGATCATACCTCTCCACCTCTATCTATAAACTTGTATACTATATAGGTAAGCGCCGGCTGTATAAATACCCATAGGAAGAGATACCACCAAAGGAACGGCCAGCCGAACAGCTCTGGGTCTTTCCTGTTATATAGTGGCGCTGAGAATATCAAGAAAACCCACGGGACTACTATAAGTAGAACTATTTTTATTATGGTCCTACTGTTAGCCGCCATATTTAAATCAATTTATCCTATATTTAACTTTTAGAGAATAGAAAAAAAGTTTTATTAAACCAGGACCTATATGGGCTATGGGAGACAGTAAGGCCGACCAACTGTCGGAGCTCACGGCTTCGCTCGTCCGCATAGACACGACGAATCCGCCGGGCGATGTGACCAAGGCCGCCGAGTACATAAAGGAGTGGCTGGCGAAGAGGGGCTTTTCGGCAAAGATCTACGAATACCAGAGGGGGAAGCCCAACGTGGTGGCGCGCGTCGGCTCGGGGAAACCCGTCCTAATACTGAACGGACACACCGACGTCGTCCCGCCGGGCGACGTGGGCAAGTGGACCGTCCCGCCGTTCTCGGGCAAGATCGTCGAGGGGCGGATCTACGGGAGGGGCTCCACCGACATGAAGGGAGGGCTCGCCGTGATTATGGCCGCGTTCGCAGACATCGCCCCAGCCGTGGAGAAGGCCGGCGCCGGCTCTCTGGTGCTGGCGGCGACGGCGGACGAGGAGGTCGGCGGCCACGCCGGCGTCGAGGCCTTGGTCAAGGACGGCGTGTTGTCGGGCGACGCCGCGATAGTCGCAGAGCCCTCGGGCCCGGACAAGTACTGCATAGGCGAGAAGGGCCTTAGCCAAGTCAAGCTGGTGGCTAGAGGCAAGCCGGCCCACGGCAGCCTCCCCCTGTTGGGCGAAAACGCCATAGTGAAGCTGATTAAGGCCGTCGAGGAGGCCTCGAAGATAGTCGACGAGATAAATAGGGGCATCGCCCTGCCCCGCGATCTGGCCGAGGCAGTGGAGAATTCGGCGAGGCTGTATCTTGAGAGCGCCTTGAGGAGCGGCTTGAGGCTCAGCGAGGAGGACTTCAGAAAAGTCATCGGCTCTGTGTCGTTCAACCCAGGCGTGATAAGGGGCGGCTCCAAGATAAACATGGTGCCCGACTACGCCGAGCTGGAGCTCGACATGAGGGTCCCGCCCGGCGTATCGCCGAAAGACGTCGTGGAGCGGCTGAGGAAAGGCTTGGCGGGCCTCGCCGAGGTCGAGGCCATAGACACCAGCGAGCCCAACTATACGCCCTCCGGCGAGAGGATAGTCGGGCTCGTGCGCGAGGGGATCGCGGCCCAGGGGATGCGGCCGAAGCCGATAATAATGACAGGCGCGACCGACGGCAGATACCTCAGAATGAGGGGCATACCGACCGTGATATACGGCCCCGGCGAGCTGACGCTGGCACACACTTACGACGAATATGTCTCTGTAGAGGATCTAGTACTTACATATAACACAATAATATATACTATTAAGAAATATTTTAATATATCTTAAATTCATTTGCTTTTATTATATAAATCAATATGTTATCTAATTATTTAATTATTTGTGATATACTCATACGGCGTCCGATTTGGTGAAGGCCGGCAAACCCGGCGTGAACATATCCGCGACGGCGGCAGAACAACGAATCGGGATAAATATATTGCTCAATATACTATATAATAATTTATATAATTACATTTATCACTTACGTAAATATATTAAATTATATTGTTACGTAAAATATACGATAGGTAAAATGTAACTGGCCGCTAATAGCTGATATATCGCTTTTTCATTAATATTTTGTTAGTATATTTTTATTCTGCCTCGTATACACGACATCAGTCTATACCAATAGATATATAAAAAACCTCGTATATTTAAGCATGTCGACCGGCCAGGATCTCGAAGTGAAGCTCCCCTTCGATACATATGTCTCCAATGAGCGATATAAAGCAGGCCCCGAGGCTATAAAGGCCTACTGGGAGCTCCATAGACGCACCGTCGAGGACATAGAGGGCTACTGGGCCTCCATCGCTAGGGAGCTTGAGTGGTTTAGGCCTTGGGAGAAGGTTCTTGACGCCTCTAATCCGCCGTTTTATAAGTGGTTTGTTGGGGGTGAGCTGAACCTCTCCTATCTGGCTATTGATAGGCATGTCAAGACTTGGCGTAAGAACAAGCTGGCGCTGATATGGGAAGGAGAGCCGGTAGACCAGACAGGATACCCCACAGACAGGAGAAAATTCACCTACTACGACCTATGGAGAGAAGTAAACAGAGTGGCTTGCATGCTCCACTGCAACTTCGGGATAGGCAAGGGCGACCACGTGGCGTTGTATATGCCCATGATCCCCGAGGTGTTGATAGCTATACTCGCGATATGGCGCATCGGCGCGGTCCACACCACGATATTCTCCGGCTTCTCGGCAGACGCGTTGGCGGATAGGCTTGCGGACTTCAAGCCCAGGATGATCATAACGACGGACGGCTTCTGGAGGAGGGGGAAGGTAGTGAGGCTTAAGGATATCGTGGACAAGGCTCTGGAGAAGGCGCCTGGGGCCGAGGCCGTCCTGGTTGTGAGGAGGCTCGGCCTCAACGACGTGCCCATGACGGAGGGCAGAGACTGGTTCTGGGAGGACTCTCTGAGGGGCGTGAAGCAGAACGCCTACGTAGAGCCGTTGCCCGTAAAGAGCGAGGACCCCTCCCACATACTCTACACGTCGGGCACTACAGGGAAGCCCAAGGGCATAGTCCACGACACGGGCGGCTTCGCCGTGTCCATATACGCAGACATGAAGCAGATATTCGCGGTGAGGGACGACGAGGTCTACTGGTGCACCGGCGACATAGGATGGGGCACCGGCGCCTGGTACGTGGCCTTCGGCCCGTTCTTGATGGGGCTCACCCAGGTGATGTACGAGGGCGCTCCCGACTTCCCGCAGCCCGACCGCTGGTGGTCGATAATTGAGAGGTACGGCGTCAACGTGTTCTTCACCTCGCCGACGGCTATACGTATGTTCATGCGCTACGGAGAGGAGTGGCCCAGGAAGCACGACCTGTCAACTCTCAGGGCCATATTTACCGTGGGCGAGCCCCAGAACCCCGAGGCCTTCTGGTGGATGTACAGAGTCTTGGGCAACGAGAAGATATTCGTGGGCTCCACGTGGGGCATGACGGAGACCGCGGCAGTGCCGTTGGACATAGCTCCCGGCTTCTATCTGCTCCCAATGAAGCCCGGCACGAACGGCCCGCCGAGGCCCGGCTACGACATAGACGTCGTCGACGACAAGGGCAACCCGTTGCCGCCGGGGGTCAGAGGCTACCTCGTAATAAGGAAGCCGTGGCCTGGGATACTCCACGGGATATACGGCGATCCAGAGCGCTATATTAAGACTTACTGGAGTAGGTTTCCGGGTATGTTCTATGCTGGGGATTACGCGATTAAGGATAAGGACGGCTATATCTGGGTGTTGGGGAGAGCCGACGAGGTGATTAAAGTCGCCGGACACCGCCTAGGCACCTACGAGCTAGAGTCAGCCCTCATATCCCACCCAGCAGTAGCGGAGGCAGCAGTAATAGGCATACCAGACCCAATAAAGGGAGAAGTACCCATAGCGTTCGTGATACCTAGGGAGGGGGCCAAGGCGGACGACGCGTTGAGGAAGGAGTTGAGAGACCACGTCAGGAAGACCATAGGCCCCATCGCCGAGCCGGCCCAGATATACTTCGTCACGAAGCTCCCCAAGACGCGCTCCGGCAAGATAATGAGGCGCGTGTTGAAGGCCATAGTTGTGGGCGGCCAGATCGGGGACTTGACCACTTTGGAGGACGAGACGTCGGTGGACGAGGTCAAGAGGGCGTTCGAGGAGATGAAAAGAGAAATAGCCGGGCAGACAACCCCTTAATGCCTTTCGAGGCCAAGTTCCACATCTACTGGTCCCAAACCGACGCGGCCGGGATCGTCCATTTTTCCGAGTTCTTCTCTCTGGTGGAGCACGCCGAGGAGGAGCTCTACAGATCTAAGGGAGTTCTGGAGGCGCACGGGCGTATGCCCAGAGTCGAGGCGTACGCCGTTTTCAAGTCGCCGCTTAGGCGCGGCGACGTCGCGCGCGTGGTGTTGAGGCCCCTGGAGCTCAAAGAGAAGGCCGTCAAGTACGGGTTCGAGATATACAACGAGACGACCGGTCTGCTGTCGGCCGCCGGCCATATAGTGGCCGTCTGCGTCGAGAACGACGGAGGCAAGCTGAGATCCACTAGATGTCCGCCGGAGCTGATAGAGGCGTGGCGAAGCGTTGAGTAGGCGGGCCTGCGTCCGAGCAAGTCAAGGTTTATATCGACGGCAACATACAGCTTTTGTGGAGGGCTACCTCGACTTTAAAAGCAAGCCTAGGGAATACGTTGAGGCGAGAATAGAGGAGGCCAGGGCCGAGGCGAGGCTGGCGGAGGAGATGTTGAGGCGGGAGCTCTACCAGAACGCGGCGAACAAGGCGTTTATGGCCCTCAAGGCGCTGGTCAGCGCTTTGGTCGTGTCGAGGCTCGACGCCTTGGCTAAAGACGGGAAGAGGCGGGAGTGGTACGAGAGGGTCGGGTACGCCGCGCCTACTACGGGTCTGGTCAAGATCGCCAAGGACCTCGAGGCCCTAGGCATTAAGGGAATCGAGCCGGCCGTCAAGACAGCGTTGATGCTACATAGGTTCGCCTACAACGGCTTCGATCCCAACTTCGTCGACTACTCCGACGTCGACGAGGTGGTCTCCGACATCAGGCAGGTTCTCGACTTCGTCGAGAGGGCCGTCCAGCAGATCGCGGGGCCCGACGGCGGGGGACGTTAAAGAGGGCGGCAATATTCCGGCATGGCCAAGTACAGAGCTGTCGAGCTGGCCGTGCTCTACCCGGGCCCCCTAGCCGGGAGGCTGTTGGCCGAGTGGGGGTTCGACGTTGTGAAGGTGGAGCCGCCGGGCGGCGACCCCATGAGGGCCTACAGCCCGACGCTTTACCGACTGCTCAACGAGGGCAAGGAGGTCGTCGTCCTCGACCTAAAGACGGAGGAGGGCAGGCGGGGCTTGTACGACCTCGTGAAGGGGGCCGACGCCGTTCTGACGAGCTTCAGGCCGGCGGCCGCCGAGAGGCTCGGCGCGTCCTACGAACAGCTCAGCAAGGTGAACCCCTCGATAACCTACGTGGCGGTGACCGGCTACGAGTCGTCCAACGCGCCGGGCCACGACATAAACTTCGCGGCGGTTGCGGGACATTTAAGGGACGCGCCGCCGATCCCGCAAGGCGTCGACGTGGCGACGGGCCTCATGGCCGCGTTCGCGGCCGCCGCCTCGATAGCCGCAGGTCGGCCTGGCTACTTTGAGATCTCGATGGAGCGCGTGGCCTATCTCCTGAACCTCCTCAACTTCGCCCAGATTGCCGACGGCAAGGCGCCGCAACTCACCGGCGGATATCCACACTACAACGTCTACAGCTGCGCGGGCGGCCGGGTGGCGCTGGGCGCTGTTGAGCCCAAGTTCTGGGAGCGGTTCTGCGACCTCCTGGGGAGGCCCGACCTCAAGGCCAGGATGCTCGACCCGGCGGCCGTTGCCGAGGTGGAGGGCGAAACCTCGCGCAGGTCCTGCGCCGAGCTGTTGAGGCGGGCGGAGGAGCTGGACGTGCCCCTATCCCTCGTGAGGCCGTTGGAGGACGCTCTTAGGTCGGTGGACTTGGGGAGGCTCCTATCGAGAAGTAGCTGGGCTAAGCGGTGAAAGACCGGCGGGCGCGGCCGCGCGTGCGCATTCGGCTAGATAAATAATTACGATTAATTCTGAATTTCTATATATAATTTTATATTAATATATATTTTTATTATATTTAAGTTTATTTTAGTCATATTATATGATGTTATAGTTATTATACCGACTACATACATAGCGTAAATATTTAAAAGTTTAAGTAGGAAATTAATTGATGGAGGTCTGGAGACCCGAAAGAAACCACCTAGAAAATTCTAATGTTGCTAAATATATGTCTATTCACGGCTTCAAAACTCTCGAAGAGTTCATTGCCTATACCTACGAGAAACCCGACGAGTTTTGGGCTTCCTTCGACCGCGAAATACTGAGGCTTAGGTGGTACGAGGAGTACGGAAAGGTTCTGGATCTCTCGCGGGGGGTCCAGTGGCCGCGGTGGTTTGTAGGGGGGCGTATAAACATAGCCGACCAGCTAGACGACTCGGCGGATCCCTTGGTCAAATGGGAGGGGGAGGACGGCACTACGGCGATCTGGAGCTACTCGGAGGTGCTCTACAAGGCCAGGGCCGTGGCTAGCTGGCTCAAACGCAACGGCTTGGAGAAGGGGGACCGCGTCGCGGTCTTTATGCCCATGGTGCCCGAGATAGTGCCGGTCATGCTGGGCGCCATAAGGGCTGGCGGCATAATAGTGCCTCTCTTCAGCGGCTTCGGCAAGGAGGCCATCAGAGTTAGGCTAGAGGACAGCGAGGCCAAGTTCGTCTTCGCCTCGGACGTGTCGTACCGCAGAGGTAAGGAGATAGACATGCTGTCGGAGCTCAAGGCCGGCCTAACGCAAAGCGTGAGGCACGTGGTGGTGCATGAGAGGGCCGGAAGGCCGAGCGGCTACGTCCCGCTCTCAGACGTGTTCAGGACGGGCGGGGACTACGTCGAGAGGGCATCTTCGGAGGACCCCGTCATGATCATCTACACCTCGGGCACCACCGGGAAGCCCAAGGGCACCGTCCACACACACGACGGATTCCCCATAAAGGCGGCCGCCGACGTCTATTTCCACTTCGACATAGGCAGAGGCGATACGTTGAGCTGGGTGACCGACATGGGCTGGATGATGGGGCCTTGGATGGTCTTCGCGGCGTACCTCCTCAGGGGCTCTATGGCGTTCTTCGAGGGGGCTCCCGACTACCCCAAGGACAGGCTGTGGCGCTTTGTGGAGAGGTTTAGGGTCAAGTCGTTAGGCCTCGCCGCAACTCTCACTAGGTATCTCAGAAGCATAGGCGCGTCGGCGGAGCCCGGGCAGTTAGACCGTCTTGAGGCGTTCGGCAACACAGGCGAGCCCATAGACGTCGAGAGCTGGCTCTGGCTGTACAAGATGGGCAGGGGGAGGATACCTATAATAAACTACTCGGGCGGCACGGAGATCTCGGGAGGCATATTGGGCTGCTACGTGGTCAAGCCCATAAAGCCGAGCTCCTTCAACGGCGCCAGCATAGGCACCAAGGCCGCGGTCTTCGCCGAGGACGGCAGGCCGGCTCCTCCGGGCGTGGAGGGAGAGCTGGTCGTCCTGTCGGTGTGGCCCGGCATGACTAGGGGCTTCTGGAGGGATCCGCAACGCTATCTGGATACGTACTGGAGCAAGTGGCCCGGCGTGTGGGCCCACGGCGACGCCGCCATGGTCGACCAAGACGGCTACTTCTACATCTTGGGGAGGGCCGACGACACTATAAAGGTGGCTGGGAAGCGTCTGGGCCCCGCCGAGATTGAGACCGTCCTCAACGCCCACCCCGCCGTGGCTGAGTCCGCCTGTATAGGCGTCCCCCACGAGGTCAAGGGCGAGGTCCCCATATGTTTCGTGGTGCTGAAGCCGGGCTACGAGCCCAGCGAGGCCTTGAGGCGCGAGCTCATAAAGCTCACCGAGGAGGCTTTGGGGAAGGCCTTCGGCGCGGTGGAGGATATAAAGTTTGTCAAGATGTTGCCGAAGACGCGCAACGCCAAGATCATGAGGAGGGTCATAAGGGCCGTCTACCTAGGCCGCAACCCCGGCGATCTGTCGGCCTTGGAGAACCCCGACGCCATCGAGGAGATCAAGAGGGCGGTATAATCGATTTTAATTAAGTTGTACTGCCAACTGTTAAATAATCAGCATTTCCTTT
Source organism: Thermoproteus uzoniensis 768-20 (assembly GCF_000193375.1). Lineage (GTDB taxonomy): Archaea > Thermoproteota > Thermoprotei > Thermoproteales > Thermoproteaceae > Thermoproteus > Thermoproteus uzoniensis_A. The sequence continues at coordinate 193,232 of NC_015315.1, forward strand.
ATAGTTAATGAGGGTAGGGATTGCAGGTGTGGGCTGGTTCGGGTTCCAGCCCGAAGTTGTCGACTACTCGTTCCGCGAAATGATGTTCAAGGCGGCGCAGAGGGCTTACGAGGACGCCGGCGGGCTCGACCCGCGTAAAGACGTGGACGCGTTTATCTCGTGCCAAGAGGACTTCTGGGAGGGCATATCCATATCCGACGAGTTCGCGCCCGATCCTGTCGGCGGCGCGATGAAGGCGGTGTACACCGTGACTGGCGACGGGCTTCAGTGCGTGGGGCAGGCATATATGATGATCAAGTCTGGCCTTTTCGACGTCGTTGTGGTCGAGTCTCATGGAAAGCCCTCCGACGTCGTCACGCTCAACGAGGTTATGTTCACAGCCACGGATCCCATCTCCGTGCGGCCTCTGGGGCTGGAGAACGTACACGCATTGGCGGCCTTGGAGGCCAGGTCCTACATGGCTAAGTACGGCGTCGAGGAGGGGCACCTAGAGGCTGTGGTGGAGAAGGCCCATAGGGCCGGCGCCAAAAACCCCCGCGCCGTATACGCATCGCCGGGCAGATCGAGAGCGTCTACTCCCACCGTGGTGGATCCCCTAAAAGAGGCCGACATAGCCAAGTTCGTAGACGCCGCCGTCGTCGTAGTGCTGGCCTCCGACAGAGTAGTTAGGGACTTCACCGACACACCCGTGTGGGTGGATGGGGTCTGGTGGTCTACGGAGATCTCAACTCTGGAGTACCACGACTGGGCTTTTCCGCACCACGCCAGGGAGGCAGCCGACGGCGCGTATATGCAGGCCAAAATCGCGGATCCCGCCAAGGAGGTGGGCTTCGCCGAGGTGGACAACCGATACAGCTTCAAGGAGCTCCAGCACATCGAGGCTCTTAGGCTGGCCCCTAAGGGAACCGCCAAGGATCTGTTGGTGGACGGCGCCTTCTGTCCCGGCGGGAGATTGCCCGTAAATCTCAGCGGGGGAGCTCTGGCCGAGGGCGTTCCCTTCGAGGTGCACGGACTGGCGAGGCTGAGCTACGCCGTCGCCGTCATGAGAGGCGACTTTAAGGCGGAGGTAGATAGGCGGGATGTGGCGGTGGTGCACAGCTGGAGAGGCGTCCCCACCACTACAAGTGTCGTGGCTGTGCTGAGGCTATGACGGGCCGTAACATCAACTTCAAGCACAGAGTGGCCGTGGTAGGCGCCGGCATGACGCTGTTCAGAAGCAGAATGCTGGAGACGCCCCAGGAGCTGGCGTGGCTCGCGGCTAAGCAAGCGCTGGACGAGGCCGGCTTGACGCTCAAGGATATAGACTGCGTCGTCATCGGAAGCGCGCCGGACGCCTTCGACGGAGTTCACATGAAGGGCGAATACTTAGCTGAGGGCGCCGGCGGCATCCACAAGCCGACCGTGAGGGTGTTCGTCGGAGGTGCCACAGGCGTCTTCGTCCCCATTGCGGCGTGGTGGCACGTGGCCTCAGGGCTCTGCAAGAGGGTGTTGGCCGTGGCTGAGGAGAAGATGAGCCACGCCGCGAAGCCCCACACCCAATACGTCTTCCGCTACATATGGGATCCCATAGTGGAGAAGCCCCTCAACCCCAACTTGATCTGGATATTCGCTATGGAGATGCACCGGTACATGCATAAGTGCAACGTCAAGAAGGAGGACATAGCGTTGGTCTCGGTCAAGAACAAGCGCAACGCCTGCGGCCACCCATCGGCCCAGCTGTGTATGCCCAACATAACCGTCGACGACGTGCTCAAAAGCGAGGTGTTGGTCTGGCCGGTCCAGCTATACGACATATCCCCGACGACCGACGGGGCCGCGGCCTTGGTCCTCGCCAGCGAGGAGGAGGCGAGGAGGATAACCGACACGCCGGTGTGGGTCAAGGGGATAGGGTGGACGCTCGACACGACACACTGGACCAACCGCGATCTGGCCTATCCGGAATACGTGCGCCGCGCCGCCGAGATGGCCTACCGCATGGCGGGCATAGACAACCCGAGGAAGCAGATAGATGTGGCCGAGCCCTACGACCCCTTCGACTACAAGGAGCTCCACCACATGGAGGGCCTCGGTTTGGCCAAGAAATGCGAGGCGCCTATTCTGACCAGAGAGGGCGTGACGCAGAGGGACGGAGACCTGCCCATAAACCCGTCGGGCGGCTTGTTGGGCGTGGGCAATCCCATAGCCGCCGCAGGCCTCATGAAGGTCGCGGAGATATTCTGGCAGGTGAGGGGCGAGGCCGGCGCGAGGCAGGTGAAGAAGCCGGTGTATACGGGGCTGGCGCAGGCGTGGGGCGACCTAATGCAGGCAGGAACAGTGATAGTGATGGGGATATGAGCGGCGCGACTAAGCCCCTAAATCCGAGAGGCACCAAGTACGAGAAGGTCGACTTCCCGGTGTTCGAGTTCCCGGTGGTAGGCAAGGCGCGTTACAACTACACGACGGGGCAGGCGCTCGGGCGGTTCCTCGCGGGCTTGAAGGAGGGGAAGATCCTCGGCACCTACTGCGCCAAGTGCGGCAGGGTGTTCGTCCCGCCGCGTATGTACTGCTCCTACTGCTTCAGAGAGGTAGACGGGTGGATTGAGGCTCGGGACGAAGGCGTCGTGGTGACTGCTGTCCTGAGCTATATATCGGCTACAAGGGCCAGGCTCGAGAAGCCGGTGGCCGTGGGCGTTATAAAGCTCGACGTCCCGGGCCGCCAGTTCGACGACCACTTCTTCCCCGGCTTGATGCACTACATCTGCGGCGCGTCGGAGGACGACGTGAAGTCCATGAGGATATTCGGGGCTAGGGTAAAGGCCAAGTGGAAGCCGCCGGAGCAGAGAACCGGGTCCATCACCGATATAGAATGCTTCGAGGTGGTGAGGCCATGAGGCGGGTCAAGCAGTTCCCCGAAGTGATGGAGATAGAGGCATACGTCTACACCGCTGGCCCTATCGGCACTAAGTGGCTGGAGGCCCTCAAGTCGGGCAAGATAACCGCGGCGTACTGCCCCAAGTGCGGCCGCCTGTTCCTCCCGCCGAAGATGTACTGCCCATACGACTTCGAGGAGGTCAAGGAGCTACGGGAGGTGGCGCCCGTCGGCGTCGTCGAGAGCTACACGGTGATCGAGAGGGATTTCTACGGCGAGCCGTTGAAGGAGAAGAAAGTGCTGGCCTTCATAAGGTTCCCCGGCGTCGAGGGCGGCCTCATACACTATGTGAAGACCGACAAGCCTAGGGTGGGCATGAAGGTAAGGCCCAAGTGGCGCGACGAGAGGAGGGGTCTGGTTACTGATATCGAATATTTCGAGGAGGCATGAGCCTTTTGACCGAGGAGCACGAGCTTATCAGGAAGTCGGCCCGCGATTTCGCCGAGAAGTACGTCGATCCAATCGCGCGCAGGATGGATAGAGAGAACTACTACCCCCGCGAGACCATTAAGGAGGCGGGCAAGCTGGGCATCCTCACGCCGACCGTGCCGGCCGAGTACGGAGGAGGCGGGGGAGATCTGAGGGCGGCTGTCGTAGTCCTCGAGGAGCTGGGCCGCGTCAGCGGCGGGTTCAGCTTGTTGGTAGAGGCATACGGCATACTCTTCGCCGACGCTGTGAACAACTTCGCCTCTAAGAGGCAGAAAGACGAGGTCTTGCCCAAGGTCGCCGCAGGCGATAAGATAGGCGCCTTCGCCCTTTCGGAGCCCTGTTGCGGCTCGGACGCCGCAGCCATACAGACCAAGGCCGAGAGGAGGGGCGGCGAGTGGGTGATAAACGGCCACAAGATGTGGATAACCAACGGCTACTACGCCGACTACTACCTCCTTGCGGCCAGGACGGGGCCGCGGGAGGCCCGCCACAAGGCCATAACCGTCTTCCTCCTGCCGAGGAGCAGATGCGTCGAGGCGACGCCCATAGAGGTCATGGGCGTTAGGGGGACGGGCACGGCCGAGCTTAAGTTCAACGACTGCGTTGTCGGCGACGACGACGTCGTCGGCGAGGTTAACGGCGGGTGGAAGATAATCATGCACACGCTGGACGTCGGGAGGGTGGCCATATCGGGAGTTGCCGTGGGAGTTGCGAGGGGGGCCTTCGAGGAGGCCCTCGGCTGGGCCAGGAGCCGGGAGCTCTTCGGCAAGAGGCTTATAGAGATGCAGAACGCGCAGTTCGAGCTCGCCGAGATGCTGGCCTCCATAGAGACCGCGAAGACGCTCGCCTACTACGCGGCGTATCTCTACGACACGAAGTCGCCTGACTTCTTGCTGATGTCGCACGTGGCCAAACTACAAGCCGCCCGCCTTGCCGTCGACGTGACGCGGAGGGCCGTGCAGATGGAAGGCGGCTTCGGCTACAGCAAGGACAGCAAGGCGGAGATGTTTTATAGGGACTCGAAGATACTGGAGATAGGGGAGGGGACCAACGAGGTGATGAAGTACGTCATATACAAGCTCCTGGAGAAGAAGTTCGGCTAGTCGGTGGTCTGGGCCACGACGTCTATCAGCTCCTTTGGGCACATCTCGCCCAACATGGCCTCGGCCCTCTTCCCCACAGACTCCGTCACGAGGCCTGCCTTGTAGAGCTTGACGAGCTGGTACAGTGTCCTGCAAGCCATGGTCTTCTCGACTCCGAACTTCTCGACGGCCGATCTCAGCTTCTCGTCCGCTATGTAGTACATGGCCTATCTCGGGCAGGCATTAAAAACGCTCGCGCCTATGTTTTTAAGCAAGGGAGGAGGCGCCGTATATGTGGTACAGGATAGGGAGGGGCCCCGCGAGGGAGTATTTCCACGCTAATATCGACCTGGTGAGGGCCTCGCAGATAGCTCTCGCCCTCTCCTTCGCCCTCTTCATGGCCGGCCTCGCCGCGCCCCGCCTCTCCGTGGAGCTACACGGCGACTTCATGGTGTGGGGCCTCCTCGCGTTCTACCTCTCCGTCATGTATCTGCAACACCCGGCGTTCACCAACACTATGCCGAAGAGGCCGTTGAGCTACGTCCTCCTGGCTCTGTTCGCGGCGGGCCTCGTCGGCGGATACGCTCGCGTGCCGTTCTCCTGGGCCCCCTTTTCGGCGCTCTACATAGCGCTATATGCGCCGGGCTTCAGAGGCAGGAACGCGCCGCCCAATTTAATAACGGTCGCGGGGCTCGCCGCGCTCGCCCTCGCCAGATCCCCCTGGCAGATCGTCATGTCGTTCCCGGCGGCCTCCGCCATGAGCCTCATGTTGCGCGTCGATTCTGCTAAGAGGAAGATCTACGTGGGCCTCCCCGCGGCGGCTGCGTTCGCCGCCGTCTATCTAGCGCTTGTGTTCTCCCCGGCGCCGCAACCCATATCAACTGCGCTAGTGTTCGCGGCGTTTCTGGCCTTGGTGAGGGGGTTCCACATATCGCGCGAGCCCTACTCGTGGGGCACCGCCGTCGGCAGACTGTTGCCTCTGCTCTCCCCGCTGAGCTTCCTGGGCCTCCCCGCCCACCACTTCCTCTACATGGGCATATCGGTGATTATGTTCAGCCTGTGTATACCCTGGTTCTTGCCGTCGGTGTTTCTGCGGCAAGTCCCCAGATGGCCCCAATACCTCCCGTTGATACCCATAACGGCTAGCGTGTTGCGGCTGACCGGATACGGCCCTCTGGTCGGCGCGTCGGCGGCGATATTAATGGCCGGCGGCGTCTACGCGGCCTTGGCGATACTCAGAGAGAGGGCCTTCCCGCTCGGTCCAGCTCCTTGATGGCGTCGCAGATCTCCCCGGCCCTCCTCAATATCGCCTTGTAGTCCCTCCGGAAGTAGGCGTTGTGGGGCCTCAAGGCGCCGCTGGCGGTGCGCGGTATGTGGGCCAGCTCGTGCGCCAATACCTTCGTCTTCCCCTCGCAGTCGAGATCCCAGAAGGGGCGCAACAGCTCGACGACGTATAGAGGGCCGATGCCCAGGGCCTCCTGCAGAGGCTTAGAGAGGCCCCATATCCTGGCGTACGCCCTCGACCGCGAGCCCGAATAGACGACGTAGATGGGCACCTCGGCCAGATGCGGAAGGCCGGACGCCTTGGCTAAAGCCCTCACCACCTCCTCGTATCCGGGTAGCCTAGCCATGTCGCCGGGACGCGCGCAGTTATTAAATATGGCCATCGCACGCGCGTGGGCCTAATTGCGTGTACCCGCGACTGCTACGACACCTGCGTGTTCGAGCCGATAGTTGCAGGCGGGAAGCTGGCGGATTTAAGGCCGGCGAGGTGGTTCCCGGTCCTCGGCTTCACGTGCCCCCGCGGGAGGGCCGACGTCAAGAGGCTTTACTCCGAGAGGCGCATCAAGAGGCCGTTGTTGAGGAGCGGGGGGAACTTCATCGAGGTAGGGTGGAATAGGGCTATCGCCGAGCTCGCGGAGAGGCTCAGATCGGCGGATCCGCGAAGGGTGATACACGTGGAGTACGACGGGAACCAGGGACTCTTGACCTGGTACTACCCCGCCCGCCTCTTCAACGCGTTGGGGACGGCTTCGACGGACTACTCCATATGTAGCGCCGAGGGCCACGCCGCCTTGAAGCTCCACTGGGGCCGTAGCTGGGGCATGTTGCCCGAGGAGCTCGCGGCGGCCAGGGCGGTCGTCTTCTGGGGCGTCAACGCGGCGATCAGCTTCATACACGGCTGGGCTTTGGCCAAAAGGGCCCGCGCGACCATAGCGGCCGTCGACGTGGCGCTGACGGAGACCTTGAAGGCGGCGGATCTCCCGGTCGTCGTGAGGCCCGGCACCGACGTGGTCCTCGCGCTGGGGATCGCGAGGGAGCTGATCTCGCGGGGGTCCTACGACCGGCATTTCGTTGAGCGGTACTCCTACGGCTTCGAGAAATTCGCTGAGTACGTCCAGCGGTTCGATCCGCAGTACGTGGAGGCTGAGGCCGGCGTCGATCCCCAGACTTTGAAGAAGCTCGCAGACCTCTACGAGTCGGGGGCGAAGACCGTGATAGGCTTCTCGCTCGGGAGGACCCTTAACGGCGGCGAGGCAGTGAGGGCCATCTCGTTGATACACGGGCTTTTGGGCGACCCGCTGGGGTTCTTTTACTCGAACTCGGGGGCTTGGGGTATCGACTTCGACTACTTGAGGGGCCTACACGCCGGGAGGCCCTCGTCAGTGGTGCCCATGGGCCTCTTAGGCAACGCCGTGGATAAATTCGACGTCATGTACGTCTGGAATTCCAACCCCGTCATGACGCTCCCCCAGGGCGACAGGATATGCGAGTCGGCGCGCCGCGGCGACCTATTTCTGGCTATCCACGACCTGATCCTCAACGAGACGGCCGAGTGCGCCGATCTGGTGCTCCCGGCCCCCTCATATCTCGAGAAGGACGACGTGATGTACAGCTACTGGCACAACCTGCTGGTATACAATAGAGCTGTTGCGCAGCCGGTGGGCGAGTCCAGGCCCGAGCACTGGGTGGTTAGGGAGGTGGCGAAGGCGTTGGGCCTCGGGCACCACGTGTTGATGGCCGAAGATCCTTGGGACGCGGTGGACAGGGCCTTAAGGCCGGCCGGCGTGAGTCTGGCTGAGCTGAGGGCTAGAGGCGTCGTCGTGTTGAGGCGCGGGGATCCGATGCGCTTCAACACGCCGTCGGGCAAGCTCGAGTTCTACAGCACGTCGGCCGAGAGGAGGGGGGCCAGCCCTCTGCCCGCCTACGCTAGGCCGGCCGCCGGATACGTCTTGACCTTCACCTCGGAGCCTCTGCACACGAACACCCAGTTCTTCAAGGAGTACGGCGCCCCGCCGCCGGTGGTGTACGTGAACCCGGAAGACCTCAAGGGCGATTACGCCTGTCTGGAGAGAGACGGCGTATCGGTCAAGGTGAGGCTCGTCGCAGATCCCGCCGTCCCGCGCGGAGTCTTGCTGATGAGAGGAATCCCGAGAGATGCCGAGGGGCGGCCGGTGAACGCGGTAGTCGACGGAACGCCGAACCCCTACGGAGGCACGCCGAGGATAAACACCACAGTCGTGGACCTACGCCCGTGCTAACTGGCGCAATGTTTTTAAGCTGGGCATGTCTGGCGGGCCATGCGTTTTCCTAAGAAGGTGATGGCGTACTGCCCGAGGTGCAACACATACACCGAGCACAGCGTCTCCATATACCATCAAGGCAAGAGGCGGGAGCTCGCAGAGGGCCAGAGGAGGTACAACAGGAAGCTCAAGGGATACGGCTCCTCGCCGAAGCCGAAGCAGAAGAGGTTCGCCAAGGTCAACAAAAAGATCTCCCTAGTGCTTACCTGTTCTAAATGCGGTTATAAGCTACACAAGTCCCTAGGGAGAATGAAGAGGGTAGAGCTGGTCTGATATGCCGCCCCGGTTCTCCAAGGTGTTAATACCGCAACCCCGCACCAAGTTCTTGAGGATACGTTGTCCCGACTGCGGGAACGAACAGGTGGTGTTTAGCCACGCCTCGATGGTCGTCAGATGCCTCGTCTGCGGCAGGGTCTTAGTCCAACCGACGGGCGGCAAGGCCCAGATCCTCGGTAATATAATCAGGTCGCTCGACTAGGTCAATTTAAACCGCCTTACGACTCCCTTGGCCTCCAACTCCCGCGCGTCCTCAGTAGGTATCTTCGCCAGATCGCCCTTGTTGAACGGCCCTATCTGCTTGAAATCGGAAGTAGAGATAATCGGGAATTTGTCCAGGAAAACCACTATCTCGTATCTTCCGGAGGCTTTCGCCGGCATCTCCAAGACCCTCTTAAGGGAACCCCACAGCCTCTCCTCCTCTGCGGTCAAATCGCGGGGCTCCCTCCCCTGATATAGCTCCGCGGCGATTTTTCTGACCCTAAGCTCTATTATAGAGGCCAGAGCTCTGGCCAACTGTATCCGTATGCCCTCCTCCAACGCTGGAGGCAACGCCGTCCTTCTCAGCTCCTCGTTCAGCCTATTTACGAGCTCTGCGTAGGAGGGGGCAGGCGGCTTGGCTAAAAGCTTGGCGTTCATCTCTGCCTCAAGCCAGGCGTATATCTCGCCGAGCACGAGATATCTTCAAGCCTATTTAATATATAGCCCCTCTTGGCAACGCCCGGCGGCCGCGCCTATCCGCCACGCCCTCTCCGCCGCCCCCGGACGTCCCTACCGGCCTCAGCCTGTATCTCGGCTCTGCCTTGCAGGTGTAGGTACACCGCTATGTAGGTCGGCACTACGGCCTCCTCTCGGCCTATCTCGACGCCGAGGACCTCCTCCACAGGCTCCTTAAGCCTTATGAGGATCTCGCCCTTCTTGAAGGCGAGAGCCCTCTCCACGATGGTCTCCGCATCCCTATCCAGATCTGAATAGGAGAGGGGAAGCGCGATGAAGCCCGTCTTGTTGTTGAGGGAGCCGGGAGCTCTGATGAGCCTGTGCACGTCCGCCGTCACGACCTCGTCTATCCTTATCGAGTAGCTACCGTCGTCGAGGCCGCGCATGAGCCTCGCGAGGCTCCCCACAGGCTCCTCGACGTATAGCTTGACCGCCCTCCTCCCGACCCTCGCCTCGAACTTCGACAAGTCGAGGTTGCGCCCCACTAGAAAGTCCACAAGCCTCCTCCGCTCGCCGGCGTCGAGCCCTCTGACCTCCTCGGCCCTTACGTGTACGTGGAACCCCCTATGGCCCGAGTAGACCGGCAACCCCTCGAGGCCCAGCTCGTTCCTCAAGGCGTCGAGAAGCTTCAAGGCCTCCTCCTTAGCGTCCTCGAGACATCCGTAGTTGAGGAGCTCCATGCCTCTGCAGTTCGGCGTGTCCAGGTGGTCCCCGTCTATGTCGAATACGAGGTCGGCGCCCAGCCACCCCTTGGCGTCCATGTCCTTCTCGTCCGGCCTTTCATAGAGCGCCGCCGAGTAGTAGAGCCCTAGAGGCGGCCTATCGACGCAGAACGATCTGAGGTCCTCCAGCGATCTGAACGACTTGTGCCTAACCATGGCGCCGTCCATCGTCAGATAGCCCACCTCGCGCCTCTCTATCTCCGGCACGTCCAGCTGGGCGTTCCTGTAGTAGTTCCTAAACAAAGCCTCGAGGAATTTCATAGCCATATCACGGACGCCACAGCCGCATAAAAACAGCCGTCGGTATTATCGATGCTTTCTGAAATTAAACTCGTGAGAGATATTAACATCCATCTTAGAGCAATATATTTATAACCATATATTCCCAATCCTATGGTTCAATGGACACCAGAACACTATAAATGGCCCCCGAAGGCAGCAAGCGCCATATTTTCGCAGTTTTTGGGGTTCTTCCTAGACGCCTACGATCTGACGTTCGTGACCGCCATGACGTCGACGTTGGCGGCGGTCTTGCTACCTCCGACGCTCTCGAAGGAGGTGGTCGGCTACTTCATAACGTTGCTGGGCTACGCGTTCACCATGATAGCGAGGCCTCTAGGCAGCGCGATCTTCGGGAACCTCGCAGATAGGTGGGGGAGGCGCGATACTTTGATGATAACCATAGTGGGCTATTCCACGGCCAGCGCCTTGACCGCGGCGATACCGACGTACGCGCAAGCCGGCTGGGCCGCCTTCTGGATATATTCGGCCTTAAGGTTCATCCTCGGCATCTTCGTGGGCGGCGAGTACGCGGCGGGCCACCCATTCGCCATGGAGTACTCCGCCCCTAGATGGAGGGGCCTCGTCAGCGGCATAGTCCAGGGCGCGTTCAGCTGGGGCGTCGCGCTGGGCGGCTTCGTGGTCGCCGCGTTTACCGCCTACTTCGGGCAAGCCGCCATGCAGGCGTACGCGTGGAGATATGTATTCCTCACCGGGCTGATACCGGCTGTGGTCGCGCTCTATATAAGGTTCGCCATGCCCGACACGCCCGTGTTCTCGGAGGCCAAGAACAAGGGACAGCTGGAGAAGGTGCCGTTCTTCAGCCTATTTAGACCTCCCGCTCTCTGGACCTTCTTGTCGGTCTTCGTATTCATGACAGGCCTCTTCTTCAGCAGCTATTCCCTATTCTATTTCGCCACCGGCATCCTTGAGAAGGCCGGTCTGGCGCAGGGCGCCGCCAGCTACTACTACGGGGTGTCCGGCGTCATCGCCGCCATAGCGGCAACTCTGTGGGGCTTCTCGTCGGACTTCTTGGGCAGGAGAAAGGCCTTAGTCATAGCCGGCGTGGTTTCGGCGATTCTCGCAATCCCCGCGTTCTACGTCTGGTATCTTGGCGCGGCCACGAACAACGTCGCCCTGCTCTACCTCGGAGCGGCCCTCGCCGGCTGGCTGACCCAATGGCCTTGGGGCCTCGTCCCGGTGTACCTCTCCGAGCGTTTCGCAACCCAGAGGAGGGCCAGCGGCGTCGGTTTCGGCTACAGCTCCGGCATATTCATAAGCGCGTGGATGCCGCTCTACTCGATACCGCTCTACAATCTGTTTAAGCCCATAGAGGACGGCAATATATGGTTCGTGGCGGCTTTCTGGCTGATATTGGCCGGCGTCGTCTACGGCATCGCAGCGTTGCTAGGCCCCGAGACGATAGGGGTCGATCTGCGGATAGCCCAAGAGAAATAATCCCTCTTTTTCCCCAGATCTACTGTTCTATATGCGGCGCCACGAAGTACGTCAGCTTTCCTCCAGCCGGTATATCGAAGGTTAGGGATATGGGCTTGGCCGTGGCGAGCTCCACAGTGACTATATCGCTGACCTTGGAGGCCTTGCCGGCTATATCCACGAGGTACTCCAGCGAGAACGTGGCGCTTGCCGGCTCCTTGACGTCGAATTCGTATACGAGCTCTCCGCCCTTGTCGAGCTTCACCTCCACCTCGCCTCTGTCGCTCGACGCCCTTATGTAGAGGGCCTCCTCGTCTACGTCGAACTTTACCGAGTCGGCGACCGCGTCGGCATCTTTAAGCGCTTGGCTCAACACATCGCTGGCGGTCTTCACCGTGGCGGTGTAGACCACCTTGGGCGTGGGCAACTCCTCTGCGGCGGCCTCGATCAGGGGAAGCGTTATGGAGCGGGTGGACTTGCCTATGAGCTTCACCCTGAGCTTGGACTCCTCGACCTCCAGAGAGATCTTGTCGCCTTTCTTGAGCCTTCTGAGGAGCTTCCTGAAGTCCTTGAAGTTTATCCCCATCCTGACCTCCGACTGGAGCTCCGGGTACTCCTCGAAGCCCTCCTTAGGTATGAAGAGGTCTACCATGGCCGTCCGCGAGGGGTCTAGAGATCTTAGGGCTAGGCCGTCTTGCCGAAAGACGAAGGCGGCCTCCTCCACCAGAACCGCTATGGAGTCGAGGATGTAGGACCACTCCTTGGCGTCGGAGTACGTGATGGTGTATTTCGCCATGTGGACAGATGCGTCGCTAAATATAAGCTTTGGCTTGTAATATCAGGCGTATTCTCTCCAGGTATATCCACATCTGGTGCATCTGTAGAAACGCGTGGGGGGTTCGTCGGCCGCCCTCGTCTGTTGCATCCAGACGTAGGCCTCCTCGTTGCCGCATTTGGGACATACGGCCTTCGTCTTGGGCAGAGTCTCCGCCACGGCGTCTGCGACGAGTATCTCGTTCCTCCTCTCGACGGCGGATTTAGACCTATAGGCCGATCTAGCCGCGTCGTTGACCGGCTCCTCGTAGCCGCATTTAGGACAGCGCAACACGGTGGCCGACCCTTTCTTGACCGGCACGAGTAGAGAGCCGTCGTTGGGGCAAAAGCGCATGGCCTCGCTATCGGAGCTCTCTATAAAAACTTTTTGCTAGATCCAGCTGGGGAAAAGTTTTAAATAGGCCGTCGAAGGCGGGGACGTGGTTTCGGTCAAGGACGTGCCCGCGGATCTGTTAATCAAGGAGCTGGCCGCGTATCTGAAGACGAACGTTGCCCAGGTCAAGCCGCCTGTGTGGGCCGCCTACGTGAAGACCGGCGCCAATAAGGACCGGCCGCCTATGGACGACGATTGGTGGTACGTGAGGGCCGCGTCCATAGTCAGGAGGCTGTACTTGGACGGGCCGGTGGGGCTGTCCAGGTTGAGGACGTACTACGGATATAGGGCTAAGGTCGGCCAGGGGATGAGGAGCGAGAGGACGAGGAAGGCGGGCGGCGCCGTGATCAGGAAGCTCTTGCACCAGCTCGAGCAAGCCGGCATAGTGGCGAGGACCAAGAGAGGACGCGTCCTCACCCCCGAGGGGAGATCGCTCGTGGATAGGATCGCAACGAAGATCGCGAAGGAGCTTGTTAAGGCCAGGCCGGAGCTAGCCAAATATCTGGCCCCGCCTAAGGAGTAATGGCCGCCGAGGGCGGCGACGAGGAGCTGGAGAGGCTACGAGAGAAGAAGCTTAGGGAGATGCAAGAGCAGGCAGAGGCTCGGAGGAGGGCCGAGGAGCTGGCTGCCCAGAGGCGGCTTGCTCTGAAAAGGATATTGACTCCGGAAGCCCTCGCGCGGCTGGACAACCTCAGAATTGTGAGACCGGAGTTGGTGGAGGCATTGGAGCAACAGCTCATATCTCTAGCCGCCAGCGGTAGGGTCAAGTTGCCCATAACGGACGACGACCTCAAGGAGATCTTGGCCCAGATATACGAGAGGAGCAGGAAGGAGTATAGATTTCGTTTCTAGGGAAATCTTTAAAAAGGGCCGACGCCGGCGGGGACATGGCGCGCAACAAGGCGTTGGGGAGAAAGTTAAGGCTCGCGGCGGCTTTGAAATCTAACAGAGATCCCCCGGCCTGGGTGAGGCTGAAGACCAAGAACCGAGTGACGAGGTCGCCCGCCAGGAGGTACTGGAGGCGGGCGAAGCTCAAGGCTTAAAAAGGTGGTTCTTGCGGTGAGCCATGTCCGAGGAGGCCAAGGTCGTCGCGTCGAGGGAATACAGGATAAGCCTCCGCAGGGCCTACTGGGCGGCCCGCACTCGGAGGGCCAAGAGAGCCGTGGCGATAATAAGGGAGTTCGCGGCGAGACACATGAAGACCGAGGTCGGCAAGGTGAAGATAGACCCTTCCCTCAACGTCGCGATTTGGTCCCGGAGCAGAGAGAGGCCGCCGCGCTATGTGGATGTGGTTATCGAGAAGAGGGAGGACGGCACCGTCTTAGTCAAGCCTAAACAATAATGGACCCGCTCAAGGCGCTACAGTACCGCTTTGTCAGATACTGCGTAAATAGGGCCTACGTCAACGTAGACCTATCCAACAAGCCGGCTGAATTCGTCAACCTCCTCGACGACGTTGTCGACGAGCTCAGAGACCTGGAGCATCTAATCGCCGAGGATCCTAACAAGACCGAACAGATACTGACCGGAGAGTTGATGGAGAAATACAGACTATTGCGCGAGAGGGATAAGGACGTCGCCAAGGCCCTATTCTCCGGCATTCTCCGCAACTGCCTAGAGCTTGAGGAGATCTCGGAGAGCAAGCTCGGCGATACCATAAGGCGGCTGCTCGACGAGATAGAGAAGTCGTAGTTGCTCTAAAGGCTTGCGACATTGCGTGAGGACGCTACTGCAGGCGCCGCCCGGCTTCGGCAAAAGCAGGAGGCTCGCCAAGGTTGCTGTAGAACACGGCGGGAGGACCCTATTCTTTGTTAGATCGCACCTAGAGGCTCTACAGGTCTATTCTTATATAGCCGAGTACGGCGGGAGCGCCGCGCTGATGTTCGGTAGATCCTCCTTATGTAAATTCGGCGCGAGGACGGCGACCGAGTGCCTCTTGCTTCGGGAACGTGGAATATGTAAAGCTCGATATAAATATATAAATAGAAAATTCGCTAAAATAGACGATATTTACAACGCCGGCGTATGTCCCTACGAGTACTTACAAGCTATAGGGCGCCAGAGCAAGATAGCGGTGTTGCCTATTGCCTATCTTGAAAGCCAAGAATATCTATCGTCTATCGCCGATCTCTTGAGGGAAAGCGATCTGGTCATAATCGACGAGGCGCACAACCTCCTGCTGCACGACCTGCTTGTCGAGAAGGACGTTCCATCAGATATGATATGCGACCCACACGCCCGGCGGTGCGTCTTGCTACCCATAATGGGAGAGCTCCTGAAAGGAAGAAACGTTCTATTGGCGAGCGCATCTGTAACTAAACCTTTTTCTGAGATATTCATTAAATTTCTTGATATAAACTATATAAATAATGATAATATATTTTTTGAAAATTTAGTAATTGATATATATCCTATAAAAATAAGGTATATAAATAGAATAAGCAAGTCGACTGTATTACTTATTAAAAAGATATTAAACGATACTTTTTCTGTTTTTAATAAAATTATATTATTTCTTCCTAATAAGAAATTATATGAATATTATAAAGTCAAACTTAGAGAATATCCGTTATCAGATAGGCCGCTTGGGGATATACCACACATAGTGATCACCTATTTCGGGAGCCCGCTCTCTGAAGGCGTCAACGTGGATGCGGACGCGGCAATCCTCGTCGGATTCCCCATACCTAACGTGACAGATAGTTGGTTGAAGGCCAAAATGCAGATCGTCGACAGGCTAGGGCTATCGGGCTTCAAATATGTGTTGCTCTTCGCGGCGGTCAGCAACTCCGTACAAGCCATGGGCAGAGTCATGAGAGGCCTAGAAAACCGAGAAAAATACGTGGCGGCTGTCGACGACAGGTTCTGGAAATACCGCTGGGCGATGCCCAAGTGGTTCGCCAACTCTGCAGTATTGAGAGAGGCGCCGACAAGATGATCGACATAGCCCTCACGGCGCTCGTATCGCTGGCTCTCGCTACATACATCTGGAGAGACGACGAGGTGTTCGTAGGCCTCGGCTCCGGCGGCCTCGTCTATCTGCCTCTCGACAAACATATAACCATAATAGGGCCCACCCGATCGGGCAAGACTACCCTCGCCAAGAAGATAGCAAGCCGTAGCGGAAAGAAGGTCGTCGTGATGGACTGGAACGGCGAGTACAGCCTAGGCCTTAAGATAAATGCCTCTAAATTAAAACTAGATATATCAAATATAAATAAGAAAATCTTAGCAGAATTAATTGGTATATCATTAAATCTAAATGAGCCATCTATTTACTTTCTATATAGATCTATAAAGGATCAAGAGGTTAAGCGGCCGAAAGATCTGCTGACGGCGATAGATTCGTATCTGACAACCACGAAGAGCGAGACTGAAATGAAGGCGGCCATACTACGTAGGCTTGAGTACATTCTCGATGCATTAGACAAAGGAAGAATTCCACTTGATTTTATTATTAAGTACAATAAAAATATAACAATTGATTTATCTAGTCTATCATTAGTTGAGGAGAAGATTCTAATAATATCATTAATTCTGACCTTTATATACAATAAATTTAGAAATATGTCTATTACAAAAAATATAAAATTAATATTAATAGTCGATGAAGCTCAAAATATTTTAAATCTAAATATCATAAGGCACATAATTACTGAAATGGCCAAATACGGCATTAGAGTTGTTCTGGTCACCAATATACTGCCGCCACCGGATGTAATGGCGCATACAAACATTATACTCGTTAAACCACATATATCGTATAACTTTAAAGTGAATAATTCATCTATTATAATAAATGATAAAATTATAAAAATTTATAAATTTATTTAAGAAATATGAAAGATAGAGATGAAGTAATTAAACAGATTATTAACACACTGAAGATATTGGGCATTGATATCGACGAGATGGAAACTTGCGAGATTTATTTTAATTATCTAAATTATAAGTTGTCATACATAGAAAAAACCCTCGATGAAATAAAAGAGAAAATAATTTTTATAGAAAATCTAAAATGCTTAAATAGAAAAGAAATGCATAAATAAGAGGTGAATTCTAATGATCTATGGAAGGCTTTCGTACAATTTACAAATATTCCGATAAGCTCGATTCCTATGTAATAAAAAGAATCACTATACAGTTTTTGCAAGATCAAGCAAAGAACGCAAAGGGCAACTTGATAACATTCCGCCCATCTAAAATCGCCCAAGACCTAAGCATATATAGCAGGAAGGATATAAGGGCAAAAACGGTCATGATACGCGGGTTCCTCGACGAGCTCGTCCACCGCGGCTATATCGCAGTCATTAAGAGGAGCGCCAGGGGCAAAGTCTACGGCCTCTATCGATCGGGCAAGCTCTGGGATCTCCTTGAAAAGTACGAGACCGACAAAGTCCTGGAGATACTGGAGTCCGAAAAGTTACAGTAATCGCCGGCAATATATTAGGGCTTTCCTCCCGCCTTGTGTATATCGACTTGAGCGACCAGTGGAGGAGGTTGGGCTTGGGCTCGAGACTCGAAGTAAGAGACGGCGTCATATTAGCCGACGGCGAGATCATAGAGGTCAACAGACCAAAGCTCCGTAGCTTGAGGGCACGGGCCGCATATCTCCTATATCTACGAGAGCTCGCGAGAGATGACAGATATAACGTGGCCATAATTGGGGCTTGGAAATCGGGCAAGTTGATCGAGCCACCGGAAATCAAGGTCAACCCCCTATTTCTATTCCTCCCGTTTCTGATCTCCATGCCGCCGGCCCTGCTCGTGCACCATCTGTCTCTACAGCTCGTGGTTGGGATTTCCGCGATTATCGCCAGCTATATCGCTTTATTTCTATATTTAAAAAGTAAATGTATTAAAGTAGATTATATAACTATAATAAAAACTAAATATAAAGATTTAAATTTTCTTAAAAAGAACAAAAAAGAGATTTTAGAAAACCCCGCTATACTTGGCGAATACGAGGCCTACCACTTCAAGGCCAGGGGCATATGCGTGGTCAAGGACCGTACGGCCAACGCCATGTCTTTCGAGACGCCCTTCGGCAGTATTATACTCGCCACCACCGGGCTCCTCGCGAGGCTGAAGCCGGAGGAAATAGAGGCGGCCTTGAAGCATGAGGAAGGCCATATAAGGCTTCACCATATGTATAAAATTCTTTTATTTCTAATAAGTGAATTTATTTTAAGAATATATTTAATTAATTATATATATGCTAATATATCGCTTTATTTAATAGGAATTCATCTAATCGGCGCGTCTCTGCTCTACACGGCATTGATACGCCTCTACGAGTACGAGGCGGATAGATACGCCGGCTCCAGACACCTGGCCACCGGCTTGTTGAAGGTCGGGTGGAACGAGGTCGTCGAGGAGGTATTATATCCGGCCTACTCGCGGCTGAAGTTCTTAGTTAAGACACACCCTAATACGTTGGACAGAGTCCTCAGAATATGGACTTGGTGAGAGATCTCGCCAGGTCTTTGAGGGATCTCGACAGAGCCGCTAGGCGCTATGACGATGAGGAGTTAAACGAGGCTGTGGCGCAAGTCATGAGGGAGCTAGGCGCCGTGGTCGAAGTGCTCGGAAAGCTGGCGGACATATACGAGGAGCTGGAGGTGCTCGTCAAGGGCGTCCTTAGGCTCGACTCGCCGGCCATCGCCGAGGTGGAGCTGAAGGACGGAGAGGAGATCTCGTCGTTTGTGGAGCGGTGTAGGGAGGCCGGCGCGGATCCCAACAAGGCGCTCGCCTATCTCCTAGCCACCGAGAAGGCCAGGCTGGTCCAGGACGGCGGGAAGGTCGTCCTAAAGCTCGGCGTAAGGAAGGCCTAGCCAAAATTTAAATAGGCCCGTCAACGGGCGGTTCGTGGTCTACCCTATAAAGACCTTGATGGTCGGGAGGTGTAGCCGATGCGGCAGAAGGCTCTACCTCTACGAGGATAGATACCTTTGTAAGAAGACGGGCCATATGTTCTGCGACGTGTGCGCCAGGAAGATGCAGTACAAATGTCCAAATGGGGTCGACCCGCTCGAGAGGCTCTAAGGGGCCGTTGCTTTCCGTAGTGGTCAGCCCCTACGTCCGATCTATTTCACTGATCGGCGATA
This sequence comes from Thermoproteus uzoniensis 768-20, assembly GCF_000193375.1. Classification (GTDB taxonomy): domain Archaea; phylum Thermoproteota; class Thermoprotei; order Thermoproteales; family Thermoproteaceae; genus Thermoproteus; species Thermoproteus uzoniensis_A. Next base: position 211,980 of record NC_015315.1, read on the forward strand.
GGGCTGCGTTCTTGATGCAGTACCACCTCGAGACCAAGAGCCTCTATTCTGCCGTAGTTGGCAAGGAGAGCGAGGAGAAGATAGACGACGAGGAGGTGGCCAGAGCCGGCAGAGTTCTGGCCAGGCTTATGTCGTTGATAGCCAAGGCGACGAAATCGCGGTACTACTCCTACACGGGCCCGTTGCAGGTAGAGGAGAGGCGGCTGGTTTTCAGACCCTATATATCTCCGACTTCGACGGCCAGAATATACATAGAGGGCAACCGCATCGTCGCGGACGCCGGCGATGTCTTCAAGAAGAAAATACGGACTAAGACCGATGTCGAGAAGGCGTTGCGCACTATTTTAAGCAAGGTCCATAACGCCTAGGTGATGAGGCCAGGCTGGAGGACGGCGTGAATGGGGTTAAAAGCGCTGATCAGGGCAGAGTGGAGCCCTCCGGCACGTCCTCCACGACTTCTCTGTTGGGGCCCACTGACGAGTTCCTCCCGACCGACACCTCGTCTCTGACGTAGACGCCGTCGGCTATCACAGCGTCGACTATGCGGGCCCACCTCCCTATATAGCTCTCCTCGCCTATTATGCTACCCGATATGTGGGAGCCCGGCTCCACCGACGCTCCCCTCATCAACACGCTGTTCCTTATTCTGGAATATTTGCCCACTCTGGAGCCCGACCCCAACACCACGTAGGGGCCTATGGAGGCGCCCTCGCCTATCTCTACGTCTCCGGCAATATAGACAGGCGGCGTGATCTCCGCGCCTGCCCTCTCGGCTACGCCTCCCCACTTGTCGAGCGCCGCGAAGTTGGCCTTCAGATAGTCGGCAGGGGTCCCTATGTCGTGCCAGATCCCTCTATGTATATAGACATATATATCGTGTTTCTCCAGGAGAGCCGGTATGAGGTCCTTCGCTATCTTGACCTCGCCTCTCCTTCTAGGTATGGCCTTAAGGGCCTCCGCCTCGAAGACGTAGACTCCTGCGTTGGCGAGCCGGCTACCTCCCGGCGGCTCCTTCGGCTTCTCCACGAAGCCTCTTAGCCTCATGGAGTCGTCGACCACGGCTATGCCGTATTTGCTCACGCTCTCCGGCGGCACCTCGACGAAGGCTATGGTGGCCACGCCGCCGTATTTCTTATGGGCGTTCACGACGGCTGAATAGTCCACGTCGGTGAACACGTCGCCGTTGACCACCAACACCGGGCCGTTGAGGCTCAACATGTCGGCTATGTACGCCACAGCGCCTCCGTCTCCCAACGGCCTACTCTCCTCGACCACGGTAGCCACGTCGTTCCACCTCCTCGAGATATGGTCGCGGATCATGTGGGCGAGGTAGCGGGCGGACACAACGACAGGCGCTATGCCCTTCACGCCCTCCACTATCCAGTCTATAAGCGGCTTATCCAACACGGGGAAGAGGGGCTTGGGCCTGGTATAGCTGAGGGGCCTGAGCCTCGTGGCAAAACCGCCTGCAAGGACGATAACTCTATCCATCAAGATCGGTAGACCTCCTGGATAAAAAGATTGAGATTTTCTAGAGGTCCGATAAATCTCCTGTGTATGTTGCCGCCGGAGCCTTTGATAACAACCACACCGTCGCTTCTCCTGTTCTGGATATTCATGTAGATTTTGACCAAGACGTATTCGGTGCCGCGTCTGGCCAACAGCTCCACTGGGAGCAGGCCGAGCCGGCACGAACAAGCGACCGAGACCTCGCCGAATTTCCTCAAGAGCTCTAGGGAGTCCGTCACGGCCTTGACGTGTCTGGCGTCGGTCCTAGCCGTGCTCAGATGGAGGAGGGAGCCGGCTCTGGAGGCCCCGATCGCCAACACGCCGGCAGGCCCCCCTATCAGGATCAGCTTGTTCCACACGTCGTCCCATCTGCCGAACTCGCGCCCCTTCACCGTCTGGATAGTGACGGCTCCCCGCTGCATCTTCCTAAGCCCCCCAACGTCTAACAGCTCCGCGTCGCCGTCGACGGCGATGGCCTTGATAAACGACGTTGCGTAGGACGCCACGGCTACGTGCGACCTGACGCTGAAGCCCTCTATCTTGAGCTCCGCGACGTCTATCCCCTCGAGTCCTATGGGCAAATCGTAGAACTTCCCGCCCTCCACGTCGTAAGCTACGAGCCTCCCGCCCCTACTGCCTATAGCCACCACCGCAGGCGTCGGCAACGTCAACACTCCGGACAATCCGCGCCACCCTTAAATCCGTAACCGTCGCCTAAAAATATCGGACGGCCGAGATCTACGATGGATCTAAGGGCTCTGGCCAAGCTCGTCTCCCTTAAGGCAGGCGATTCGGCGGACTTAGACGAGGTGTTGCGGCAGTACGGCATATCCCTCGACTTCGGCGAGAAGGTAGAGCTGGCGCGTATGCTGGCCGGCGACTTCTCGATAGTATACGACATAGTGTCCGACAAATTCATACTGATCAAGGCCAGACGCGCCGAGCAGGGCTGAAGCCCGCTACGCGGGGCCTCGCCCGCGGCGTCGGCGGAGCCGGCCTTTGGACTACCCCGGCCCCAACATCCTCATGCCGGAAAACCTATAAAGGCATTGGGTAAGACGGCAGGTGGGAGCGTTCCGGGTGGTGCTGACGCCGTGGAGGTACAAGTACATCGTCTCCGGGGAGAACAAGAAGGGGTGCTTCTTCTGCGAATACATAGGGAGGCCCGAGGCCGACGGGGAGAACCTCGTGTTTTATAGAGGCAGATACTCCATAGGTCTGCTGAATAAATACCCCTATATGTGGGGACACGTGATGGTGGCCCCCTACAAGCACGTGGGCGATCTGGACGAGCTTACAGACGAGGAGCTGGCCGGCTTGTTGAGGGAGGCCTATATGGTGAAGAGCGCGGTTATGGCGGCGACGGGTTGCGAGGATGTGTTGATGGGGATAAACGTGGGCAGGGCGGCCGGCGCAGGCGTCGAGGCGCACCTCCACATACACATAATCCCCAGATGCAGAGAGATAGACCCCAACACGCCTCCGGAGGAGCTGGACAGATTGTTGAGGCGGTATAGGGACGAGCTGGCGAGGTTATGGAGCTGAGGAGGCTCTGCGCCCGGAATTTCAGGGCGTTGGACCGTTGCGTGGATCTGGAAGGCCACGCCCTCCTCTTCGGGCCGCCGAATTCCGGCAAGACGTCGCTCCTCGAGGCGCTCTCTATGCTGATGCAGAGCAGGGGGGAGCAGTGGATATTGTTCGAGGGGCCTTTGTTGATAGTACACGAGGCGGAGGACATCCACAGAGGCGGCGATACCTCGACGCCGTTTACCATAGAGGCGCATTGGGCCCTCGAAGGCGGGGTGTACGGCTACAGCTACTCCTACGCCACGAAGGGCGGATACGTCGAGCAGGCGATCTACGAGAACTTTCAACAGTTGATACGCGTAGCGAAGAGCGGCCAGAGGGGCAGAGTGGTATATCCCGAGGGCCTCGACGTGGAGCTCTGCACCGCGCCCTACGCTGTGTTGAACGAGGACGTCCTAATACCCTGCGGGCCTGTCGACGACGAGAGGTTCAGGAAAGCCGAGAGGATCTTGCTGGATCTGAGAGTCGGGCTGAAAGACGCCTACTATTTCATAAGCGGCAGGAGACTGGCCGCCTGGAAATACACCTACGAGACTCATGTGGACCTCTTGCCGGCCACAAGCGTGGGGCCCGAAGGCCAGTACACGGCCCACCAAATCTCGCGCATACTATCCCAGCCCCAGTTCGAGCCCCTCAGAGACCACCTCTACGGCCTCCTCAAGGCGGCCAAAATAGACGACGTGAGGGTCGGGCTCGTGTCGACGGGGAGGATCGCCATGTACGTCAAGGCAGGCGGCATGTGGACAAACGCCTACAATGTCGGCAACTTTACCAAGGCCGTTCTGCCGGTCTTGACCCAGCTGATACTCTCCAACGAGGGCAGCGTCGTGGCCGTGGACGACGCCGATCTCGCCGTGCCCGACAACTACGCCGAGGAGCTCTTGGCGACCTACCTGAGCCTGGCTAGGAAGAAGCGGCTCCAGCTCATCGCGACGGCGAAGTCCGACGCGTTCAGGAAAGCCGCCGAGAAGTTGGGGATATCCGTCGTGGAGCTTTGAGGCTGGTCGTCGACACGTCGTCGTTTCTATACGTCGTCGAGCGGAGGGTGGGCGTCGACGTGCTGGCCGAGCACACGCTCTTCACCACCTACGCCGTTCTGGAGGAGCTACAGACTCTAGCTGGCAGAAGCCGGAAGGCGAGGGTGGCTCTCAAACTAGTGCGGGTGTTGGCCCCCTTCGTGGTCGGCGAGAGGGGCCCCGCAGATAGGTCGATCGTGGAGGCCGCCAGACGCGTGGGCGGCGCCGTGCTGTCGGGCGACTCGGAGATCGTGGAGAGGGCGAGGAGGGGCGGGCTCGCGGTGGTCCTATTCCACGATAGGGAGTTGGTAGCGCTTTAAGGCGTTGTATTTAAAAAGACGGGATAGGATAGCCCCATGCCTTTCCGTCTAATTGAGGCTGAGGACTACGTCAGGATCAACCCGTCGGAGTTCGGCAAGCCGCTTGAGGACGTCGCCCTGGCCCAGTTGAGGGCGAGGTACGAGGGGAAGTCCTTCAGGGATCTGGGCTTCGTGGTGGCCGTGCTGGGCGCCAAGGTCGCGAGAGAGGGCGTCATACTATTCGGCGACGGCGCCACGTACCACAGAGCCGTGTTCGATTTGTTGACCTACGTGCCCCTAGACGGGGAGGTTGTCTACGGCATAGTGGAGTCGGCCCGCGAGGTGGGCGTCATGGTGCGCATAGGCCCCGTCCTAGGCTTCATAAACAAGATCCACCTCATGGAGGAGCCCAATATATTGTTCGACGCGAGCACGAAGAGCTTTATAGGCGAGAGGAGCAAGAGGAAGGTTGGGGTGGGGGATATGGTGAGGGCCCGCATCACCGGCGTCTCCTACGTCGCCCAGAAGGAGGGCCTCGACCTCGCCGTGAGGATCACCATGACCATGCGCGGCCCCGGCCTCGGGAAGCTTGAGTGGCTCAAGGAGAAGAAAGGGAAGAAGCCATGAGCCGCGCCAAGAAGACCCTGTCGGGCTACAAGGCCTGCAAGAACTGCAAGCTGATAGTGCCCGAGGACGCAGCGCAATGCCCCAACTGCGGCTCTACCGAGTTCGTCAACAACTGGCGCGGCATGTTGGCCGTCCTAGACCCCGAGAAGTCCTGCATCGCCAAGCGGCTGGGAATCTCGAAGCCCGGCGTCTACGCCTTGGAGCTCGTCGAGGAGTAGGCCTTCGGACACCGCCGCTCCGCCTCCTTGACCATCTCGGCCAGCTTGAAGAGCTCTGACCGATAGGCGTCCAGCTCCCTCAGCAGAAGCTTGTAGTCTACATCCGGCAGATCCGCGTCCTCGCCTAACGCTATGCGGGCCAGGGCGGCCAACGCGCCGCCGGAGAGCTCCTCGTAGAGCTCTATCAATCTCCTCATGCGCGACTCGAAGATATAGTAGTCGTTCAGCACCCTTAACACCTCCTCCGTCGTCAAGACCACGTTGCATCTGTAGGCCTCCAACAACGTCTTTATGGCCTCCGCCGCAGTCCTCCCCACGGCCTTGACGAAGGTTGGGCTGTTTATCTTGGCCTCCAACAGGTCTACGGCCTCCTGGAGCTCCACTGTGGCTCCATGGCACTAATTAATATATACTCGCCGCCCCGACGCTAGTGTGTGCGGCATCTTCGGCATAACCACAAACGCCGAGGTGTCCCTCGGCGCCTTGCTACGCAGAGCCTTGGAAAGGCTCGAATATAGGGGTTACGACTCGGCCGGGATCGCGGTGGTGACGCCCCGCGGCGTAGTCGTCAGGAAGGACGCAGGGAAGGTGGCCGAGGTCTCCAGCAAGCTGGGCTTCGACCAGATAAGGGGGAGGACCGGCGTGGCTCACACTAGGTGGGCTACGCACGGGAAGCCCAACCAGGCCAACGCGCATCCGCACGTGGACTGCACCGGCTCCATCGCCGTGGTGCACAACGGCATAATCGAGAACTACGAGGAGCTGAAGGCCGAGCTGGTCGCGAGGGGCCACGTGTTTAGGAGCGAGACCGACACAGAGGTCTTCGCGCACCTTATGGAGGAGTACGAGAAGGCGGGCTTGACCCCTTGGGAGGCCTTCAAGAAGGCCTTGTCGCGGTTGCGGGGGGCCTACGCCCTCGCAGTCGTGGACTCCAAGGAGCCGGACAAGATTTTCTTCGCCCGCAACCTCTCGCCGCTGATCGTGGGCCTCGGCGAGGGCTTCAACGTGGTCGCCAGCGATATACCGACCGTGCTTGAGCACACTAAGAAGGTCCTCCCGCTGAGAGACGGCGAGTACGGCTACGTCACCCCGGCCGAGGTCGTCGTGGAGCACGACGGGGTGAGGGTGGAGGTGGGGGATAGAGTGCACTTAATACCTTGGAGCGCCGACCAGGCACTCAGAGGCGGCTACCGGCATTTCATGTTGAAGGAGATACACGAACAGCCGGAGGCCCTAGCCTCCACTGTGGCCGGCCTCGAACAACGGCGTCTGTCGGAGGTCGCCGAGATGTTGCTGAACGCCAAGAGAGTGTACGTCGTGGGCGCGGGGACGTCGTACTACGCCGGGCTCGTCTTCCAGCTGGGCCTTGCAGAGTACAAGATCGCGGCTCTGCCGATAATCTCCTCGGAGTACGCCACGTACGAGGGGCTTTTCGACGTCGACGACGTGGCCATAGCCGTGTCGCAGTCGGGCGAGACCATAGATACAATAAAGGCCGCCCGGTCCATGAGGGAGAGAGGGGTCAAGGTGGTGGCGGTGACCAACGTGGTGGCGAGCACGTTGGCGAGGGAAAGCGACGCTGTGCTTTACACCAGGGCGGGGCCCGAGATAGGTGTGGCCGCCACCAAGACGTTCACCACGCAGGTGGCCCTCCTGGCCGCGCTCCACGCCCAGATCGGCAGATCGTTGGGTATGGACGTGGAGCCCCGCGTGGAGGGCTTGAAGAGGCTTCCCGACGTCGCGAGGAAGGCCATAGAGCTCAACGAGGGATCCGCCAAGGCGCTCGCCGAGAGGCTGAAGAGCAGCCAAAGCGCGTACTACCTAAGCAGAGGGCTCGGCATGCCGGTCGCGCTCGAGGGGGCCTTGAAGATGAAAGAGATAGCGTATATACACGCCGAGGCCTATCCCGCCGGCGAGTCCAAGCACGGGCCCATAGCGCTGGTCGAGAGCAAGTTCCCCGTGGTGTTCGTCTTCTCCGACCCCTCGCTTAAGGACAAGCTCCTTAACAACGTGGCGGAGATGCAGGCGAGAGATGCGTTGATAATCGGCGTCGCGCCGCGCGGCGACGACGTGGCGAGGAAGCTCAAGTACGTGTTCGAGGTGCCCCACCTGGACCCGTTGCTGAACGCCGCCTCGTTCGTGATACCGCTACAGCTGTTGGCGTACTACACAGCTGTGGAGCTGGGCAGAGATCCAGATAAGCCGCGTAATCTGGCCAAGACGGTCACCGTTGAGTGAATGATAGTCCCAGTAGTGGCTGCGAACGAGTACAGCGAGCTCTTCAAGAGCCTCACAGGCGGCTACATAGCCGAAGTTAAGCTGGGCGGGAGGCCCCTATACCGGTACACGGCCGATATCCTGTCGGAGATTTTCGGCAAGGTCTACGTCGCCTCCAAATCGGTAGAGGAGGGGAGACACGAGGTCCTCCACGTCGACGGCAACTCGGCGGAGGATGTCGTGAGGGCCGCGGCCCAGCTGTGCACCGTCAACGACAAGCTACTCGTAGCGTCGGGCTCCGTGATAACAGAGAGGGACGCGTTGAGGGCCTTGGTCGAGGCGACCGCCTCGGCGGGGGCTGACGGCGCCGTCTTGGCGGTGCCCTCGAGAGCCCGAGGTGGTCTATCCGTGGCCATGTCGGGGGGATTGCTTGCCGGGATCGGCGGCGAGGGGCAACTGGCCTACGGAGGCGCTCTGCTAATCCCGTGCCGTCTGGCCAGGCTCTTCGAAGGCGCGAGGCTCCCCCAGGCGCTTGCCGAGGCCGCCAGGGAGGCTAGGATCGCCGTCGCCGTGTGGGGAGGGAGGTGGTTTAGGGTCGAGGAGCCGGTGGACCTAATAGAGGCCTTAGAGCTCGTCATGCCCAACGCCACATACATAGCGGCGGACGCCAAGGTGAGCCCGACCGCAGTCATCGAGGGGCCCGTGGTGGTGGAGGGCGGAGCAGAGATAGATCACTACGCCGTAGTGAAGGGGCCGGCGTATATAGGCAGGCGGGCCTTCGTGGGCACCCACGCCTTGATCAGGAACTTCGCCGATATAGAGGAGGGCGCCGTCGTGGGGAGCGGGGCCGAGATAACGCACAGCCTCGTGGGGCCGCGGGCCACGGTCGGCAGGGGCTCCTTTGTCTCCTACAGCGTCGTGGGGGAGGACGCGGTGCTGGAGCCCAACGTCTTGACTAAATCGGTGTTGAGGGAGGGCAGAGATAGGCTGAGCCCCATAGAGGTGAGAGGCCGCGAGCTTTACAAGCTCGGCGCGTTGATAGGCAGAGGCGTCCGGGTAGGCGCCGGCACCGTGTTGGAGCCCGGCCAGGGGTTCGCATGACCTCGATCTCCAACACCGAGGTTGAGGTGGTCAGACTGGTCACTCCGCACAACGTGAACCCCATAGGGACGTTATACGGAGGCTATATGCTCCAGTGGCTTGTAGACGCCGGGACTATAGCCGCCATGGACTTCTCCGAGTCCAACGTGGTCTTGGGCTACCTAGACCGCATGCACTTCGTCTCCCCCGTCAAGGTAGGCGACGTGGTCAAGTTCAAGGCCTGGATCGTCCACGTCAGGAGATCCAGCATGACGGCGTTGGTCGAGGCCTACGTGAAGAGGGCCGAGGGGCCCTCGCTGGCCACTATAGCCAGAATGATATTCGTGAAGGTTGGAGCCGACGACAGACCGTCGCCCGTCGGGAGGGCGCTGGAGGCCTCCGAGGACTGGGAGAGGGCCCTCTGGAGCTATTTCTCCAGGTGGAGGGAGTCCGTGGAGCCTGAGCTGAAGCGCGAGCCAACCGTCGGCGATCTCCCCGCGGTAACTCATATCCAGGTAATGCCGGAGGACGCAGTATACGGCGATCTTATGTACGGCGGCAGGCTCCTCTACTATCTAGACCAAATAGCAGCGATATCGGCGTTCAACTATAGACCGGGGATCTACGTGACGGCGAGCTTGAACTCGATAAATTTCAGGAGGCCGATCTACGTAGGCGACATAATTGCTGTCAGGAGCGACGTCGATTACGTCGGCCACACGAGCCTCGAGGTGGCTTTCGAGGTGGTGGCCAAGGGGCTGAGGGGAGAGAGACGCGTAGCCAGCGGCTACTTCACCTTCGTCAACATGGCCGGGGGAAGGCCGACGCCCATAGGGCAGGAGCTTGTCAAGGACCCCGACGCGCTTAGGCGGAAGTCGCAGAACCTCGCTGAGGCGAAGGCCTTAAGGACCGCCAAGCTGTACGACGATAGGCCTGCCTACGTCTCCGTCCTAGAACGCGGAGGGTCGGCCTAGGGCGCGAACGTCTTGATTATGTCCACCCCGTGGCTGGACCCTATCCTGTTGGCGCCTGCCCTTAACATCGCCAACGCTTGCTCCGCCGTCCTGATGCCGCCAGCAGCCTTGACGCCGGCCCTATCGCCGACAGCCCTCCTCATTATCTCGACGTCCTCTACGGTTGCCCCACGGGGGCCGTATCCCGTGCTCGTCTTGACGAAGTCGGCGCCGGCCTCCACGGCTATCGACGACGCCTTGGCTATCTCCTCCGGCGTTAAGTAGCCGGTTTCCAGTATCACCTTTAGGATGCCGCCGTAGTCGTGCACGACCGAGGCGACGACCCTTATCTCCCTCTCCACGACCTCGTAGAGGCCCGCCTTAAATGCGCCTATGTTCATGACCATGTCCACCTCGTCGGCCCCGTCGTTCATGGCGGCCTCGGCCTCCGCCGCCTTCAACGCAGGCTTAGTGGCGCCGAATGGAAAGCCGACGACTGACATTACCTTAGCCCTGTTCCCGATCACGCTCTTGGCGTACGCGACATACGACGGATTGACCATCACGCCCCAGAAGCCGTGCTCCAGGACCTCTCTGCAGTACCTCTCGACGTCTTTTGGAGTAGCCGCCGGGTTGAGTATGGTGTGGTCTATCAGCCGGGCCAGCTCCTCCCTAGTCTTGGGGAGATCCATATAACCCTCCCCGGGAAATCTTTAAAACAATTGGACGACGAGGGCCGGTGTCCGCGCTAGACGAGTTGTTGACCTCGTTGCTCGCCTTCGCCCTAGTCTACAACAACGCCTTGGTGGTCCTCGGCCCGTCTGCGTGGGGCGGCGTCCAGCCGGATCGCGCGTTGGTATTGGCCGTGGTGTCCGAGATAGCGGGCACGTTCCTGTCGCCCATGTCGCCGCTCAAGTTCAGCGCGCCCGAATACCTCGCGGCGCTTCTGTTCTACGTCGCGTTCACCGCCGCGAAGATCTCCCTGCCGATCTCCGTATTCCTATACTCGCTCAGAGGCTTAACAGCTACGTCATTGTTGTTGTGGTTCGGCACGCCCGCGCTCGCGTTCGCCGTGGGCTACCTCGTGGCCAAGCTCGTGAGGCCCTCCCTCGCGTTGGGATACGCCGTCCTGGCCGCCGTGTCCTTCATGTTCGGCGTAAACAACATAGCGTTCGTCGACAAGAGCGTCTACGTGGTTGCGGCCATACTGCTCGGCAACTATCTAGGCCTCAGATTCTCCAGGTGGATAGTCAAGCTCTACGCGTTCTCGTTCAGCGGAGCCGTCGCGGCCAGCGTGTCTGCCGCCGTCCTGGCCGCCGTGGGCACTGCCTTTAACGTCCCCATGTCGTTCACCCTCTTAACCTACAGCACCTTGCTCGGCTCGGCCGCCTCGAGGAGGATGAGGATCATAAGGGTCGTCGACTTCATAAAAGCGCTGGCGTCTATAACGTCGGCGTTGTTGCTCGCTTACGCTACGTTGATCCTGCTGGGCCGCGTCTAGTAATAGATATATATACCGGCGCCCGGCCAAGCCGTGAGGCCGTTGACCGAGCTCTTCTCGAAGCTTGTCGAGAAGATAAGAGGCGTCGAGTACATCGACGAGCAGACGCTCCAGGAGATCTCGCGGGAGCTCCAGAGATCTCTGTTGAAGGCAGACGTGCCTCTGGATATGGTCAGGGCGTTCACAGACACAGCGGTTAGGCGCATAAGGGAGGAGAGGCCGCCGCCCGGCATACCCGTCAAGGACTTCGTGATTTACGTCATATATCAAGAGCTGGTCAAGCTCCTGGGCGGGGAGGCCGAGCCCGATCTAAAGCTCCCCAAGAGGCCGTACGTGATCATGTTGCTGGGGGTAGAGGGCAGCGGGAAGACCACCACTGCGGCGAAGATAGCGCTCTTCTATATAAAACGCGGCTTGAAAGTCGGCGTAGTTGAGACCGACACCATTAGGCCGGCCGCATACGACCAGCTAAAGCAACTGGCGGAGAGAGTGGGCGCCCGCTTCTACGGCGAGAGGGACGGCAACGACGCGGTGGGCATAGCCAGACGCGGCCTAGAGCAGATGAAGGGCGTAGACCTAGTCCTCGTTGACACGGCCGGCCGACACAAGAACGAGCAGTCGTTGCTGGAGGAGGTCAAGGCCATCTACGACGCCATAAAGCCCGACGAGGTGATGTTAGTGGTGGACGCCACCGTCGGCCGCCAAGCCGCGGCGCAGGCGGAGGCCTTCATGAAGTACGTGCCCATACACAGCGTCGCCATAACCAAGATGGACAGCACCGCCAGAGGCGGAGGCGCCCTGGCGGCCGTGGCCAAGACAGGCGCCAGGGTCAAGTTCATCGGAGTCGGAGAGGGCGTCGACGAGATCGAGCCCTTCAGCCCCAGGAAGTTCGTGGCGAGGGTGTTGGGCATGGGCGACCTGGAGACCTTGGTGGAGCGCGTCAAGGCGGTGTTCGAGGAGGAGGAAGTCTTGGAGGAGCTGGAGAGCGGGCGGCTCGACCTGCTCACCTTCAAGAAGCAGATAGATGCGTTGTTGAAGCTCGGGCCTCTGAGCAAGGTCCTCGAGCTCCTCCCCGGCACGCTCGCCTCCAAGATAAGCGATGAGCAGATAGAGCTCTCCCAGAAGAATTTAAGGAGATGGCGCGCCATCTTGAGCTCCATGACCGAGGAGGAGTTGAGGGACCCGAGCATACTCAACGCCTCCAGGATCAGGCGTATAGCCATAGGCGCCGGCGTGACGCCCAAGGACGTGAAGGACATGTTGAAGGTCTACGAGTCGATGAAGAAGATGTCCAAGGTGTTGCGGCGCCAGTACAGGCTCGGCGCCAGAGGCGTCCGCCTCCAATGAGGAGGTTCGTCCTGGTCACATCGACAAGGGCGTTCGCCGAACAGCCTTACGTCCACGGCAAGGCGCTTGTGGCCGCCCTATTGATATCGAACGGGATAAGAGAGGACGCCGAGTTCGTGGCGTATTTCATTGACGCGGCCCGCGCGATTAGGGTCCTCGGCAACTCCGTGAGGTCGTTGTTCCCCGACGAGGAGTCCTCTACCGGCCTCTTGAGGAGGGCGTTGCGGGGCGCCAGACATCCCGGCGTCAAGCTGATTGAACGCGTCAGCTTGGCGAATCTCATACGGAGGCCTGTCGTGGACGGCAGGCGCGGCGTCTGCAAGCCGCCGCGGGATTTCACATACGTAGCCTATCTGGAGCCTGCAGACGTCGAGGTGGACTGCGGCGCTGGGCTGGGCGACATGCCGCCTCACCACCAGTTCGCAGTGTTCAACATAGCGGCAGATCGCCAGGAGGTAGTCCGTTGACCTCTTCCCGGCCGATCCTAAATTTATAACCCCCTCCGCAGAGTGCGCGGTGGATCCCGTCGAGAGGGCTAGGGAAATTCTGCGCCAGTATCCGCTATGCGACTCGTGTCTGGGCAGGCTATTCGCCTCGATGGGCTACGGCGTGGAGAACGCCGAGAGGGGCCGCGCCATAAAGACTCTGCTCCACATGAGGCTGGTGTACGACTACAGAAACGGCGTAGATGTCGCCGAGGATCTCAAGGCGCTCGGGAGAGTCCACGCGCCCACGAGGAGGTTCCTCGCCTCGAACGGCATAAGCGTCGAGGAGGCCCGTTGCTATATCTGCGGCGGCTTGCTCAAGGACGTGGAGAAGTACGCGGAGAGCGTGGCGAAGGCGTTGGCCGAGATAGACTTCGGGACGTTCCAGGTGGGGTCCGTGGTGCCGAGGGATATGTTGGAGCGGGAGCGGGAGATCGTGGCCAAATTCGGCATAGAGACGGGGGAATCCATAAAACACGAGATAAACAGGAGGATAGGAAGAGCCGTGGGGGAGCTTCTGAGGAGGCCGGCCAGCAAGGAGAGGCCCGACGTCGTGGCCACCGTGAATATAATCGACGGCACGGTCAAAGTCGCCAGAAACCCCCTCCTGTTGCTTGGGCGCTACCTCAAGCTGAGCCGCGTCGTGTCGCAGGGAAGGCTCGTGCCGGGCGCCTCGAGGACCATCGAGGAGGTGCTCGACCCCGTGCGGGCCAGGTTCGGGGGCTCTGCGTTGGTCCTCCACGCGGCGGGCCGCGAAGACTCCGACGTGAGGATGTTGGGCAACGGGAGGCCCGCTGTCGTCGAGATCAAGGAGCCGTCGAAGTATAGAGGGGATCTCTCCGGGCTCGCTACTGAATGGGTTATACTATCGCCGCTTAAGCCGGGCACCAGAAACGACGTAAGGGAGATGAAGGCCAAGTCGAAGACCAGCATAAAGCTCTACAGAGCAGTGGCGTTGTCCGACAAGCCCATCTCGGCCGAGGATCTAGCCAAGCTTAAGGCCCTCGAAGGCGCCGTGGTGGTCCAGCGGACTCCGAGGCGGATAAAGAGGTTGAGCCCGCGCGCCAGGAGGCGGAGGATGGTATACAATATCGAAGCGTACCAAATCGCCGACAGAGTCATCGAGGTATTTGTGAGGTGCCAAGGCGGTCTATACGTCAAGGAGTTCATAAACGGCGACGGCGGGCGGACGCAACCGAGCGTCGCCGAGACGCTTGGGGCCTCGCTCGAGGTGGTGGAGCTCGACGTGCTGGACGTCGAATAGGTTTTAAATAGGTATGGGTAAGGCAGTATGCGCCAAATAGTCAAAAGCGCCAGGCTACACTGGAAGTTTTACCAAGAATTCCTCAACAACAGATATTTCAACTTCGGCATCGGCGGGGCTACGGCTGCCTATATTCTCCGCGCGGTGGCCAGCGGCATGTTTATCCCGTTCTCGCTTCAGGAGATAACCAACGGGCTGTTCAACAGGTCCGTGGGGTCGATGAGCCACGGCTTGTGGCTCCTGGCCCTTGCAGGTCTGATATACGCAACGACCGAGTGGCTGTTCCGGCCGTTTTGGGTCGGCATTGCCCAATCAATCCGCCTCATAAAAATGCGCTTGGTCAAGGGCGTGGCTGGAGGCGCGGCGCGCGACAACGGAGACGATATAGGTAAACTGGTGAACGACGTCGACTTCGTCATGTGGAACGTAGGCGGTATAATAAACTCCATGGTGCCGAACCTCTTCACGGCCGCCGTCGCCGAGGTGACCGTATTCGAGATGAGCCCGATTCTAGGCCTCGTGGGACTGATAGGGCTCCCCTTCTACGTGGCGCTGTTGGAGCACTACGTCAAGAACGTCGAGGAGGCCAGAGGCCTCGAGAGGAAGGCCTACAGCGAGAGCATCCACGCGGCCTCGGAATATCTCGCCGGAAGGACCAGCGCGGATGCCTTCACATCCGCCATGGATAGGTGGATCAGGGGAATCAGTAGGAACATCCACCTAGATAGAGAGTACTGGTCCTCCTCGTTCGCCGTGGGCTACGCCGTGCCTCTAATAACAGCGCTTATAGGCGTCAACTACGTCAACGAGGGGCGGCTCAGCGTGGGGTCCCTGGTAGGGACTCTCACGGCGTCGCTCACCATGTACACCGCGCTCGTCAACGCCTTCTGGGGCATATGTCTGCTCGGCCAAAACGCGGTGGCTATAAGCAGGATCTTCTCGATCAGAGAGGCCAGCGCCCGGAGAACTCTAGCTCCCGTCCAAGCCGCTCCTTGACCGCCTTGTCGTAGACCACCTTGGCGACGACTAAATCCTCGACAGCTATGCCCAACGACTTGAACAGAGTTATGGAGCTCTCGTCGGGCCGCCCGCGCGCCTTTCCGGCCACTATATCGGCTAGAGGCACAGCTCTGTCGAGGGCCCCCGCCATGATTAGGTCCCCCGCCTCCTCCCGCGCCTGGGTCAGGTCGTCCACGGCTATCACGTCGGCCTTCGCCACGGCGTCCGGCGCCAGCTCCGCTCTATTCGCCCAGTTGCTCCCTATGGCGTTTACGTGGACCCCGGGCCGTAGGTACTCCCCCCTTATGAAGGGCTCTGCCGAGTTCGTCGCCGTGACCAACACGTCTACGTCGCTCACCGATCTGTAGTCGTCGGCCAGCGCCGCGTCGTAGCCCCTGCCCCTCACGAACTCTACAAAGGCTCTAGCCCTCTCTCTATTCCTGCTGAATATCTTGACGAGAGACGGCTTGAAGACCTCGACGAGCGCCTCGAACTGGGCCCTCGCCTGTCTGCCCGAACCCACTATGCCGAGCGTTCCCTGGAAACGGGCCGCCATATGCCTAGTGGCCACAGCGGAGGCCGCCCCGGTCCTCTTCTGGCCGAGCCTATCCGCCTCGATTATAGCCAGCAGATCGCCGCCAGCTACATCGAAGAGCAAGACCGCGAATCTAGCGCCCTCCCTAGTGCTTAGGTAGGTCTTCAACCCAGCCACTCCGTACTTCCCCAACACCACGCCCTGCAAGACGTGGAGGACGGCGCCTTTCACGATAGCCCTACGCCTAGGCAAATTGACCGCCTGGCCCTCCGCCAAAAGCCTGAACCCCTCCTCGACCGCCTCTATCGCCTCCCTGAAGCTCAACAACTGATCGACCTCACCCTCTGTTATGAAGAGGGTCATGAAAAACGAGGACGAGGAAGCCTCTTAAAAAATTGGTTTTTAGTGGGCGCCGTACCAAGGAGCCCAGGCCTTCCAAGCCGCCGTGTGTGCGAATATGGCCGAGACGCCTATGAACAAGGATATCAAACCGCCTATAACCAATAGCAACATGAGCAGGTAGGCGACGCCCCTCGCCGCCTTCTTGAACGTGAGGAGCGGGCTTAACAGCCCGGCTAAGCCCACGGCGAAGAAGAGCAGGCCGGCTAGAGGCGGCTCGTTAGTCAGCCCGTACTTCCATATATCGAAGGAGTAGACGAACGGCGCTAGGGACAGCGCGGCGACGCCCACGAGTGCCCCTCTCAGATAGTAGAGGCCGTCCTCGCCGAGGGCCTCCACGCCTATCCTATTGCTCGTGAGGCCGAGGAGTATCAGCGCTACGCCGAAGATCGGCCAGGCGTCGGAGAATATCAGGTTGTAGGAGCTGGGAAACGGCCAGGTGGCCGTGGCCCATAGACCGCTCGCCAAGGCGTACACGCCCAAGGCTATGTAGAAGTACCCGAATGCCTTGTTAAAGGCCAGCTTGACGGCTGAGGAAGCCTTAGAGGCGAAATTCAGATAGAGCCAATAGGCGGTGGCCAATAGGGTCGTGCCCAATACGTCCAGCCACAGATCTAGCGGGTCCATAAACAGCGGCATGTGGATAACTGAACACTATTATATAAGCCATATTACATTTCTATATGTAATAATGTATTTTAACGGTTTATATGACTAAATTATTAGAAAACGCGTTATTACTTGAGCCTCAAGCTGTACGCCCTATAGCCCGATCTCCTTAGACGTTCGGCCACATCTGCGCTCAGAGCCCCTTGGTAGCAGTAGAAGACGTAGGTCTTGTCTCTGCCCATCCTCTCGACGAAGTCAAAGACTCTGTCGAGCTCGACGCGGACGGCGCCCGGCACGTGCCACTTGAGGTACGCCTCCTGGTCTCTGAGATCCACCACGACGGCGCCCTCGGGCACCCTGTCCACGACCAGGCCCTCTACGCTGGGGGCCAGACTGGCTATCGCAGACTTAAGCTCCGATCTCTTCACTATCCTTATATTCCTCAAGACCTCCTCGACCACGTCGGCCAGGTAGAGGTCTATCGCCTCTATCTCACCTCTGGAGGCCCACCTCCTGGGCTCTCTCGAGAATATCCCGCAGTACTCCGGGACGGACACGGATAGGTCGTAGGTGCCTATCCTCTGCGCCATCTTGGCTATCTCCTCCTTGTCCAGCCCTATCAGAGGCCTAAACACCGGCAGGTCTATCCCCATCTCCACTGCCGAAAGCGCCTGGAGAGTCTGGGACGACACTTGGCCGAGGGATTCGCCCGTGACCAGGGCCTCGGCCTTGACGAGCCTTGCGGCCCTCTCGGCGAGCTTGTACAACGCCCGTTTAAACGCTATGGACCACAAATGGTGGTCCACATATCTGCGTATGGCGTCGGCCACGGGGGCGCAGTCGGCCACCAACACCTTGGCGTCGTAGCCGTACGACCACTCCAACAGCTTGTCTATCACCCTCAAGGCGGCGGCCTCCGTCAAGACACCGCCGAGGTTGCAGTAGAGCACGTCGACGTAGGCCCCTCTACGCATCATATACCAGGCGGCCACAGGGGAGTCTATTCCCCCCGACACTAGCGCCAGGACCTTGCCCTCAGACCCCAGAGGGAGTCCGCCGGGGCCTTCGTAGATCTCGTTGTACGTGTAGGCCCGATCTCCCCTAACCTCGACGAATATCTCCACCTCCGGCCGCTCCAAGTCGACGGAGCCGCCGGCGGCCGCCAAGATCTCCCCCACTTTAGCCGCGATGTCTCTCGACGTGAAGGGATGCGTCCCGGCCCTATGAGCCCTCACGGCGAACTTCCTCCCGGCCACTATATCCCTCCAGCGGGCCGCTACCTTTGCCGCGAGATCCGCCAGATCTGTAAATACATACTCGGCCGCCGGGCTCGTCGACTTGACCCCGAACACCCGCGCCGCGGCCTTCGCCACACATCCGTCGTCTCCGTAGACGAATATCCTCCCTGGCTCCAGCCTAAACTTGACCTTGCCGCACCCGGCGGCGGCCTCCCTGATAGCTCTGACGAGCAACCTCTCCATCTCCCTCCGGGTAGACCCCCGCTTGATCGCCACCTCGCTGTACCTCACCAAAACTACCACGGCGGCGTTTAGGGCGCTTGCTTAAAATCTTAAACCACTTTGTCCAGCCAGTATCTGCTCCGCGCGTCGAGCTTGTCGACCTCTATCACATAGGCGTTTTCGTACACGTCTATCAACACCACGGAGCCGTCCATCACCATGACGTTCCTCCTGCCTCTTGTCGAGACGATGCGGCGGCCTATCTCGGTCTCCACATCCCACACGAGCTCGTCCCCCTTTATGTCCACCGACTTTATCGACGTTATGCGGGGCACCAAGACGTTGGCGCCTATAGCCCTCTCCAACGCCGTCCTCGATTCCTCGTCCAGCGTTGTGTAGTCCTCTATTATGTATTGGCGCCCGCCGCAGTCCAACAACACGAAATGTCTGTGGCTCACGGGGAACGGCAACGTGGGCCTACACTCGCCGGCCACGCCGTCTAGCTTGACGTAGCTACGCCTAGATCCCGGCGCTACCTTGGGCGATTTCAAGATAGGGGGCGGAGCCGTCTCCTGTCTCCTAGACCACATGGAGGCCGCCGCCTCAGCGTATTCGCTGAACATTCTGCTGAACTCGCCGCCCTTAATCAAGAGCTCTGCCGGCGCGCCCTGCTCGACGATCTCCCCGTCGCGCATGACCACCACCTTGTCGGCCGCCAGCGCCTCCACCGGCGAGTGCGTTATGAAGATGGCCGTCCTGTCGCCGACTACGCCTAGTATGGTGGAGAAGACCTCCTTCTCGGTTAAGGCGTCTAGGTTCGAGGTAGCTTCGTCGAATATGAATATGTCGGGGTCCTTCACGAGGGCTCTGGCTAACGAGATCCTCTGCCTCTGGCCGCCCGATAGGTAAGATCCCCTCTCGCCTAAGGGAGTGTCGTAGGCGAGCGGCATCTTCATTATGTCGTCGTGGACCTTCGCCAGCCAACAAGCCTTAAGTATGTCGTAGGGGCCTATCTTCCCGTCGGCGCCGTAGGCCACGTTGTTGGCCACGGTGTCGTCGAAGAGCAACACCTCCTGGGACACGTAGGCGATCCTGCGCCGTAGATACGACGTGTCTATCTCCCTTATATCCACGCCGTTTATGTATATTGAGCCCTCGGCGGGCTGGTACATCTTGAGCAACAGTTTGGCTATAGACGTCTTGCCCGAGCCGCTTCTCCCAACCAAGGCGACTTTCTGGCCCCTCTCTATCCTCAAATTTATGTTCTTCAAGACAGGCGTTAGAGGCTCGTAGCCGAACCAGACCCCTCTAAACTCTATGGGCCCTCTCAGGGACGGCTTCTTGTCGCCGCCCTGGGGCTCCTCCTCTGCCTCCATGATCTCCCTAAGCCTCTCGCCCGAGGTTATAGCTTGCTGGATGAACGGTATTATATTGCTGAGGTTGTTTATGGGCCCGTAGAACTGGGCCATGTAGGACACGAACGCGGTGAGGACGCCGAGCTCTATATTGCCGGCTATGACTTGATTGCCTCCGAACCACCAGATCATCACCGTCGCTAGGGAGGTGAGGAAGCCTATCGGCGGCCAGTGCAACGAGTTCATGGCAGCCACGTCGCGTTGCGACTCGTAGAGCCTGTCCAGTATACGCCAGAACCTAGAAGTCTCGTAGCCCTCTCTGGAGTACGCCTTGACTATCGCGTAGTTCGGGACCACGTCTGAGGCGGCCGAAGTCATATCGGCGCTCCTCCGCCAGTTTCTGTGGTAGAGAAGCCTGGACACGCGTCTATAGTGTACGAGTAGGTACACTATAAGGGGTACAGGTACGAGGACGTAGACAGCTAGGCGGGGGTCCATGGAGAACAGTATCACCCCTATGCCTATCAGCGTAAGCGTGTTCACGAGAAGGGTCGGAAGGCCCCACACCATGAGCCACTGCGCGTTGCCCGCGTCGGTGGTCAGCCTGGACAGTATCCTGCCAGTCGAGATCTTGTCGACCACGGAGGGGCTCAGGCGCAGTACCTTGGAGTACAGCTTGCCTCTGAGGTCGTTGACCACCCTCTGCCCGACTGTGTTGAGGACGTAGTTCTGGGCCATGGACAGCAACGACACCGACGCATATGCGGCCACCAACAACAAGGTCAGCCTCACGAACAGCCCCTCGTCGCGGCTGGGCGAGAGCAGTACTTGGTCTATAAGCACCTTGAGCATGTAGGGCGGCACTAAGTTCAACGCGGTGATCGCGAGCGAGAGAGCCACGCCGAGAGCCAGCCTGTACTTGTACGGCGCCATGTGGGAGAACAGCCACAGAAGAGTCCGGCTGGAGCCGCGCCGCACGGGCCCGCTGGCCTGATCCTCGACGAGCGCCGCCTCGGCCCTCCTCAAGTTTATCGCCTTGGCCAAAGCCCTGAACTGCACCAGCTTCCTCTTAGTGAAGTAGGCCGCCTCGACCGACGACCCGTCGTCCAGCTCGACGACGAGCTTCGCCAGGCCTATCCCATCCTCCACATAGGCCCTCTTGATCCGGCCTAGGTCTACCCTATACAGAATCTCGCCGTTCCTCACCACAGACAGCTCCTTCTCCGTCAGCACCACGCGCTCGGCGCCGGGCCTCAGCTCATGCGTTAAATCCGACTCGACCTCGGCCACGGGAGTGCGCAACTGGCCTAACCATTTAAGTTTGAATAGGGGCTCTACGCGGGGCCGACGGCAGTTTGTCTTAAAGTTTTTATAGGTCCGACGTCTCGGCATCCGTGGATCACAGACGGGCCATACTGTTCAACAGCGTTCTGGGCTCCTTCATGGCCAGCATGAACGTATCGGCTCTAGTCATAGCGCTCCCGGCGATCTTTAGAGGAATAGGAATAGACCCGTTCTCGCCGCTGGGGTTTATGTCCATGTTATGGCTGATATTGGCCTACCCCTTCACCATCGCCGTCTTGGTGGCCATAGCTGGCCGCTTGTCCGATATGTACGGCAAGGGGAGGGCATTCACCTTAGGCGCCGCCGTGTTCACCGCGGCGTCGCTACTGCTCGGCTTGACCCCGGGCACGGGCGCCGTAGCCGCCCTCCAGATGATTATATATAGGGCCGTGCAAGGTGTCGGCGGCGCCTTGATGTTCAGCAACAGCGCCGCCATAATTGCCGACGTCTTTCCGCCCAGCGAGAGGGGAGTAGCCCAAGGGATCGTGGGCATCTCCTTCTCGGCCGGCTCCCTCGTTGGGCTTCTAGCCGGCGGCGCGCTCGCCGTAATCGACTGGAGGCTTGTCTTCCTCGCGAACGTGCCCTTCGGCGTCCTCAACACGTGGTGGTCCTACAACGTCGTATACCGCGTGTCGCCGGGCACGGGCAGAGTTGTGGTCGACTGGGCAGGCGCCGCCGTCCTGGCCGCCGCGCTTTTCCTATTCCTCATGGGGCTCGCCCTCTCCACCGTGCCCTACGACGGCCATATGTTGGGCTGGAGCGCCCCCTACGTCTGGGCTCTGCTGGCCGGCGGGGCGGCGCTCTTAGCCGCGTTGATACCCCTCGAGCGGAGATCCCGGACGCCCATGTTACGCCTCGATCTCTTCTCGAACAAGCAGTTCTCCTTCGGCGTGTTCAGCGCCTTCCTGCTCTTCCTGGCCCAGGGAGCCAACGTCTTCGTGCTGTCCATCTTCCTCCAGGCCGTCTACCTCCCCATGGGCGGCATGCCCTACGAGCTGACGCCTCTATGGGCCGGGATCTACCTAACGCCGAGCAGCTTGGCAAGCGCCGTGTTCGCCCCAATCGGCGGCAAGCTCGTCAACAAGTTCGGCGCTAGGGCCGTCGCCACCGCGGGGGCCGCGTTGATGGGCTTAGGCTTCGAGATGCTGTCGGCGTTGCCCCTCTCCTTCCACTACGCACTCTTCGCGTTCATAATAGCGCTCATAGGCGCCGGCACCGGCCTCTTCATGAGCCCCAACCTCGTCTCGGTACTGAGCGCGGTGCCCTCGTCAACAAGGTCGGCGGCCTCCGGCGTCAGGGCCATGTTGCAGAACATAGGCACGCTCTTGAGCTTCGCCGTCTTCATAACGTTGATAGTGGCGGGCTCCGCCGCGTCGTTGGGGCCCAGCATATACAACGCGTTGGTCAACGCCGGCGTTCCGCCCAGCTCGGCGCGGCTTCTGCTCTCCACGCCGCCGATAGTGGCGTTCTTCGCCGCTTTTCTCGGCTACAACCCGATGGCCACGTTGGTCTCCCTCAACCACGTACAGCTTAGCCAAGCCGTCTACTCGGCGATAACCGAGCCGCAGTTCTTCGCCGGCGCCGTGGCGCCCGCGCTCGCCGACGGGTTCCACTACGCCTACCACCTCGCCGCGGCGTTCGCATTCGCCGCCGCGCTCCTCTCAGCCCTAAGAGGCAGAGAGGTGTTCGTGGAGTGACGGCCATACCCTTCTACGATATCGGCGAGGCGCTGGTTGACGGGTATTTCGTGGACAAGATATCGGCGAAACACGAGCGGGTTCTCCTCGTCGTGAGTCGGAGCGCGGCCGCGCAACCTGGCGGGCCGTGCGTCGGGCCTCTGCCCTACGGGACCGTCGTGGAGCTATTACGCGAGGGGTACGAGGAGGCCAGAAGAATATTGGCGGGGGCGCCTTTGAGGAGGCGCGGCAGGCTCTACTTCGCCTTAATCCCTCTCTACAGCTCCGGGCGCTACCTCTCGGAAATCGCCGATTATTTGACCGACTTGACGTCTGCGAGAATTCTGGCGGATCTCTACGAGCGCATCCTCGCAAGACTGTCCGAGGGGCCCCGCGACGTCCTATGCGCGCCGATAGAGGTGAGGGGCGACGTGGTGTACCTCGGCGGTGAGGCCAACAGAGCCTACACCTACCTCTTCAGAAAAGACGGACGGTTTAGGGAGGCTCTACTGAGCCTACTTGAGCCAAGGGACGCCGGCGGCTCTGTAAATGTCTAGTACTCCCTTTAGATCTCTCAAGGAGAGCTCAGGCGGGTAGGGCACCTCCGAGTCCTCCTCCACCGCCTTGAAGAAGCCCTTGAACATCTCCACGAAGACGTCGACGTCGGGCACCTCCACCCTCCTGCCGTTGAGGACGGGGTCCCCGTACACCCTATATCTAGGCGGCGCCCACGTCCTCCGCTTGGTCTCCAAGTCCTCGACCACCGAGCCGGCGTCGCCGATGACCTCGTAAGAGGGCAAGAGCGGCGGGTTGGGGTAGGCCCAGCTGTAGTAGAAGAGGCCGTAGGCCCCCGACTTGAACTTGAAGATCGCCATGGCCGTGTCGTCGCCCTCCATGGGCACAAACGCTCTGTATACGTAGGCCTTGACCTCCTCGTAGTCCCCGCCGAAGTTCAGAAGAGTGTTTACGAAGTGGACTCCGCCGTCTATCAGAGCGCCGCCGCCCATCTCCTCCAGCCTAGTCCGCCACTCCTTGGGCTTTCCCAATACCTGCGACCTCACTATTATGGTGTGGACTCTGCCGAGGCGGCCGTCCCTTATCATCTCCACTACTGCCTTGACCGCCGGGTCGAAGTGGAACTGGTCGGTGACCATTAACTTCTTGCGGGCGGACCTCGCGGCGTTTATCATATCGAGAGCCTCCGCCTCGATCCTAGCCATCGGCTTCTCGACGAGGACGTGTTTGCCTGCCTTAAGGGCCTCCACGGCCATATCCCTATGTAGATTATGCGGGACTACTAGGTCCACCACGTCGGCATTTGAGGAGAGCACGGACGAATACGTGACGTGCACTTTCCTCGCCCCGTATCTCTCCACGCACGTCCTGGCGGCCTCCTCGTTCCTCTCCATAATCTCCAGATCGACGCCGAGCTGGGACAGGGCCCTTAAATGTATCTGGCCCCATCCCCTACAGCCGACGACCACGACCTTCATGGACCGGAACGGAGGCTGATATATATCAGTGCCCGGCGTTTTTCAACACGTCGGAGACGGCCGACCTCACAAGCTCTACGTCCTCCTTCGCGATCATGTAGGGCGGGAGGAACCTCAACACGTTCATGCCGGCGGTGAGGGCCAACACCCCCCGCGCCATTAGAGGCTGGATGAACTGGTCGGCCTTCACCCTAAGCTCTAGGCCCAACATGAGGCCCATCCCCTTGACTCTCAGCCCCAGCCTAGAGCCGTGCTCCGAGAGGGCCTTGGCAAGATCCCTACCCGCCGACTCGGCCTTGGAGGGCACGTCGTCCCTCAGCAACAGCTCCGACGCCGCGGCGGCCGCCGCCATCACGACGGCGTTTCCCGCAAAGGTGGAGCCGTGCTCCCCCGGCTCGAACACGTCGCCGTAGTCCTCTCTGGCCACCACAACGCCTATGGGGAGGCCGCCGCCAAGCGCCTTGCCCGCCGTGAAGAGGTCTGGCTCAACCCCGTATTTCTGGAAAGCCCATACGGCCCCGGTCCTGCCGAAGCCCGTCTGGACCTCGTCGAATATCAGCAGGGCCCCCTTCCGGGAGGCCTCGTCGCGGAGCGCCTTCAAGAAGTCCGGAGTCGCCGGATTGACGCCGCCCTCGCCCTGTATGGGCTCGACGACGACGCAACAGGTGTCTTCGCCCACCACCTTCTCCACCTCGGAAACCACGTTGAACTTGCCGAACCTCACGTGGGGGTAGAGCGGCTCGAACGCCTTGCGGTACGCCTCGTTCCACGTAATCGAGAGGGAGCCCATGGTCCTCCCGTGGAAGCTGTTAGTGAAGGCCACTATGGTGTGCCTCCTCGTGATCTTCTTCGCTATCTTGACCGCCGTCTCGACCGCCTCCGTGCCCGTGTTCTGGAGAAACACCACGCCGAATTTCGCCGGAAGGAGCCGGGAGAAGGCCTCAACGAACCTCTCCCTCGCCGGCGTCGCGAAGTTTAGGGGGACGGCCCACACCTCCTCTACCTGCTTCTTTACGGCCTCGACTATGTAGGGGTTCGAGTGGCCGAGGAACGCCACGCCGTGGTTGGTGTTGCAGTCGAGATACCGCCTCCCCCCGTCGTCCCAGACATACTGCATGTAGCCCCTCACAAGCCTCACGCCGTATTCGCGATAGTACCGCGCGATCCTCGTCATGGTGGAAAAACCGCAGGTTATATAAAGCCGCATCCCGGACCCCTCGTCGATGAAAGGCCGGGGCCGGCGCCGGCCGCCGCCCGCGTAGATCTCCGCACTTATAGGCTTTTAGCTAGACGGGCTCTGCGACCACCGGGAAAAGCGTCGATATAGCCGCGAGGGCTATCAGAAAGGCTAGAGCCGCCACTGCCAGAAGCAGAGCGGCGGCCGTCTTCGCGATTGCGCCTCTCTTCCCCAATAGTTCGACTGCAACAGCCACGTAGCCGGGCAACGCCGCGAGCGCGCAGACGGCTAAAGAGGCGATCAACGCCTTGTACGTAATCCAGCTCAACACTTCGGCCCATACGGCGATGGCCGCAAAGGACGCCGCGGCGACGCCTGTCGACGCGGCCGAGATCAACGCGGTGGCCCACAACCGCCCGGAAGCATCGCGGGCTCTATAAAGTAGGCCCGCAACCAGGACGCAGGCGCCTGCCAGCGAAATCGCCAAGGCGTTGTAGTTCACGAAAACAGCCGCCGCGCCTCCCAATATCATGGCCGCGCCCAGCAAGATCAATAACGGATAAACCGCACCCACGTACCTCTTGTGCTAATTAAAAATATCTCTCCTGCTTGATACGCGTAAAGGCCAGCTTGCGATATTTGATTATTGGATGCTCGGTCAGAGCTCTGCCAGAATTTTGTGGAACGACGATATGTGGTCTCTGAAGCTGCTGAAGAACCTCGCCCTCCTCAGCTCGTCCATATCGAGGGCGTAGACAGCTCTGTCCTCCTCGAAGATCTTGAGCCTCAGCTTCACCTCGCCGAGAGGCGACACGACCATGGATCCGCCCCAGAAGAACTCCTCCTCCTGGCTCCCGACTGTGTTGACGAAGGCCATCCACACCGTGTTCATCAAGGCGTGCGCCTTCAGCAACGCCTCCCAGCTCTCTTGTATTGCCAAGTCCTTGCCGAGCCTGCGCATGGGCGACGCCGCGGGGACCAGTATCAAGTCGGCCCCCATCAACGCCAATGCCTCGGCCGGCTCCGGATGCCAGGCGTCCTCGCATATGATAACCCCGAACTTCACGCCTGCGTGTTGGAACACCTTGAGGTCCTTCAGAGGATCGCCGCGTTGGAAATACCTCCTCTCCTCGAAAAGTCCGTAGGTGGGGAGATAAAACTTGTAGACGTAGTTGATCTCCCCGTTTATTATAACGGCCGCCGAGTTCCTCAAGACGCCGGGCCTCACCTCCTTTATGGCGCCGGCCACCACACACTTGCCCCCAGCCGCGTCGGCCAGCTTCTCCACGGCCTTCTCGCTGTGCCGGAAGAGCTCGAAGGCGAGGTCCTTGAGCACATAGCCCGTCAACGAGAGTTCCGGGAACACAACGCAGTCGCTATCGCTCGTCTCGACGATCTCCTTGTGTTTTATGAGATTGCGCTCGACGTCGCCTAGAAACGGCCTTATCTGGGCCAGCTCTATCCTCAAACCCATGGCCTCACGTTCCAGTACCTCCTGGGATATCTCCAGTCGGATCCGATGGCCCTCCCGCTCAACCTGAAGATCTCCGGCGGCAACCTCTTGTGCTGGCTCCTCCTCACCAAGGAGTCTATCTTGTCGACGACCGAGACGTCGATGCCCAACATGGCCGCTATCTCCTCCCGCGTCCTCATCTCCTCGTAGCGCAGGTACAGGACGGAGTCTATCGTCTCGTAGTCGATTCCGAGCTCCCCCTCGGCCGTTTGCCCCTCCCAGAGGGCGGGCGAGGGCGGCTTGGCCACTATCTCCTCGGGCACGCCTAGGCATCTGCCCAACTGCCTCACCTGCGTCTTGTATAGATCCCCTATAGGGAGTATGTCGACGCCGCCGTCGCCGTACTTAGTGAAGTAGCCCAACATCAACTCGCTCTTGTCGCCGGTGCCGACCACGAGGTAGCCGAGCTTTTGGGCATATGCGTAGAGCAGAACCATTCTGACCCTCGCCTTTATATTGCCCACTATCTTCTTATCGGCGACGCCGACAGCGTCGGCTAGGGCCTTGACGTGCTCGTCTATGGGCACCACGGCGTATTTCCCCTCGGCCCTAGTCAGCTTGATTATCTTCATAGCGTCTTCTATATCCCTAGGCGGGGTCGAGGAGGAGGGCATCAAGAGGAAGAAGAAGTTGTCCGTGGCCCTGGCCAAGAGAACCGCCACCACAGACGAGTCTATGCCCCCGCTGAGGCCCAAGACGCCTCCAGCGGCGCCGCTCTCCTCGAAGTATTCCCGCAACCTCTCCACGAGGTATCTGGAGACGGCCTCGCAGTCGATAGCCAGAGCCCTCCTTACATACTCTATCACGTCTCCGCTAACCTCTCTCTATCAAAAACTTTACTTCCTCAACGGCCCCGCCTGACGCGATCGCCAACACGCCGTTTCCCAAGGGCCTCCACGCCCCGCCGTCC
Source organism: Thermoproteus uzoniensis 768-20 (assembly GCF_000193375.1). Taxonomy (GTDB): domain Archaea; phylum Thermoproteota; class Thermoprotei; order Thermoproteales; family Thermoproteaceae; genus Thermoproteus; species Thermoproteus uzoniensis_A. Next base: position 239,553 of record NC_015315.1, read on the forward strand.
AGCGGCTCGGACGCCACCGCCGTCTGCGGCCCGTCCAGCACCACCGGCACAAAATGCGGATCCTCCCGCAACCTATATGTCAGGAAATACGCCTCGAGCCTCTCCAGGTTTACTAGAGCTATGTTCATCATGGGCTCCTCGGGATCTAGGAAATGTACGGCTATCTCGGAAACCTCCCTCAGAGCGTCTAGGTCTCCGCCCATGTCCACGAAGGCCTTGAGGAACAGCTCGCTGTCCGTCGCGCCTCCAGTCCTCACGTCTATCCCCCTCTTCCTCAACTCTTCCGAGAATTTGTCTTTCATTATAGTGCCGTTGTGGGCTATGGCGAAGTTTCCGTAGACTATGGGGTGGGTATTGGCCGGCGACACCCCGCCGACGGAGGCCAGACGGGAGTGGAATAAATATAGTTTATATCCACTAGGCGGATCTATATATGATTCCCATATGGGTCTAGTGGACTTATATAGCCCGTACTCCCCCTCCCTGGCGTAGAGGACGCCCCAGCCAGATCCGTGGCTTAAACCCGCCGTCCTGTCCCTTCTCGAGATCTCGATAAAAGATCTGAAAAGATCTGGCCGAGGATCCCCAAAAAGCAGTAGTATTCTACACATCAGGCGGTTTCTAGGTACTGGTCGTACTCCCACCGGGTTATCACGTTCCAAGTCTTGTCCCACCCCTCGGAAACGCTTGCCAGATAGTCGCTCCACTCCTTCTCCTTGAGCGCGAGGTATGCCTTGACTAGCTGTTGCGGCAGGGTCTTGGCCGCGACGCCCTCCGACGCCAGCTTGACCGCCTCGCCGAGGTGCTTGGGGGTCTCCTTGACGCCCTCGAGGTCGTACGCGATGTCCTCGACCGGGCTCGGCGGCTCGAGCTTCTTGTCGAGGCCCTCAAAGGCGGCTAGCAGTATCGCTGAGAAGCCGAGGTAGGGGTTTGCGGAGGGATCGGGGTGGCGGTACTCGAACCTATTTATCTTCTTCCCGTAATACGGCACTCTGACCATCGCCGAGCGGTTGCCGAGCCCCCAGACGACGCGGGTAGGGGCCTCGTGGTGCGGCACGAGGCGTTTGTAGCTGTTCACGATCGGGGCCACGAAGACGCTGTTGGCCAACGCGTTGTTGAGCACGCCGGCTATCGCCGACTTGAGCTCCGGCGTGGGCTCCTTATACGACGCGAAGAGGTTGACGCCGTCGCGCCAGAAGCTCACGTGTATATGCATGCCGGAGCCATTGACGCCCCAGAACGGCTTAGGCATAAACGTGGCGATCAGGCCGTACTTCTGCGCGACCGACTTGGCGAGTATCTTGTACACGAGTATCTGGTCGGCCACCTGGACCGGGTCGCCTGCCGGTATGTTCACCTCGAACTGGCTAGGCGCCACCTCGTGGTGCGTCTTGGTCAGCCCTATGCCCGACAGATAGAAGTGCTCTATTATCTCCTCCATGACAGGCATCGTCTCCTTCAACGGATAGCCCTCGAAATAGGCCCCGCTGTCGACAAGGGACGGCGGGTTGCCCCTCACAAGGAAGAACTCGACCTCGGCGCCCATCTTGGCCTCGTATCCCCTGGACTTGAGGTACTCGACAGTCTGCTTAAGGGCGTTGCGCGGGTCCATCGGATGCGGCTTGTCTCCGTCCAACGTGCTCGTGAACGCCAGCGCCGTCTTGCCTCCGTTCCACGTCTCTATATAGACGGCGTCTGCGTCGACCTCAGCCACGAAGTCGCTCTTGTTGACGGTCGTATACGCCGGTATGGAGGAGCCGTCGTACGCTATGCCGTCGATGAAGGCGTCGCGCGCAGCGTCTATTGGCAAGATCTCGAGCTTCGGCCTGCCGAATATGTCGACTATAACGAACTTGACGTACTTAACCCCGGCGCCTTTTAGCGTTCTCCAGACGCTTAGCCCTTCCGGCATAGGCGACATGCCCACTCGGTATATAAACTTTACTCGTAGATCTACGCGACTATCTTGGCCTATATAGTTCATTGTATTCAAAGTACCCGCGATATAATGTATTTAGTACTGATGTTCTCGGAGGGATTAGCTACCCGCTACGGGGACGTTTAGCTTTGTAGCTACCCGGCCGTCTAGGGACCTCAACAAATCTCTATTCCCTACCATGTGGAAGTAGCTGGTCACCCCGCCGGCTCCCATGGCCAGCTTGAGCTCCTTAGTGAGCGCCATTATTGTGTTCTCGTACCAACGCCTCTTGGTGGCGTAGTCAGGCGCGGGCCGCCTCGCAAGTAGCTCGAAGGGCTCGCGGGGCTCCACCAGATCCGCGCCCAACGCTGCGAGCTTATAGACGTCTGAGCCGCTGAAGAGGCGGCCGGCCGCGATCACCACCATCCTCTCCCTCATGCCCGCACGCCTCGCCTTCTCGTCCAGCGCGGCCACGGCCTCCTCAAGCCACGCGTCGCCTCCTAAAGCCTCGTCGATAACGATGACGCCATCCTCAGGCTCGAGGTCTCTTGACGGCGCGACTCTGCGGTGCGGCAGGCGGGAGAGGCAGTACTGGGGCTCCGGACAGCCGTCTCCGTCGATGAGCGCGCCGAGGCCGTATCCTGCCATGACGGCCGCCCGCTCCAGGGCTGGAACCACCACCGGCGTGTCTAACTCGACGCCCGCCAGCAGCACGCGCACGTCTACCTCTTCCCTATACGGATCCACGGACGGGTGCGTCACCTGAGCCGCCTCTATCCTCAAGAGGTCCAGGGGCCTCCTCGCGGGGTACGTGTAGCCGGGCACTATACCGCCCATGCCCGTGATAGGCGCTCTGCCCTCCTCGTACATCTCCCTGGGCAACTGCGGCACGTAGTCCTGGTAATAGGCCACCTCGCCCTCGGCGATTAGGTCGACCCCGACAGTGTTCGCCACCAGCTCGTCGACGTAATACAGCCCGAGGAGATCTCTCCGCCCCACTAGCTCCTTCAAGCTGTCCATGCCGAGCGAGTAGAGTATGGCCTTCAAGCCTAGCCTAAGCGCGGAGAGGTACCTGCGCAGAGCCGCGGAGGCCCACTCGATGTCTAGGTCGGGCCGCGCGCCGATCATGTTCGTTAGAGATGTAGGGCATCCTCCGGTGTGGCAAGAATGGCACATTATACAGCCGAAGGACAACAACGCGGCGGTCCCTATGTTGGCCATATCGGCGCCCAGCGCTATCAGCTTCGCTATGTCGGACGCGCTGTAGAGCATCCCGCCAGCCACAACGAGGAAGCCGTCCCTAACCCCGTTGTCCTTCAGCCACCTATCCACGACAGGCACGGCGTAGTCTACGGGTATCCCTAGGTGGTTCCTCACCGATATGGGGGTCGCGCCGGTGCCCGCCCCCGCCCCGTCTATTATTATGCCCTCGGCAGTGGACCTCGCCACCCCGACCGCCACGTACATGATCTTGTTCACCGCGGCCACCTTGACTAACACAGGCTTGCCCGTCAAGTCCCTCAACGCCTTGACCCGCTGGGCTAGATCCTCTATGGAATATATGTCGTGGTGCGGCGCCGGCGATAGGGCGTCGCTCCCCTCCGGTATCTTCCGGAGCTCGGCTATTATCTTGGTGACCTTCCTCCCGGGGAGGTGGCCTCCGATGCCGGGCTTGGCGCCCTGGCCTATCTTTATGTTGACGGCCAGCCCCGCCCTCAACAGATCCATGTCCATGCCGAAACGCGCCGACGCCCACTGGACGACTATGTTCCTGTACTTCGCCACCTCGGGATGGAGCCCGCCCTCGCCTATGCCGGCCACCACCCCCTCCTCGGTGGCCGCCTTGGCTATGGCTATGTTGGGGTTGCCGCTAAGCGCTCCGAAGGACATATCGCCGAGATATATCGGCGCCGACAGCCTCGTGCCGAAGAAATCAACGCCGACATCTACGTCTAGCTTGTCGGCGTGTTTGAGCAAGTCGTTGACCTCCCGAGGCCTCAAGTCCTTGAAGACCATCCTATCGAGCAACCTCCCTATCTTGCTCGGCGACTCCTCCAAGGCATATGGCGGCATTCCCTCTACGGCAGAGCGGCGTACGTACTCCACGCGGTCGGGTCCCCAAAACTCCGGGATCTTATGGACGGCGGGACGCAAGTATATATTCACGCCACGCACTATATAGCATCCCTATTGAGTATATAAGCATTATATTGGCGTCCCGGCTATTGCACGTCGACGTTTAAATCCTCTTTACAAATATATATTTATATTTATATACATGATGTGCGTTATAGTTTAAATTATTTTTATATTTATTATTTGATATTATTTATATTTTCATAGAGTTAATTGAAATTTTCTCTACACTTTATGTCTTTCATATATTTCGTCTATTGCTGAAAAACATTTTGAAATAACGTCAATATTTTGACAGTGATGGAGCTCGGAAAATACCCCATATTCCCGCCTACAGATCCCGAGTTTCTGCGGGAACCCAAACGCGATAGATACGACGTGGTTATAATAGGCGCAGGCGGAGGCGGCTACCACGGCGCCTTCGAGCTGAGCAAGGGCGGCCTGAACGTCTTAATAGTCGACGACAAGGGGAACCTCGGCGGCTCTTGCCTCTACGAGGGGTGTATACCCAGCAAATCCGTTAGGGCCGGCATACACCTACTCCACACGCTTAGGGAGATACTCCTGTCAGTGGGCAACAACGACGTGGAGAAGGTAAGGCTGGCTTGGGAAAACTTGATAGACCACAAGGACTGGGTCCAGGAAGTGCGCTATATACAGCATATAAGGGAGGTCAAGGAACACCCGGGCCTCGAGCTTGTCAAAGGCATAGCCACGGTTGTGGACGAACATAGGGTGAAGATCCGCGGCGACGACTGGACCAAGGAGGTCGAGGCGAAATGGCTACACGTAGCGACGGGCTCCATCCCTATCAAGTTGCCCATACCTGGCGCCGAGCTCGCCATAGGCAGCATGGAGCTGTTCGGGTACAAGACGAAGTACAGGAAACTCCCGAAGAGTGCGGTGATTGTAGGCGGCGGATATATCGGCGTGGAGGTCGCCTTCATGCTGGCGCGCATGGGCGTCAAGGCAACCATAGTGGAGATGTTGCCGCGCATCTTAAGCGGATGGGGCGGCGAGGTGGTCTCGCACGTAGAGAACAGCTTGAGGAGGCTCGGAGTCGACGTGCTGACAAACTCCAAGGTCACCGCCATTAGGCAAGACGGCGGGGAGAAGGTGGTCGAGTTCGAGTCCCAGAACGGGAAGGGGTATGTCAAGGGCGAGGAGGTCATAATGGCGGTGGGCAGAAAGCCGTTCGTCGACGGCCTAGACGTCTTGGGCATAGTCGAGCGCGGCAGGGTTGTAGTCGACTCTACCATGAGGACTAAGAAGCCCAACGTCTACGCGGCCGGCGACGTCACCGGGCAGTACATGTTGTTCCACGCGGCGGTCAAGGAGTCCACTATAGCCGCGTGGAACATCCTCCACGGGCATCCCATATACGAGGTTAACTTCAACACGATACCGATAACCTTGTTCAGCGAGCCCGAGGCGGCCATGGTAGGCCTAAACGAGGAGGCGGCCAGGGCCAAGGGGATACCCTACACCACGGTGAGGTACCCGCTCGAGGACGACGCCCACGCCCAGATCTACAAGGCCCGGGAGGGGTACGTCAAGCTGATAATAGAAAGGGATTCCCAGAGGATAATCGGCGGGGAGGTCGTGGGCGAGGCGGCCTCGTTGGTCATAAACGAGATTGCGCTCGCCGTGGCGGTCAACGCGAGGGTGAAGGACCTAGCGCTACTGGCCCACGCACACCCGACCATATTCGAGGCGATAGACAGAGCCGCTGTAAGGTTTAAGCTTTAGGCTTTATAATTGTAAAAATCTCTCTACTGAGTTTGATATTTTTATTAAATAGCGAATTGAACCTAGCTATGTAGGGGGCCAACTTTGCTATTTCCTCCTCGGAGAGCTCCCTCTGCTCCACTAAGAGGCCTCCAGACTCCTCGACCAGCCGGGCGTACTTGTCGCCGTCTATGATCCCGTCGAGGAGCAACGATCTGGCGTACCTCTCCACCGATCTCCTATCCACGCCCTCCACGTATTCCCTCGGGACCTCGCCTCTTATATAGAGCTCGCCGCCCACCATGCCTCTAGCTATCATGTCGCCTACCTCCTCGTCGTTAGTCGCGCGCAGGACGACCACTGTGCCACCGCCCATGTATTCGCCCAGATATTTGCCGGCGGAGCCGCCGATGATCAGCACTCCTCCCCTATGCTGGATAGCCGCCCTGGTCCCCGCGTCGCCGTATACGTATATCTCACCGCCTCTCTTAGCCTGGCCCAGGGCATCCCCCGCATTGCCGTAGATTACCGCCGTCCCTCCGTTCATCGCGTCGCCGAAGTCGTCTTGCACGTCGCCGTACACGTCGAGCCGGCCCCCCGACATCACGTTGGCAGAGGCGTTCCCCACCACGCCCCAGAGCCTCAAATAGCCCGAGGACATCCCGTTGCCCAGATATCTATGGCCGTTGACGTTGACCACGTCCACCTGTCCCCGCCCGGCGAGCTCTTCCCTGACGACGCGCGCGAGGGACACGGCGTCGTAGAGGCTCGCGTCTATGGCGTCTGGCGGCTCGGGAGGTAGCTCGGAATAGACGTACCTCTTCCTGTAGTTTCCGTACACCTCATCGCCCTCCGCAATTATGTACTCGCCGCCTCTCAAGGCCCATACGTTGGCCCTCGGCGCCACCGCCTTTATCGCCGCCGCCTCAGAAGCCACGAGTAGCAAGGAGCCGGAAACGCCGACGTATAGCGGGCGGAAATGTTGCGTGTCGACGAAGGCGCCGAATATGGGCCTCGGGCCTCCTACTATGAAGGCCACGGCATAGGGCCCGTCGAGCCGGGCCCACCTATAGCGTCTGCCGTACATCAGCTCCTTCACGGCCTCCTCGACGCCGAGCTCCTTAGCCAGAAATGACAGGAGATATGCTATGGCCTCGCTGTCGTTTCCGGTGAACTTGGCGTGAGCCCTATACTTTATGAAGTTGACGTTGGCGCCGTAGCTGCTCAAGTCGCCGTTGTGGACTATGGCCACATCGCCTGCCGTGAATGGATGGGAATAGTAGGGCAACCGCCCCGGACTGTTCGTGGGGTATCTGGTGTGGCCGATCCACGCCCTGCTCGATAGATTGCCGACGCCGTAGAGCTTGTCCACGTCCTCAGGCCACCCGACCACCTTATAGACATCGATCCACTTACTATTTAGATATATATATCCATCAACTTCCGTATATTCATCGAGTTCAACATCATATAAATTATCGGAGATCTTTATATATTTTGGGCCAATCGGGGCGCGGACAAACGCCTTTATCCTAGGCCTCTCCGAGGGCCTATATAGGGCCAGGCCCGCTCCGTGTGGCGTGCCGCGCTCCCTCATAACGCCGAGGCCTCTAATAGCTAGGCCGGCCGGGATCTCGACGCCGTCGAGCGAGTAAAGGCCGAGAATTCCGCACATGGCCTATCGATATAGCCTATATAAAAGCATTCGCCCATATATATAACGTCTATTTAGCCGGCTAGAGCTAAACGTTTTTATTCTGGAATAAACTTTGTAAAACGATGTATCCGAAATGGCGCGGCTACTATAAGGCGATCGTTCTCTACCTACTATCCTCGGGCCCTCTAAGTGGCTACGAGATAATTAAGGCCATAGAGGGCTCGTTCGGCGGGAAGATAAGGCCGTCGCCTGGCACCATCTACCCGCTGCTCCGGTATTTGGAGGAGGAGGGCTACATAAACTCCGAGGAGCAGTACGTCGGCAAGAAGAGGAAGAAGATCTACAGGATAACCGACGAGGGGAGGCGTATGTTGGAGAGCTATATGAAGGATCCGGCGTTCAACCAACTCCTCTCGTATCTGCGCCGGCAAGACGAGGAGAAGGTCGATATACTGGCCTCCATAGTGGAGGAGGTAAGGTTCCTGTCCGAGATCTTCGACGAGCTCGACAGCACGGATAGGGCGAGGCTCGAGGAGCTGGCCAAGGTCCTGTCCGACTTCTCCGACAAGGTCTCGCGGAGGCTGAGCAGATAAAAGCTTATATATACCGATATATCTGGAGGGCCATGAAGAGGCTTGTAATACTTCTAGCGGCCTTCCTGGCCTTGGCCTATCTGGCCCACTCCCAGATAGTTCCCTCCAAGACGCCACAGCCGCCGGCACAACCGCCCTATATAGGCATCACCGTCTTGCAGAACCCTCCAGTGGCCTATCCAGGAACCGTAGTACAACTCACCGTCGTGCTCACGTCTACCGCCGTCGTGGGGCCCCTCGACGTCTACATCACGTCGCCTAACCTTTCCGTATTGACAGGCGGCTCCTACCACCTAGCGGGCCTTGCGCCCGGGACTCCAGTGACGCTCACGGCGGTGGTCAAGGTGCCGTTCGGGACGGCGCCAGGTAACTACGGAGTGACCGTGGGCCTGGTGAACCCGATCAACGACTTCCAGTTCGAGAGCGCTACCTACTACGTGCAAGTCTCGCCGCTCAGCTACGACGCGCTTGTGGTGCCCGTAGTGAGGGGCCTTCTGGCGCCCGGCCAGGTGGTCGAGATACCAATATTTTTCATAAACCCCACCGTAGACGTCGTCAAGGCCTCTGCTAAGTTGGTCGGAGGGCCCTTCACGCAGTTCTCCAACGCCTCTTTGACCTGCTCCGCCTACGTGCCGCCGGAGTCGAATTCGACCTGCGTCATACCTGCCGTCGTCGAGAGGGGCCTCCAGCCTGGGAGCTACACCGCCGTCCTCAACGTGACGTATTTAGATACGGCCAACAACGCCACTGTCTCCTTCTCCAAGAACTTCACGGTTGCCGTAGCCCAGCCGGTCAGCTTCAACGTAGGCTTGATACCGCAGGGCTCCATCGTGCCGGGCCTCCCGACGACTCTGCTCGTCTCTATCTCCGCAGGCGGGCTGGCCCAGCCGACCAACGTGACCGTGACGCCGCTCAACACAAGCGATATCTCGTTCATCTCGCGCCCCATAAAGCTACCGTTGCTGACCTCGATACAGATACCAGTTGAGGCTATAATTAACAGATACGGCACCATAACGGCCTCCTTCGAGATCTGCTACTACACGAATATATGTGCCGTCGAGAACGCGAGTCTATACGTGCCGGCCCCCAACTTGGCCATAAACGTCGTCCAGAACCCGCCTTGGGCCTATCCGGGCTCCATAGTCCAACTCACCGTGACGCTGGCGACGAACCAGCCGGTAGGTCCCCTCACCGTATACATAAACTCCGACAAGCTCGAAGTGTTGGAGGGCGGCGTCTACAATCTGCCGGGCATGGCGCCGGGGGCGCCCGTCACTCTGACCGCACTGGTGGAGGTGCCCAAGGACGCGGCCCCGGGCCTATATCCTCTAACCGTCTCTGCAGGCGGCTACACCTACGAATACCACGTCGACGTGCGGCGGCCGAATTTCGGGGTGGTCGTCGCCGCGAATCCGCCGACTGCATATCCCGGCGCCGTGGTTGCCCTCAACATCGTCATCACAAGCGATGCGGAGATGCGCGGAGTCTCTGTAAACATCTCGACGCCCCTCGCGGTACTGGAGGGCGCGTCGTACTACCTCCCCGTCCTGCCGTCGGGCAACCCCGTGACCCTCACAAGCGTCTTGAAGGTGCCGGGGAACGCCGCGCCTGGCGACTACCCCGTATATGTGTCCGTCGACGGATCTGTCTACGTCTCGTACGTGCACGTCGAGCCGGCCGCTGTGATCATACAGGGCGTGGCCATGGAGCCTCCTGTCGTAGTCGCCGGCGGTCTGGTGCCCTATATCAAGGCCGTTGTGTCCGTCATCAACACCGGGCTCGTCCCGGCGCGCGGGGCCTCTATATCTATCTCGGGCGTCCCCGTCGTGGGGAACTCCACAGTGAATGTGGGCGTGTTGCCGCCTGGACAGCCAATACAGATACCTTTCCTGATAAACGCGAGCGCCTTGAGGCCCGGCCAGTGGACGGCGAATGTCTCTGTTAGCTGGATAGGCGGCGAGGTCTCTTCCGCCGCTCCGCTGACCGTATTGCCGAAGGCGGAACTTAAGGTGTACTACAACGTATCCAACGCCCAGCCTGGGTCTACCGCCGTTGTGACCATAACAGTGGTCAACGAGGGCCCCGTACCGGCCAAGATGGTCACGTTACAGTGGACTCCCAACCAGGTCTTCCAGATACATACGCCGAGCTCAGCGACGCCCACCGCCAATCTCCTAGAGTCCAGCATGAGGCTCCTCGGCGATATATATCCGGGCCAAAGCGTCACCACGACGTACCTAATAGACGTGTCCAGCAACGTCCCCGACGGGGTCTACTACGCTACCCTTGTGCTCGAGTGGAACGAGACGGGGGCTCTGGCGCCCGTCGTGGAGACGATCCAGGTACCCATATCTGTTAGGTCTTCGGTAAATCTGCTGGAGGTGGGGCCGCTGGCCGCCGCCTTGCTTATAGTAATAGTGGGCGTGGCTGTATACCTCAGAAGGCGGAGGTCGGGGAGGTCGCCGCCACCGCCTACTTGACAACCGCCGGGCGACGCTTTTAAAAGAGGTGCGAGGACGAGCAAGTGTTTGTGTCCATCCAACGCGTGCTGGACAAGCTCCAGGCACTCGTAGGCTCTAGAGGCTATGTCTGCTCGCCGAATTCTCTAGATCTCGAGCTATCTAGCGGGCTGTTCCTCAGCGGATCTGTCGCCGTATTGGGGCTAGAGGGCGGATACAGATGCCTAGACATAGGCGGCCTGGCGGACGCCTTGAGAACCTTCGCGCATCCTCAGACTATCCAACAAAGCGTCTTCAAGACCCTGAAGCCTCCCTACGTGGAGCTCTACGAGGACGAGAGGAAATACGTGGTGATGGGGATATACGACGAGAGAGTCTACATGGCCGAGTGGTCCGGCATCCGCCTCTGTTGTTCCTGGATTGTTGATATAGATGTGGATAGGTACAGGAGGTCGTACGAGGCGCTTGCCGACTTCCTGTCGAGGGAGGCATGAGCGCCCTCCTGGAAAGGCTGAACGTGAAGCTGGACGAGAAGGAGCTGAGGATTTTGCTGGGCATAATCACGAGCGAGCCCACTACGGCGTATAAAGTCGCCGTAGACAACAGGATGCACTTCTCCTACGTCTACAAGAAACTGGAGAGCTTCGAGCGGGAGGAGCTGGTGGCGTATTTCTGCGAGCCGGGAAACGGCAGGAAACTGTACTACGTATTGCCCAAGGGCATTTTGGCCCTGATGGCATACGAGGCGTTGAGCCCGCGGATGGCGGCCGACAAGCTCCGCGACCGGTGGAATCTCAAGGACTTCTCCGACGAGGAGGTTCTGGAGCTCGCCGATATATTTCTGAAGAACTATAGGCCCGGCACGCCGGTCAACGACGCCGTCATGTCAGCCTATGTCCTATATACGAGGTACTTGGCTGGGGAGCTCAACGCAAGGAATAGGGCCGTCCTCAACAAGTTCTTCAGGAGGGCCTTTGAGGCGTTGATAGGATTAATAGGGGAGGAGTGCCTACAGAAATGCGGACAGGACATAGCGGCGAGGGACTACATATGACCGACGTGCGGTGCCCAGGGACGTATAGGGTCGCCGGCAAGGACGTGAAGTTGGACGAGGACTGCTATCTGGAGAACCCCTCCGACTGGGATAGGGAGGTGGCCAGATGGATCGCCGAGAATCTAGAGGGCATAAGCCTGACCGCTGAGCACTGGCGCGCGGTCGAATACGTCAGGTCCTACTGGGAGAAACACGGCGAGTGCCCGCCGGTGAGCAGACTGCTTAGAGATCTCGGGATGACCTTCGAGGACCTGTATAGGCTCTTCCCGTCGGGCCCCGCCGAGGGCTTGTGCAGAGTGGCGGGAGTCCCCAGACCCGGGGGTTGCTCCTAACGTCTTCGCCGCCAACCGTAGGGATGACTTAAATAATGGCCCTCCCCGCCATGCCATGAGCTCCGAGGAGCGGATATTCAAGGCCCTTGCCGATCCGCAGAAGCAAGAGGCGCTCGCAGTCCTCCTCGAGAACATAGACGCCGTGAAGGACCTTGTGGTCTTCTTATCCGAGTTGAGGAACTCCGGCGTGTTCGAGCTTCTAGCGGCCGGCATCGCAGCAGCTAAGGCCCTCTCGGCCGATTTAATAACCAGCAGAGATTTCGCCGAGAAGTTCGCGAAGTTCGCGGAGCTGGCGTCGGCGGCGTCTGCGGCGGCCTCGAATACCGAGGGCATCGCCTGTATTTCCAAAGCCGTGTCGGGCGCCAACGCGTCAAGGCCGGTAGGCATTTACGGCCTCCTCCAAGCCCTCCAAGACCCCGACGTGCAGAGAGGGCTCGGCTATATCGTATCCATAGTGAAGGTGCTGGGATCTTGCTTAGCGTCGAGACAACAATAGATATAAGCAAGCCAGTTAGGCATTGTCGTGTCGGAGTTTAGAGTGCCCGGCGAGGGGGAGATCTTGTGCAAGGTGTTGGAGCTCCTCGGCGATAACAGAGTCAAGGTCATCTGCCAAGACGGCGAGACGCGGGTGACGAGGATACCCGGACGATATAGGAAAAGACTCTGGCTAAAACCGGGCGACTACGTCGTGGTCGCCGTTTGGGACTTCGACCCGAAGAAAGGCGATGTTGTACATAAGTACGACAAGAGGGATCTAGACGAGCTGAGGCGCAGCGGCTACGCCGAGGCTATAGACAATCTGGAAAAACTAGGCTAGGCCGGCCGCGCGATTTCCGGGAGAGTAGGCTGGCGTGTGTCGAGACGCGCGGCCTTTGCGGATCCGCCTTGGTGGGTCGGACGTCGTTCAGCTATATACATATGGTACGCCTAGCATCTCTGCGACATCCTTGTCCAGGGCGGCTACGTCTTCCGGACCTACGTCGGCCACGTCGTATTTGCCCAAGGCCGACACCAACATCTGGACCTCGACCTTGAGGGACTCCAGGTAGTTCTCAACGCCCTTCTCGCCGCGGGCTAGCGCGGCTATAAGGAAGGGCCTCGCCATATATGTGCCGGAGGCCCCCAACGCGAGGCTCTTCACCACGTGGCCTCCGTCGTAGAGCCTGCCGGCTATCAACAACGATATCTTGTGGCCCTCCTCCCGCGCCTTTCTGATGGCCTTAAGCCCCACCAGGGTCGGATAGCCGAGGTCCTTCATAGCCGCTGTGGGGGCCATGCCCGTCCCGCCTTCCTTGCCGTCTATCACGACGGCGTCGGCTCCCTCCTCCGCGGCTATTCTGATCACGTCGAGCGCGTCCCTGAATGGCCCCAGCTTTATCCATATCCTCGCTCTAGGATAGGCGGTTTTCATAAACCGTATAGTGCCAGCTAGGATCTCGGCGGTGAAGGTGCCGGGAACGGAGTACCTAGTTATATATTTCTTCCTCAGCTCGGCCTCGTCGAATTTATATTTGGCTCTGAGCCTCTCCGCCTGGCTTCTCGGTATTTTTATAACGCCGCCCAGCCCCGGCTTGGCCCCCTGGCCTATCTTTATCTCGAAGCCTATCTTCCCCTCCTCCAGATACGGCTCGACGTCCTTATCGCTGTAGACCTTGTTCCACAGCTCGTCGTATGCGTCCTCCACGCTCTGTTGGACGATCACGCCGCCAGCCTTATCTACGTTAGTCAAGTAGGTGAGCAACCTCTCCTTGAACGACGGATGTCCCTTCGTGAGCCTTTCCGAGTATCCTCTAACCGTAGCCACGTTTTCGCCTATCCCGTAAACGACGCCGAACTTGGCGGCGGCTCGAGCTATCTCGAGAGCAGTCTTGCTGGCGATGTGGGTGGACCCCATGGAGCCCACGACCACCGGCAACGAAGAGCGGAAGCCTCCCAAGTCGGCGTCTGTTTTGACGTCCATGAAGCTCGGTTCCCTTAGAAGCTCGGCCACCTTCTCGAGTCGCTTAGGCGTGAAGGCCGGCGGCATCAACACGACAGAGTCGAGCGTCTTGAAACGGGGACAGCCCTTATCGTAGATGCCGGAGCCTAAGACGGCCGAGCCGTATGACGCTATCAAGCCGAAGGGATATACGGCATCTTTGCCCTTTAACGCCCTGAAGGAGATCTCACCTATAGGATACCCCTCGAGGAAGTCCCTATATCCCCTAAGCAGAAACGTCAAGCCCTTCAACATGACTACTAATCTAGCCGGCAACACCAGTCGACGTATTTAACGATATTAAATAAACCATCGGAAAAATATATGGCCTACATCGGCTTCTAACCGAATACACAAGGTTCTCTATCCCGTGATTTAAGGAAATTTATACGTCTCATTCCGTTTATCGACAGTCCATAGTGAAACTGAAGTCGATAATAATATATACCGAACATATGCGGATAAATTGGTCATATGTATCGCGCGCTCCGGAGCAATCCAGATAAGAGCTTCACTATTATCGGCGAATTCATGTATATTTTCTCGTAATGTTTTAAATGAGGCGTCGTAACGTCGGCTATGCCCTACCTTCACCCGGCTGTCCTTGAGTTCGAGAAGATGGTGGCTGATAAGGAACAGTATAGGAAACAGCTGGAGGAGTGGGTAAAATACTCGTGGCGATGGGCCGTCACCGACAAGTACAAGCTCGTGTTTAAGGTCCAGGCCTCTGCCTTGAGGGCGATAAGGGAATTCCTCGACTCTAAGGGCTTCGTCGAGGTCCTTTCGCCGATTGTGGGCCCGGTGACTGACCCGGGTATAAGAGGGGCCAAACAAGCCACGATAGACTTCTACGGAGCTGAGTATAAGGTCATGTCGTCCGCTATACTCTACAAGCAGTACATGGCGGCGTCTCTTGGCAAGATATATTTCGTCAGCCCCAACATAAGGCTGGAGCCCAACGACAGCATATACACGGGGAGGCACTTGGTCGAGTTCTACCAAGTCGATATAGAGATGTACAAGGCATCGTACATGGACGCCATGGATGTAGCCGAGGAGCTGGTCACCTATGTCGTTAAGTACATAAAGGACGTTCACGGAAAGGAGCTGGAGGCGTTGGGGAGACAGCTCCGCGAATTCCAGAGGCCGTTCAAGCGGTATCAACATAGGGAGGCCGTGGAGTTCGTGAACAAGCTCGGCTGTAGGAACCCGCCCAAGGAGGAGCTCATGTGGGAATGCGAGAAGGTCATGTCGGCCCACCACGATTCGCCGTTCTTCGTCTACGATTACCCGAGAGGCGCCAGAGGCTTCTACGACAGAGAGGACCCCGAGAGGCGCGGAATACTGAGAGACTTCGACATGCTGTACCCCGAGGGGTTCGGGGAGGCCATAAGCGGCGCGGAGCGCGAATACGAGCCCGAGAGGCTCGTCGCGAGGATTAGGGAATCAGGCGAGGACCCCGCCAAGTACCAGTGGTTCCTGCAGATGGCCAAGGAGCTCTATCCTCTGCAGACAGCAGGATTCGGGATCGGCGTAGAGAGGCTGACGAGGTATCTCTGCGGGCTGAGAGCCGTCTGGGAAGCCCGTCCATATCCGAAAGTGGCAGGTATAGTGGGCGGTCCGTAATTTAAAAAGAAAAAATTGTAAATTAATTATATAAACAGTACTTGGCCTCCTTTGGCTCTTTCGAGGAACGTGGTGACGCCCACGACGTCGTCTACCAAGGTCGGGTCGAAGTGCTCCTTCTTAAGGCCGGCGGCTTCGGCCATCATGGAGCACACGTAGACCTTAGCCCCCATCTGCTTCGCCTGCTTGAGCATGTCTTTCCAAGTCGGCGCCTTTATCCTCGCCATGCCTTCCTTGAGCCTCGGCACCATGGCCTCGAACTCCTTAGGCCATATCTCGGGCGCCGGCTCCTTCAGCAACTTGAACATGGCCCAGCCCGTGAAGAACACATGTACCTCGTATCCCAGAGCCGCCGCGGCTTGCGATATGACGCCGACGGGTATCAGCTTGTCGTCGGTCCCCGAGAACACAATCATCGATATCTTCTCCGGCATGGTTGCCGTCTTCCTAACTCTATATATGTGCTATTACATGTTTTCATGTAATAAGTCATATAAAAAGTGATGTCAAGGGCGGCATGGCCGAGAACAGAATAAGGGTAGACGCGAGGGGAATAGCTTGTCCGGGGCCCATCACCGAACTCGTCAAGGCGTATAGGAACGCCAAGAACGGCGATATCATAGAGGTTATGGCCACGGACCCCGGCTTCAAGCCCGACGTAGAGGCTTGGATTAAACGGACCGGCAACCAGCTCTTGGAGTTCAGAGAGGAGGGAGGGACCTACGTCGCCGTGATTAAGGTCACGGCGAAGAAATGAAAAGACGCGTCGTAATTATAGGCGGAGGATCCGGCGGCGCGATACTGGCCAACAACCTCCCGCTGGAGGATTTCGAGGTGACTGTAGTCGACAGAAGTCCCTACCACTACTATTGGCCCTGGCTGTTATACGTGGCGTTTAGGGGATCCAGAAGGCCTATGAAGCGGGAGATAAGGTCGCTCCTCAAGCCGGGCGTCAACTTCATCCAGTCGGGCGCTCAGTCCGTCGACCTCAACAACAGGAAGGTCGTCCTCGAGAATGGGAAGACCCTGGATTACGACTATCTGGTCGTGGCCACGGGCTCGCGGCCTACGTACGGGCTGATAGGCGGCCACGAGAAGGCCGTGGAGAAGTACGGCGACTACCACTCGACTATAGAAAACGCTGAGAGGGTCTGGAAGACCGTCAACTCGCTCAAACAGGGCACGTTCGCAATAGTTGTCGGCGGGGATCCCTATAGGTGCCCGCCGTCGCCGCTCGAGGGGGTCTTCCTCGCCGAGGAGTTCTTCAGATCGCGGGGCCTCAGAGATAGGGTCAAGGTGGTGTTCGCAGTGCCCTACCCGCGCCCGTACCCCGCGGAGCCTATGAACGAGGTGGTGGAGCCCCTCCTGAAGGAGCGCGGCGTGGAGTACATCACGTTCTTCACGCTCGACAGGATAGAGGAGGATAGGAAGGTCGCGGTGTCGATGGAGGGAGAGGAGCTCAAATACGACGCACTGGTCGTGGTGCCTCCCCACGTGGGGACCGACATGAAGATCTCGCCCGAGGACGTCCTCACCACCGACAGATTCATACAAGCCGACAAGTTCACCAATAACATAAAGGGCTTCGACGACGCCTTCGTCATAGGCGATGCGTCGGCAGTGCCGGTCGCCAAGACGGGGGTCACCGCGCACTTGCAGGCTGGCGTGGTGGCCAGGAGGCTCCAGGGCGAGGACGCCCGCAACAACGGGCGCACGAACTGCCCGTTCGATCTAGGCTACGGCTTGGGGACCTTCGTCATCAGCGACTACAACAACCCCGTCGTGAAGCTGCCGCCGTCGCGTTTCTCGCACCTGGCCAAGATCGCGTTCGCGGCGGCCTATTGGGATATGGTGAGGTACCCGGAGCTCTGGAACCCCATATTCGAGGCCTACTTCGAGGCGACGGAGCCAGCGAAGCTCTCGAAGATCTATGTCTGAGGCGGATCTAGCCGTTGCCGAGAGCCTCTCCAAGGCGCTGAGCCCGGAGTCGGCGCGGGCTCTGGCCAAATTCTCTGAGATATTGGTCAAAGCAGACGAGCTGGGGCTTCTGGACACCCTAAAAGATCTACTAGACGGCGAGGTCCTAGGCGACGTAGCCAAGAGCCTCTTGAACACAGGCGTCGTCGCGTTGCTCATGAACCTGGACAAGATCTCGGCGGTTCTCGAGTCGTTGGCCAAGAACGCCGACGCTTTAGCCAAGGCGCTCTCCCTCCTGGAAGGCCTAGAGAGGTCGGGCCTCCTCAACGCCGCGGCTAGTCTGGCGGAGCCCGAGGTCTTGGGCGAGGCCGCGCAGGCGTATCTGACCACAGGCGCCTTCTATCTGGTTAACGAGGCGCCGAAAATACTAGACGGGCTGGCCTCCGTGAGGGTAGCCCACGCGTTGGACTCCGCGTTGGCCGAAAGCCGTAGGGCGCAGGCTCCGAGCTTCTTGGAGACCTTAAATACCTTGATGCTGGACGAAGACGCCCGTAGAGGGCTCTACTTCTTGGCCTCTCTGCTGAAAAATATAGGGGCGTCTCTAAGGCCTAGATAGGCACTTGTACCTCCACCTCAACTTCCGGCGGGGTCTGGTTCTTGTCGACCTTGAGGTAGACCTCCCTCGTGGGGGAGCCCGGCGAGACGCCGTTGCTCAAGGCCCAGAACAATATCGCCGCGTATGCGTTGTCCACCTTGTCCGAGGAGCCCGTGAACTTGTAGACCGCCATCTTCCCAGCGCCTAGCGTCTTATCGCCGTTGGGATCCGGCGTGAAGACCTCGACGATCATATTCGCGCCTTCCTTGCCGTGGAATATCAGTATGACGCCGGGCTTCAGGTCTTGCGCCAGCGCGGATCTGTTCGGCACAGACTTAATTGTGCTGAACCCTCTCACTTCTTGGACTTCCTTAACCTCGACGTTGGGCATAGGGCGGGAGGGCTAAGACTATATAAGATTTATGTAGCTATGGCCCCCGCGGTTGGGGACGTGGTTTACAGATTCGAAGGCCCTCTAAGGCTTGTCGAGATACTCGACAGGCCCAATAGGTTCCTCGTCAGAGTTCTGGACGGAGGCGCCGTCAGGCACTGCCACCTCCACGACCCGGGGCGTCTGCCGGAGCTAGTGCGTAGGGGCGCTAGAGCCGTTGTGAGGCCCACGCGCGGGGCGAAGACCGACTGCTCCATAACGGCGGTGGAGGCGCCTAACGGCGTCTGGGTCGTCGCCGATAGCAGGATACACAGCGATGTGGCTTCCTTATTCCTCGGCGGGGCTAGAAGAGAGGTGAAAGTCGGCAATCACAGGCTCGACTTCCTCCTAGGCGATATGTATGTCGAGGTTAAGGGATGCACGCTGGTCGTCGACGGCAGGGCCATGTTCCCCGACGCCCCGACAAAGAGAGGGACCGAGCACTTGAGGTTGCTGAGGTCGTTGATGAGGGCCGGCTATAGGGCCAAGGTTGTGGTGCTCGTCATGAGGCCGGACGCGGAGTGCTTCATGCCTAACTGGGCCACCGACCCCTCGTTCTCCCGCGAATTTGCTATGTTTGTCAAATCCGGCGGGGCCGTAGACGTCCATAGGTTCCGCTACGCCGACGGCTACGTGATATACGACGGCGATATAGATCTCTGCGACGGTTGGGACCGAGAGGCCCCCGATCTCTAAGATTGTAGAGAGGGGAACTTTTATAACTAGAACTTCGTTGTCGTGTGGATGCGATTTACGTAGTTCTTGCAGCGCTCGGGGTTCTTGAGGTCTGGATCGCAGTCTACCTATACAGGTCTCTGAGGACGTTGCAGTCGCTCGTATACCCAATACTCGCGAACTTGGTCTGGATAAGGACCCACACCTACACGCTTGTCGATAATTTGACCGATATGCTGGCCGCGCGCGGCGTCATATCGTCGGAGGAGGTGGTCGCGCTGAAATCTTTGTCGCAACCGAAGATCCCGACGCCTGAGGACCTAGACAAGGTGGAGGAGCTCTTGAGCAAGAGGCCCGAGGAGTTGACGGACAGCGATCTTAACGAGATCAAGAGGATTGCGCTGGCGCTCCTCACGTGGCCCTCCCAAAACGCGGCGAAGCTGGCGATGAAGCTGTTGCTCTTCGCGTCTCAAGTAGAGCGGGGACGGGACGCCGTCAAACTAGCCGATAAGGTCGAGGTCTCCTACATAGCGGAGACTTGCACTGTCAGGCTACAGCTACGTAGAGGCGAGTCTGTGGAGGTCGTCGAGGAGGCCGACGGCGACTGTGTATCGAAGAGGGTCGAGGCCTTGAGGAGGTTGGCGCGCCGCGAGGAGCCGGGCGATGCGGCGGCGCTCAACATGTACAGGCTGTGCCGCACCCGCAACGATGCCGGCTGTAGGGCCTTGATGTCGCAGTTAAGCTCGTTGGAGAGGAAGTCCTTGGATCTCCTCTTGAGGGATGAATAGGTCGTTTCAGCCGGCTGCCGTCGACCAAGTCCTCGGACTTCTGAGAGTGATATACTCGTTGGGCGGCAAGACGGATATCTATAGAATCGATGAGGAGGTCGAGATAGACTTCGACGAGATAAGCCTGGCTGTGGGCGCAGCCGAGTCCCTAGGGCTAGTGGCCGTAAAGGCCGGCGATGTGGAGCTGACGGAGCTGGGCCGTAGGGCCGTCCTAGATCTCGACAGCGTTAAGGCCGAGATCGCCAGAAGGCTCGCCTCGCTTACTCCCTTCGCAGACATACTCGCGTCGTTAAGTAGGAAGACGCCGTTGCCGCTGAGCGAGGTCACCGAGATGCTCTGCGGGTTGGGCTACTGCGGCGATGTGTCTACGAGAAGGGTGATAGCGTGGGCCGTCCTATTCGGCCTGATAGAGATTACTCCGGACGACTTGGTGTTCCCAGGCGCCTGGACGCGGTCTTGAAACACGGCGAGGGACACCTTTATTTAGCACATGTAAGTCTTATTGATGTCTTTCAACCTAGTCGTCGCGACCGGCTGGAGGCAGGAGAGGATGTGCATGGAGGAGCTCTACAAGATCGGCGATATATTAGCGCGGCGAGTGAAAGACGTGTGGTTCACCGGCTTTGACGGACTCCTCACGGCTGAGGTCGAGGGCGATCCCCTCGAGTTCACGAGGGCGCTCGCCGATTTGGTGTCGTCGGGGTACTACGTGCCCAGGTTCGTCTTGAGGGCAACGCCTATAATGGTGGTCGTCAAAAGCGACTTGGACGAGGTGGCGAGAGCCGCCTCTGAGCTCGCGGCGAAGCACATAGGGCCCAACGAGACCTTCAAGGTAGAGCTGAAGAAGAGAGGCGTCAAGTACGACAGACTGGCGGTCATAGACTACGTGGCCAAGGGGATAGACAGAAAGGTCGACTTGACGAGGCCGGACAAGATTTTGTGGATAGAGATGTTCCCTACCAGGACGGGGCTCTCCGTCATAACCGAGAGGGACAACTTCTCCCTCATGAGGATGAGGGTGGGTAGCCATGGAGGAGGGGGCTCTGTCCCTTGAAGGGCTAAGGATCCGCTACATAAGGAGCGGCGACGGGAAGCCCATAGTCCTCCTACACGGCTATTCGTTCAATGCAGATAATTGGTACTCCTCCGGCGTAGCCCAGAGCCTCGCCGAGAACTACGCAGTATACGCAATCGATATGCCGTACGGGGCCAAGTCCAAGAGCTCCAAGTTTAGATCAGACGCTAAGGGCTACGCCCGCTTCTTGAGGAAGATTCTCGATGCCTTCTCGCTGGGCGAGCCGCCTATAGTCGGCCCCTCGATGTCGGGCGAAGTGCTCATGTGGTACGTCGCCTTGGGCTATGGGACAGCCCTAGCAGTGCTTGTCGGGCCCGTGGGCCTCGACGACAAGGAGCTACAGAACGGCCTCGCGAAGTCGGGTGCGCGGATCGCCGCCATATGGGGCGAGAAGGACGAGATATCGCCTCCCTCGATATATGCGCCTCTTCTGAAGAAGATCTTGCCATCGGCAAGGGTCGCCGTACTGCCTGGAGCCGGGCATCCGGCCTATCTGGACAAGCCTAGGGAGTTTTTGGAGCTTCTGAAGAGCTTCCTGGCTGAGGCGGGCTATTAGGCCTTCTGGAACACCAAGGCGTAGTTGTGTCCGAGATCTTGGTACTCCACCTCCTTGAAGCCCTTGAAATATTTCCTGACGTCGTCTGGGCTCATTTTCAGGAAACTGGGGGGCCCGAACGGGGAGCCCGGCTTATGCTCTATCAAGATGACGTGGCCTCCTTGCCTTAATATACGGGCCACCTCTGCCGCGGCCGCCTTCTTGTCGGCTAGGTCGTGGAACACGTTCGACATAACCACCACGTCGACGGAGTTGCCGGGTATCGACGTGTGGAGCACGTCCTCCCTAAGTATCGAGAGGTTGGGCGCGCCTATCTTCTCGACCTCCTTGAGGGCCTCCTCGTCTATATCCACGCAGTAGACTCGCGAGGCGATGTCCTTCAACACCTCGCAGAGCCTACCTGCGCCGCATCCCAGATCCGCGGCGATGCCGCCCCTAGGGGTGTATTTAAGCAGTAAGGCATATTCGTCCTCTGACACTCCGCGCCAGTGGCCGCCGTGGTGGTGATGTTCGTGGTGCGTAGGGCCCTCCGCCTCCTTCAATTCGCCTTCGACGAATCTGGCCAACGCCTCCTCGACTAGCCCCTCGTAGACGTACACCTTTAGCCCCCAGACCTTCGCTATCTCGAAGCCTCTAGGCCCTATCTCGGAGACTATAAGCGCTTGCGCGCCTCGGCGGCGGGCTTCGGCCAACGCCGCGGCGCCTCGCGCCATCTTGGCGTACTTCGCCGGGTTTTCGACGACCTCGACCAGCTTATATCGGCCGTCCTCGACCTCGTATATGGCTATCTCCTCGCCCTCGCCGGGCCCATCCACCCTATTGCCTGTTTTCGATATCGCAATTCTCATGTTTTTCGATATTGATTTGTTTATTTAAGGTTTCTCAACGCCTCCGCCAGTCTGACGGCTTGCCAGGTCTCCCTAGGGTTGTGGGTCCTCACGATGTCGGCGCCGTGTAGCACTGCCAGCGCCTCGGCGGCTACTGAGCCGGGCAGGACCTCGTCGGGAGTCCGCGCGCCGACGAGCCTCCTTATGAAGGACTTCCTGGATACCCCCACCAACACGGGCCTGCCCAGCTCCTTGAATCTCCCGAGGTTTTTTAAGACGTAGAGGTCCCACCTCCACCAAGGCCACTGGGGATCGCCGTGTCTATACTCGCCGGCAACTACGTACGGCAGATCTCCCGGAGGCAGGATCGGGAACCCTATGCCGGGATCCACGACGATCTTTTCCGGATCCACCCCGCATTTAAGGGCGGCGTCGAGGCTCTCCCGCAATGCCGAGATGAGCCTATCCACGGGGTCAGCCCCGGGCCTCGGCTCCCTCTCCCGGGCCATCAAGACCAACGACGCCCCGTAGTCTTTGACCACCCCACACATCTCGGGGTAGAGCTTGAGGCCCGTCACGTCGTTCACTATAGAGGCCCCTGCCTTGAGCGCCTCCTCAGCCACTCTGGGCCTATAGGTGTCTACGCTGATGGGCACATCAACGTGTTGGGAAAGGGCCTTGACGACCGGCACGACGCGCTTCAGCTCCTCCTCTGCAGGCACCCACGTATCCTTATAAGGCGCGGTGGACATGCCTCCCACGTCTATCACGTCCACGAAGCCCCTCCAGCTGGCGGCCAACTCCACGGCCTTCTCGGGCGTGGCGGCGATCGAGCTCGCGTAGAAGGACTCGGGCGAGGCGTTTACAACTCCCATAATCCTTACCGGATGGCCGGAGCCCACGGGCAGCTTGCCCAAGAGGGCGAGGGGCATATAAAAGCGGGAAATCCGACTATTAAAAGCGTGTGGGACGACGTGAGGAGGGCTGTCGAGGCCATTGAAGAGCAGTCGGAGTACGAGCGGTCGGTCAAGGCATTTGCCTTGAAGGTTCTGGACTCGTGTAAGAGATCTGGGGACAGGCTGACCCTGGCGTGTTGTCTCAAGCTCTTCATCGAGATAGGGATCCAGATGCGCTATATGAGGCGCTTCCCTCCCGAGGCTAGGCTCGACGTGCTTAAGAGGCGGGGGCGTAGAGGCGTGTCCTTCAACATGTCTATGCTCGAGAGGAGCGGGCTGCCGGGGCCGTACAAGAGGCGGGTTTTGAGGACCTATCTAAAAGTCTCGTCGTACGTCCACCCGTCCCCCGAGGCTATGACAGGCGATATGCCTGACGACTTAGTAACTGAGGTGTTCGAAGTCTTGTCTCTGCTCTATAGTTTTCGTGGATAGGAAAAATTTAATTGTATACCGTAGTCATGCTATGCAACGTGTAGTTAAGACTAAGACCTTCGTGTTCGAGGCGCCCATAAGCGAGGAGATAGTGGCGAGGCTTTCCCAATGGGGGCGCGTGGCCTCCAAGGGCTCGCTCACAGTCTTCACTATCGATTCGGGCGGCGTCACCACGAAGGTCGTTAAGGAGGACGCCCGCAGTAAGGTACGGCGTATATATATCGAGCCGCCGTGCGGCTGTCTGCTGGTGCTGGACGAGGTTAGGGATTTCGAGCGCGATACCCTATATTATAGGTTTGTTAAATACGAGCCCTGCGATCGACATAAATAGCCGGTTCCTATAGGTCGCGTGCGGATCTACGTCGAGACCTACGGCTGTTGGCTAGCCAAGGCGGACGCCCAAATACTGTTACAGAGGCTGGGCGGCGCCGTGGCCGAGAGCCCGCGCGATGCCGACCTCGTCTTGGTCTACACGTGCGCGGTTAGGGAAGACGGCGAGGTGAGGCAGTTGAGGAGGCTTGGCCAGCTCGCCTCCGAGTCCAAGAGGCTTGTGGTCGCCGGATGTCTAGCCAAGGCGCGGCCCTACACCATACGGCAGGTGGCCAAGAACGCCGAGTTGTTGTACCCGGAGCAGGTGGAAGGCGGCGAGGGGCGGAGCATGTCGGTTCTGCCGGAGCCCGACGGAGGCTTAATCTACACAGTGCCCTTACAGGTGGGGTGTCTCGGCAACTGCACTTTCTGCATAACTAAGTACACTAGAGGCGGCGCCGGCTACGTGAAGAGCGCCCCGCCTGATCTAGTCGTGGAGTACGTGAAGAAGGCCGTCGCCAAGGGCGCCAAGGAGATCTACTTGACGGGGCAGGACGTCATAACCTATGGCTTCGACGCCAGATGGCGGAGGGGCTGGAACCTCCCCGACCTTCTCGAGAAAATTCTGTCTCAGGTCGAAGGGGACTATAGGATAAGGATAGGCATGTCGGAGCCGTGGGTGTTCGGGAAGTTCGCCGACGCTATTTTAGACATAGTTAAGAGGGACGAGAGGGTTTACAGGTACTTCCATCTGCCGGTCCAGTCGGGTAGCGACGAGGTGTTGCGCAGGATGGGGAGGAGATACACCGCCGACGAGTACCGAGGCCTTATCTCCAAGATCAAGAGGGAGCTCAACGACGACGTGTTCGTAGCCACAGACGTGATAGTGGGGTTTCCCGGAGAGACCGAGGAGGACTTTAGGGCTACCTTGAGGCTCATGGAGGAGCTGGAGTTCGACAAGGTGCACGTGGCGCGCTACAGCAGGAGGCCGTTCACGGAGGCTTCTGTGATGCCGGAGCAGATACCGGACGCCGTGAAGAAGCAACGTAGCAAGATCGCCTCAGAGCTCGCGTTGAAGATAGCGCACGCGAGGAACTCCAGACTGATCGGCAGACGGTTGAAGGTGCTGGTCGATGAAGTCGACCACGGCCTTGTGGTGGGGAGGGCGCCGGACTACAGACAGGTCGTGGTGGGCCGCGGCGAAGGGCCTCTGGGCTCGTTCCTGGAAGTCGAGATCGAGCGCGCCGAGCCGGTGTACCTCTGGGCCAAAGGCGTCTATAGGACCACTTGATCCCAGGGGTATTTCTTGCTCCAGCGCTCTTCCCTCAGCCGCCTCAACTCGGCCAACATCGCGTCCAGCTCGTTCTTGTCTATCTTCTTAAACAACGGCTCGACCTCGCCCAGCTTGATGCCCGGCGCGGGATCGGCGTTGGGCCACCTCACAGGCGGCTGGAGGCCCATCATAGACCAGAGCTTCTCGGCCGACGAGGGTATCACAGGGTATAGCAGAGCCGCCAACGCCATCAAGGCCTTGTACGAGTTGTACATGACCGTCCCCGCCTCCTCGGGCCTTTCCTTGACCAACTGCCACGGCGCGCGTAAATTGAGGTACTTATTGCCCTCTCTGGCTATCTCGACTGCGTCCATCAAGGCCTCCTTGAGCTCTATCCTATCGTAGTGGGCCTCGGCCGACTTGACGTATTTGGCCACTGCCTCGACGAACTCGGCGTCGGGAGGCGTCGAGGGGCCGGGTCCCGGCAGAACTCCGCCGAATCTGGTCTTTATAAACGAGAGGACTCTGTGCGCGAAGTTGCCCACGTCGTCGTTCAGTACTTTGTTCACCACCTCCACGGCGGTCTGCCACGTGAAGTCGACGTCCCTATTCTCGGGCCTCATATAGACCAAGACGAAGCGCCAGTAGTCCACCGGCATGAGCTTAAGCGCCTCGTCTATCCATATGCCCCATCTACGGCTCTTGGAGAACTTATCGCCTTCGTAGTTCAGATATTCCGTCGACGATGTCGTGAGCCTTGTGGTGTAGCCCCCGCCGTTCGCCATTATGAGCGCGGGCAGTATTATGACGTGGAAGGGTATGTTGTCCTTGCCCACGAAGAACACCGCCTTAGTGGACGGATCTAGCCAGAACTCCCTCCACCTATCCGGCTCGCCTCTCTTCTCGAAGTATTCCTTGACAGCCGAGATGTAGCCCAGGACCGCCTCGAACCACACGTAGATGGTCTTGCCCTCGGCGCCGGGAAACGGGGCGGGGATCCCCCACTTGTTGTCCCTCGTTATCGCCCTCGGCCTCAGCCCCTCCTTGAGTATGCCCAGGGCCATCTCCCGCGCGTTTTGGGGCAACTCCTTGTTCCCCTCGACGTATCTCCTCACAGCGTCCTCCAACTTCCTCAGATCCAAATACCAGTGTTTGGTCCTGCGCCACTCGGGCTTGGCGCCGCAGACAGCGCATCTGGGCTCTATAAGGAGGCGGGGCTCCAGAAGCCTCCCGCACCTCTCGCATTGATCCCCCCTCGCCCTCTCGTATCCGCAGTAGGGGCATTTCCCTATAACGAACCTATCCGGCAGGAATATCTTGTCGTTGGGACAGTAGGGCAACTCGTCCTCCTGTGTAAATACATATCCATTTTCGTAGATCTTCTTAAAGAAGTCCTTTGTAAACTCTATATGGGTATTGCTGTGGGTATGCGTGTATAGGTCAAAGGAAATGTTCCACCGCCTAAACAGCTCGGCAACTATCCCGTGCATCCTCATAGCGTAGTCCTGCGGGTCTACCCCCAGCTGTATCGCCTCGACCTCTATCGGCGTGCCGTGCATGTCGGAGCCCGAGACGAAGACAACCTCGTGGCCCCTCAGTCTGAGGTAGCGCGCATACACGTCGGCGGACAGCACCGACCCTATCATGTTGCCGAGGTGCGGCACCGACTGGACGTAGGGCCAGGCGCTGCCGATGACGAATTTAGCCATAGCTCGACTATCTCGGCTTTATTAAGGCTTTAAGAGGTATAGCCCACGGCCGACCTGCCGGAACGCCGGCTATCTGCCGAACCTCCTCTGCCGCGTCGCGTATTCCTCCAGGACCGCCCGGAGATCCTCCCTCTCGATCTCGGGCCAGTATTTGTCGAGGAAAAACAACTCGCTGTACGCCGTCTGATACAGCAGGAAGTTGCTCAGGCGCTTCTCGCCGCCCGTCCTTATCAACACGTCGGGCTCGGGGTGTTTGAGATATGATGTGTCGAGGCATCGGAACAGGGAATTCTCGTCGACAGCCTCAAGCCTTACCTCCCCGCTTATTATCCTCTTGATACATCTAACTATCTCGGCCCTCCCGCCGTAGCCTAACGCCAGCGTTAAGTCGTAGTCGCTGTAGGACGACGTGATGTCCTCCAGCCTCTCCATCTCCTTGACAAGGTCTTGGGGCAACAACGAGCGGTCGCCGATGAACCGCACTCTGACCTTGTTCTCGTGTATTATGGGATCCTCCTGAGTTCTCCTTATCTCGTTCTTGAAGATCCTGAACAGAACCTCCAGCTCCGCCCTGCTCCTCTGCAGGTTCTCTGTAGATAGCGCGAAGAACGTCATGTGCCGTATATCCCTATACTCGAGAACCCACGTCGCGAATTTGCGGACCTTCTCGACGCCGTGTCTATAGGCCTCTACGAGCGATAGGCCGTACTTCCTGGCATATCTCCTATTCCCGTCAGGTATCACCGCTATATGTCTGGGCAACTCAGCAGACATGTTCCCCTACATGTTCGTCTGATGGCTCCAATAAGGTAAGCAGGGTTGGCTTGTCGCAGGTGGCTAGCAACATGCCCTGGCTCTCATAGCCCATCAACCTCCTCGGCTGGAGGTTCGCCACAACGATTACGTACTTCCCCACCAACGCCTCCGGCGCGTAGTGCTCGGCTAGGCCGGCCACAATCTGCCTTTTCTCGGACCCTAGATCCACTACGAGCCTTATGAGCTTCTTTGAGCCTTCAATCCTCTGGGCCTCGAGAACCTTGCCGACCTTTAGCTCTATCTTCTTAAAGTCGTCTATGCTGATAAGGCTCACAGAAGGGGGTTTCCGAAATATATATAAGTGTTATGTGCGTTCAGAGTTTTAAGTCCTTATACGCCGATCCTACCGCATATACGACCACGTTCTTCAACGATACGCCGTCCTTAACCTCGTAGTTTATCTGCACCGCCACGCCTTGGGCGATATGGGCGTAGGCAGTCCTCTCGATGAAATTCCCCACTATCCGCTCCTGCACGGGCGTCACCGTGGCGAAGTCCTCGCCGCTGGCGGCGAGGTAAATGTCGAGCCTCTGCAACAGCCCATCCGCCGACACCCTACATTCTATAAACACCGGGCCGTCCGCCTTCCTGAGCTCTACTGCGACTCCCATCTTCCTCAGCCGCGACACGACCATAGAAACAGTGGAAACCACCTGGTCCTTGTTCGGCAGAGGCAGAATCAACACGGCCGGCGGAGCCGATATCATGAAGTACCGTATTTCCTCCTCTTTAACTTTATCGCCAACACAGCCGCGTAGGCCGATACCGCGGCCACGCCATATCCCAGAACCATTATTAGGGGAACGCCGAAGAGGCTCTCCACGACGGTCACTGCAACGACGTTGGAGTAGTTCCCAGCTACGTAGGGATTGCCGCTGTAGTACACCTCGACCTCGTAAGAGCCGGGAGCCGGCAAAGATACCTTGAGCACCTCCTGCGAGCTGTTCACATATTTAGTTAAAGTATAGTTATTTCCTTTATTTATATTAGTAATATATATATAAATTATACCATTAATTATATATGATTTAGTGAAAATATGTACGTATATATCTATAGGAGAGTTGGGGACAACGAGCTTCCGCGGTATCTCGATCGCTATATATGCTGGGTTCTTCATCACATCGACCGTCAACGAGGAGTTGCACTGGGAATACCGAACATCGCCCTTGAATATGGCGAATATCGTGTGTATGCCGGTGGAGTTGAAAGATAGGGGCAGGACTTGCGCAGTACCTAGATACTTCCCATCTAGATATATCTCCGGCACTACTGATGAATTTATTAAAATTTCATATTTTCTTAAAACATATAAAATAGATGAATTTATTAATATATTTATAGTACATTTCGCTTTCTCTACATATATTATTATTGTGGATATCGTATTGGAGTAGTTCTTGGAGGCGCTCTGGAAATAAGCCGTTATGTTGAAGACGCCGCTCCTGGGCGGGCGCCACGTGGTTTGTACGCGGGGGCTCGGGCCGCTGTAAATCAAAGTGCCGTTTACGTAGATAGAGATCTGCCCAGGCACTTGCGGAGCCGCCGACACCGATATCGGCACAGACGCGCCGTAGACGGCCCTCTGGGGAGCCTCTATGGACAAGGCGACGGCCGCGCTCTTTATGAGCAACAAGAACGACGCGCTTGTCGGGTATAGATTCTCATTGCCCATGAACGATACATACACGACATACGAGCCCGCAGGTAGTGGGGGAAGACGTAGAGTCGTGTTGCCGAAGACGCGCACGAGCATCGTGTAGTTGTTCACCGTGACGTTTAGGAGGCCCGAGATAGGTCTACCGTAGACGTAGAGGCCCAAAGTGACGTTTGGCATCTCGCCGTATGTCGCCGATATGTATTTCGGAACTACGAGCTCCGGCATCGACTTCGCCACTGCTATCGTTGCGCTCGCCTTAGCCTCCTTGAAGTTGGCGCTAGACGGCAAGAAAGCCACCGTGACGTTGTGTAGACCGGCTCCCAGCATCAACGTGTCGACGACGGCGCCGAAGCTCCTCCCATCAACCAATATGATGAACTTGCCGGTAGGCTGCAACGTGGAGCTCGCCGTGGCGTTGAAGACGAGGATCTGGCCGTATGAGGCCAGCACGACTTGACTTAGCGGCGAGCCGTTCACGTACACTCTGAGACTTACCGGCGCCGGCAATACTCTGAACAGCTTGACGGCGCTCGACTGGGTCGTGTTAGCGCTGGGACGAGCCACAACGGTTAGGTTGTACGTACCTACATTCAGAACAGGCAGATATAAGGACAGCGGGGTTGTGCCGGACGCCACAAGAGAGCCGTTTATAAACACATCAACAGTAGATTTATAATAACTATTATATATGTATGTATTTATATTATATTTACTGGTAATGCCATATATAATTGTATTATTTAACTCGATAGTTATTTTAGGAACTGCCCGGAGGATCGTAATAGTCTCATTGAGCAACACGACACCGCCTTGGCTTAAGGTAAGCGTGTAGTTCCCGGCCGCTAGGGCGAACGGCGGTATGGATATATCAGATGTCGCTGAGAGCTGAAATCCGCCAATGGACGCCACGGCGGGGCTACTGAGCGGCGGATATAGCGATATATTAAGCCATTGTCCATAATATATCTTAGTAGTTGAAATTTTTGGAGATACTATATATGTTAAATTAATATAATATGATCCATTTGTTAATAATATATAATAAATGCCTGAATAGGGAGGGTTGTATACCGAGTTTATCGGGATATAGGTTCCGTTGACGTACTCGCGGAGGCCGAGACAGTTAGACGAGACATTTATAAATATAGATTGAGTATAGTTATATGAATCTATATAATTTATATTACAAATATTTGCTACATTTAATATTTTTTCAGTATTATTTATTGATATAATTACATTGTTACCGGTCGGATAGATTCCTATATTTATTATATTATTATACATTTTTTCAAATATTATTAATGCGTTAGATATATTAATTTTAGTATTATTTATATTGATTTCATTTTTGAATATTATTGTGAGGTTTGTGTAAGTTGCTGAATTCACGACGCTTGGTGTAATGGTAAAGCCGGGTTGCGGCTCGAGGGGAAGGGAAACCTGGAGCTCTGCGTAAATATTAATAGTGAGTAGAGAGAGTATCGATATGAGCGCCAAGGCTATTACCTTCGACGTATGGGGCACGATACTGCCCGTAGAGCCCGCTATAAAGGTTGTCGCCGACGTGTTGACGAAGGCGTTGGGCGGCAGAGTCCAGTGGAGCTCGATCTACTCCTTCGTGCAGGATGAGCGGCGCGCTTTGAAGCTCGCCCGTAGGGAGAGACAGGAGTTTATCCCTCCCACCTACAACCTTTACAGGATCAAGAGGAAGCTGAAGGAGCGCGGTATTGCCGCGGACTTCGACGTGTATGAGGTCCAAAACGAGATAGATGAGGCTGTCAGTAGCCTTGACGTGAAGCCGTTCCAAGACGCGGTGGAGGCGTTGAGGGCTGTGAGGGACGATGGATATAAGGTAGGAGTCATTTCCAACATCCTTCTCTGGAGATCTAGGGCCACCAGAGAGCTCCTCTCCAAGCTCGACATAGCGGGGCTGTTAGATGTCCAGATATATGCCGACGATGTGGGGTCGGTCAAGCCGAGCCCGCGCATATTCGAGATGGCGCTGACGGTGCTTGTGGGCGACATAATACCTGACGTGTACGTCCACGTAGGCGACGACTTCTACGAGGACTTCGTGGGCGCGTTGATGGCCGACTACGGGTCAATCCTGGTAGACAGAGAAGGCCGTTACATAAAGAGGGAGTACCACGAGGCGGTGCCGTGCCGCGCCTATATAGTCCGCGACCTCAAAATGATCGGCGTGATCACGCATCAGATAGAGAGTTGCGAGACGAGGTAGCGGATGTAGGACAGCAGAGCCGTCAGCCCCTGCGACTCCTCGGGCCTTAACTTGAGCGACTCTATCTCCAACGCTTGTCTGGAGGCCTCGAAGAGGGGATCTGCAGGTATTATATGCGGCTCCTCTCCGAACATCTCCCTCACGATATCCGGCCAATTCCGCCCGTACACGCCAGCCACGTCGTGCTCTTTTACATACATATTTATGATCGGCCTCAACATCCTTCCGCCGACGATCTTCGAGATCCCGGCCGTCGAGACTATAGAGGACATGTCCGGAGTGACCACGGGGACCACGAAGTCTAGAAGGCCGGCGATGCTCCAATCGTAGCCGGCAGGCGGCGAGTCGAATATGGCTACCAGCGGGCCGAGCATATCCCCTACCTGTTTCACCAACGCTTCAAGCAACCTCCTAGAGACTGCGACGGGCTTGTTGAAGAATGAAAAAACCACGTTGAACTCGCCCTGCTGGACTTGCCACCTCCTCAAATAAAACGCTTGGAGGGGGTTCGATATCCGCCCCTCGAAATATTCCGAGAGGCTAATCAGATTCTGTAAACTATATGAGCCGGCCAACAGCATCGCAGCTGTGCCGATTCCCGGCGTCGCGTCTATCAACAACACGGGATACTTAGCCTTGTTCCTCAGCGCATATGCGAGCACAACTGCTGTGTTGACCGCTAGGGTGGTCTTGCCAGTGCCGCCTTTAAGGCCTGATATAAACGCCAGCGTCTTCATTACAGCTCGGGAGGTTGTGTAGGCCTTTTCTTGAGCTCCTCAGGCGTGGGCTTAGGCTGAAGAACGACTGGAAGCCTTTCCTCAACACGTCGCTCTTTTTGCGGTATTAATATAATTATAATACCAATAATATAGACTATAAGTGCAATAAAACTATATATTAATGTATGTGGAACTAAAAGTATTAGTACTGCAATCGCCGTCAGCAGTATGCCTAAGTGTTGCCTCACGTAGCACTAAAAGAGGGATTAATTAAGTTCTTTCGGCCACAATAATCGTACGCCTAACTATATCGCATATGCCCTCGATGTCATTCCTAGCGGCGGCTTCCCACAACGGCGAGCCGCGCCGTAAGATGTACTTTTTGCCGATCTTCTCCAGAAGCCCTTGGGCCAGCAACGCCTCGCATATAGCTGCGACCCTCAAGGTGACGGACCGCGTAGTTCTGAACTTCTCCTCGGACCACCGCGAGACGTCGCCCACGGTGAAGCTGACTACGTTGCCTCTGGCCCCCTCCACCAGCTTAGCAAGGTATCTCCCCAGTATCTCGCAGACTTCCACGACAGAGCCTCAATATCTAAATATATAGTTTTCTATTGGGACGCAGAGTAGACGAGCCTCCCCTCGTCGTCTAGACGACGCCTTATCTTCCCCGATCTGGTCAGCCTATCCACGGCCCTCATGATGTCGGCCGTCGTGTACCCCCTGGCCTTCCCCCACTCGAACAGCTCCTCCTTAGGCACTATCCCCCTGCTGGCTATATAGCTGTACACGTCGTTGTCGACGCCTTCTGGCTGGGCCGGCGCCTCGCGCCTCTCGGCAGACCCGCCGCCTCCCAGGAAATCGAGCAGGCTACCTCCCCTTTTTTCGCCTTGTTGCCGTCGCTTAGCCATAAAGTTAGATTCGTCCTATTTATTTCAAACTAGAGATGTGCCTCTCCAGAACACGCGAGGCACATTCAGGATCCAGTTGTGTTATGCCTAGAGGCCTCTGCTGTTTAGAGCACTCCCTCAGCCACTCGGGCACGTCTTCCACATAGGCAACGCCGCCTATGACCGAGCCGTTGCTGGCGAAGGCCCGCGCGACTGGGTCTCCCAAATAAACTACGTATCTGCCCTCCTTCTTGACAACGCCTATATCCATTGCGATGGCTAGGAGCGACTTGAAGGCCACGTTGTTGATCCAGCCCGACGGAGTGATCTCCGACAGTCTCTTATTCAAGGCGCCGTGGAGCTCCTCAGGCGTCGCCGTGCGCATTCTCTCGATCAGCTCGGCGAAGAGCCTATACTGCGGAAGCGCCGAGTTGAAGAGCGGATGGAAGACCGCGGGGCCTATGGAGCGGTATATCGAGAGCACCTCGTAGGCTAACTTTGTCGGTGCGACGTTCTTGCCAGAGACGGTGACCAGCCCCAACCTCTCGAGGAACCGCGTTATGTCGCCTCTCCCCTTGCCGAAGTCTAACCCCTCCTCTTTCAACTCTTCAAGAGAGATAGAGCCGCGCTGGACCACTGCCTGTAGGTACTTAACGAGTCTGTCGAGCCGGATAGGCGGGAAAGGTATGCTCCTCTGGACGTGGAACATTGCCATGTGCGGGCTCTCCAATAAATGAAAGAGCATTGCGAATCGTCATATCTAGATAATCCGCGGCGCGTCTACATGGAGTGTACGGTTTAAACCTAGGTAATGTTTATTAAACTGTAAACATCTGATACTTATGGAGATTAGAAAGTTGATAAGGATAGGTGAGAGGTCGTATGGGATAACTCTTCCGAGGGAATGGGTTGAGTCTAATCAATTGAGGGTAGGTTCTCCCATCAAAATACTTACAGAGGCCAATAAGATCTTGATACTTCCCGCGACAGCGGAGGGCGTAGCCGTCACAGCCACGCTAAAGGAAGAGGATCCGGAAAAGGCGTTGCGGGACGTCATTGCATATTATATCGAAGGCGTAGACGAGATCGATATCGAGTCCGGCAACATATCAGCCCTAGTGGGTAGGGTCGAGGGCAGACTACCCGGCGTCGTGGCGTTGGAGTCCGAGGGAAAGCTTAAGCTGAGGATAGTGACCAAAGAGGACGTAAATGTGGACGAGGTGGTCAGAAGCATGTACACGACCGTCATGGCCATGTTCCACCTATTCCTCGACTTCATCAGAGAGCATAACGAGGAAAACGCGAAGGAGCTACTACGCATGGACGACCAGCTGGACCGCCTCTATTTCTTGTCTCTGAGGATCATAAAGAAGAACATATACCAGAACCCGCAGGGCTTTGTCGACTACGTCATAGTCGTCAAGAACTTGGAGCACATGGGCGACGCCCTTGATCGGGCCACCAACTACCTAAGGCAGAACAAGGTCGGCTGCCACAAGGAGCTCGTCAACGAGTTCGAGACTCTGCAGAAATACGCCGAGGAGGCCGCCAAGTCGTTTCTGGAAAACCGGCATGAAGGGGCTCTGAAGACTATACTGGAAAGGGAGTCAGTTTTTAAAAGACTCCTGGCGCTCTCAACGTGCGAGGGCGTCGCGCCGATAATGCACGAGGCCATGTTAATAACGGCTCTAGCCGCGGATATCGCGGAGGCGGCCTACTCGAAGTATATTCGGCAAAGAACATAAGGGGCGGCGGACGCGTCGTCTTCTCGCCGCCCTTTACTGGCATAGTCGGCGCCATATACGCCATCCTCGCGTTGTTATTAATGCCTTCATATCTAGCCGGCCTAGCGTCGGTGTTGCGTACTATAGGGGTCGGCCTCGCGGAGTCGGTGGCCGTGGCCGCGGCCTCCACGTTTCTCAGCCTTCTGCTGAGCCCCTTCCACGTAGTGATATATACAGCTAGGAGGAGGGTCTACTATCCCGCATTCGGTGTTATGTACGTCTTCGGCATACCTATACCTGTGCCCCAGATAGCCGTGCAGGAGCAGATAGCCAGACTCGCCGTGAATATAGGCGGCGCCCTAATACCGCTAATTCTATCGACCTATATATTCGCCAAATTGCCCGCGCTGTATATGCTGGGGACGGTCCTAGCTGCCCTAGCCGCATCTGTCGCCGTCTATTTCATGAGCAGGGTCGTGCCCGGCGTGGGGGTGGTCACTCCGGGTTTCCTCCCACCGATCGTAGCGTTTCTGTTTTCTCTGTGGGCTGGCCGACTAACGCCCGCGGTGGCCTACATAATAGGCGTCTACGGCACTCTGCTGGGGGCCGACGTCTACAACATTAGGAAGATCCTCGCCCAAATGCCTCCGCTCGCCTCAATTGGCGGGGCCGGCGTGTGGGACGGCATATACCTCACGGGAATCATGGCGGCTACTTTGGGCTTGTTGTTCAGGTAGAGAAATACGGGCGGCGGCATACTTGGGGGGTACGCCGGGGTTCTAGCAACCGCCCGCTGACACCACCATCTTATGTCTATATATGGCTTTCTATGGATATCAGTAAAATATTAATATTATATAAATCTAAAAAGTTTTTATTTATTTTCTAATAAGGAATTCGCCCTGTCTATTTGAACATAAATGATGCCATAATAATAATAATTTTAGTTCTCTTTTTCTAAATTATAGGACCTACGTCCGGCCGACCCTGTCTTAGGCCCATCCCTGCGAACTTGGATAGGTCCCCCCTCATCAACGCCACGAGGTTCCTTGCGTGTTTCCGTGCCCTATCTACGGCGATCGTCTTGAGCTCCCGCTCGTCGGAGGCCTCGTCCTCGTGAACCGTCACGTCGAGTATGAGGACGTCCATGTGTATCTGGAGCTCGATGAGCCCAATCGACATGGCCAGATAGCTGAGCTTGTCGGTGAGGGAGGGCCCCACCCAGCCCAAAACGAGCAGAGCCGTACAGCCCTCCCGCGCGAGCTTCTTGGCGCCCCATATGGTGTTCTTGATTCCGGGCACCGTGACCCTCCTCACCTCGACGTCTGGGGCGAGGCTCTTGATCTCGTCTATGGCCTCCGACGCCATGTCGACCCTCGCAAACGTGGTGTCGACGACGCCTATGCAGTCCATGGGCTGACCACAAACTAAATATATATCTAGCCCACCAATGTCCATGAAGCGGTTCGGCGTATCTCTGCCTGACGAGCTGGCGCGCGAGGTAGACAGAATCTCTCAAGAGCTCGGCGTGACCCGTAGCGCCGTGGTTGCACAGGCCGTGTCGAACTTCGTCCAGACCTACTCGCAACATCTGAGAGACGGCCACAGATGCCTCGGCGCGGTCCTCTCGCTGGCGGAGGGCATGGAGGTCGTCAGCGAGATCATGGAGGAGTACAAGGATCTCATAGCCAACTACTCGCACATGCATATAGGCGACAGGTGCCTCTCGGTGTTCGTCGTCTACGGCGACGGGAAGAGGGTGGGCGAGTTCTTGATGGGCCTTTCCGAAAAAGCAGTCAAGACCTTGTTCACGCCCCTAGAATAATGGAGGACTGGATACGCGCCTTGCGGGACCTCGTAGTGGACAACCTAAAACGTAACAGATTCCCCCTGCCTGCGGATAGATCCATATGTAGCCGGTGGGCCTCCGGCCTGCCCGAGGGAGGCCGCCGCGTGCTGTACAGCTCTTGCATGTACCAGCTCGCGCCGCTTATAGCCAAGGCCGTCGACGTGTTGCAGAAGGTCGGCGCCAGCTCCGGAGGCGTGAGGGCCAAGCTGGCGGCTGCCGGGGCTAGAGTATTCGGCGGATTTCTTCTCAAGCCCTCGGACGAGGAGGCTAGGCGGGCCGACGGCATATTGAGGAACATAGCAACTATGTTGAGCAAGGCCGGCGTACAGTTCGGCGTTTTGAGAGACGAGCCGTATTCAGGCGCCCTGCTCTACGAGCTGGGGTTCGAGGAGGACTTCGCGTCGTACGCCAGGGAGGTATATAGGTACTTCAAGGAGCGGGGCGTGGAGGAGGTCATCACAGTAGACCCCCACACCCATTACGTGCTGGAGAGGGTATATCCCAAATACGTGGAGAGGTTCGACCTCAAGGTGGTGAGCTACATGGACCTCGTGAAGCCGTCCAAGGCCTCCGTCGTAAAGGCGGTCGTACACGACTCCTGCCTATACGCCCGGTATCTGGACAGATACGACGTGTACAGGCGCCTGCTCGACTCCGTAGGCGTCGTCCACGTGGAGGATCCGTACGTGACCGGCAAGGCCTATTCGGGATGTTGCG
This sequence comes from Thermoproteus uzoniensis 768-20, assembly GCF_000193375.1. Taxonomy (GTDB): domain Archaea; phylum Thermoproteota; class Thermoprotei; order Thermoproteales; family Thermoproteaceae; genus Thermoproteus; species Thermoproteus uzoniensis_A. The sequence goes on from NC_015315.1 coordinate 277,196, forward strand.
GAGGGCCTATAGAGTCGGTCAGACCGGATGTGGCCGGCGAGGTCGCCAAGATAAGGGTCAGACAGCTCTCCAAGCTCTCCGACACCGTGATCACGGTCTGCCCCATATGCTACGTCAACCTCTCCCGGGCGGCGTCGGGGCTCAAGATACTGGACCTCGCCGAGGTGATATCGTGATATCGGAGATCGACCGGTGCGCGCGGTGCGGCTTCTGCGAGGCGGTATGCCCCACCTACAACGCCGTGAGGATGAGGCATATGGGGCCCCGCGGGAGGCTCCAGATGGCGCGGGCTGTTCTGGACGGCGGGGTCTCGTCGAGGTATGTGGTGGAGAGCTTGGCCACCTGTCTTAGATGTAGGGCGTGCGAGTTGGTGTGCCCCGCCTCGATAAGGATAGTCGACGCCATAGTGGAGGCGAGGAAGAGGCTCTATGCGCGTGCCTAGGAGGTTCGTGGAAGAGGCCAGGGAGAGGTGTAGCCCCCGGGAGGAGTGCGCCGCCCTACTGTTCGGGGCCGGCGACTCGGCGAGCAGGTGGGCCTGGATGGAGAACGTGGCCAAAAGCCCTGTGGAGTTCAAGCTGGATCCCGAGCGCGTGTACGGGGCCATTGTCGACGCCGAGCGGCTCGGCCTGGAGCTTGTGGCCATATTCCACACGCATCTAGGCGCGCCGGTGCCCAGCCCCCTCGACCTAAAGTACATGAGGATGTGGCCTGTCGTATGGATCATAGGCCGCGTCGGCACCATGGAGCTCAAGGCCTGGCGCCTCGAACGCGGCGTCTTGCGAGAAGTCGATATATACCTAAGCTGATATCCCCATATGCTGATCTTGACGACGCCTATAAACATCAAGTACTTCTCGGGCGTCGAGCTCGAGGCGTACGAGAGGTTCGCCGCACTGCTGGTCTGCGGATACAAGAAGGTGTTCGTGGTGCCTAAGCTCGAGGAGGGGAGAGTGCCCGGCCCGGCCTACACGTACTCCGACGGGGAGGACCCGGCGGAGGCCTTGAGGAGGGCCGTGAAGGAGTGCGGAGGCGGCGACGTCGAGGTCGACGGAGGCACCACGTTGAGGGCTTGGGAGATCATAAGGCGGGCTCTCGGCGGAGCCGCGACGTATAGGATAGCCGACGACTACATAAACGGCCTCAGAGCCGTCAAGCGCCCCGACGAGGTCGAGAGGATATCGAGAGCCGTCAAGGAGATAAAGGAGGTCATAGCGGAGGCTTACGCCGAGCTTTCGCCCGGCGTCTCCGAGCGGAAGGCGGCCGCCGATATATATCTAAGGCTCGTGGAGCGGGGGCTGAAGCCGGGCCCTATCTTGGTCCAATTCGGCGAAAACACGGCACTTCCCCACCAAGGCCCTACCGAGAGGAGGCTGAGGGAGGGCGACGTAGTGATAATAGACGTGACGGCGGCCTACGAGGGATACTACGGCGATATAACGCGGACCTTCGCGTTCAGAGGCGAGCCAGCCGGCTTTAGGGAGCTCTATACGGCCGTCTCGGAGGCGCAGGCGGCCGCGATAGCGGCGGCTCGGCCGGGCGTCCGGGCAGGCGACGTCGACGAGGCGGCGAGGTCGATCTTGAGGCGTAGAGGGCTGGAGCGCTATTTCGTCCACAGGACGGGGCACGGCCTCGGCCTCGAGTTCCACGAGGCCCCGAACATAGCGCCCGGCGAGGGGTATGCCCTGAGAGGCGGCAACGTCTTCACGGTCGAGCCGGGCGTCTACGTGCCGGGCCGCTTCGGGATAAGGATCGAGGACGACGTGTTGGTGGAGGAGGGAGGGGCGCGGGTGCTCTAACACTCCGCCTTAAGGCCCTTAGGCGGCGTCACCCCCCTCTGCCCCAGATACGTGCCGAGGTACTTGGCGGCGCCCTCGGCCTTCACCAGAATTAAGTGGAGGAAGCGGAGGCCCGGCTTGAGGACTATGGTGTTTGGGGACTCGTTCACGACCTCTATAGTTATGTTGCCCTCGAAACCCGCGTCGACGACGGTGGGGGGTATCACTAGGCCGTAGCGGGCCAGCGTCGAGCGGAGATTGGCGAGGCCCACCACGTCGTTGGGCATCTTGACGTACTCCTCTGTGGTGAGGAGGACGAAGTTCCTCGGCGGAATCGCTATCTCCTCCGCCTCCTTGACGACCCTGAAGTGGCGCCTCGCTTCCCCCTCGGCCAGCTCGCACGGCCTTATGGTGGCCCCCTCGTAGGCATATATCGCGTATTCCTTGCCTATACGTAAGTCGAGCCCGTTCTCGCGTATTACGTCGCCCCGAAGCGGCTCTATGGACAACCTGCCGAGGGATACGAGCCTCTTTATCTCCTCCCCGGTCAATATCATGGCATAGGACCCCCGGGCGTTTTTATGGCGTCGTCCACAAAACACCGCGAGTATACGTGGCGGCGTCGCTTATACCTGTAAAATACCTTTATATTATGGAAGGGAGGTAGTCGTTGTGTTGAGCCAACTGGCGGCCTTTATCCAGAGCGTAAAGGGGTCTATCCTCTTATCCTGGCTCCTGATGGTCTTGATCGCCGCCGTCCTCGCGCTGATAGCTTCTGGAAGGCCTAGACGGCCCGCCCGGCGCTGGCTCGGCGACTTCTTCGTGAGGTGGGGCCTCGCCGGGCTCTTCCTCTGGTTCGTCTTCTTCGCCCTATGGGCCCTCCGCGAGGTTCTGGCCCAGAGCTTCGTGTTCCCCGTCGGACCGATCCAGGGATTTATAGAGAACGCCACGCTCTGGGGCGTGGTCTTGACCGGCTTCCTCACCATCACGTTCTTCGGAGGCACTTTGCTACTCCAGGCGCTGTTCTCCAAGATAGAAGTACCGGAGGGCGTCGTCTACTACAGACAAGAGGTGATAATGACGCCTCAGAAGATCGCAGGTAGGGAGGTGTTCGCCCATCTGCCCGAGGAGCCGCCCGAGCTGAGGGAGGAGGCGGCGGCTAGGGAGGCCTTGAAGATAAGACGTGGAGGCTAGCCGCCGTGTATATACGCGAGGATGAGCACGACGTCGCCCTCCTTCAGCTGAGTGTCTAGGCCCGATAGTAGCCTTATATCCACATCGTTAACCGCTATGTATATGTCCGGCGACAGCTTGTCCCTCCTGCCCTTAATCCTCTCATACAGCTTCGGGAAGTCCCTCAACCTCTCTATCAGCTCCCCCACCGTCGAGGCCTCCACCTCGAACTCCCTCCTGCCGGCTAGATACGCCAACACGCCCTCCAACAACACGCGGACCACTGAAGATGTCCAGCAGTAAAATAATATGCGCCAGATACGGGCCGGTGGCGCTTAGGCTCAAAGGATCGCGGATAGAGCTGTTGGGCAGTTGCCCCAGCTATCTGGAGCTCGAGGAGTTTGTGAAGTACGTGAAACTGGATGTGTCGAGCCCCTTGATCCGCCTCCTGGGCGTTAGGCGCGGATCCGCGACGTCCTATAAGGAGTTCGGCGCCGCCGTAGGGCTAGGCCCTCGGGCCGCCGGGCTTTTGTTGGCCCGGAACCCCTACCCCGTCGTCCTGCCCTGCCATAGGGTAGTGAGGTCCGACGGCTCCCTCGGAGGGTATTCTTATGGGGTCGAGCTCAAGAGGGCTCTTCTGGCCTACGAGGGCGTCGAGATGTGCGGCGGGCGCGTGTGCCGCCTGGCGCGTGTAGAGGAGGTAGACGACGTCGAGGAGGCCTTGTTGCGTAGCTTGGGGCTCCGCAGATGATATATATTGGAAATATCGCCTAGCCATGGTCGTCAAGGTCAAGATAGATCGGCAGAAGTGCGTCGTCGCCCACTTCTGCCTATTCTACGCGCCGACTGTTTTCATCCCCATGTTGCCTGAGGGGAAGCCGGGCGTTGCCGAGCAGTTCAGGCTCAACGGAAAGATCGACGAGGGGATTGTGCCCGACTCCCTCTACGAGGCCGTCAAGGAGGCAGAGAAGAACTGCCCCTCGGGCGCCATCAAGGTCTATAAGGAATGAGGTACAGGGCAATCGTCCTCGACGTAGACGGCGTCTTGACCAACTTCAGGTCGGCTTGGAAGAGGGTACACGACATACTCGGCATAGACGCCGATATGAATAGGGCCCTATACGAGAGGGGCTACATAGACTACGTCGACTGGGCCGTGGCGGACGTGGCTCTGTGGCGGGGCGTGCCGAGATATATAGTCGAGGCCCTCTTCAAGCCCCGGGAGGGCTTCGACCAGCTGTGCGACGTCCTGCGCCGCGGGCCTGCCGTGGCCGTCGCGGTCTCCGCCGGCGTGGGCTACACTAGGAGGCTCGCGCACTGCTTCGCCGAGTTCTACGTAAACGACATAATCTACGAAGGGGATCTCGTGGCCGGAATAGCCGTGGGCGTGACCAACACTAACAAGGCGGAGGTGGCCGCCAAGGCCCTTTCCAAATACGGCGTATCGCTAGACGAGGCCGTCGCGGTAGGCGATAGCGAGACCGATCTGCCGCTCCTCGAAGCCGCCGGCTTCTCTATAGCGTTCAACCCCACCAGCAGGCGCGTCGAAGAGGCGGCCGACGTCGTCATCCGCTCCCAGAAGCTATATGTCCTCGCCAAGTATTTATCGAGTCTACTTTCCTCCAGTTAGATCTATTAACATTAATGATCTATTATGATAAATCTCTTGGAAACGCCCTTAAAAATCGTTTTGCTCAATCTAATTAAGTCGTTTATATATACCCATATAGAAGTCTACTAATATATAGGGAAAATCTTTTTAGACAACAATTGTTCTTTAAATATGCCTAAAAAGTATGTTTACGACTTCGAAGAGGCCGATTACAGGAACAAGAAGCTCTTCGGCGGCAAGGGGGCCAGCTTAATACAAATGACGCAGCTCGGGCTGAGGGTCCCCCCCGGCTTTATAATAACTACGGAGGCTTGTAAAGACTTCTTCGCGCCTAGGAGGGCCGAGATAGCTGAGCTGGAGGCGCTCCTCGAGAAACAGCCTCCTCCCGAGGTGAGGGACCAGGCGATAGGCAAGCTCTTCGCGTTGATCAACGGTCTGGACTTGCCGCAAGGCCTCTGGGAGGAGGTCCTGCAACACATGAGGCGTCTCGAGGAGAAGGTGGGCAGGAAATTCGGCGATCCGGAGAACCCGTTGTTGGTCTCTGTGCGCTCCGGCGCGGCGGTCTCCATGCCCGGCATGATGGACACCGTGCTCAACCTGGGCCTCAACGACCAGACCGTCAAGGGGCTGGCCAAACAGACCGGCAACGAGTGGTTCGCGTACGACGCCTATAGGCGCTTCGTCAACATGTTCGGCAGAATAGTTCTGGGCATCGACGACAAGCTGTTCTCCTCGGCTTGGGAGGAGATAAAGAAGAAGTACAACGCCAAGGAGGACCCCGACGTACCTCTAGAGGGTTTGAAAGAGGCCGTCGAACGGTTTAAGGAGATAATAAGGAGACAATACGGCGAGTTCCCGCAAGACCCCTGGGAACAGCTCAAGCTGGCCATAAAGGCAGTCTTCCGCTCTTGGGACAGCCCACGCGCCATATTCTACAGAGTAGCCGAGAAGATAACGCCCGACGTGGCCGACTGCACCGCGGTCAACGTGGTGACGATGGTCTTTGGCAACATGGGCTGGGACTCCGGCACGGGCGTCGTGTTCTCGCGCGACGTGGCCACCGGCGAGAATAGGCTCTACGGCGAGTTCCTCCCCGTCGCCCAAGGCGAGGACGTAGTCGCCGGCATAAGGACCCCGATGGATATAGAGGAGTTCAGGAAGAGGTTCCCGCACCTATACGACGAGCTGTACAAGGGCGTGAAGTTGTTGGAGAAAGCCAACAAGGACGTACAAGACGTCGAGTTCACCGTGGAGAGGGGCAAACTCTACTTCCTCCAGTGTCGCAACGCGAAGATGACCCCGCTGGCCAGAGTCAAGACGGCGGTCGATATGGCCAAGGAAGGCGTTATCACCAAGGAGGAGGCCTTGTTGAAGGTATCGCCTGACCACGTACTCCAGTTGCTCTACCCGCGTATAGATCCCAAGGCCAAGGCCCAGCCGATAGCCAAAGGCCTCCCCGCGAGCCCCGGCGCCGTGTCGGGCCAGCTGGTGTTCCACCCAGACGACGCCGTGAGGTGGGCGCGCGAGGGCAAGAAGGTGATCTTGGCCAGAGTGGAGACTAAGCCGGACGACGTCCACGGCTTCTACGCGGCTGTCGGCATCTTGACGAGCAGAGGAGGGATGACCTCCCACGCCGCCGTCGTGGCCAGAGCCATCGGCAAGCCGGCAGTGGTCGGCGCTGAGGCCTTGGTAATCGACGAGGCGGCCAAGACCATGAGCGTCGGCGGGCAGGTGTTCAAGGAAGGCGACTGGGTCACCATAGACGGCAACACGGGCAACGTCTACGCCGGGGTGGTGCCCACGGTGGAGCCCGAGCTGATACCGGAGCTGGAGGAGCTGTTGAGCTGGGCCGACGAGGTCAGAAGGCTCGGCGTGAGGGCCAACGCCGATCTGCCCGAGGACGCCGCCCTGGCCAGGAAGTTCGGCGCTAGGGGCATAGGGCTTTTGAGGATAGAGCGAATGTTTAGAAAGCCGGAGAGGCTCGATCTGCTTCGCAAAGTGATACTGGCCGAGACCCGCGAGGAGAGGGTCAAACACCTAGAGCCGCTGTACAGGATGCTGAAGGGCGACTTCAAGGAGATTTTCAAGATCATGGACGGCTTGCCCGTCATCGTCAGGTTGATAGACCCGCCGCTCCACGAATTCCTGCCGAAGCCCGAGGAGGTCCTGCAACAGATATACGAGGCAAAGGCCGCCGGCAGGGACACAAAGGAGCTGGAGCGGCTCTACGCCAGAGTCAAGGCGTTGCAGGAGGCCAACCCGATGTTGGGCCACCGCGGCGTGCGCGTCGGCGTGACCTACCCCGAGTTCTACTACTACCTCTCCAGGGCTATAGCTGAGGCCGCCGCCGAGCTCAAGAAGGAGGGGCACAACCCGGTGGTGGAGATAATGATACCGCAGGTAAGCGACGTGAGGGAGATAAGATATGTCAAGGAAAAGGGCATACTCCCCGCACTGCGCGACGTGGAGAAGGAGACAGGCGTGAGGCTGGAGGTCAAGATAGGCACTATGGTGGAGACCGTGAGGGCCGCCCTCACCATGGACCAGATAGCTAAGGAGGTCGACTTCATAAGCTTCGGGACCAACGACCTGACCCAGGCCGTCTTCAGCTTCAGCAGAGACGACGCCGAGAACAAGTTCATACCGCAGTATCTAGATCTCAAGATACTCGACGCCGACCCCTTCGAGACGCTGGACGTGGCAGGCGTCGGCAAGCTGGTGGAGCTGGCCGCGCGGACCGCCAAGGAGGTGAACCCCAAGATAGAGGTCGGCGTATGCGGCGAGCACGGCGGCGATCCCAAGTCCATATACTTCTTCGAAAAGACCGCGGTGGATTACGTCAGCGCCTCGCCGTTCAGAGTGCCTCTAGCGAGGCTCGCGGCGGCTCAGGCGAGGATACTGGGCGGCGGCAAGGCCGATAGGGAATAACGCCTTTTTGTCCAACGTCAGTCTGGGACGGCCAGCTCATCTAGTCCTCATATCGGACTTCATCACGATCCGGCGCTCCCGGACCTCCCCAGGTTCGCCGCCTTCGCCGGCGCCTCCAAGCCCTACGGCTTGGGCACGCCGGCTTGGCAAGCCCCGAGGGCCGGGACGTCACGGCCTCCCGGAGAGCCGCGCGGGGGCTACGGCCGGCCCGGCGGGGTTGCGGGCCCCCCAGACCTAGGGCTCCTTTTGGAGGGGCGGGCGGCGGCCGCCCAGCCCACTGCTACCCCCGTCCTACCGGCGCGCGCCTACCCGCGCGGCCCGCCGAGAGGGTCCTCAGTCCCGGGTCCCCTCGAACGCCTGCCCGGCGGCTTATGGGTGCTCCGTCGGGGGACGGCCTCTCGGGGGCCTAAGGATGTCCCCGCGGCGATATTAAATCTTTCCGCCTATATCTCGACTCTGCGGATCGCCTCGTTGCTCAACAAGTCATAGATCTGGAGCACGCCGCCGTCGAGCACGGCCACCTTGGGCCTCACGGCCTTATAGGGCCCGGCCCGGCTCGTGAAGACGGTGTGGACCACCCCGTGGTGGCTCACGTAGCCTGCACTGACGTATAGATGCCCTCTGACGATCGCCTTGAGGCCCTCCTCCTTGAGGAACCTCTCCGTCGGGCCTCTGCCGTAGAGCCATATGCCGGGCCCGCGGGGGCTCGGGGCGTGGGCCTCGCAGTCGCACGGGTCGTTCCAGAGGGCTTGATAGATGAGGGGGTCCTCTGGCAGCACCAAGTCGCCGCTGGGCTTCGCCAGCTCCGCTATGGACGCGGGCTCCATGGAGGGCTCCTTGAGCGGTATCCCGCCGTGCACCGCCAAGACCGCGCCGTTGATCCTAGCCGCCACGGGCATCACCGCGAACATCCTCTCTATATCGCCGTAGAGCTCGCCGCAGTTCGGTATCCTCTTGTACAGACAGAGCTCGTCCATGAAGCCGCCGTCCTCGTTCATCAACGGCGACTCGTGGTTGCCTCTCAGCACGTAGGCCTTCCCCTCCAGGTACAGCTTGACCACGGTTGTCAAGACCTCGAGGCCCTTATTCCCCCTATCCACGTAGTCGCCCAGAAAGAGGAACCTCCCGCCATCCCACCTCTTCAAGACCAAGTCTAAGGTCTCCTTATCGCCGTGGAGGTCGCCGACTATCACCAACTTGTCCTCCTCCACGTCCAAGACCAGACCCCCCTCCTCGAACTTACGCCTAGCGTCGGCAAACAGCTGTCTCAAATCCACGGGACGGACTCGACTCCTAAATATTACGGTTTCAGTCCAGAAGCCGCCGGCGCAAAGGACCTAGTCCCATCCGAGCTGTAGACGAATTACCAAACAGCGGGGGAATCCGCAGAACACAATTTTAACACCTATATACGGCGTATATAGTCATTTGGGCAGACGACGGGCCGTACTCTATGGTCCCGTATGGCGTCGTGTAGCCCGCGTAGTAGACGTATAGGGTGTAGGGCGTGCCGAACGGGCCGTAGTTGAAGACGTCTGGGATATCTATGACGGCGGGCTGATGCATCGGGACGCCGTTGACTGTCCCGTAATCGCTACTGGGCAACGTCACTTGCCCGCTCCACACGAGGTTGCCGTTTTGGTCATAGAGGTATGCGTAGACGGTTCCTCCCGGCACGAGCAGAGGCGTGCCGCCTATCTGGACGTAGGCGGTATAGGTGTAGTAGCCGTTGCTTCCGCCCGCGGCACAGCCGTAGACATACACCGGGCCTGTGAGGTACGTCGAGGTGGTCGAGGAGTAGTGCCCGGGCGGCGTTGCGTTGAAGCCCAATATGTACGGGAAGTAGGAATAGCCCGTGGAGCTGGTATACGGCGCCGGGACTGCGGCCGCGAACACGTCGGCATACGCCGGCGTTGAGGAGCTGAGCCCCAGTCCTATTATGCTCACTTGCGTGTCCGACGCCTGCATCCCTGCAACCAGGTTGAGCAGAAGGTAGGCAGGCCAGCCTTCCGGCACCCCGATGAGCCTCGCCGCTATAGCGCCCACCGGTATCGTCCCGATCAATCCAAAGGGCTGGTTGTAGGACTGTATGGACGAGAACGGATATTTGTAGCCGGGTCCGCCGCCGGACGCGTGTGCCTCGTCAAACGGCGCGTACAAGATCGACGAGCCTGTGTAATTATACTGAGCCAATATACTTGATATATAGCTCAAGTCGTACGAGACGTATAGATTACCGGCTACGGCGTCTATAAACGCCTCGTATGCGTATTGATCTTGCGGCTGTGGTCTGTCGTAGGTCCCGCAGTAGAGCTGAAACTCGGCGAGCCCGATGGTGCCCACCTGGTATATATAGGCGCCTTCGTTGCCGTAGGCCGGGCCCACGAAGGCCATCTCAAAATAGGCCGCACTGGTCTGCGCCGAGGCGCCTATAAAGCGGTAGTTAACAGCCGCCGAAGCCCCGAATATGAAGCCGGCGGAGGCCAGGAAGTTTATCACCGCAGAGGTCGTCTGTTGGCTGTAAGCGCTTAGGGTTCCGCTTAGGCTAGATGTATCGAAGATCCAAGTTATGGGTATCTGCGTCTGTTGCGTCTGAGAGGAGCCGATCAGCTCCCACCAACAGCCGGGCGGCGCCGGGGGAGTTGGCGCTTGGGCATTCGTAGCAGTGGACGCCGGCCGTGGATGCGCCGCGCCGCTCGCTATAGGCGCACCGGTCTCGAGATCTAGTCTCACCGTAGCGTAGTTAAGCCTAGAGGCGGCCAGCAACGGATTCTCCAGCGTATCTATCAGATCTTTAGGCTTATATGTGATAAATAACATTTTGTAGTATGTCTTATTTCCGTTAACATACGTCGCGATTATTTCTAGGCCTACTCCATTCTGGCCGTATCCTTTCTCGGCCCATTCTCTTGCTATGTCTGCGAGGGCGGCGAGCGGTATTTTGGCTGTGCCGTATGTCGCCGTGCCGTTCCATATCTCGACGAGGGCTCTGCGGTGGCTTGGCGGCAGAGCCGCGAAGGCTTGGACGAAGGCGGGGACGGGGCTCCCGTTTAGGTAAGCCGCCACCGAGATCCCCGGCGCCGCCGAGCCCGACAAGACAGCCAACGCCGCGAGGAGGGCCGAGACAGCCGCCGCGGCGGCCAACGCCTTGGCCGCATCGACAAGGCCGGCCACAACAAAAAGGAAAAGACACCTAAAAACCATTAAGGACGGCTGACGAAGCAGAATATACGATCCTTTCCGCCAAGAGGTGCTAGCCTTAATGAGCGCGAGGCGTGCTCATATGTATGCTCTATATAGCCTGCCGTATCGCCCCGGCCTACCGCGGATGGGTATCTCGCGGCCGCATCTGGGGCACTTCCCATCTCTTAGCTCTATTCTGACGGCCCTATCGCCGGCGCGTTTAATGACCGGATATCCGCAGTTGGGGCAGTACGTGTGTTGTCCTGGATGGCCGGGCAGATTGCCCACGTATACGTAGTCGAGCTCCCGCCGGGCTCTACGCCATATCTCCTCCACCATCTCCGGCGGGGTCGGAGGGTTGTTCAGCCTATGCGCCGGATAGTACGCCGTCACGTGCAGGGGCGTATCTCTGCCGAACGAGGCGACCGCGTCTATCACCTCCTCGGCGTCGCCGTCGTTTACGCCGGGTATCACCAGGTAGGTGAACTCCAGATGGACGCCGAGGCTCTTGGCGAGGCGCGAGGTCGCCAGCACTTTGTCCAGCTCGGCGGCTAGCCACCTCCTGTAGGTGCTCCGGCCGCCTTTTATGTCCACGTTCATGGCCTCCATCCCGGCCTTTGCCAGCCTCTCGACGGCTTCCTCCGAGAGGTACCCGTTGGTGTTTATAGACGCGTGTAGGCCTCTGGCGCGCGCCAGCCTGAAGAGGTCCTCCGCGTATTCTGCGAGGAGCGTCGGCTCGTTGAAGCTCACGTTGACGCCGGAGTCGCCGTTCTCCAAGGCCCACTCCACGATCTTCTCGGGCGGCGCGTATGTCCCCGTGAGGCTCGCGGCCTTGCTGAGTTGCCAATTCTGGCACCAGGCACAGGGGAAGTTACAGCCCCACGTGCTTATTGTCATGGCCGAGGTGCCGGGGTAGAAGTGGAAGAGGGGCTTTATCTCCACGGGCCTCGACTCGGCCGCCGTGAGGAGGCCGTAGACGGCAGTGTACAGCCTCCCGCCTAAGTTGAACCTAACGCCGCAGGCCCCGACGGCTCCCGGCTCCAGCCTGCACTTCCTGTGGCACAACGTACAGATGGCGGCGCCGCCCGCCGGGATCTGGTAAGGCGACGGCCTCACGTTAGGCAACCTCAACAATTCGGCGCTCGGCTTGTACGCGGGCCGGGGCCAGGAGTATATAGGCACGCGTCGAGCTACGCGATAGCTATATACCTACACGCCGCTGTGGCCGCGGCGCGCGGTTTTTAAAGCTCCTCGGCCATAGGTGCGAGGATCGGGTGACTGGCGAGGGCGAGCCCGAGAGGTGCGGACGCCACCTGCCGGCTCTCACAGCTTGAAGAGCCTAGCCGCGTTTAGATAGAGCTTCTCCTCGGCCTCCTCCGGCGTCGTCCTCCATATCTCGGCGAGGGTCTTGAGGGTTTCCCTAACCATGGGGGGCTCCAGCCTCAGCCCCCTGTACTCGTAAGGCCCGTCGCTCTCGAGGACCACCATGTCGGGCTTCGCCGCCTCGGCGACGTCTCTGTGCTTTTTCTGTATCTTGACGGCTGGATTTATCGAGATGTAAAAGCCGTACTGGGCTATCTCCTCCAGGAGGTTCAGAGGACCTGTGTACCAGTGGATGAGGGCTCTGTCGACGTCGGCTTTCCTCAACGCCTCGACCGCGTCGGCCCAGGCGTCGGGCGCGTGGACGTTCACGACCAAGTCGTACTCTCTGGCCAGGCGGAGGAACTCGGAGAAGAACTCCCTCTGTTTGTCGTAGGTCTCGGGCACGAACCTCTTGTCGAGGCCCACCTCGCCTATACACGGCGCCTCGCTCCTCTCTATCAGCCGCAACGCCTCCGAGAGGTCCTCGGGCTTCGCCTTGCCGACGTTCCAGGGGTGGATCCCCAGACACGGCACGACGCCGAACCTCCTCGCCAGCTCCAGAGTCCTCTCGGAGCTCCTCACGTCGTCGGACACAGCGACGAGCTTAATCCCGGCGAACTTGGCCAGCTCCTCGTCGCCGAACTCGTGGCAGTGGCAGTGGCAGTCGACCAGCATGGAGGCTCCGGAGCTCCCTATTTAAAACGACACGTCGCCGCGGCGGCCTCCACGAGGCGCTTGCTCAACAAGCCCTTAGCCCTCGCCGCCAACAACGCGGCGGCGCAGCTCTGCCTCACGGCCGGGCCTCTTATCTCCACGCGGTGCCCCAACGACTCCAGAGCGCCCTCTATGAGCGGCCTCAGCGACGCCTCGTTGTTGAGGTAGACAGAGCCCGTGAGCGCCACGGGGAGGGGGCCGAGGGCGCGGAGGGCCGCCGCTATGTACTCGGCCACGTGGGCCGCGGCCCGCCTCAACAGCTCCTGGGCCTCGGCGCAGGTCTCGGCCAAGGCGAACACCCTAGGCGCGTACTCCGCTATTTTCCCCCGCGGGTTCTCCGACGAGTATATAACGTATAGAAGCTCGCCCGTGTTCTTGACCCCGTAGTGCTTGAGGACGTCCTCGGCGAAGCAGCTGGGGCTGTCCAGCCCCTCGATCTCCCTCAACGCCCTCCTCACGGCCTCTCTGCCCAGATAGTAGGCGCCTCCCTCGTCGCCGAGCAGATGCCCCCATCCCCCCAACCTGACCTTGACCCCGCCCTTGACGCCGAGGAAGCTACTGCCCGTCCCCAAGATCCCGACCACGCCGTCGCCGAAGAGAAACGCCGACACGTGGGCCGCCTCCACGTCCTCGACAAACACCGCGTCCTCCAGCCCTAGGCACTTCTTGAGAGAGCCGGCGAGCCTCTCGTCGACGAGGCCCGCTATGCCCAGCCCCACCGCGTCGGGCTTTACGGTCCCCAGGCCTTCGATGGCTTTCCCTATATTGCGGCACGCCGTCTCGAGGCCCACCGAGGCGGGGTTCGAGGGGCCCGCATAGGCGAAGGAGACGGCTCCTTCCTCTCTCAACAGGACGGCCTCGGTCTTCGTGCCGCCGGCGTCTACGCCTATAATAAGCATAAATCCCCCTATAAAAAGTTATTTAAGCCTTTTTGTATACAGATAATGTTTTTTAAGAGGCGGCTTGGGGCGTATGTGGGCGGCATATTCGGCTTCTACTGCAAGGAGCCGAGGAGCTTGAGGGATATCAAGACCGGTCTGAAGAGGCTCGTCTATAGAGGCTACGACGGAAGCGGCGCGGCCTACCTCGAGGGGGGCGTTCTGAAGGTCGTGAAGCGCCCGGGCCACGTGGATGGGCTGGAGCTCCCCGACGTGTATGTCGCAGCGGCGCTCGGCCACACCCGCTACGCGTCGAGGGGCAGAGTCACTCTGGAGAACACTCACCCCCTCTTGGACTGCGGGCGGAGGATAGCGGTGGTGGTGGACGGGGTGATAGACGGCTACGAGGCGTTGAGGGACGAGCTGGCGGCCGCCGGACATAAATTCACGTCGACCACAGACGCCGAGGTGGTTGCCCATCTGCTCGAGGGGGCGGACCCGGCGGCGTTGGCCGAGCGCCTTTCCGGCATGTTCTCCTTCGCCGCCCTCACGGCCGACGGGAGGCTCTTCGCGGTGCAACGCGGCCAGCCGCTGGTAGTCGCCGTCTCGGGCAGCTGTTCCTACATATCCAGCGATATAGCCAGCCTCTACGGATTCGCCGAGGAGGCCTACCTGTTGCCGGAAGGCGCCTACGTGGAGCTGGAGCCCGGCGGCTTCAAGGTGCGGCCCGCGGAGGGGGGCCAGCAACCCGAGAGGAAGAGGGTGAAGGAGCTCCTATACGCCGAGAAGGCCGGCTTCCCCCACTTCATGCTCAAGGAGATATATGAAGTGCCGGAGGCCCTTCTGAGGACCAAGGCGGCGCTTATGGAGAAGTACCTAAGGCTGGCCTCCATGATAGTCCAGGGCGCCAAGAACGTCTACGTCATAGGCAACGGGACGAGCCTCCACGCAGGGATGGTCTCCTCGTACTACTTCGCCGATGTGGGGACGCCGGTCGACGTGATCAGCGCCGCCGAGTTCCCCCACTACGCCTTGGAGAACGTCGGCACCGGCACGGTGATATTGGCCATAAGCCAAAGCGGCGAGACGTCCGACGTCATAAGGAGCATAAGGGCGGCGAGGCGTCAAGGCGCTGTGATAATCGGCGTCACGAACTCCGTCAGCTCCAGACTCGCCATAGAGTCGAACGTCTATCTGCCCATAACGGCGGGGCCCGAGATGGCCGTGCCCGCCACGAAGACCTTCACGTCTACCCTCGAGACTCTGCTGATATTGGCCTACTACGTAGGCCTCCACACGGGCAAGAGGAGCCAGGCCGACCTAAAGGCGCTCGCCGAAAGGATCGACGGGCTCGCCAGAGCTCTGGCGGGCTCTATGCAGAGCCTCGACAAGGCCGCCGAGGGTCTGGCGGATAGGCTGGCCGCGCGCGGGGCAATCTACGTGGCCGGTAGCGGCATAGTATACCCCGTGGCTCTTGAAGGCGCGTTGAAGCTCAAGGAGGCCGCCTTGCTCCACGCCGAGGGGATCCAGCTCGGTGAGCTCCTGCACGGCCCCCTCGCCCTGGCGTCGCGGGGGCTCCTCGTCGCTGTGTTGAGGCCCACGGACAAATCGGCCGCCGACCTCTACAACAAGGCGTTGAAGATAGCGTCGGAGAGGGGGGCCGACGTCTTGACGGTGGGCCCCGGCGGCGATATGCCGGCCGTTGAGGCGGACAGAGAGCTGGCGCCCATATCGTATGCGGTCTCCCTACAGCTCCTGGCGTATAGGACCGGCGTCAAGGTCGGCGCGCCCATAGACACCCCGCCGGGGTTGGTCAAGGCCGTGACCGTATGAGGAGCTACAAGGCGCAGCTCTTGGGAGTAGAGGTGGAGGTATTGGAGTTCGACGAAGGCGTAGAGACCGTGGAGAGGGCCTCCAAGGCCAGCGGGGCTCCTCCCGACGCCATAGTGAAGACGCTGTTGGTTAAGGCCGGCGGGGATTACGTCGTCGTGCTGGCGAGAGGCAACGTGAGGGTGGACATGGAGGCCCTCTCCAGAGCTTTGGGGGCGCCGGCAACCATGGCCAAGGCCAGAGAAGTGAGGGAGGTGTTGGGGGTCGAGCCCGGCGCGGTGACCCCCCTCAGCGAGAGGGTGAAGGCGCTTAGGGTCGTGGCGGATCCCGGCATACTCGAACACGAGTACGTGCTCGCCGGCGGAGGCGCCGTGAATAGGCTAATAAGGGTAAGGACTGCCGACTTGGTCAACGCGTTGAGGCCCACCTTTCTCGAGGTGTTCAGGTAGCGCCCTCCTCGCCGCCCTCAGTCCTCTCCTCGAAGACGCCGAGGCCCGCGACCAGCAAGACGACGAACCACGCCAGGGCGAGCAACACGAAGTCGCGCGACACGAGCGCTATCCACGTAAAGGCAAGCGCGAGGAACAGCGATATCGCTAACGCTATTATCTTGTCAAGCTTGAGCATAAGGGGGGCGAAAAAAGGAGTTTTAAGAATTCCGCTAGGCGGGCGGGGCGAACGAGCCCACTAGCTCCGAGAACCGCGCGGCCTCCGCCAGCTGGCCCTCGGCGTCGGCCATATCCGCGGCCGAGATAACGCCGACGAATCTGCCGCCGACAGTCACGGCCGCCACCGCCGTCCCGGCCGCCATCATGGCCTCGGCGACTCTCCATAAAGGCTCATGCCCCTCGACCAACAAAGGCGGCTTGTCTACAGCCTCGACGACAGGCGCGTCGGCGGAGACGCCGCGGGCAACCGCCTCGACGATATCGCTCTCGGTCAACAGACCTATGACGTGGTCTCCGTCAACAACGGCGGCGCAGACGCCGTCTCGAAGCACGGCCGCTGCGGCGTCGCGTAGCCTATCCCCGAACGAGAGGAGAGCGACTTTTCTGGCTAATTCAAGGGCTTTCACATAATAAATCCGATTTATCGTTAAAAAGATTATCTTGAATGAGGAATTTTCCTCGATTTACCTATTTAAAAACTTTCATAAAGTAAAGCGATCAGTCACGTTTAATTTTATATTTTATATATAAATTTATCATTTACATATTTTTAGGAAATTAAAAATTTTTAATAGCATTAATATTTTCCATTTTAAATATATCGATAATCGCCCGGCGGATCGAGCCGACGTTATTTCAAAAATTTGACATAAATACTTAAAAATGGAAAATAAAATCACAAACATGGCAAATATACAAGATCCCCAATATCTGAAGGACATGCGGACTCTACACCTCACCGCGTGGTTGTTGCTGCTCCTCTCTCTCGCCATGCTTTTCGGCGGCATTTACATGCAAGTCGTGCTCCACCAGACGAAGGCCCCGCTGTGGCTCGGCATAGTGGCGGCTCTGCCTCTGGCCATACCTCTAGAGCTCTGGAACTTCTCGGACCCGGACACGCTGTTTAGGGTCATGGCGCTTCAGGACAGGTTCTTGATAGCGTGTTTCGGCTTCGCGATAGGCCTCGGAGCCATACTCCTGTACGGCCTAAACCTATTCACCGCGCCGAACTTCGGCTTGAAGGCCTTCTTCGTGGGCGGCGTGGTGTTGGGCGGCTTGATATTCGGCGTTGGCGTCGGGCTCGCCGGCTACTTCCCCGGCACCGTGTGGATAGCGCTGGGGCAGGGCAGGAGGGACGCGCTGTACGCCGTGTTGGGAGGCTTGCTGGGGGCCTTCACGTGGTCGGTCATATTCGGCTGGGTTAAGCCGTATCTCTGGGACGCGCTGAACTTCGGCACTATAACTTGGCCCCAGCTGTTCGGGATACCGTTCAGCGACAAGGCCGCCATGTTCGCCAGCGCGGTGATCTTCGGCATAATCATGTTCCTGGTATTTCTCTTCCTGCCGCGCTTCCCCAAACAGCCGGTTAGACAAGCCTGCGGGTTCCATCTGGCGGGGAAGGGCGGCGCCGTTAGGTACGAGGACGTCATAAGGGAGGAGAAGGCCAAGTACCCAAGGCAGAACAAGTACCTTGTCGAGCTGATAAACGAGAGCAGTATCAGGAACGCGAGGTACGTCGTCGTGTTGGGCCTCGCCTTCACCATAGAGGCAGTCGCCGTCATAATACTCCGCCAGATTTTCGGCGAGTCGACCACCTACTCCTGGATAGGGGCCCAGCTGTCGTATATGGTCAACCCCTATTGGGCCGCCTCCAATCCCTACTTCCAGCTGTTCGGCGGAATGCACATCGTGAACGGAGTGCCGGTGGACAAGCCGTTCAGCGAGATAGGCTGGGAGCCCATCACCGATCTGAGCACGTTCCTCGGCGGATTGATATCGTCGGTGTTCATATCGAGGAGATTCATGGGCTTCAAGAGGCAGATACCCAGGATCTGGGCCCACAGATTCGGCGAGTCTGAGGCCAAGAGGTTTCTCGGCTCCTTCTTCGGCGCATTTCTAGTCCTCTTCGGCGCTAGGATGGCCAACGGATGCGCCAGCGGGCACATACTCAGCGGCAATATCCAGATGGCCGTCTCCAGCTTCGTGTTCATGCTGGCCGTTATGGCCGGGGCGGTGATCACGCTCAGATACGTAATGCGCCTGAGGATAAACTCCTGGGGCTACGCCGAATAGACAAGCCGCAAACCCCTTTCTTTTTTCCCAATCTTTTCTTCCTCTGAGCTAGAATTCGGCGAGCAGAGCTCTATGGAAGCCGCCGCCGGGATTTGAACCCTATCCCGAACCCCCTCGCGGGGGCTCGACGGGACCTACGGGTCTGCAGCGTCGGCCCCCTGCAGGGTCCGCCGCTATACCGGGCTTAGCTACGGCGGCTCTCAGAACACCACGCCTACATTTATTAATTTTGCCTCGTGTAGACGCGATGTACGTGGCCGCGGCGTTCTACTCGCCGATCCACGGCGGGGAGTATGTCAAGAGGGCTTTCGAGGAGGTGAGGCGCGTTCTGCCCGAGGTGTTGGGCCCCTTCAAGTCTGCCGACGAGGTGCCGGACGCCAAGGCCAAGGTACTGCTGGCCGTCACCTTGACGGGCGGCACGGGCGTCGCCGTGGCCGACTACGCGAGGCGTCTGGGCGTCAAGGCCGTGGTGACGCTGGGCTTTCCCGAGCACAACGGCGCCGCGTCGTCTCTCTCGGCCCGATCCTATCTGGAGGCGGAGGGCGTCAGAGTCTGGCCTCTGCACTGCGCCCCCAGCGGGGACTGCGGCGGCGCGGCCGCGAGCGCCAAGAAAATCGCGAGGACGGCCGCGCTCTTGACGGCGCCGAGGGTCTTGTTGATAGGGAGGCGTAGCGCCCAGGCGGATAAGTTCTCGGCTAAGTTCGGGGGGCTCCGTCGACAGGCTCTCGGAGAGGGGCCGCCCTCTGCAGAGCAACCGCACTCGGCGTAGAGAGGCGACTGCACACCACACACGCCGTTCTAAAGCCCGTTAACACCCCCGTCTACTACGCCGCTATGTCGCTGGCGATCAATGTCCTCACGGCATAGATTAAGCTGATCTACACGGCAATATCTTTAGAAAACTTTCCTATCATATTTGGGAGCCATTTTGTGAGCGGTTGATGCTAACAAGCTGTGTATTTTACATTGTTGGAAATGGCATGGCTCCCAAATATGATAGGAAAGTTTAAATTATACACCTTTTACATATTGTATGAAGATGCTACTATTGCTCACCCTTCTAGCGGTAATCGCCATCGCCCAGTTCATACCCCTCGCGGAAGTCCTGGACTGGAACGCTAGGCCACTATCATGCGGCACCGTGTTTCTTTTCGACTCGCAGGGCAAGGTGATAGGCACTGTGAAAGTAGTAAATGGCGAACTAGAGAAGCCGATAAACGCCACTGGGGTTGCCGTGATAAAAATTGCATGGGGCTGGGTCAGCGACCCTGCCGCGGCGACGTGGATATACGACTCGAGCAACCCCCGCGACGTAATGGAGCTAGGCAACGCCTTGTCGTCTTCGGCAGTTAGGACGTATGTTTATCCCATAACGATTTATGTAGAATACGGCGGTGGGATGCCGGTGAGCGGCCTCACCGTGGTGGTCGCTGGCTTGGGCTTCTATTCTGTGTCGCGCAGTGGGGCAGATGGCAGCGCCCAAATTGTGGACACGGTGTGCGGAGGGGAGTTATCACAGATTCCGCCTGGCAACTACACCTACTACGTGTACGATCCGTCTGGCGCATTGGTGGCGAGCGGGAGGTTTGCCATCGCGCGGGGAGCCCCAGTTTTAGCCGGTCTTGCTATTACGGTTGGCGAGCCGCGGAGCGGCGTGGGTAGCGTCGTGGTGTCTGGCGTGAGGTTTTCTAATGGTAGCGTGGGCAGTCTGGCAATGCCTGTGGTGGTGGAGGGGGGTAGGTTGGTGCTCCTCGGCGAGTTGCCGCCGAGGTTTGGGAGCGTGGCGGTTTATCTGAGGTCAATTCCAGTGGGTAACGTCTCTCTTCCGGCTAGGGGCGGGGCCGTCTTGGTGTACAACGGCTCGCGTATGCCGAGTAGCCTCGCCGAGCTGGGCTTGTATGTGAACGTGACTGTGAGGGCTGTGGATATGGGCGGGGCCCTGCTGAGGGGCTCGGCGGTTCAAGTGTGGTACGGCGGCCATCTGCTGGCCAATGGGACTGATGAGGTGAGGGTGGCTCTGCCTCGTTCAGATCTCCTCGGGGGGCCCTACACCGCGGTGGTGGCCTCGCCTGCCGTGTTGCCTAATGGCAGGTTTTTCACTGCCAAGAGGGAGTTTTCCGTTGGGCGGGAGACGTCGGTGGTGGACGTACGGATTCCCGCCGTGTATACCGTGGTGAGGGTTGTGGATGGATTTGGCGAGCCGCGCCGTGATTGGCGTGTGGAGATTGTCAACGTCACCTCTGGCTTGGGGGAGGTCAGGGCGTTGCTTATCGAGGGGGAAAAATACGTCGCCAGGGCGATCGGTCTCGGCTTTACCAACACGACGGTATTCACGCCTGTGTCTGAGGTGTCTGTGGTGATCCCCACGGCCCTAGTCGAGGCGTATGTAGTGGACGGCTTTGGGAGGGTGAGGGAGGACTGGCCTGTGGAGATCGTGGGCGTGGCCTCCGGGCGGGGGAAGGTGGGGCCTGTGGAGGTCATTGCCGGGGAATACACGGCCAGAGCTGAGGCGTTTGGCAGGACGTTTCTAAACGAGTCAGTGGTGGAGAAGGGGCAAAGGGCTGTGTTGGTTGTGCACGTCCCCACCGCCAAGATAAAGGTCGCCGT
Source organism: Thermoproteus uzoniensis 768-20 (assembly GCF_000193375.1). GTDB lineage: Archaea > Thermoproteota > Thermoprotei > Thermoproteales > Thermoproteaceae > Thermoproteus > Thermoproteus uzoniensis_A. The sequence goes on from NC_015315.1 coordinate 297,999, forward strand.
GTTGGAGGAGAACGGCAAGCCGCCGGCGCAGGTTTATCTAGTGGTGCTCGGGCCTGTGACTATAAACACCACGCAACCAGCTCTGGAGGCCGAGGTGCTCGCCGGCGAGTACGTGGTGAGGGCTACGGCCGATGGTAGAAACGCCACGGAGCGGGTTGTTTTAAAGCCGGGCGAGGTTAAGGATGTGGTGCTGATGCTACCGCCGAAGCCGCGGTTCCCGTGGGAGGTGGTAGTGGCGCTCGCAGTAGCCGCCGTGGGGATCGCCACCGCCGTGGTTCACGCGAGGCGCCGCTCGCGGGCTAGCAAGTCCAGTACCAGTGGCATATAGCTCTCCTCTTTAATTTATACTAACGCCGCTAGAGCTCCTGCGATGAAGCTGCCTGTGTGGGCGAAGTAGGCGACGCCGCTTTGCGACAGGGTTATGAACTCCAGGTTGCCGTAGAAGAGCTGGTAGAGAAACCAGAACCCGACGTAGGCCCATGCCGGCACCTCGACCATGGTTATTAAGAGCACAGGCGTTAGGATGCGGGCTCTCGGATAGAGCACCATGTAGGCGTCGAGCACGCCGCTTATGGCCCGGAGGCCCCGGGCGCCGGCATATACGCTTGGCTTGGGCCTGGGTAGCCGACGCCGCCATTGACGAGGCTTGGGTCTCCACCGCCATGTAGTGAGCGAGCGCCGCGGCGAGGCCCCAGAAGGTGTGGAGGAGGGTACCGTGGCCGTAGTAATCCTCCACGTTGTCGCCGAGCACCCAGAGGTAAAGCGTGTTCCCCACTATGTGGAGCACGCCACAGTGGAGGCGTCTCGGTGGAGGGTTTTCAAGCCTCCCTTCACGAGGGTGGTGAGGTTGAGGTATCGCCTGACGGAGAAGTCGCAACTCCCGCCTCGACTACCCAGTTGCCCTCGCCTTCTTCCTCATAGGCCTCTCCCTCATGGTATACGTCATAAAATGCTTCCCAAACTCTTCCTTAGAGACTCCACGCACTTCCCTACACGTAACTTATAAGTGTGCGTTAACTTTTTAAAGTAAACACAGTATGTAAACGTGAGCGTGGTGATCGGCGTGAGGGTGCCCAGGAGGCTGAAGGAGGAGCTCGAAAAACTCGGCATAAACTACGCAGAGGAGATAAGGAGGTACCTAGAGCAGAGGGTGCGGGAGGAGAAAGCCAAGAGGCTGGCCGCCGCGCTGGACAGCATATCAGCCGGACTGGAGATAGACAGCGACTACTCCACCCAGTGGATAAGAGAGGAGCGTGAGGCTCGTAGTTGACGCCTCGGTAGTCGTCAAGTGGGCGCTTCCCGAGCCCCACCACCAGGAGGCGAGGAGGCTGAGAGACGACCACCTGGCTGGCAGAGTGAGGGCCGCCGCTCCGCCGTGTCTATGGCTCGAGGTGGCCAGCGCCCTGCGGAAATACGTAATCAGAGGGATAATCGGCAGAGACAAGGCGGTGGAGGCGCTTAGGCTCCTCCACCAGACAGACATCGAGATAATCGACGTCGAGCCGGCGCGGGTGCTAGAAACGGCGCTGAGGCTAGGAGTCACAGTTTACGATGCGGCGTACATATCACTGGCGGAGTCCCTCGGCGTCGACTTCTACACAGCAGACGAGAAGCTACTAGGCCGCACCAACGCGAAGCACATCACGCAGTACAAAAGGCCAAGGGGGTGATAGCTCTCCAACAGCGCTCTCGCCACAGCAGTAGAAATCTCCCTAATTGCGTAGCCACCCCTCTTCGCAACATCGCGTCTGAACCCACCTAAGACGGCCGTCGCGGCGCTTCTGCCATGGGGGCGTGCCAGAATTGACGGTGGAGAGGGGCGAGTCCAGATCAGAGGCCGTCCGGCGTCTAGTCCTCAAAGGCGTAGCGCCCCGAAAACCCCCTACCCCCTCCCTAGGCCGCCTCCAGCACGCCCGCATCCCCGCGGGATTGGACCGGCCGGAGTTGAAATATGGACTGCCGCGAGATCTCTTCTAAGTAAATACGACAGTGATAATTTGGAAAAGAATAACGGCGGCCGGACGCCTGAGATCCAACCCGTGCTGGGCGTATTCAAGAGGGGCAGGGAGTGAGCCGTCGAGGCCGGAAAGCTACTGAAGCACGGACCTCAGCACATCGGAGATCTTTTTAGCCACATCGGGGTCCGGCTCCACCTCCTCCGGCCACTGCTCTCCGCCGTATTCCTCCGGGAGCTTCCGCGTGGCGTCTATGCCGAGCTTGGAGCCGTAGCCGGGCACCGGCGAGCCTGTGTCCAACACGTCCACGTGGGCGCCCGGCACGACCACCACGTCTCTCTGGGGATCGACTCGTTGGGCTAAGGCGAAGACGACTTGGTTCAAGTCGTGGACGTCCACGTCGTGGTCCACAACGATGACTATCTTGGTCAGCGACATCATGTGGCCGAGGCCCCAGAGGGCGGCCATCACCTTCTTGGCCTGCCCCGGATACCTCTTCCTGATGGACACTATGGCGACGCCTTGGTAGAGCCCGTGCTCGGGCAGATTCAGGTCGACTATCTCGGGCACCAGGAACCTCAACACGGGGAGGAATATCCTCTCCACCGCCTTCCCCATCCAGGCGTCCTCCAGCGGAGGCTTCCCCACGACCGTGCCGTAGTATATAGGGTCCTCCCTCCGGAGGAGGGCCTTGGCCTTGAAGACTGGGTAGAGGCCTCCTCTGTCGTACACGCCGTAGTGGTCGCCGAAGGGCCCCTCCTTGCGTAGGTCCCTCACGTCGACGCAACCCTCGACGACGGCCTCGGCCCTCGCGGGTATCAAGAGATCCGTCGCGACGCCCTTCGTCACCTCGACTCCGTCGCCCTTGACGACGCCGGCGAACAGGTACTCGTCCAGCGGGTAGGGGGTCGGCATCATGCCGCTGAGCATTAAGGCGGGGTCTCCGCCTATGGCTATGGCCGCGTCGACGCAGCCCTCGGAGCTGGAGAACAGCTCCGCCGCCCTCTTGTGTATCTGGGCGTGGACCACGGCCTCCGTCTTGTTCAGTATCTGTATCCTGTAGACCCCTATGTTCGTTACCCCCCTCGCGTCCCTCGTGATGAACAGCCCGTAGGTGATGTAGCGCCCCGCGTCCTTCGGCCAAGACCTAAACGCCGGGAGCGAGGTCAAGTCTGGGTCGGCCGCCACCTCCTTGACGGGGCCGCCTCTGACCAGCTTCGGCATGTATCTGCCCAACGAGGCCGCCTCGGCGAACGCCTTGAGCTTTTCCAGGAACGTGGTGGGCGGAGGCGCCGAGAGGGGGGCCAGAAGCCTTTCGCCCACCTCCTCCAGCCTCTCGACGCCGAGCGCCAGCTTTATTCTGTCCAGAGTGAAGAGGTTTCCGGCCACCCGCCAGCCTGGATGCCCCTTGACCTTCTCGAACAAGAGGGCGGGGCCCTTCCTGTATGCGGCCTGCCTTATGGCCTCCGGGATCTCCAGCTCCGGCGAGAGCTCGGCCGACACCCTCCTCAGCTGGCCCCGCGCCTCCAACGCCTCGAGGAACTCTCTGAGGTCTTCCATGGGCTCTACCACTTGCCGGTTAAAAACTGCGCAGGCGCCCAATGCCGTTCGGCCGGCCCCCGCGAGGCGTTCTACAGAAGATAGTTAGCCAATACCCCTGCCGCGATGAGCAGTCCGACCGACAGATTGGCGTTGAACGCCTCGGGTATCCTTTTCTCGTCCAGCGCCGTTATGGCCGACCACACCTCTACGGCGGATCCCAAGGCCGTCAACGCGAGGCCGGGCAAGCCGCCGCCTAGCGACAAGTAGTTCCACAGATACAGCGCGGCCGATGCGACCAACAGAAAGACCCACGAGGCCCTCGCCGCGCGCTCGCCGTAGCAGGCGGGTATGCTCCCCAGCCCCATCCTCCTGTCGAAATCCAGATCCATTTTCGAGTAGAAAGTGTCGAATCCGGCGACCCAGAGGGCCGATCCCAGCACCAGCAACCACGGCGTGTGCAATACGGCAACGCGTATGTCGTTGCTATATACGGCTATAGATGCGCCCAACGGCACCAACGCGTAGACGGCGCCTAGGTGTAGGTGCGGGAGGCAGTGGAGGCGCTTCGCGTAGGGGTAGGTCACCGTCACGGCGAGATAGGGGAGGCTGAGGTAGAGAGGCCACGGGCCCAGCATGGCGGCCGACAGCTCGAAGAGCGCGACTCCTACGGCGAAGGTCGCGTAGGCGCCTCTTAGACTGACGGCGCCCGTCACCAGCATCCTGCCCTTGGTCCTCGGATTCAAGGCGTCTATTTCGCGGTCGGCGATGTTGTTGTAAGACATCCCGGCTATCCTCAGCCCGACGAAGGCCGCCGCTATCCAGACGGCTTGCCATAGGGTCAAGGAGCCGCCGGAGGCCTCCAACGCGGCGGCGTAGGCCATAGGGAGCGCGAAGAGGGTGTGCTCTATCCGCACGAACTTGAGGTACCGCCAGAGGGCCGAGCTGGCCGCCTCGGGATCCCACCTCACGTCGGCCCAGCTCGACGGAAACAAAAATTTTATCCGGGCCCGGGGGAACCCACGTGCATTTGATGCTCTCGAGCCGCTACGTCGCCGATCTGCTCTCAGGCAAGAAGAGGGCCACGGTGCGGCTCGGGATTGTGAGGAGGGATAGAGAGGCCGTGATACACAGCGGGGGCCGAATAGTTGCAGTGGCCGAGGTGCTCGACGTCAGGTACAAGCGGGTGGCCGAGCTGGACGACTTCGACGCGGAGCTCGACGGGTACAGCAACGTGGAGGAGCTCAAGAGGGCGTTGAGGAGGCACTACCGCGGTATTAAGGACGACGATGTAGTCTCCATAATAGTGTTCGGCTCCGTCAAGCCCGTGGATCTGCCGGACGATTGGGCCTACGGCGGGCTGAAGCCCTACGAGCTGGCCGAGCTGGCGCTTAGGCGCCTCGAGCTGACCGAGGAGGAGAGGAGGGTCCTAGCCGCCGTCGCCAAGTACAAGAGCGTGAGGAGGGCCGCCGTCAAGCTCTACGGCTCTGTGGAGAGGAGGAGGGCCATCAGAAGGCTTTTAAGGACGGTCGCGAGGAGGCTGAGTGGGGATCTCCGCTCGTCCTCGCGATAGCTCTGTTGCTGGAGGCGCTCGACGTGCCGAGGCGGTGGCGCGGCTATCTGGTCAGCAGGCTGATCCCGCCCCAGATACATCCCGTCTCCCTGATCTATAAAGCCGCCGCGCGCCTGGTCGCCAGAGGACGCGCCGCCAGAAACGCCGCGGTGGTGGCCTCGTTCGCCGCGTTGACGGCCGCCGTGTTTTGGATCGCCCAGTCCTACCTCTCGTCGAGCGTCTGGGGGATCTTCTTGGAGGCCTACCTCCTCAAGCTCTCGTTCTCAGAGAGCCAGATACTCTACCCCTGCGCCTCCGCGTACAGGCTGGACCCCTGCCCTAGGGACGTCGTCCAGCAGTTCGTGAGACGCGACCTCTCCCGGGCAGACTGCGGCCACGTAGCCTCCGCATGTCTCGAGACGGCCGCGGAGTCGCTTGCAGACTCGTTCGTGTCGCCGCTCTTCTGGTACGCCATCTTCGGCCTCCCCGGCGCCTGGGTCCAAAGAGTCGTCAACACCCTCGACGGCTTGATCGGCTTTAGGGACTGGGGAACATCAGGCGCGCCAGCCGCCTATCTCGACACCGCCGTGAACTGGATACCGGCGAGGATCGCCGCCGGGCTCATACTCGCGTCGGCGTATCTGTCCGGCCTCAAGCCGAATCTGTCCGTCCTAGGCGATAAGTCGGTTGAGAGCCCCAACGCGAGATGGCCTATCTCGGCCATGGCCGCGTCGCTCCGCGTCAGGCTGGAGAAGCCGGGCTCCTACGCCGTCGGCGTCGGCGATCTGCCTGACCGGGGACAAGTGCAGCGGGGTCTCGAGCTGGTGGCCATATCCGTGGCGCTCTACTCGGCGGCGCTTATGTCGGCTCTATATTTATATGGGTGTGTTTGGGGGACGCCATGCCTAGGATAGACGGGAGGATATACCGGTACTATTACTACGCATATATAGGGTTCGCCGTGGGCGTCGCCGTGTTCTACCTCTACGCCACGTTGGGCGGGTACATAACGCCGAATGTCTCCATAGGCAGCACGTCGTTGAACTTAGCCGAGCTCGTGGCCGCAGTCTTCGGAGCCGCCACTATCCTAGCCCTATATCTCAGATATGTCGAGGAGGAGAGGGCCAAGGCGGCCGCCCCCCAGAAGCCGGCTAGGAGGGAGGCGGGCCGGAGGCGCCGTTGAGCTTCCTAAGGTATCTAGCCATCCGCCTTGAGCCGGCCGGCGGCGGGTGTGGGATGCCCAGGACGCTTCTGAACCCGTGCTCCACCACCACAACGTCTAGCTTCGTCCCGGGAGGTATGCGGAGAGGCAGATAGATCAACAGTGGGTAGGAGCCGGGCTGTCTGGCGTATGTCCCGCCGCCGTAGTTCTGCTCCGCGACGGCGCCTTTCAAGACGGTCCCTCTAGGCACTATCCTCTCCAGCATAGGCCTATCGAAGTTCTCTCTGACCCAACGTTTGAAGGCGTGTACCAGCCTCTTCTTTTCCCTCAGCCTCGCCTCCAGCCTCCTCGCCACGGGCCAGAGCCTGGTGCCGGGGAAGACGAGGACTTGCCGTATGTTGACTCGCCGCACTAACAAGCCCTCGTCCAAGATCTTCCTCAAGAACTCCTTGTTGAGCTCGTAGGTCTCCTTTGTCTCGCCGGGGAGGCCCAGCACGAAGTTTAGGCCGGGCAACAGCCAGGGCATGCCGTTGGGCCCCCTCACCGCGCCCATCCTGCTTATAAGCCGCACCGCCTCGAGGGCCTCGTCGGGCATCGCCTTGAGGTTGTTGGCCTTGACCACCTTGGGATCTGCGGTCTCCACGCCCATAGCAGCCACGTTGCCCGGGGTCCCGTACTTCAACAACAGCCGCGTCACCTCGGCGGACTCCTTCGGCCACCTGGCGACGGTGCCCGGGTTTACGTTGTCTATATGCAGGGTCTCTAGGCCCGGCGCGGCGTTCCTCACGCCCGCCAGCAGGCGCTCCACGGCGGCCGTGTTGGGCCGAGGCAGATCTACCTTCCCGGTATCCTCGGCCATATAGGCGTAGAAGTCGGCTTGCCTCCCCAGCCTGAAGTGCACCACGCCGGCTTTGTAGAGCGCCTCGACTTCCCGAGCCACGGCCTCGGGCGATCTGAACTCCACGGCGCCGTAGGCCACTGTGGTGCAGAAAGAACAGCCGCCTGAGACGTAGCGGGGACATCCGCTGTATGTCTCTATCTCGGCTACGAGGTTGACGCCGAAGTTCGGGTGTTGCTGTACCACGAAGGCGCCGCGGACCGCGAACTGGTCCACCAGCTCGTACCCCTCATGAGTGGCGGAGGGGCGCGCCTTCTCTACGCCGAACTTAAGCGCCTCGTAGACGACTAGGTCCACATCGCCCGTGGCCACTATGTCGTAATAGCGCTTGAATCGGCCGGGCGGAATCGCCGCGGTGCCGCCCTCTATACCGTAGCCGTAGCGAGCCACCGGCCCGCCCAATATCTTGACGGGCCCCTCTAGCCTCCCTATGTCGAGCAACTCGTCGTAGGATATCGGCGTCCCGCCCAGATACTTGCCGGGAGTCGTCACGCCCGCCACGACGACTACCATGTCGAAGCCGGCGAGCGCTCTGAGCGAGGCGGGCCAGTCCCTCCTCAGCGAATCTATCGTGAAGTAGCTCACCTCGTTCCCAGGGTCGGCCATCTTGACGGCCCCGGCGATGTAGCGGGGATATACGTCGATATAGGGCGGCACTCCCAAGCCGGCGGGCTCGTCAGTATAGCCGTCGACTATGGCCACGCGCACTAGATACCCGACGCGTCCCCTATAAAAGGGCGGCGCCGGCCGCGTGAAGCATCCTTACGCCAACCGCGAGCGCGGAGTTAAGAAAGAGATAAATACGCCTCGCTCTAAGCTCTAATGGAAAGGGAAGGACTCCAAGCGGTTAACGCCTGGATCCAGGCGTTTAACAGAATAGGCAAGTCGGAAAGCAATTTTCACAGCTTCGAGCTGATAAGGGGCAACGAGACGGTCATGGCGACGCTGGTCCTCCAGGGCATAGAGTCCAGCGGGACGTGTCTAGCCGGCCCGTATGCGTTGGCCTCGATCTCGTTGGTCGGCGATAGGGTCAGCCTCAAGCTCGCCTCGGGCAATTACCAGAGGTGCGGGCAGGGCCCGGACGAGACTGCTGAGAAGAGAGAGCCGGCGCAAGACAAGGTGATCGATCTCGGCAACGACCCGGAGCTCATCAACGCGGTCAAGTCAGTTAAGACCGAGGGCGACTTCGTGAGCCTTCTCGAGGTGGCGCTGGAGCTCGCCGCGAGCGCCTAGGCCTTTCTTTTCCTCCTTCTCCTGCCCCCCGCTGAGAGTATCGCGAGAGCCAGGAGGATCGCTAGGAGTAGGGCCAACAGATTGGAGAGTTGCGGCGCGCCGATCTGTGCGGCCGGCGTCGTCGAGGCCGTCGCCGAGGATCTGTACGTCGTCGTGCTGGCCGGCCGCGTCGCGGCTGTCCCGGCCCACTGTTTTATGAGCCCGATCGCCGCGGCGGCGAGGCTAGGGCAACGGAGCAGGAGGCCCAGCTCTCTATTGTTCCTTATGGAGTTCCCGCTCAAGTTTATAGATCCCACGTAGACGTAGTCGCCCACTACGATGACCTTCGCCGTTAGACCGTCCACCGTCTGTACTCCCGGGACGTCGGTGACCCTGGCCAGAGCCAAGGCGGCTTTCGACATTAAGGCGTCGGCCAGCCCGGAGCTTTCGTAGATCTCCTCGACGGCCGCGTAGGCCTTGCCCCTCTGCTGGAGCAACCAGCTCAGATATCGGTAGGAGTTAATCGGCGATATCACCACGCCGGTGTAGTTGTAGCTGGGGTACACGCCGTTGAAGTCGTTCAGTATCACGGCCGCTATCTCCCGGGCCAACGTGGAGTTCTGGACGACGACGGCGAGCCCCAAGTCGCTCGTCACGCCGGAGTAGGTGGGGTTTATGGACCCTATTATCACCGTCTTGTTGTCCACCACGAAGGCCTTGGAGTGGACGAACTTGAAGTCGTAGTTGTATGCGACGTTGACGCCGTTGTTCTTGAGGTAATCCACCAACTGCTTCTCCGTTGTCGGGATCCCGCCGTAGACGTTGCCCGACAAGACCACGTAGACTTGCACCCCTCTCTGCGCCAGCGAGGCCAACGTCTGGGCCAGCTCCCGCCAGGTGAGGGCATAGGCTTCTATGTAGACCGCTTTCTGGGCCTTCGAGATATATCCCAATATTGCTGTTGAGTTCTGCGGACCAACTACGACGGCGTTGGGGCATAGGTTGAGCGCCTGTGCCGCGACTATCGGGACGAACAAGATCAACGCCGCCGCCAACCTCATGGAGCTGGAGACGCCGGAGTTTAAATAGGTTCGGCTTTCAACGGCCGTAGAGCCGGGCCAGCCGCCTTATCCGCCTGGCCAACGCCCGCCCGGGGAGCTCTGTCATCCTCCAGACCCAGTTTCCGCCTCTAGTTCCCGGCCTATTTATACGCGCTTCTGGCCCAAGCCCCATGAAGTCCTGCATAGGCACGACGGCCACGTCGGCCACCGAGAAGTACGCCAGCCTTATGAAGGCCCAGTGTATATCCTTGGCGGAGCGTCTGCCCATGTACTCCAACGCCTCCCTCCTCGCCTTGGGGGACGCCTCGCGGAAGAACCAGCCCACTATCGTGTTGTTGTCGTGGGTGCCCGTGTAGACGACCGAGTTCTTGACGTGGTTATGGGGCTTGTGCTCGTTCGCCGGGTTGCCATCCCAGGCGAACTGCAGCACCCTCATGCCCGGCAACCCGAAGCGGTCTCTCAGCTCCACCACGTCGGGCGTTATGTAGCCGAGATCCTCCGCGATTATCTTGAGCCCGCCCAGCTCATCCCTCGCCCTTTCCAGGAGCTCCCCGCCCGGAGCGGGGACCCAGCGGCCGTTCACAGCAGTCTTCTCGCCGGCCGGCACCTCCCAGTAGGCGGCATAGCCGCGGAAGTGGTCGAGCCTGACGTAGTCGAAGACCGAGAGCGTGTACCTCAGTCTGTCGAGCCACCACCTAAACCCCTCCTTCCTCATGGCGTCCCAATCGTAGACGGGGTTGCCCCACAGCTGGCCGGTGGGCGAGAAGTAGTCGGGCGGCACCCCCGCCACGTATAGGGGCCGGCCCTCCGCGTCGAGCTTGAACAGCTCTCTGTGGGCCCACACGTCGGCGCTGTCGAGGCTCAGGTATATCGGGAGGTCGCCTATGAGGAAGATGCCCAGCGAGTTGGCGTGCCGCTTCAGCTCGCGCCACTGCGTCCAGAAGAAGTACTGGAGGAGGTACTCAAGCTCTATCCTCCTCCGCAACTTCTCGCGCCACTGCCTCAAGGCCGCCGGATCTCTATCCCTCAGCTCCCTCGGCCACTCCACCCAAGGCCGTCCGAAGTACTCCCTCAACGCCGAGTAGAGGGCGTAGTCCTCAAGCCACTCGTTCCTCCCCACGAACTCGTCGAGGTCCTTCGGCCTCTCCGCCTCGGCGATTATCTTGACCTTGTAGGCCCGCGCGGCTTCGTAATCGGCGCGGCCCGCCCCGAATTCCGCCGAGGCGGATCTCCTCAACACGCCTTGCTCCGCCAGGAGCTCCAGGCTTATGTACGCCGGCTCCCCGGCGAAGGACGAGGTGGAGCTGTAGGGCGAGTTGTCGTACTCCGGCAACACGGGGTTTAGGGGCAACAGCTGCCAATACGTCTGGCCGGCATCCCTCAAGAACTCCACGAATCGGTACGCGGCGGGCCCCATGTCGCCGATCCCGTGGGGGCCCGGGAGGGAGAACAGAGGCAGAAGGATCCCCGCCCCCCTCAGCATAGCCTTTTAAGAAGAGGCCCTTTTTAACATGTGAGGAGAGACTCCAATGCCGATCCGATGAGGAGCGCTCCTGTGCCGATCTCCGTCGTGGTCCCGACGTATAACGAGGCCGACAACATCAAGCCGTTGGTCGAGGCGCTGGCCAGAGCCTTCGCCGGCACGCCCTACGAGGTGGTAATCGTCGACGACGGCAGTCCCGACGGCACGGCTGAGATAGCTAGGGAGCTCGCCAAGGAGTACCCGGTCAGAGTCGTCTCTAGGCCCCGCCGCCTCGGCCTATCGAGCGCTGTGGTGGACGGCGCCAGGGCGGCCTCGGGCGATGTGGTCGTCGTAATGGACGCCGATTTCCAACATCCGCCGGAGCTGGCGCCGGCGCTGGCCCAGGCCGTGTTGTCGGGCGCGGAGCTGGCGGTGGGCACTAGGTACGGGAGAGGCGGCGGGATCGAGGGGTGGTCGCCCGCCCGCCTGCTCATATCGCGGGGGGCCGCCGCGCTGGCCAAGCTCTTGTTGCCGGAGGCAAGGCTCCTCTCAGATCCGGAGTCGGGTTTCTTCGCCACGAGGAGGGCATGTCTCGCGTCGATCAAGCCGACGGGCCTCTACAAGATACTGCTGGACGTGGCCGTCCAGTGCAGGCCTTCCAAGATAGCCGAGGTCCCGTACGTCTTCAGGCCGCGGAGGGCGGGGAGGTCTAAGCTGGGGCTGGTACACGTGGCCGACTACCTGGCCCAGCTAATGAGGCTGGCCGGCTGGAGGCCCTTTAAATTCGCCGCAGTTGGGGCCTCCGGCATAGGCGTCGCTGAGGCCGTCCTCTACGCCTTGAGGGACGTGGCGTACCCCGCCGCGGCTCTGGCGGCGATAGAGGTATCGCTCACCTCCAACTACGCCCTCAACAAGACGTGGACGTTCAGAGATAGAGAAATGCCGTGGCTGAAGGGCTGGCTCAAATACCACCTCGCGAACTTCGCCGGCATCGCCGCCAACTACGCCCTCTCGAACGCCCTGGTGCTGGCCGGCACGTCGCGCTATCTGGCCTACCTCCTCGGCGTGCTCGCCGGCTTCGCCGCCAACTACCTCCTCTCCGAGCTGTACGTGTTCAGAAGGCATTAGGACTTTACAGAGACGTGCCCAACAAGCCGCGTTGGGAGATTCCGAAAAACGCGGCGGAGCGCCTCTAGAGGCCGTAGCAACGGCGATCCGCGCAGGGGATAACGTCGCGTGGCCGGCCGGGGCTACTTAGCAGAGTTGCTACGCGTAGCTCCGCCGTCCGCAAGCTCAAGAAGAGCTTGTCGTAGCCAAGAGGAGGGAGGTGGTGGCTCTAGGAGCAGTCGAGCCTCTCGGTGAGGATGCAACGGATCCTCTTGGGCTTCCTAAACGACTTGACGGCCTCGACGACTACGCCCTCCTTGGCGCGCCTCAGCCTCAACACGTTGTCGACGTAGTTGGCGAGGCCGTACGACTTGGCCATAGTCCCGACGAAGGCAACGCCGGCCTCCTTCAGAGCCGACAACATTCTCATATTGAGCTCGAAGGCCTTTTCGCCATAGACTCTGAACTCCACGTCGAGGCCGTCGGACACTAATAGGTCGGGCCTCGCCTCGTTTATCAGCCTGTAGAACTCGTAGACGTGGGTGCCGTACGTAGGCGGCTTGACCCTCATAGCCATCACCTCGAAGTCCGCCCCGTACTCCTTCGCCAGCTCCTTTATCTGCCAGGGCTCCTCGGCGAAGGATCTGTATACGACTTTATAGCCGTTGGCGGCCGCCGCGGCGGCTATCTTGACCGCCAGCCTGGTCTTGCCGGAGCCGACCGGGCCCAACAACAATGTGTTGCCAAGAAACGAGCCTCCCACCAGCTCGTCGAGGGCCGTGCCTGTGCGCACCTCGGCCGGCCTCCCCGGCACCGGCTTCAGCTCGTCGAAGAACACCAAGCCGGCCGAGCTAATTATGTCGAACTGTCTGCAGTACCCCCCGGGCAGGCCCCTGGCCTTATCTATACACATCTTCCTCTCCGGCACCCCCTCCTCGGTCCTTTCCAGAAACAGCCTCACGACGTTGTCGGCTGTGTAGAGCACGAAGGGGGGCGTGTCCACCTCCACTGTCATGAAGACGTCGATGGAGGACGGGCGCAGGACCCTATATAGGGCGTTCAGCATCAACGACCTGCCGCCGACTCCCTCCACCAGAGGCGTGACTGAGTCCAGCACCAAGACGTCCGGCCTACGCTCGGCCACATAATCCAGCAACCTGTTCCAGAAAGCCTCGGGCTCCGCCATCACCGCCTCCCAGAAATCAACGCCCTCCAGCTTGTAGCCCAGCCCGGCGGCCTCTTGGAGGAACAGATCCTTCCCCTCATACAGCGAAACCCACAGCACCCTCTTGCCAGCGCGTAGCGCCTCGTGCGCCATCCTCATGCACAGACTCGTCTTGCCTGTGCCGGGCTCGCCGACTATGGCGGTCACCCCCCTCAGCTCCAGGCCGGCACTCATGCCCTAGCCCTCTTGGCCCACGCCTTCTCGTCGCTCAACATAGCCCTCAGCGTCTTCAAGTCCACCACTTCGCCCTTTCTCATAAGCCACTTCCTAAGCATATTCAAAAATAGCTCTGCGTTGTGCTCTCCTACCGCTTCTATTAAAGCATAGTATAGGCGCCAGGGCTCGTGCTCCGCCACCTCCTCGAACGTTTTCCCTACTGTGTATCTAAACCTGAAAGCTATTAATAGCCTTAGCGAGATCTCCAGAGATCTATAGAACCTCAAAAGATCATCGGAGTCCATAGCATCTGCTCTACTGCCTCGTCAATTTAAATATTGCTGATTTAAATAAGTCATTATTTTTAGAAAAGAAAATATAGATTAATATTCATTTTTATTTAATTTATTTTTGTTAATATCTTTAAGCTATTTTGTAAATAAATGATAAATATAGAAATATTTCGGCATTATATCGACCTAATACAGACGACAAGACATCGAAGATATCTCCCGGCTTCTCGGAAACAAGTCCGATGAAGTCCTTATCCGTCGCTATTTTTAGCCTTATATTGATAACTTACCTATATATAAGATCTAAATATTGAAAGAATTCTATATAAAGATTCACTATATCTGGGCTCGATGATAGACCTCTCACCGACTTGCACAAACCAGCTCTATAGTTATCTAATAAATTTTGCGTTATAATAAACGGGATTAATGGCGATTAAGGTTTATGTTTTGTCCTGTCCATGATATACGATCTACACGAGGACATAGCCCACTACTTCTTCTCGGGCCGCCGGCCCGACTTCGACATAGACGATGAAGACAGGCAGTCCGATTTGCCTAAGCTTAGGCGGGCGGGGGTGGATCTCGTATTCGCCTCCATATTCCCCGTGGCCGCCACCTATGGACCCACGGGGCCCGGCAACGCCGCGGCCGTGGGCACTAAGAGCCTGGCGCTAGAGATGTTCAAGATGCTCTATAGGCTCTCCGAGAGGCACGGCGTGCACATTGTGGAGAGGGTTGCCGATCTGGATAGGGAAGGCTTGAAATTCCTCTTGCTAATGGAAGGCGCCGACGCTCTCGACGATCCGTCGGACCTCCTGCTCTACTTCAGGCTGGGCCTCAGAGCTCTCGGCATCACCTGGAATCTCGACAACAAGTTCGGCGCGTCGTGCCTCTCCCGGAAGGACTACGGCCTCACGGCCTACGGCGAGGAGCTGGTGGCGTTGGCCAACAAGCTGGGCGTTATCCTGGATCTGGCCCACGCCAGCAAGAGGACTGCCTTGGAGGCTATCTCGGCGAGCAAGAAGCCGGTCGTCATAAGCCACGCCAACGCGGCCTCCGTCCATAGAGCCGCCCGCAATGTCGACGACGAGGTCCTCGAGGCCCTCAAGAAGAACGGGGGCGTGATAGGCATAACGGCCATACCTTCGTTGACGGGAGAGCGCGGGACTGTGCAGGAGCTGGTGAGACACGCCGTGTATATCAAGGAGAGCTTCGGCGCTGATATATTGGCCATAGGCACCGACGCGCTGGGCGTCGACAAGATGGTTGAGGGTCTTGAGACCGTCGACAAGCTCCCGGCCTTCCTCGAGCTTCTGAAGGAGGCGGGGTTCAGCGACTCAGAGCTGGAGGGAATAGCGTACAGAAACGCTAAAAGGGTGATCGAGGCGAACCTCTCGTGATAGTCGACGCCGCCGCCTTCGCCAATAGGAAACGGGCCTTCGTCGAGAGGCTCGAGAGGGAGGCCGCGCAGAGGCGCGTGGACCAGGATATATACCCGTTGCTTAAGAGGCTCAACGAGCTTCCTTGGCTCTACACGACGAGTAGCTGCTCCGGCCGCATATTGCTGGCGTCTGTGAAGACCCCCAGCTACAGTAAGGGGAGGGGGTTTATGCCTATAGCTAAATGGCATAGGGCCGTGTCCGTCGACGAGGTGCGCGCCGCAGTGGAACCCCATGACGATGTGTGGATGCTCGTCAGAGGCGGAATACTGCACGTGGCCGTGGACTCCGCCAGACGCGCTTACGAGCTTGTCTCCATAGGTCACAGAACCGGCCATAAACACAGCGGCATCATTGCCATTAACAGAGCCGGCATAATCATCGAGATACTTGGCGAGGAGAGGCTCGACATACCGCTGAAGTCCGGCGGCAGGCTCGTAGCCGACCTGGAGGAGGCCGTGGCGATGGCCAACAGAGTCTTACTGCTGGCTAAGGCGAGGCTCGCCTTTTTCGCCGGGGTAATTGAGGCGAGATATCTCGGTGGATCCTCCGTAGATGAGGAGGCCGTAAAGAGCGCCCTCAGATCGCTCTCATCGTGTCTCTGGAGATCAGTATGACAGGTCTGGGCGACAGGTGGCGTAGAGTTTACCCCGCCTACGACAGACTGCCCTCAGTCTACGAGCGCATGAATTTGGCCATGACGTGGGGGCAGGTCGACAGATGGAGGAGGCAATTGGCAACGCTCTTGCCGCAGAACGCCAGGCGCGTGTTAGATGCTGGCTGCGGACCGGGGAACATGACCAGACACCTGATCTCCGCCGGCCGCTATGTAGTCGGCCTCGACTACTCCGCGGAGATGCTCAAGGCGATGAGGCTCGACGTGGATAAGGTACAGGGCGTGTTCGAGATGTTGCCGTTCAGAGACGGCGCGTTTGACGTGGCCGTGCTGGCCTACGCCTTGCATGCCGCCAAGGATCTAGAAAAGGCGCTAGCCGAGCTGACGCGGGTGGCCTACGGCGTCGCCGCCATCAGCATGGGAAAGCCCGACAGCCCGTTGATCCGCCGCCTATTTGGTCTCTACGTGGCCTATTTAGTCCCCACGCTGGCCCGTATCCTCGCCCCGGGCCACGTGGACGAGTACAAGGCGCTTAAGGAGATCTTGGAAGCCGCTGTGCCCAACAGGGATCTCAAGGCGTTGCTCGAAAAGTCGCTCGAGCTGAAATATTTCGGCACTAGGGGGCTGGGCGCTATATATATGTTCTACGGCGAGAGGCCTCAACGGGCGGTCAAGCGCTAGCCCGCCACACGGCTATGTAAAACGGCATGGTCCTTAAGTATACGCGGTCTCTCTTGAAGCCGGCGGCTTCGAGCACATTGTCCACATCGGAAGACCTAAACACGTGCTTAGCCCCCATCGAGGCCACTATGGCCACCAGCCCCGGCGTCGACTCTATAACTTGTTGCCCCACGAGGAGCCGGCCGTCCGGCTTCAGGAGGCGGCGTATGCATTGGAGGTCCTTCATGGGATCCAGCATCCAGTAGAGCGAGTGGAAGACCAGCGCCGAGTCGAAGCTTCTCGCGAACTGCGGGCCCAAAGCATCCACCACGTCGCATGAACTGGTTGCTTGGAATATACATATGCCGCTCTGGCTCGGGCAAAGGCCGACGCTCACACCTCTGCCTAGGATCTCCTTGGACAGCTCCACGGAATCGGGCCTGTAGTCGTATCCGACAATGAGCTCCGGCGGCGTCTGGGACACCGCGAGGAGGGAAGCTATGTCGTGGCCTTCCTTGACTATGGGGACGAAAAGCCTTTTAGCGCCGACGGCACCGACAAGCTTGAAAAAGGTGACTCTCATTATGTCGTACCAGCCCTGCGACAGCATCGTGGAGTACAACACGCCTATGGTGTTCTCGTCCACCTGGTTAGCCGCTATCCTCACCGCGCCCAACTTATCGAAGGACTCGTGGAGGCCTACGAACTCCGCCGCGTAGCTGTTGACGGGAGGCCTCGGCTCCTTCACCCTCTTGACTACTCTCCCCTCCCGATCTATATACCCATTTTCGAGGAGGGACAGATACAGCGCCCTCACAAATACGTTACTGCTCTTATACAGCCCCTCCCTATATATCTCATACCACCACTTGAGGGCGTACCAGACGCTCCACCTCAACGCGTTTCTGACCTCGTCCAGGCCCCCTGCGGCCTTTATGAAGTCCCCGTAATAACGGGTTACGTTGAGATCCTCCACAAACCTCGTGAGAAAGCTCATGTACAGACCACTATGCCGGCGTCCTTAAGCCGGCGTAACAACGCCCTGACCGACGGGGCCGCCCTCCCGCTCTGTATCGACTCCAGGACCACTTGTTGTTGTTGTACGGGCAACAACGAGAAGCGATCCCAGTCCCTTATCTCGCAGTCGAGCAGTACGTCCTCCTCGGCCGTGGGCTTCTTCAATACCACGGAGAAGGTATGTCCGTGGGGACATGTTAGGTTTAGGAAGAGCGCCTCCCCTGCCTCATAGGCTCTCAAGGCCTCCGGCGTGAGGGTCGGCTCCACCTCGGCCCCACAGACTGGGCACTTGAACTTTTGAACTACTGCCATATACTCATAGTTTTCTATCTTTAAAATCGTTGCGCCGCGGATAGGCCCTATATGATTAAGTATCCCAGAGCGTTACGTAATCGATCTAAGACTATTCCGGCTTAAATATTTTGCTAGGAAATCCATTTAAAGGGAAGGCGGGTCTTATCCGTGGCGCGCCTCTATGTATTTCCTGGATACGACGACATAGACGACGAGCCTGAAATGAGGCAAAAGATCTACAGGGCGTTGAAGGATGCCGAGGCCGCAATAAGGCGGCGGATGGTCGGGGAAGAGGCGCTGGATTCGTTGGGCAGGGCGCTGAAGGCCATCAACATGATCTCGGTGAAGGTAAAGTCGCCTAGGGGCAAGCCGTCCGATCTCGAACGCCTTGAGGAAATCGACGGCGAGATCTTCGATAAAATAAATAGCATTTTCTCTTTAATACAATCGAAGAATTATGAGGGATTATTACAAGTAGTTGTAGATCTCGATAAACTGGTCGATAGACGCAACAGCCTATTTAGATGATAGCGTATGTGGATCACCCAGATGGAGGGCCCGTAGCAGACAAGGAGGGCTTGGGCAAGGTCGTCGAGGAGCCTAGGCTTTTCCTCTCGGCGCTTGTATTTTCCGAGGCTCCCGAGTTGCTCGAGAAGGCCGTGAACACATGGGCGCGCGTTGGGGACCAGAGGCTGGCCGAGGCTATATATGTGTATATACTTCAATTACAGCGGGGCTTGTTAGATGAGCGACATCTCTTGTTGAGAATAGCGGAGCTGTTCGCCGATATGGACTACGTAGATGTCTTGGCCCTACAAAGGGTATTGATGTTGGGCATAGGCAAGACCACGTGCGATCTAGGCGCGGCGATATTCGTCGAGAACCCCCGCCTGTCTCTCTACGGGAGGCCCTACCGCATACCCCCAAACAACGTCATAGCGGCCTCTGCAAAGGCGCCGTTGTATCTAGTGGTCAATAAGGGGACGAGGAAAATAATCGATTTGGACACAATGTGCGTCGTTCCGTATTCGCCCTCGGGCAGGCCCGAGGATCTACATCCGCTCCAAGCGCTCAGCCAAGCGGGCTTCGCCATAGCCACCCGCGGCGAGCCGCGGTGTCTGATAGAGGATGTGGCTGTCGACGGCGGCGCCGTGGCCCCCCGCGGCTTGGCCAAACTGCTGGCTCTCAGGCCGTGTTCTTAACCCTGGGCAACTCCCAGCCGTAGCGCAGAGACGCAAGCCTCAGGGCCACCACAATAGCTGTGGTGCCCAACAACGCGGGGCCTCTGCCCAACGAATAGTAGAGAAGCATGTAGATGCCGCCGCCAATCGCGGCGGCTGTGGCGTATACCTCCCGCCTCAACACCACTGGTATCTCCGCGGCCAGCACGTCCCTCACAACGCCGCCGCCAGCCGCCGTTATGGCGGCCATGGCTATCACCGCGAGCGGGTTGAGGCCCGCTCTGAAGGCCACATCGGCGCCTATAGCCGCAAACGCGCCCAGCCCAACGGCGTCGGGGTACAACACCACGTCTCTGTGTCTGCTCACCTTATCGTAAAAGACGAAGGTAGCCACGGAGGCCGATATGGCCGTCAACTGGTATGGCAGATAGGTTATATTGACCGGCGGCAGACGGCTCAACAAGACGTCTCTTATTATGCCGCCGGCCAGCGCCGTCGAGAACCCCAGCACTATAAAGCCCAACAGATCCATGCCCTTCTCCCCCGCCTTGAGCGCGCCCGACACGGCGAAGGCCACTATCCCTACGTAGTTCAGCACGTCGAGGACTAAATCGGCTATCATCTGTACCCAGCTATTTTCCTCGCCAGAGGCTCCACGTCGGGAATGGAGGGCCTCACCACCGCGAGGAACCTCCTCACCGCATCTGCCTCGTAGATCACCACGTATCTCGTAGACCCTCTCTCGTCCGACGTCTCCATGTTCCCTATCCCGAGCAACTCTAGGCATTCAGCGAGACATTTAGGCGGATCCCTAAACACGACGACGAGGTTCCTCTCCACGTGGGGATCCGGGTCGAAGAACTCGCCTATGCGCTCGAACAAGCCGCGCACGTACGCGGCCGCGTCGTCGTGCCGGTCGCACGGACAGCGCTCGGGCTCGGCGCCGCGTCTAGACGGGGCCCGATCGGCCTCAGCCCGGCCAACCATGGCTACCTGAACTCCATTGTATGTATTGGCCTATACTCGCCTCCTGTGGTATCTATCAGACTGACGGCGCGCACCTCGAAGGCCGAGCCGCGTAGAGACCTAGCCTCCTCTATCGCCGGCGCCAGATCCTCTACAGCGGGGTTCTTCAACCTAATCGAGTAGACGGAGAGGTGTGGCTTGAAATCGCCGTGCTTCTCCTCCACTATATCGCCGAGAAGCGCCTCAAGGGCCTTCCTTAAGGCAAGGAGTTCCGAAAACGGCTCGACGGATAGGGCGATATAGCGCGGCCTCGACTTGCTGGGGAGAAGCACCACGTCGCCGAGCCGCGCCGTGAACGGCCTAAGCCTCACCTCGACGACCTTAGGCTCCCTCACCTTGACTATGGTAATATGCGGCTTAACCGGCATAACCCCCTCGAAGGGCCTAAGCGTGGCTATCGGGGGCAAGACGCCGTAGATGAAAGGCATAGCTCTCCAGATCCGCGGAAATAAAACATTCGCCGGCCGGCGCGCGTCTAGACCGCGGCGCCACGCGTCGGTAGATATTAGGCGTAGTAGTACTCCCCCCTCTCTTTCTGTTCTCTATCCAGCACAGAGCCCGGCTTGTTGACCCTCGGCCTGCCGGTAGTCGGCTCTCTTCTGAACGTGACGTCTACCCATTTCAAGAACACGTTCATGCCCGTCCTCATGTCCAGCGGCCCCTCGGCGTATCCCTCGACGCCCGGATCGCCTACGAACGGCATTATGGAGTTGGACATGTAGTCGAGCATGGCTACGTCGTGCTCGACCACAAGCGCGGCCGATTCGCTCTCCTCGATTATTCGCCTTATGGTCCTCGCCACTGATATCCTCTGCTCCACGTCTAGGTAGGCCATGGGTTCGTCCAACACGTAGAGGTCGGCGCGTCTCAACAACGCGGCGGCCACGACGACCCGCTGGAGCTCGCCGCCGGAGAGCTCGCCCATCTTCTTGTCGAGTATTGTGGATAGGCCGAGGCCAGAGGACACATCGGGCCATATCGGCGAGTCGGCGTAGTCCTGAGCCTCCTTGGCGAGCCACAGCCTCACGGGCACCTCGGAGTTCCTCACCGCTATGTCCCTTATATATTGCGGCTTGTAGCTTATGGAAGGCGCCGAGTACACCTCGCCCACCGTCGGCTTCACCTCGCCCACCAAGGTCCTCACGAAGGTGGTCTTGCCCACCCCGTTAGGCCCTATGACGCCCACGACTTCCCCCCTCCCTATATAGCCCTCCTTGACCCTCAGCTTGAAGGAGCCGAGCTCCACGAGCAGGTCGGTCCATTGGGTCAAGGCCCTCTGCCGCGAGGCCCTCCGCTCCGGCGGCCTCGACTCGAACTTTATGGGCTCGTCCCTTATACGCAAGTTCTCATGCGCCAAGAACCCCTTGAGGTACTCGTTGACTGCCTCCCTCGCCCCCACTGGCCTGGACACTATGCCGTAGGCCCCCGGCTTCCCGTAGAGGACTACGGCTATGTCTGCTAGATAATCGAGGACTGTCAGGTCGTGCTCCACCACCACGGCGTATTTCCCCTCGACCTTCTCCCTCATAATTGAGGCGACCTTGAGCCTCTCGACTATGTCCAAGTGGGTGGCCGGCTCGTCGAATATGTAGACGTCGGCGTCCTTGGCCAGCGCCGCTGCTATCGCCAGCTTCTGCAACTCGCCTCCGGATAGGTGGGAGATGTCCCTATCGGCGAGCTTGGAGAGGCCGAGCCTCTCCATCAAGCTCTGCGGTATCTTTGCCCTCTCGGCGATCTCCCTGACGGTGCCTTTTAGGTACATAGGTATGAGCTCTATATACTGTATCTTGTGCACGGCCCTCAGCCTCTTGCCGTAGAGCTCCGAGAGGAACGTCTGGAGCTCGGTGCCTCTAAACGACTTGACCACCTCGGCGGGCTCGGCTCCCCCCTCCCTGCAGAGGTTCGGGATCAGCTCCCCCGCGAGTATCCGCGCTATGGTTGTCTTGCCCAACGCGTTGCGCCCCATCACGCCGACTATACTGCCCTTCCTCAACATGGGAAGCCTGTAGAGCTTAAAGCCGCCGGGGAAGTATCTGTGCACGCAATCCGTCTCGAGCTCCTCCGGCAGATTGGTTATGGTTATCGCCGAGAACGGGCACTTATGAACACAGATGCCGCACCCTATACACAGCTTCTCCGATATGACCGCCTTGCCGGTGTTCTCGTCGATCCAGATGACCTTGCCGCTCTTGTTCACGGGACAGTACTTTATACACTCATGGCCGCATTTCTTGGGATCGCAAGAATCGCGGTCTACTACCGCTATCCTCATAACGCCTCAGACAAACCGACCGGTTAAAAACGCTAGTCCTCCCCCTCCTCCCCCTCCTGGAGGTTCTCCAACAATTGCTTCCTCAACTCTTCAAGCTCTTCCTGATCCACTTCGGCGCTCGTCTCGGCGACAGTCATGACGCCGCGCTTCTTGTCCTCGGACACCGTCGTCTTAACGCTGTACGCTTTTTTGTCCCTCTCAGTAAGCCTCACCTCATAGCCGCATTTGGGGCATCTCAAGACGGTCTGCCCGTCCTTCTTCACGGGCACCATCAAGGTGCCATCTCTGGGGCAGAACCTCATCCCATACGAGTTAGTGAGAAGTATATAAGCATGAGCTGCCGCGAGCGCCGAGCGTCGGCGATATGGATAAGTTTATAAGCTATATATATCTATTTATTTATGAGACATCTGCTTTTAGGCAACGAGGCCATTGCCTACGGCGCCCTCTCTGCCGGCGTCGCCGTCGCCGCCGGCTATCCCGGCACGCCGTCTTCTGAAATAATAGAGACTCTCCTGGAGTACAGAGATAGGTTCGTGCAGTGGGCCTCCAACGAGAAGACGGCGGTGGAGATAGCCTATGGCGCGGCGTTGGCCGGCGCCAGAGCGCTGGCGGCAATGAAGCATGTGGGCCTCAACGTGGCCGCCGATCCGCTACACAGCGCGGCCTATACGGGCGTAGTGGGGGGATTCTTGATAGTCACCGCCGACGATCCCAACATGTGGTCGTCTCAGAACGAGCAGGACACCAGATGGTACGGCCTCCAGTCCTACATACCTGTGCTGGAGCCGTCCGATCCCCAAGAGGCCTTCAAGATGGCCAAGGAGGGCCTTATGCTGAGCGAGGCCTTGGAGCACCCGGTCATTCTCCGGAGCGTCACGAGGGTGAGCCACGTGAGGGCGCCGGTTGTCGTGGAGCCGCCGGCTCCGCCCAAGTTCGGCAAATTCGCGCGTAACGTCGAGAGATACGTCCTCGTGCCGCAGAACGCCCGGCGCAGGAAAGCCGAGGTGTTGAGGAGGTGGGACTCGTTTGCGGACCTCTCATCTCGTTTTCTCAGTATAGAGGGCGACGGCGAGGTCGTGGTGGTGGCTTCGGGGGTTGGGTATCTCTACGCCGTGGAGGCGCTCGAGAGGTTGCGCGTGAAGGCCGCCGTCGTGAAAGTGGGCATGCCGGTTCCACTCCCCAAGAAGCTGGCCGACGTAGGGGCCGGCGAGGTCGTGGTGGTCGAGGAGGGCGATCCAGTGGTCGAGATGCAGCTCCGCGCTATGGGCGTCAAGACCCGTGGGAAGATCGACGGGTTCTTCCCCAAAATCGGCGAGCTCACGCTTAGATCTGTCGTCGAAGGCATCTCCAAGGCGCTTGGGCTCGGCGTGAGGCTACCCGATCCGCCGACCCCGCCGCTACAGCCGCCGCCTAGGCCGCCCTATCTGTGTCCCGGATGTCCCCACATGGGGACCTTCTACGCCTTCAAGATAGCCAGCGCCGGCCAAAAGGTGATCTGGTCGGGCGATATAGGGTGCTACACGCTGGGCATCAACACGGGGCAACAAGACTTGGCGACCCACATGGGCTCCAGCCTCGGCCTGGGCATGGGGATAGCCGTGGCCGATAGGGAAAAGCTGGTGGTGGCCACTGTGGGGGACTCCACGTTTTACCACGCCGCGTTGCCCCAGCTGATCGACCTCAAGACGAAGAAAGTGCCTCTGGTACTCGTCGTGATGGACAATGAATACACGGCGATGACCGGCGGACAGCCCAGCCCCAGCAGATCGGTCCCGGCCGAGAGGCTGGCCGAGGCGGTCGGGGTCAAGCACTACGTCATCGATCCGGCCGATCTCAAGAGGAGCGTTGAGATCGCCAAGGCCGCGGTAGCCGACGCGAAGTCAGGCGAGCCCGTCGTCGTAGTCTCCAGAAGGCCGTGCACTCTGGAGGCGCTCAGACACGCCAGGAGGTCCGGCTTCAAGCCGCCTAAGTTCTACGTAGTTGCGGACAAGTGCCGGAGCTGCGGCATATGCTACAACGTGTTGAAATGCTACGCCATAGCCAAGCTCCCCGACGGCAAGGCCTGGATAGATCCCAGCCTCTGTAGCGGATGCTCCATGTGCGCGCAGGTCTGTCCCTACGACGCCATAAAACCCACTGAGCCGGAGAAAGTAGGCAAGTGGCTGGAGCTATGGTCACAAGCGTAGTAATTGTAGGGGTAGGAGGCCAGGGAGTCATGACGCTGGCCAGATGGCTGGGCAGAGCGGCAATGGCGGCGGGCTACGACGTCAAGATTGCGGAGGTCCACGGCTTAAGCCAACGCGGAGGCTCTGTAGAGGTCCACGTAAGGCTCGGCGATAGGGTATACGGGCCGGTGGTGTCCGAGGGAGATGCCGACTACGTGGTGGCCATGGAGGCCCTAGAGGCGTTGAGGGCGTTTAGGTACATAGGAGGAAACACCGTATTAGTAGTGAACAAGCGGGTTATCCAGATACCCGGCAGATACCTCGACCCCGAGCAGGTCTACAAAGCGCTACAGACCTACAAGAACTTGCGGCTAGTGCCGGCGTTCGATATAGCGATGAAAATAGGCGACCCGATATACGAGAACTCGGTGTTGCTCGGATACTTAGCCAAGCTACTGGGCGTAGACGAGCGCGTGGACTGGCTAGACGAGAGGAACCGTAGGGCGTTCGACGAGGGCCGGAGGCTGGCCTCCGGCGATCTTCAGCCAAGCGCCTCGTCGATGGCCTCGTAGAGCCTCTTGCCTTTCACCACCAGCCAGCCGTCTTCGTCCTCCTCGTAGGGCTCGCCGGCCCTCTCCGCTATGAGTCTCGCCACCCGCCGCCCCTCCAGCCCTACGCCGAAGAATCTGAACACGTTGTCGAGATCCCGCGCCAGATACCCGAACGCCAGCGGGTGCTCCCGCTTGACCGCAGAGCCCCAGTCTATTATCCTTATATCGCCGTTGTGGTAGAGGATATTGAACTCGCTGAGATCTGCATGCACCAGTTTAGCCAAGACGTAGGTCCTCTCCACGTTCCTTAAAATCTCCCAGAAGACCTCGTCGGGGTCGTCAAGGCCGTCGACGCCTAAATCGTTCAACGTAGGCGCCGGCCGATTGCCCTCGCCTATAAACTCCATGGCCAGGACATTCCGCTCCACCGCGATCGGCCTAGGCGCCTTGACGCCTGCCCTATATGCCGCCGAGAGGTTCCCGAACTCTTTACGGCTCCACGCCTCGACTATATCTATTATATCTTTTTTTATTTTTTTATTTTTAAATCTTGGATCTCCCATTATATATTTATATCTTGATTTTATGAATGTCGAAGTAGTTGTGTAATATATCTTTAAAGCAATATAGACCCCCTTCCTATCTTTTGCGAGGATCACGCGAGCCTCTTTACCCTGCGATAGAGGGCCTAAGATTTGATCCACCACGCCTTTGTTCATCAACGAGAACAAAGACCGCCAAGTATAGGCGTTAAAAACCTCGTCTAGAGTCTCGAAATATTCGTGATCTTTCTCAGTCCTACTTTCCCTCTCTACGTCTATATCGTCGGCAGACGACACAAGCATAATTGGCATCTCAAAATAAATACATCGTTATGCCGCCGAGACGCCTTTATCTTTTATTTTAATAACCCCGGTGATTTCCATGAGCGAGTACCTACGCGGAGTTGTGCAGGTCCCGATAGAGCCTAAGTTTCTGCACAACGCAAGGAGGTGGGCCGAGGCGGTAACTGGCAGATATAGGGCAGAGATCCGCATCGATACGGCCCTCTCGTACATAGTCATAAAGCCGGCGGAGGGCATAACAGTCGACGAGCTCCTTAAGTTGCGCGATATGGCTGAGGCGATAGCGTTGGGTTTCCCACCCGAGGAGGCGCTTAAGCTGGAGAACGAGGGGTACCGTCTTGAGTACATAGACCTCAAGGAGCACGTAGGGCGTCAGCATATGTCTCGGGTCAAGGCCAGGATTATCGGCGAGGGCGGCAGAGCCAAGACGACTATAGAGTCGCTGGCGGGCGTCAAGATAGTCGTGGGGGACAGGTACGTCGGTATTTTAGGC
The DNA here is from genome assembly GCF_000193375.1 of Thermoproteus uzoniensis 768-20. GTDB lineage: Archaea > Thermoproteota > Thermoprotei > Thermoproteales > Thermoproteaceae > Thermoproteus > Thermoproteus uzoniensis_A. Next base: position 324,186 of record NC_015315.1, read on the forward strand.
AAGGCGGAGGCGGTAGAAGTAGCGAGGGAAGCGCTACTGATGCTTATAGGGGGTAAGAAACACGGAACTATCTATAAATATATCCAGAGAGCCGTTAGAGATCTTACCTAATTACTGCTCTATCTGTTGGGCCGGCAATTCCTTGAGCTCGGCGATCTCCTCGCCCTTGGGGAATGCGAGGACCTTTATCTTCGCTATCTCCACCTTCCTCATCGGGTACACCTTCTTGGCGGCAACGAAGAGCTCCGCAGCCAGCGTGCCCTCGAGCACCTCCTTCAACAGAGAACCTATATCTAACGCCGGCGCCTTCTGGGCCAGCAAAGACGCGAAGGCCTTCCTTATCGCCGATTTCCTGCTGGTAGATACAGACGCCGAGGTTATCCCCAGCACGGTCAGGCGCAACCTCCAGCCGTCTTTCGTCGTAACGTCCACATAGGCTACGGATTTGCTGGTGCCGCGCCTTACTAAAGACCTTATGTAGTCTCTAGACAGCTCGAGGCCCTTGAAGCGCGTATATGCGTTATCTCCGTCGACCTTGTTTATCTGGAGCCTTATCTTTATCGGGAGGTGGGATATGTCCTTGGTTATCTCGAAGTAGGAGATCTCCAGCGTCCTTCCGAGCAACTTCTGCGGCTCCGACGCAGGCACCTCGGCCACCGCCGCTCCGCCTAGATAAACAGGAGCATATGCAGTATACCACTTCTTCGACGCCCACACATCGCGCTTAGACACCACTACCTTCTCCTGTTGCGCCACCGCTTGTTGCCTCTCGGCCACGTCCCTCGCGTACCTAGGGGTATAAATACATTAGCGATCCGCCAGCTCGCGCCACAGCGCGTCGACGACTTTCAAGCACCGTAATATATCGTCCACGGTGTTTTTAAGAGTCAGCACGTTGTTGCCGCCGATCACTACGACGTATCTATTGTCGCGGCAGATATGCCTAATGCTGAAGCCCTCGGGCATCTCGACGTCGTCTGGCGCCATCACTAAGGCGGCGGCGCAGGGCAGATCTGTAGAGATCTCTACCGTCACTTGATTAACTCCACCACCTCCGGCCATCGATCCCTCGGCACGAATACCAGAATACTCGAGTCGTAGGCTATGTACTGAATATCGTTAAGTCTGTCCGCGATCGCCCTAAGCCTCTGGCTCTCTTTCAAAGGCGCTATGAGCGACGCGACGAAGCCCTTCCCTATATCCGCCCTAAGTATTAAAATGTCTTTAAGTTTTGAGAAATAAGGTAAATAGTTCATCAATTTGTAAATATAGTAAGTATTACTAATATTTATTATATTATTTTGATAAGATTTTGTTATTTCATCTAATATCTTAGTTAGATTATCGACATAGGAAATCACGCCTTGGCTGTCGGGCGTAAAGCCCGCTAACAAGGCTTCGAGTTCTATAATTCTGCCCGTAGGCTCTATTTCTGTAGGTATATACCGCAGACCTTTGTCGGCGATGGCCGGATAGAAGCCGGCCTCGTAGACACGGCCTAGGGCCTCGTCAAGAACATCCAGCATCCTCCTTTGGTCTAGCGCCCTCAGCGGCTTGTCCTCATCAATGCCCCGGCCCAGAACGCCGGGAAGCAAGGGTAACGTTAAAAGAGACAGAGCCTCGCCCAGGGGCTTGTCGGGAAACGGCAAGGAGAAGCCGCGGCGCGTCTCGAGCTCGCCGACCAGCTCGACCGGATCCTCACATCTAAGTGTACAGTTATCGACTAACCAACTAAAAATTCCTAGATATAGCTCTAGAATATCATCTTTATTTAACGATATAATAGATCTGGCTAATTTATATATTATATAGCTTATTGGCAACGGCGTCGGTAATTTTATCGAGGAGCCCTCCACGCCGACCTCGTTCTCGTACATATAGAACCCGCCGCATCTAAACCCCAGACATATGCCCGATTCCGGGGGCCAGTCCGCTAGCCTCAGCTGCGCCGTATCGGCAAACTTATTCATCAGAAAATACCCTGCCACCAATGCATCTACAGTTTTCCTTATATATATTGTAAGGATATCTTGATCGAGATATTCAAGGATCTTGTTTATATTATTGAGAAAGAATTGCTCTAGCTCCACATCACGTGGCTAGGTGCGACAGCCTCTCCGGCGAGTATTCGAAGTCGGCGGGCAACCGCCCAGTCCTCTTGTAGTACTTCACCAGTCTGTGTATCTTCGACTCGACGAGCTGTAGCCCTCTTCTGGAACCCATGTCCTTAGGATGCTCCTCTAGATGCCTCCGTATCCTCAAGGCCTTCTTGATTAGATTAAGCAAGTCCTCGGGCATCTCCATCCGCACGCCGTGCTCTTCCAATATTTTGACGATCTTCTTCCCAGTTATGACCTTGACTAGGGGTATCCCGTATTGATCCCTTAAGATCACGCCGATCTGAGACGGCGGAAATCCCCTTCTGTAGAGCTCTAGCACCAGCTGCTCTACCTCCTCAGGCGTGTACTGGATCCAGCTGGGGGCGGTGGGGTGCGGCGGCCTCGTCGACGACGATCTGCCCTTCTTATGCCTACTACGGTGAGGCACGGCGTTAGTGTTCTAGGCGATATATAAGTTTTACCGGAAGCCCCATATCACAAGCGGCGGTCGTCGACGCCAGTGATTAAATTACAGACGCACATCCCGCCAATGGGCGAGCCGTCTCCATGGCCTTGGGATCTCCCGTTAGTAAATTTATATGGGGATATTGTCCTGACCTATATGTACTACGACGTCCCGTTTGTGCCGACGCCTGAGGTCGTCGTCAGGCGCATGTTGCAGTTGGCCAGAGTAAGGCCCGGCGAGGTCCTCTACGACCTCGGCAGCGGCGACGGCAGAATAGTGATAATGGCCGCCAAGGAGTTCGGGGCATACGCCTACGGCATAGAGATACGTAAGGATCTCTACGAACAGAGCACGGCAAAGATTAGGGATCTGGGCTTGGAGGGGCGGGCCAGGATAATAAATACTAACTTCTTCGACGCCGATATCTCGGACGCCGACGTCGTCACGATGTATCTGCTCACCTCGGTCAACGAGCGGCTGAAGCCGAAGCTTGAGAAGGAGCTGAGGCCGGGGACCAGAGTCGTCAGCCACGACTTCGAGGTATCCGGGTGGAGGCCTGTAGTCGTCGAGGAGGTGTACGAGGAGTGGCGCTCCCACAAGATATACCTCTACAAGATTCCGGGCAAGGAGGTCCCGATACCCTCGGGCAAGACCGCCCCACTGGAGGATCCGTTCACCAGGCAAGTCATGGCTTTGGTCGACGGAAACAACTCCATAGAGGACATAGCCGTGAAGCTGAACACAACGCCGCGCGAGATCAGAAACGCGTTGAGGAAGCTTATAGACGCCGGCCTTGTCGAGGGGATAAAGACCATTAGATGAAAGAAGTCATAGACGTCTATAGAAAGATCGGCGGATTCCAAGCCCTCCATGTAGTGGAGGCCGCCGATATTCTTAAGGAGGCAGTAAGGAACGCAGATCTGCGCTTCTTCTCATTCACAGCGAACTTGGTGGCGACAGGTCTTAGGGAGATTATCGCCGACGCGATCCGGAGGGGGCTCTTCAACGTAGTGGTGACCACAGCTGGAGCGCTCGACCACGATATAGCCAAGGCTGAAGGCGCTAGGTACGTGCCGGCGTCCTTCGACCTAGACGACGTAGATCTAGCCGACAAGGGCTATCACAGATTGGGCAATCTGGTGCTTAGGAGGGATGAGTACGGCCCTTATGTCGAGCGTTTCGTATTCAGGGCGTTGGATTCGTTGGAGAAAGATAGGGTAGGCACCTTCGAGCTGGCCGAGCATTTCGGCAAGTTGATGCCCGAGAGCTCCATCCTCGGAGCCGCGGCTAGAGCCGGCGTCAAGGTGTTTGTGCCGGGCATAGTGGACGGAGCCGTCGGCACGGCTATATTGACCTACAACGACGTGCAGAGGGTGAAGAGGGGCGGCAGACGTATAGTAGTCGACGTGTTGAGGGACGAGGAGGAGCTGAGGGATCTCGTGGCGTCCGCCAAAAGCCTAGCGGCGCTCATCGTGGGGGGCGGCATATCTAAACACCACGTGATCTGGTGGGCGCAATTCAAGGGCGGGCTGGACTACGTAGTGTACATAACTACGGCCACGGAGTACGACGGCTCCTTGAGCGGCGCGAGGCCTAGAGAGGCCATAACCTGGGGCAAAGTTAAACGCAACGCGAAGTCGGTCCACATAATGGCGGACGCCACGTTGGTCCTCCCGATACTCCTAGGTTACTTATAACTACCCCTCCTCTTCCGCCCATGCTACAGATAGTCGCGATAGCCGCCGCCTTCGCGGCAGGAGTGGCTCTGGGGCCGGCGTGGTTGCGCTACCAGAGCGCCAGAGGTTTGGTGTCGCTCGACGTCTACAAGGGCAGGCAGGGCGTGCCTAAGGCGGGAGGGCTTATTGCTATGATCGCCGGTATTGTGGGCCTCTCCATCCTGTCCCTCTTCGACTTTAGGCTGTGGTACGTCGTCGCGTTGGCCGGCGTTGTGGGGCTAGTCGGGTTGCTCGACGACGTGTACGACGTGAACGAGCTCGTGAGGGTCGCAGTCCCCCTTCTAGCGGCCGTGGCCCTCTACTTCGCCGTGAGGCTACGCATGACGTTGCCCTTCATGGGCACCTTCTACAGCCCTGCCTGGCTGGCGGTGCTCGCAATCCCCATAATGACGAACGCGTATAACATGTTGGACCCCGTCAACGGATTCCTGCCGCTGTCCAACGCCATAATCGGCGCGTCTCTGGCCGCGGGCGCGCTCCTCAGAGGGAACGTCGAGGCCTCCTACGCCTTCGCCGTGCACGTGGCGGCTTCCCTAGCGCTCTTCGTCTACAACCGCTATCCAGCGAGGGCCTTCAACGGCAATGTGGGTAGCTACTTCCTAGGCGCCGAGATCGCCACGTTGGCGGCCCTCTACAACATGGTGCCCCAGCTCGTCTTCGCGTCTATGCCTTATATAGTCAACGGCGTCCTCATTATATTCTCGGCGCGCGGCATCAGGGGCAGAAACAAAATAGGCCGGCCCACCGTTCTGGTCGACGGAAAGGTCGTGCAAAACTGCGACTCGAATATTCTGAGCCTGGTGCGCCTCCTGGTTGGGGACGGCGCCTTGGGCGAGTACGAGATATTTAAGCGCCTAGTCCTCCTCACGGCCATAACGTCGTTGGCCTCGGTGGCTATATGAAGAGCGCCTTGGCGGTCGTGTTGTTCTCGTTCGCGCTTCTCCTAGCATATCTCTATCTCGGAGGGCTCCTTCTAGGATATCTAAGGGTCAGACCTCTGCCGTATGTAAACGTCGGCGACTTTATGGCAGTTGCTTTAATCCTACTATACGGATATGCCGTCTACTTCGTCGGGCAGATCGTGGCGAAGAGGCAGTGCGAGCGTGAAGGACGTGGAGATCCTGGCAGCTATATTGACCGGCCGAGGCGAGCCTCTCTACGACAAGATAAAGAAGATAGAGGCAGAAGTTAGAAAGTTAGAGTTATTAGTAGATAGACTGCTGGGTGATTTGTGAAGCGAGTGGTATGGGCTGTCCTCGGCGTTGGAGGCGTCGGCAAGACCACCTACATATATAGGCTTTTGGGCCTCTCCTTGAGGCCCCGAGTGACTTTGAGGCCGGGCATATACAGATACTACTACGGCGACTACGAGATGGACGTCATAGACGTGCCGGGCCAGCTGGCGCGCGAAGTCGCTCTGAACTTCAGCAGAATGTGGTCGTTCTACGTCGACCTCCTGGCATATATGTACGACGTGACCGACCCCTCCTCGTTGAGGGCCATAGCGGACATACACAGCGCGTTGCTCGACGCAGGCCTTAAGCCGTTTCGGAAAGTCATACTTATAGGCAATAAGAGGGATCTTGCTGAAGAGATCGGCACGCTTATAGAGGGCGACGAAATGGCCCAAGCCATAGGGGCCGGCAAGATCTACTACATATCGGCCCTCAAGGATCCGCCTAACGAGTTGATAAGGCCTATCCTCGAAAACTTATAATGCAGATCTCCTCGTCGTTGTGGATTATCTGGCCCCCCACGTCCTTCACGACCTGATCACAGGTCGGCGGAGTTCCTAGGCCGAGCGCCTCGTTCACGAGCGAGGCAAGCTCGCCGAGGACACCGTTTATATATACATATATAACTTCCTCGGCAATGCCGCTTAATTCTTTTAAATTAATATTTCTATGACATACTAGCGCAGTATTAAAATTACCATATTTATATTTAATAAACTTTATATCGGTAGAGGGCTCCAGCGCTATGAAGACCGCCGGCGCCAAGAACGACGACATGGGGGAAGCCATGACGGGCAAAAGGGATAGACGCTCGCTCTCTATGTCCAACACGTCTTGAAAATCGTCGACTATCACCAGATCCCGGCCCGCCTGCGCCGAGAGCTCTGACGAGAATCCGCACGGCAGAAAGCCGGCGACTAAGGTGAGGCCTCCCCAGGGGAGGATCTCGGCCGCCATACGTATTCTGATGTTCTGGAAGATGTATGTAAACGAGTGTATAAGGGCTGGGTTGTGCTCTATCGACTTGCCTAACAGATACGGAACTATGATGTCGTCAACAACTCTGGCCACCACGGGATCTCCCCTGTCGGGGGGCAACTTGCCGGTCCTTATGTACGTATCCCCCCTCTTGATGAAGTACCCCAGACGCGCCAAGATCGAGTACAGCCTCTCTAGCCTGTTGTCTGGCTTAATCGCGGCGTTCATGAGCGCCAGCCTTGCGAAGTTGCTGCTGAGCACCCCGACCTCGACTTGATAACTCACGCAAAATGAGGAAGAGTTTATTATTATCCATTGCGTTTAGTCTGAACAAGCAATCCCATCTATGATTATATCCACGGCCTCCGCGAAGCCGAGGCCGCTGGGGCCTTCGACGGTGATCCGCGCGGCGTTTTTAGCCTCCTCATCGGCATTGCCCACGGCTATTCCCCACCCAAGCCTCAACATAGGGGCGTCAACTTCGCTGTCGCCTACGACCGCCACCAAGCTACACGGAAGGCCCCACGCCCTGCATAAAAACGCCAGGCCTGTGCCCTTATCGACGCCTTGAGGCCTCACGTGTATCGCATAGCCGCTGTACTCCACCCTATAGGAATTGCCCAACCGCGATCTTATAGCCGACAGCGCGGCGGCCGGATCGGCTACTGGATAAAACGCTAGGTCGTACTTCCTGCACCTATTCTGCTCGCTCTCCCTCACGAGGCCGGTAGATAATACTACGTCCACAACCTCCTGGCGCGGAAAAGCCACACATAGCTCATGGATCTCCCCCTCGAGAGCCACTATACAGCCGTTCTCCGCTATCACGGCGTTGACTCCCAGATAGCGCGCTATGGATAGCGCGTAGTCGAGGCCGTTGGCGGTGGCCAACGCCACCCGCACGCCCAGATTCCTTAGCCTTCTGAGGGCCGCAAGCGCCTCGAGGGAGAGCTCGTAGGTGTCTCTAGAGAGGGTCAGAGTGCCGTCTATATCGGCGACTAACGCCTTGCATTTCATCTACCGAGCGCCGCCGCGAGCGCCGAGGGGTTATAGCCGGTCACGACAACATAGGAGCTGTTGGGGTAGACAACGACGAACACCGGAGGGGCGACTGTTTGAGGCGGCATGTTGGCGCCCTCAAGCGCCAGGCTCAGGAGGGCGGATTCAGAGGATATATCCACGGGACATGTGCTGTTTGGCAAAACCCTATACGGGTTTGTTGAGTTGTTCAGCAAGCCTCTATATATCTCCCGTAGAAGATCCACTACGGCGCTCTTGTTTTCTAGAGACGAGTATAGGCACCTCAGCCTCTCCGCATAGCTCAACGGCTGGTTCGGGGCGTCCAGTATTATGAGGCCGACGCCCCTAAACAACGTATAGTTATCCACGAACAGCTGGGCTGATGACGTATCGTTGAGGCCTATGAAGGCAAGCACCGTTGTGTTGCCTGTTGCGGCGACCATGCCGACCTTTTTAGCTACCGCAACTAGAGTGAGGCCTCCCATATCCCTAATCGGCATCTCGCCTGAGAGATTCGATATAATCGCGGTATATGTAGAGTTCACGTCACTCATAGACCTTAACAAATATGTCACATTAAATGTAGATGGACCCATCGATAAAATTATACTATATTTATATATTACATTATTATTAAGTTTATATAGATAATATGTAATATTTATTGTATAGAATAGATATGTGGTGAATGTGGAATTTTTATAGATCGCCGCATCGCCGAATGGCGTCGCCGCCACGCCGCTAAACGCGAGCATCGAAGGCGGAGGCACTTGCGACAGGGCAGATACCACTTGGACGAAGTTCGTAGAGGTCGAGAACTGTTGCGGCGAACATACTCTGTTAGACACTCTTGCGGGTATACCTGTGATTGTTTGGGTTATAGTGAAGTTCGAACACGTATATCCCAGTAGCTCTGGATAATTTACCAGTAGGAACGTCGTGTTGGCTGTCCTATATAGCTCGCTGAGCCTCTGCGGCGAGAGCAATAAGTAGGCCTCGCTTCCGTTATGTGCCGAGACGAGCAACACGCTTTGATTGTACTGAACGTAGACTAGGGGCACCTTGTTGCTGCCGACATATACGTCGTATAGGTAGACGCCGTTGGGGTAACTTATAGCCGAGACGTTGAGGATCTTTGGGTACTGCGGCGAAAACGGCTTCAACAAAAGGATAACGACAACGATAATTATAACGGCCACGGCGATTACGGCCGGAATTACTCTATTCATGGGCCCGGAAAACGGACCCTATTATTTAAATTATTCCTTTGTCGACGGCCTCCTGTCGGCTGATAGGCTCTCGATTATCCTGTCCTCGGCTATGAGGTCCCTGATGGACAACACGCCGACGAGCTCGCCCTTGTCGTCGAGGACTACCAGATGTCTTATGTGGTGCTTCCTCATGAGATAAGCGGCTCTGTATATCGTCTCGTCTTCTCTTATCCAGATGAAGTTCCCCATAGTGCCTGCCTTGTCCACTGTGACAGTCAACGGGGCCTTGCCGGCTATGGTCCTGATTATGTCCCTCTCGCTGATAACGCCGATAGGCTTCTTGGGCTCTTTCGGGTCGACTATCACGAGAAGGCCGACGTTGTTGTTGGCCATAGCCTCGGCCGCCTGCTCGACCGTGGCCGTTACCGGTATAGTGACCGGCGGTCTGCGCAATATTTCCTTAACCTTCATGGCCTTCTATTTTCAGGAAATATAAAAATTTTTCTCTATATCCTTCTATATAGATATGCTTTTTATATATTTTTCAATATATATTTAAGAGATTCTATATCTGTCGAGTCAATCCTTATGGTCGGTATTTCGGACTCTATCACCGAGTTGGAGCCTCCTATCAAAAGCGCCTTGACATCTCTAAAAGCCGTCTTCGCCTGCCTCAACACCTCGGGGTTTACGAAGTCGTCTTCTCCATCTGTGATTATGACCAGCTTATAGCTCCGAAGCCCTGCGTTCTTGGAGTCCATGACGGCGGTGTGGACCGCCGATGTTATGTCGGTGCCGCCCAGCGGCAGGACTCTGAGCAACGCCTTGATCACGTCCTTAATATTTGTCAACTGGGGGTACACCATCTGGTCGAAAAATCTCAGTATGACCTTCCTGCTGTGTCTCATCAACGCGACGGCCAGCGCGGTGGCCCACGTTATCTTCTGCGTCATGTCCATGGCGAACCCGTCGTAGACCGAGTAGAACATAGAGCCCGATTTGTCCACCAGCATGTAGATCTTCTCCCTTGTGTCGAGCGAGACGTCCTTCACCGAAAGCGACCTGGTGGCCAGCTTGTAGGCGAATAACGTCGGCGATGCTCTGTAGATGGCCTTGCTTAAGTTAGTCACTTTACGTAGATCCGAGAAGCTCCTGATGCTCCTAATGCCTGACGGCACGCCGGCCCGCTCGAAGACCGCCCCCTCCTCGACGTAGGGATCCACCTTGGCCAATATCTTGACCAAAGACTCCAAGATCTTGGCCAGCCTGGCCCTGTACGGATCGATGTCGACATCGAATAGGAGATCTGCAACCTCCTTCCCTACATCGTCGCCGAGAATTTTCGAAATCGATTTCCTTATCTTGTCTAAATTCTTTACATTGCCCATATAGAACCTCAATAGATTGCTTATTTCCTGCCTCAGAGACTGGTTGTTCATTAACCTCTGTACGTTTTTCTCATCGCCTTCCTTCATGCCCTGCACGGTGCCGCGCTCTATGCGCGAGAGCAAGCTGTTGTACGCCCTAAGCAGTTTGACCGACGCCGATCTGGAAATCGAATAGTTGTATTTACTGAGCTTGCTAATCTCCTGATATAGATCCGAAGAGATATAGGATTTGAGGAATACGTACCACAACGCCTCGTTTTCGTCTTTAGGAGCCGCGGAGAGTATGGGGACGCGGTAGTGGGTGTAGAAAGAGTCGGCGATGTACTCCATCGGTATCTTATTCAGCTTTACGGGGAGCCCCAGCCGTTGGATATAGCGTATTATTTCTTGGACTCTGAGCCTCGTCAGCTCGTCTGAGTAGTCTACGTTGAGCAGGGCGCCCACGATTAAAGCTGGCTCCTCAACATGCTTAGGGCATCCCTTATTTCCGACATCTCGGTCATGAAGAACTTATAGAGCGTGGGGTCCGCATACGCCTTGTCCAACAGCTCCTCGGCCTCCCTCAACTTCTCGCGCGCTATAGTTATCGCGTTGTTCGCTATCAAGGCCTTTATCTCGTTTATCATGTCGTAGAGGGTGGACAGATTCCCCGGCATGTGGGACGCCACGAACGCCTCGTACTCGCTTAGATCCTCCTTGTCGTGAACCAGGTACTTCAACACCTTTATAGTGCCCGCCCTTATGCTCGACGCGTCCAAGTCGCTGGGCCTTATGCCGAGAATAGTTAGGTACGCCATAACGTATATGGGAACCTTGACCCTGGTGCGGTTAGATATCACCACGTGGTCTAGATAGGCCGCAATCAGCGGGGATACGTGCTTCACCAACACGTCTCTATTCTCGTAGACCATCTTGTTCACGTACTCGTTGAGGCCCTTGATGTCGTCCATGGTCATCAAGTGCGACATCTGGTCGAACTCCTGCCGAAGGGCCAGCCCGGATCTGAGCAGATCCTCGGTCTCTTCAGGCGAGGCGTACTTGGTGAAGGCCCTTAGCGGGAAGCGGTCGTAGAGGGCTTGTAGCTCCTCCTCGTCGGGCACTCTGTTGGAGGCCCCGAAGACTGTCCACGTCCTCACCGGCACCACGGCCCCGCCGTCGAAGATAGCCCTCTCGTTCAGTATCGTCAGAAGCGTGTTGAGTATGGCGCTGGAGGCGTTGAATATCTCGTCCAGCAGAGCCACGTCGGCCTCCACTATGGAGTTCGCGTAGATCCTCTTCACATTTCCCTTGAGCAACTCCACCACGTCTATAGGCCCTATGATCTCCTCCAGCTCGGTGAACTTTGTCAGGAGGCGGTAGAACCACCGCGCCTTGAGGAGCTTAGAGAGCGACGCCACCAACATGGTCTTGGCGGTGCCTGGGGGGCCTATCATTATGTAGTTCTCGCGGCTGAGCATAGCTATCAAGGCCCCCGTTATTTCGTCCGAGAACTTGAAGAAGTACTTATCCAGATACTGACGGACCTTCGCGATGTCTTGAATCAGCGCATCCACCTCCACACACCCTCCGCGACATATACTTAAATCTTTGCAACGCGCCGCGGCGAGGCCTATATTGACGAGAGCTTGTAAAACGCGATCGATGACGTCGCGAGGAGCGCGGCGATAGCCATAGACGGCATTGCCACGTCGGGGCCGTGCCCTCTAAACATCCAGAACGCGAAGGAGGCGAGAGCTATTAACGAGGCGGCTGTCAAGGCGGCCGCGATGGCCAACGCGTATCTGCCCACATGAGTGCTCTTGAGGTCGGCGTAGTTCCTCAAGCTAAGCAGGGAGAAGATAGACGCGATGGACGCGAGCGCTATGTCAATGATCCAGGGTATCATAGCCCAGATACTTGGCCGCCTCTACTATTAAGTCCCAGTTTCTCTGGAGCGGCTCCGACAGCGCGTAGACAGCGCCGTACCCCTCGCCCAGCCTCTCCACGAGCCCGTTCTTCTCCAAGACCTCTAGGTGGTGGCGCGCCGTCTTGTAGTCCATATCCAGCTCCTTCGAGAGCTGGTGGGCGTTCATGGGCCTTTCCTTCAGCCGCGCGAGTATCTTGAGACGCGCCGGACCCCCGCGCGTGCCTAGCAATACGAACAGCAAAACTCTCCTGAGATTGCGCCGGTCTGCCCACAGAGAAGAAAAACATTGTTCGGTTTTTATTGATACTTAGGCCCAGTAACCCGGCGAATCCTAACCCCAGACATACGAGCCAGCCGTAGTAGTTGAAGAGGTCGTCGTGGCCGTAGCGGCGGATGTGGCCGCGGCGGCCGCCGTTGTAGTTGCAGTCATGGACGCGGCTTGCTGGGGCGGCCAAGGCCCTAGGAACACCCACGGAACAGGCCTCACGAATTGCACATTCACGATGTAGCCGTCGCCGTAGAGCCACACGTCGGGGGATTTGTAGGCTCCTACCGAGAGGGTGGCGTTCTGTTGCGCCGCGCCTTGAGGCAACCAGGTCCAGCTGGCCACTGTTCTGGGGAACATAGCTATCGTAATTATCGGCGATCCGGCTCCGCTAGCATCGACGAACGTGTATTTAGCTGTGACGAGGCCGTTGGCGGCGAACGCGTACGCGCCGAGCGGCGACATGCCGGCTACTCCGGACATGTTAAGCGTCGCGTAGTATATCAAGCTGAAGTTATAGACCTTGTAGGTCATCTGCCCGTCGGTGAGGTAGGTGCCGGGCGGTATCACCGCTATTATGTTGCCGACCCTCAACGCGCCTCCGACAGTGCCGTTTATCCGGGCCTCGGCTATCTCAATAGGCACAAGCCCGCTCGACGCGTTGCCCACGGGCGGAGTGAACTCGACATAGTTTATCTTGTGCATGTAGGGGCCGGCTGTGAATATCCACGGGACTGGCTTAGAGAACATGATGTTGACCATGACGCCTCCTCCCACGTAGTGCCAGACATTCGCAAAGGCGTACCTGCCGCCGACCAGCGTGCCGTTGGGCAACGCCTTATACCCGAGCCAAGTCCAGCTGGACCAGTCGGCGGGAGCGTAGGCCACGGTTATTATCTGTCTCGGCTTCCCAGACCTATCGACGAAGGATATGGCGGGGCTCACCTGTCCGTTGACAGCGAACGCGAAGGCGTAAGTGGGCACGCCGCCGTCCGGCGCCACGCCCACGTTCTTAACGGCGTACAGCACTATCGAGAAGTTGTAGACGCTCAACGTGGTGTTGCCGACCATCGCGTACGTGCCCGGCCTCACCACGGCTATTACGGGGCCTGCCCTGACCGTGGCTCCGGTCATCGCGTCGACCTTTACCGTCGCCATAGTTATCGGCACCAGCTCGGGCTCCGCCTGCATGCCAGGCGCTGTTACGGTCTGAGTTGTGGTGATCGTCTGGGTAGTTGTGACAGTCTGGGTAGTCGGCATTGGGGTGGCTCTCGGCGCGGAGTAGTAGCCGGCCACAAACCCCAGTATCGCCAGCACCACGGCCGTTACGGCCAGTATTGTGGTTGTTCTTGACATGGATAAAGTGTGCGTTCTGCCGTTAAATGCTTTTTCCAAAATTACACCATAATTTTTCCTAGTTTAAAGGACGGATACCCTCAACACCAACGGGAGGCCTGAGGCGAGCTTCTCCACTATAAGGCGGGCTATGTCTATCACGTAGACCTGCCTCACGGCGTATATTGCCCTGGAGCCGATACACGCTAGGTTCGTCGTGCCGTACTCTGGCCTGGGCAGATCTATTGGGAGGTTACGCCACGACACGCCGTCAACAGACACCCAGAGAGGCCTCGTCGACATCTCGTGGGTCGCCAGATAGCCGCCGCAACGCACAACGGCATGGGTGTAGCCCGTCGGGCCGAGGCCCATGTTGAACTTCTCGAGATCGCTCGTGTAGTAGATCCCGGTGGACGTGGAGATGTACAGCCTCTCCCTATCGGGGAGAAGGGCGTGGAGATCTCCCCAGAAGCGGGTAGGCCTCAGCCCGCGTAGGTCGTCCCCAGCCAGTAGGTTGCCCTCCTCGACGGAGGCCACGTATAGGTCCTTGAACCGCGCTATGTCGGTTATGTGGGCAGGCCCCTTGAGGAACCTCCAGCCGAACCTCTCGGCGTAGTCCGGAAACTCGGTTATCTTTGCGCCGGAGAGGGCGTCCACCAGCACCGGGCCGTCCATAGACGCCACGAGTGAGTCGCCCAGCCTAACGAGGCGCCAACAAGGACCTGACGCCAGTCTCTTGAGCTTGCCCCCGCCAACCTCGAAGAGGCCCGATCTAGGCGAACAGACGTAGAGATGACCCTCGAACGTGGCGACGTCGACTACCTCGAGATCGGGGCAACATATCCTGTGAGCGCCGCCAGTGGGGATCAGCTCGTAGACGCCCCTCTCGGTGGCGAGAAAAACCTGCACGTAAATGTGGCGACTCTAATAAAAAAGCTATTCTAGGACGTTGACGTAGGCCTCAGGCGCCTTAAAGCCGGCCCTCTTGTGGGTGCCGTCGCAGTACGGCTTCCTGGATGAGCCGCCGCAACGGCACAAGTAAGCCACCGGCCTCCCGTCGACCAACACCTCGTTGGGGCCGTCGGCTATAGAGTGTATGACCACCTTGGCCATGTGTCGACCAACCCGATTCCTATACTAATACCTTCTGGCCCGCGCTTCTGACCGGCGTGTATCCCGGCGGCGGTTGCTCCTTCCTCAACAGCTCCAACAAGCGCCTCACGGCAGGCTTCTCCAGGCTGTATCTGTTCACCGCCAGATCGAAACGCTCAAGCGCCACGTGCCTATAGGCCAAGCCGTACTTCTCCGCGGCCGCCGCGATGGCCAGCCCGACGTCGGCCTCCCCTCGGGCTATCGCCCCGACCACCTCCTCGTGGGTCCTCGCGGACGTGTTGTACCCGCTTATGGCGTCTGCAACGGCCTTACGAGGCTTGCCGACCCTCTCGGCGAGCTTATCGACCAGTAGCTCGAGGAGGAGGCGCGTCCCCGATCCGGGATTGCGGGCAATCACCCTGTACTTCAACAAGTCCTCCACGCCTCTAAACTCCACGTCCGGCCTAAACGCGAAGCCTATAGACCTCATGAAGCCTCTGTGAAGGACTACCGACTGAGACAGACCAAGCCTCTCCACGTAGGGGACGTTGTACTCGCCCGATGCCGGATCCAGCAGATGGACGCCGGCCACGTCGGCCAGGCCGGCCGCGGCCATTATGAGCCCAGTTGCGGAGCCGACCCACCTGGCCTCCACGCAGAAGCCCTCCTCCCTCAGCCTCTCCAGCAGATCCTTAACGAAGAGGTCGGAGCTGCCGGCATACACGAAGTCGCACATCCCCTCTGTCAGCGCCTCGAGCCCGCCGAGCCTCCTCGACACGAATTCCAGATAGCGGGCCAACAAGCGCCTGCCCTCGTCGGTGAGCCGGGCCCCTCCCGCATAGCCTCTCCTGGGCTCCACGAGGCGTATGCCGAGCGCCCTCTCGGCCCTGGCGATGTATCCCCAGGCACGGGAGTAGGGTATCCCGAGCCTCCTCGCTGCGGCTGATATCGAGCCGGTCTCCTCTATATACTTCAAGAGGAGCGCCGTCTCTGAGTCGAGCGCCACTACGCCTTCTCTTATAAGCGAGACGTCGACGCGGAACAAGTCCACGTGTTGTGTGGAGCGTGAATTTATCTCTTTAGTACGTACAGCACTACGCCTATCACGAGCACCACGAAGCCGACGAAGCCGAGACCCAGCGAGATGAGGGCGAAGAACACCGCCCTCGACAGAGACGGGCTTATGGTCACCACCGCATACCTAAGAGAGACGGGGCGCGTGTAGTTGTTGACGACGTAGACCCTCACGCCCGGCTGGACGGCAACCGCCGTGATGGTCCCCTGGACGGCAATCCTCAGAGACTCCGGCACTATCTTCAGCGGCGCTGACGAGTTGATCAACAATATCGACGGCTCCGAGAAGGAGAAGCTCGCGTTGTTGCCTGGAGACAGCGTCAAGGCCGACGTCTTGTTCAACTGCGCCAACGCCTCATTGACAGAAGCCGCCAACGAGCCCGCCGAGGACCCTAAGAAGAACAGAACAGCCGCGATAGCCACCATCGCAACTCCCATTATCGTGATAATTATTGAAAGTCTCATGGCACAAACTCGGCAGGTATTAATATGTGCCGACAACTAGCACTGGCGGGCCCGGCGGGATTTCTAGGCGGCTGTGCCCGAACCCGCGACCTCCGCCCCACTAGGGACTACGGCTCCGGAGGCCGCCGCTCTGATCCATGCTGAGCTACGGGCCCTTTACATATGTTTTTATCGTTTTTTAAGCTTTGCTCCGCCGCTTTAGGCGAATAGCCGTCGGGCGTATCTCGCCGGTCCAGACGCCTCCACGCCTTGGTCTATTCGTGGCGTGTAGATCCGCCGCATTATATTCCGCGTCTGTAGGATTCGAATTGTCAGCTAGCGATCACGTGTACTACGTAAAGGTAGTAGCTGACGACCCACGTAACGGGGAAGGCCTTGGAAGTCCCCTTACCTAGGGGCTCAACGAAGTTAAGCAAGCCATTATCCCACTTGACTCTGACCGCGAAGTAGGTGGTCAGCGCCGCAGAGAGAGGAGAGCTGTTGGCACAGAGATGTAGGGCGATAAATTCAGCGCCGCGAGTATGCCAGGTGCTGTGGCAGAGCCAACGAACGAGAGGCTATCCTCCTGGCCAAGCCCATAGGGCGACCTCTTCCCTCCTTATATAGTACACGCCCGATTATGGCATGTCTGCTTTATGCCCTCCTCCTCCCCGCGAGACTTGCCGTCGTCGATGGCGGGGATTGTAGGACGTTAGTGGTGTCGGCCCTAGCTCCCTATCTGGGACTCTGGGCCAGCTCCGTTAATGAGACAAAGCCAGTATGCAGAGAGCGCCTAGTCACTACGGAGAGGTGCCGGCTAGATGGACGGCCTAGGCCAGCTATCAAATCTAGACCGCTTCAGTAGAGCGCAACGGATCCTCTGCATTTATGGGAAAAACTCGCGGAAAATTTATGTATTTTATAAATTCTCTTACTCCTTTATAGCGCCTATGCTGATAAACGTCTTGGTCTCTTTTACGCCCTCTAGGTTGTTGAGGGAGTCGAGGACCTTGTCGAGCACTGTCTCCTGCGTTATCACGGCGAGGTCGTACTCGCCGGCTAGCCTAAGCGCCTTCTCGATGGGTAGCTTCTTGGAGAAGTCGTAGACCTTGTCGCGATACTTCGGCTCGACCTTTACCAAAACTATGACGTCGTTGCTCTGGCCCTTGAGGAACTTGACGGCCTTCTCCGTGACGTCGACGAACTCGCGGCCTGTCCTGACAAGTCCCAACTCTTTTAGTCGCTTGAGGTGTATCGCCAGCGCCTGCCTTGTCATGCCGAGCTCGCGGGCTATCTCGTCCTGGTCGCCGTAGACAGTGTAGACCCTCATGGGCTGGGCGCGTTGGAGCAGGTGCTGGAGTATCTGAACCTGTCTATCGGTTAGCCTTAATTCCTCGGTGCTTGCCATGTGCTTAGAGAAAGAGCAAATATAAAAACTTAACTACAAAAAATAGGCGTATTTCTGCGAGGATTGCATTATTGATAGGGCGTTCGCCTCATAGAAATTAATTGCCAAAGGAGATGCCGCACGGCGCCGAAAGACGCTTTGTAAGGTCTATTTAAAAACTTTACGCTTTAGCAATATATCCTCTACCTATTCCGAGTTACCCCAATACGTCTCGTAGAGCTTGAGCCAGGGCCCGCTCACCAGCTTGTTCCTGCCCACGACTTCCGTTATGGGGATGTACGATATCTCGCCGTCCCTATACGCGGTCATGACGCCGAATTTGCCCTCCTCCACGGCCTCGTAGGCCGCTGTGGCGTATCTGACCGCCAGCACTCTGTCGAAAGCGGACGGCGGGGCTCCTCTAATTATGTGGCCGGGTATCGTGGCCCTAGTCTCGAGGCCTGTCTTCTTCTCGAGAAAGGCGGCGAGCTCGTTGCCGACTCCGCCGAGCCTTACGTGGCCGAACTCGTCCACAGGCCCTCCGTAGGACTTAATGCCCTCCGACACGACGACCAGCGCCCACCTCTTGGCCTCGTAGGCCTTCTTCACGCGCTCGGCCACGAAGTCCCAGCTTACCTCTCTCTCGGGTATCAACACGAAGTCGGCCATGGTCGCAAGACCTGTGTGTAGCGCTATCCACCCGGCCTCCCTGCCCATCACCTCCACTACGCCGACCCTCTCGTGGGATATCAACGTGGTCTTGAAGCTCTCGGCGGCCTTGACGGCCTCGTTGACGGCCGTGTCGAACCCTATGGTGTAGTCGGTGCCCCAGACGTCGTTGTCTATAGTCTTCGGTATCCCGACCGCATCCAGTATTCCGCGCCTCTGCGCCTCGCCGGCGGCCCCCAACGTGTCATCGCCCCCTATAGCCACAACGACGTCTAGGCTCAGCTCCTCGACGTTCTTGGCCAACGTCTTCGCCCTCTCCTCGTCCTTAAACGGGTTCGTCCTCGAGGTCTTTATGTATGTGCCTCCCGTAAAGGCGAAGTCCAGCAGATCTACGGACGTCACCCTCTTGACCTCCTTGTTGAGGAGGCCCTTCCAGCCGTGGAAGATGGCGTAGACCTCGTGCTTCCTCTCGGCGAGCTTGACAAAGGTATATACGGCTATGTTGAGGCCCGGCGCGTCGCCTCCGCCGGTCAATACGCCGATCTTCATGGCGCCGCCGCTCTCAGCACCTCGGAGGCTTTTTTGCCCTCGTAGACTATCTGGCCCAACAATTTGCCGAACTCGACGGCGTTCTTCCTCTGCCACACGTTTCTGCCCACCGCTACGCCCAAGGCGCCGGCGCTGATGACCTCCTCCACCTGCCTCAAGAACTCCTCGTCCGTCTTGGTCTTAGGGCCTCCTGACATGAGCACCGGCACCCTGCCGGCGGCTCTAACGGCCCAGGCGAACGTCTTGGGATCTCCCGTATACTTTATCTTCATGGCGTCGGCTCCCAGCTCCAGCGCGATTCTGGCCGCATACGCCACGACTTCGGGGTGGTGCTCGTTACCGTTGTACTTCGTGTCGACCTTGCCCCCTCTCGGGTAGGACCACACGACAAGCGGTATGTCGAATTTCGAGGCGTCCTTCTTGATCTGGGCCAGGTACTCTATCTGTTTCCACTCGTAGTCGCTACCGGCATATATCGTGAAGCCCACCGCGCTCGCGCCGAGGCTCACCGCCTCCTCGACGGTGCAGTTAGGCGCCGATATAGGCGCGCCGTTGTAGAGCGACGTCTTGCCGTTGAGCTTGAGTATTAGCGGCACGCTCCCGTCGTAGTACTTCTCGGCTATACCTCTCTGGAACACGACGCCGTCGAACCCCGCGTCGCGCGCTATCTTCAATATATACTCCGGATCTACGGAGTCCGGGTTCTCTAGGAAGTCCGTGGGGCCGTGCTCTATGCCGTGGTCGTACGCCAACACTATCGAGTGACCTCTCCTGGCGAATATAGACTTGAACTTTTCCGTTAACGTGTATGTCCGCATAGTGTGCGTGGCAATGCGAGTATTTAACCTTTATAGCATCACATTACTTATCGTTAGCTTGTAATAGTCTGAGTATACTCAAGCATACTCACCGCAGGTGAGCGACGTATATAAATGCAACGCGGGGACTGGCCAGTGGAGAATATAGCTCTCATAGTCCTTGACGCGGTACGGTGGGACTATTCGGCCCCCCTCGACTGGCCGTCCAGCTGGGGGTTCGAGAAATATGAGGCGTGGACCACGGCGCCGTGGACTCCGCCGGCCCACGTCTCTACGTTCACCGGGCTCTATCCGTCGGAGCACGAGGTGCACGAGCCCGGCAGATGGATCGGGTAGAACTGGCTAAACGTGACTAGGGAACGCGCCGCCCTCTTCATGACGCGTGCGCGCGGCGGGCACGGCTACTGGCTCTACGACGGGCTGATCGCAGTCCCGTTGTGAATCGAGTCGATGAGGCAGATTAAGCTGAGGGAGCCGGTGAGCTTGACCGCGGTGTCCCTCCTAATCCTGAACCTGGCCGACGGGCTAGACATAGGGCAGAGACAGCCTTTAGCCGAGTCCTATGGGCCTTTGATAACGCCTGCCCGGAGGCAGTTCGTGGATTCTATAGATAAAATAAGAGAATTATATGGATATAAATCTAGAGAATTTCGATAAAGAGCTCCCGCCTTAACTGTTATATTTGCCAGCTGGCCGAACAACCATGTTTATACTCGGGGTTAACTACTGGCCCCGGAAACACAATATAAAGATGTGGAAGGAGTGGAACCCCGAAGATATAAGGGAGGACCTAGACACGATGAAGGACCTCGGCATAAGGGCGTTGAGGTTCTTCATACTCGCCGAGGATTTCTTCGACTCCTACGGCGGAGTGTCGAGCGAAGCGCTCGCCAAGCTGAGGCATTTCATGGATATGTTGGCCGAACGCGGGCTGTTGGGCTACCCGACGCTGATTGTAGGCCACATGTCGGGGCGCAACTGGGCGATACCGTGGGCGCCGGACTGGGACATCTACGCGCCTCAGGCGGTCGAGCGGGGCGTGAGAGCCGTCCTCGAGGTCGTCAAGGCGCTTAGGGACCACAAGGCTCTCGGCGGCTGGATCCTAAGCAACGAACTCAGCCTAGTGAAGGCGGCTAGGAGCAGATACGAGGCTCTGAGCCTCCTCAGGGCGTACTCCTCAGCCATAAAGTCTGCGGACCCGGCGCATCCCTTCTCCTCGGGGGACGTCTCCAGCTCGTATCTCCAAGAGGCGCCTAACGTGAAGGGGCTGGTTGACTGGGTCGGGCCGCACATATACCGCTACGATACGAACCTCGTACGGCACGGGTACCTCTATCCGGCGTTCGTCGAGCTCTTCTCAAACGACGGCGATATGCCCGTCCTCCTGGAGGAGTTCGGCTTCAGCACATATCAATTCTCGGAGGAGCAACACGCCAACTTCATAAACGACGTGTTGTGGTCGGCGCTGGCCCACGGCGCCTTCGGCGCCTTTATCTGGTGCTTCTCCGACTTCTCCCAAGAGGGCGATCCGCCGTACGAGTGGAGGCTTCTTGAGCTCGGCTTCGGCCTCGTGAGGGCTGACGGCACCTTGAAGCCCGCGGCTACCGCAGTCAAGAAGTTCTCGCAAGATCTGAAGAGGCTCGAGGAGATAGGGCTCGGCGACCGCTTCAAGAGGCCGGAGGCGCAGGCGTCTGTCGTCGTTCCGTTCTACATGTATAGGGACTACGAGTTCGTGTACCAAGGCTGGCGCAACGAGCCTGGGCTCAAGCCTGCGTTGATGGGGCTGACCCTCGGCTTCATGTCGGGCCTTCGCATATCCTCCGTATATGAGCTGTCGAGGGAGAGGCTGAGGCAGAAGAGGCTCCTTGTGTTCCCCTCTGCGCCCACCGCGCTGGCGACTACTTGGCGCCTGGCCTACGAGATAGCCAACTCGGGCGGCTTGGTATACGCCTCGTTCTTCAGAAGCTTCGGCAACGTCGCCCCTATCACACACGACGCGGCCACTCACCTCTGGCGGGAGCTGTTCGGCGTAGAGAACGCCCTTCTGCCCGGAAGCGTCGGCGTACGCTACGGCGGGATCTTCAGAGTCAAATTCGTCGCGGATTTCGGCCCTATCAGATCCGGCGAGGAGTTGGAGTTCGCCCTCGACGCGCCGGTGTACACCTACGCGGTAAAGCCAGTAGACGCGGAGGTAGTCGCGGTGGATCACAAGAACAGGCCCGTCGTATTGGCGAGAAAAGGCGCCGTCCTGTCGGTGATCCCGTTCGAGCTGATGCTCGCCTACATGGAACACGTGGACTGGCTGAGGGGGTACCACAGGATCTACGCTGCGCTGGCCCAGATGGCGGGTCTGGACATACCCTACTACTCGACCGATCCGAGGGTAGAGCTGTCGAGGTTCGAGGGGAAGGACGGCGACTTGGTCATAGCCATAAACCACTCCTACGAGGCGGTGACGGCGGCCGTGGTCGCGCGCGGGGTTAAGTCGGTCGAGGCGGTGGCCGGCTCCGGCTCTGTCGAGGGGACCGAGCCCATAAGCCTCAAGCTCGGCCCCAAACAAGCCGTGGCCTTTTTGGTCAAGCGGTAGGCTTGCCTGGCCAGGGACAGAGATCTCTCACGGGGCACTCACCGCAACGCGGCGATCTGGCCCTGCAGTAGTCCCTACCGAACTGTATGAGCTTCAGGTGGACCTCGAGGTACCTCTCGGGAGGCAGACGCTCCATGAACCACCTGCTTATCTCGCCGTATCTCTTCCCTATGCCCCAACGCCGCGCGATCCTGGTTATGTGAGTGTCCACGGGAAACGCGGGCTTGCCCAAGTTGGCCAACACGACGTCGGCCGTCTTCTCGCCGACGCCCGGCAACGACGTTAGGAAGCGCCGGGCCTCCTCCACGTCCATATCCGCTATCCTGGACAGATCCACGTCGGAGAGCGATCTGGAGAGCTCTATCAGCTTCCTGGCCCTGACTCTATGCATCCCCGCAGGCCTTATAAGCTCCGCAAGCCTTTCCTCGCCGAGAGAGAGCAGGGCCTGCGGAGTTATCCGCCCCACAGCGTTCTTGAGGTTGTAATATGCGCGGAACGCGTTCCTGTCCGTGGTGTTCTGCGTCAGTACCACGGCCACCAGCAACTCGAAGACGTCCACGCCGGCGCGCCGCAACACAGGCGCCACGAACTCGTCCTCCCTAAGCTTGACGAATTCGGCGACTCTCTCCACGATTCGCACATCAGGCATTTCGGCAGAAGCTCATCGGGTAATAACCTTTATCTGACCCATGGCGTTTTTAACTCGGCGTCTCGACCTCGCGTGGAGTTAGCCGTTGGGCTGACGGAGGGGGGCAAGATCTATATCAGGCGGAGCGACCTCGAAAGGACTGCGAGGAGGATAGGCCTCACCGCTGACGAGCTGGCGGCGAGGCTGGGCGCCAGGCCCGAACAGGCCGGGAGAGGCGTGCGGTACGTCATCGAGGACGGATGGGGCCTTGTCTTGAGCAAGTTGCTGGAGCTCGAGGAGAGGGTATCGCGGCTGGAGGGCCGGCGCGTTGAGGGCGCCGACTTCGACCAAATCTTGGACGTTGCCATAAAACACTCGGCGGGCCCAACGGGCTACGCGCCTCTGAAGGCCGTGAAGGACTTCGTCACGAGCAAGCTGGGGCTCTCCGAGGCAGAGTTTGTCGAGAGACTGGCCCGACTTTTGGCGGAGCGGCGTGGGAAGTATGTATTGCTCGAGGGAGGAGACGAAAAGGTCTACGTAAACGGCAGAGGGTACGGCTATATAAAGAAGACAGGGGTATAGGAAGGGTATTACCTATCTCCTTTAATTACGGCCTCGCTGGACGTTACGTGTCGTGCGCTATACCGTCTTGGCCGGTCGCCAGACGCGACGCGAAGCTGGCTGGCAGGCGGTGGGCCCAGGCCCTCGAGGAGCTCGAAGAGCTCGCCTCCAGATACCCGCTGTCTGCGTTGATAGGAAGAGCCGGGATGGGCAAGACGCAGGTTCTGTACGCCCTCTGCGAGAGGATCGACTGTATATACATCGACGCCACGGAGTTCCCAGAGAGGAATCTGGCCTACATGGCGGCGGTCGTAGCTTGGAGGCTCGCGGCGAGGTCCACAGCCCGATCTAAGGTAGTCGACGTGTACAGGCGGTACGGCTTCCAGGGGCTCCTCTCGTTGGCCCAAGGAGACCCCTCGTGGACCCTCTCCGCGGCGTTGGATCTAGCCCCCGGCAGGGTTGTGGTGGCCCTAGACGAGTGGATGCCGAGCCCGGAGGATCCGCAGTTCTTCCAAGCCGCCTCGGCCCTCCACAGAATAAGGAACATGGGCCTCGATAGGGCCGGATTCGTGGTGTCGTTTCTGCCCGAGGTCTACGAGAAGCTCGCGTCGAAGATCCCGCCGCTGGGCAATATACTAACCGCCGTATCCGTCCAGCTACCCGACGTGTTGACCGAGGAGGACGCCGAGGAGATCGCCGCGGCATACTGCCCGGAGAGGACCAAGGCGGCTGTGTCTCTGCTGAGGACTAGGCCCGACATCACCGTGAGGGAGCTACTGATGGCCATGTCTGCGACTAAGGAGGTCGAGATACCAATAGAGTAGGTTGAGAAACAGGATCGGTATCTGCGAGGAGTCAGCCCTCTGGCAACGACGGGGGCGGTAGCGTTATTTGTATATTTCCACATACGCAGTAGGTAGGGCTCCAGGACTTATAGCTAGGCAAACCTGTGGGGTAAATCCACTGGCCAGTGACGCCGTCTATGGCTATCCAGGGATAGCTTACCAACGCCGTGCTGCCGGGGCAGTAGTAGTTTGCGTGTACTGACGTGGTCTGCACTGCTGCGTAGCGGTGGGACGGTGAATAGTACGTAGTGCCCGGCGCGTTTGTCTGACATACTGTAACGTTGTTATTTGTATCAACCCAACCGGCGGGGAGAACGTCCGCAACTCCCTGTCCTAGATTCACGGCGAAGTACCCAGCGGCATATGTCGACGCCGCTCATGTGCCAAGCCAGTACCACGATACTCCATAATAGCTATACAGCACTACCGCGTCCAGCGGTTGCGCCGTCTCTATAACCACTTTATACACCCTACCTCCAGCCTTCACGATCTCCGTCGCGTTTCCGTTGAGCGGTATGTGGTATTCGCCGTCTGCCGATGCAACCATTACCGTTCTGGAGGACACTTCGCGGCCGGTGGCTACATCGTACACCTCGAAGCTGAGCGTGGGCTGCGGGGCTCCTCTGGGCAACACCACCGCGTACAAGCGCCCGCCGTCCTCCACGACCGCGACCGTGCGGTTGACGAGCGCCTCCAGCGGAGTGCCCCGCAGAGCCGATCTACTGAGGTAATGCACGTTGCTTTGAGCAAGCATCGCTCTTGCCCTAGATGCTAGTATTCACCGTTATATACATTTCCTGGGCTTCTTTATTATTTTTCAACTTGGACAATAGGCTAAGTTATTATAGTATTTACTCTAATCATCGCAGAACGGGTGTTCGGAAGCCGTCAACGACCGCGTCGGCCGCACGTTCGACGGAATCGATATATAGTTTTATTGGAACGCGGCTCTATGGAGATTAAATCGTCTACGGTCAAGGAGATCTTGGAGCGCTACAAGACTATCTGGGCGCTCAACCACGCCAGCGGCGTGTTGGGCTGGGACCGAGAAGTCTACATGCCGGAGGAGGGAATCGGCGGGAGGTCGCTGGCCGCCGCCGAGATAGCTAAACTTATCCAGAAGCTGATGCTGGACGAGTCGTTTGTCAAGCTGATAGACAAGGCCAAGGAGGAGAGGGACCTCACCGACGACGAGAGGGGCATAATCCGCATGCTCGAGAGGGATCTCAAGTTCTACAGGAGGGTGCCTCCCGAGATTGTCGCCGAATTCGCCAAGACGACCAGCGAGGCCTTCGTCGCCTGGCGCACTGCCAAGGAGAAGGCCGACTTCAAGATCTTCGCGCCGTATCTGGAGAGGATCGTGGAGCTGACCAGAGTGATAGCGGATAAGCTGGGGTACGACGAGCATCCCTACGACGCCCTCCTCGACCTATACGAGGAGGGCTTGACGTCGCGGGACGTCGACTCGATATTCTCGGTGCTGGAGCCCGGGATAAGGCGCCTCCTAGGCAGGCTCGAGGCCAGAGGGTGGCCTAGGTCGCATCCCCTAGAGGAGGAGCCCTACGACAGACAGAGCATGGAGGCCGCCATAAGGGAGGTCTTGGGCCTCATAGGGTATCCCCAAAGGCGGTTCAGGTTAGACGTGTCGCCGCACCCCTTCACTACGGGCTTGGCCTCGCCGTTTGACGTGAGGATAACCGTCAGATATCCGCCCAGGGACTTCAGAGAGCCCTTGTTCTCGGCCATCCACGAGTTCGGCCACGCGCTATACGAGTTGCAGATAGACGAGAGCTACGCGTTCACTCCCATCGGCACTGGCGTCTCGCTAGGGGTGCACGAGTCGCAGTCTAGGTTCTGGGAGAATATAGTCGGCAGATCGAGGGGCTTCACGGCCCACATAGCGCCTATACTGAGGAGGCACCTCCCCTTCCTCTCCAAATACTCCGACGACGACCTCTACTACTACTTCAACATAGTGCGGCCCAGCCTGATAAGGACCGAGGCGGACGAGGTCACCTACAACCTACACATACTGCTCCGCTACAGGCTAGAGAGGCTCATGGTGGCCGGGGAGGTCAAAGTCGCCGATCTGCCGGCTCTCTGGAACGACGAGATGGAGAAGCTCCTCGGCATAAGGCCCAAGAACGATGCTGAGGGCGTGCTCCAGGACATACACTGGTCCCACGGAAGCATAGGGTATTTCCCCACGTACACTTTGGGCAACGTGATAGCGGCCCAGATACGCCACGCCTTCGGCACTCTCGAGGAGGCCGTGGCCGCCGGGAGATTCGCCGAGATCAAAGAGTGGCTACGCGAGAAGATACACAGATGGGGCGCCGTGTATCCGCCGAAGGAGCTTGTGAGGCGCGCGACCGGCGAGACGTACAATCCGACCTACCTACTAAACTATCTAGAGAATAAATATAAATAATATCTGATTACTTTATCAATTTTAAATATTAATATAATCGATGAAATTGATAAAATATAATCTATAGTTAAGACTATAGCGGGATCGAGGGGCCACGAGCCTGTCCCTGCATAGATCGTGGGCGCTATTACGTACTGGAGCGGCGACAGCAGGAGGATGCGCGCTATCTCTTTAGGCAGTGCCGTGGGCGGGATAATCCCGCCCATGAGAGGCACCACTAGCTGGAACGCGAGCCCGACCACCCAAGTGTTCTCCGTCATGTTCATGAGGTATAAAGCCGCCACGCCTACAGCCAACGAGAACGCCATGAGGGGTGGAATCGCCGCGGCGAAGAGCAATGGCTGTTCTAGCTTGGGCGTCCCGCCGAATATCAACGAGAATATGGCCAACAACATGGCCGAATCGACCGTTGACCATATCGACGAGTCGACGAAGAGCCATGGGAGCAACACCGAGGCGAGGCCTCCGCGCGCCGCCAGTATCTGCTCAGCTAAGCCGCCTCTGAGGCTGGGTCTGGCCTCTGCGGCGGCCCATACCGGCTCGGAGTATAGGAAGTAGGTCAGGAAAGTCCAAAACATATATCTGTCGATCCTTGCCCTAGCTACGCCGTACCAAGACATGGCTATTATCGCGGCTATCAGCCAAAGCGACATCGATACGGAGCCCGAGACGACTCTCTGCCAGGCGCGTGTGTTGAGACGCGAGAACCTAAGATACTCCCTGGCCAGCTCGCGTAGGAGGGCCCTAGACGATCCCGCGACGTCTTGCATAGGCGTTCATCACCCGGAAAACTAACAGGCCCACTAGGACGTAGAGCATGTAGGCTCCCAGGAGCCCCAAGCTCTCGATCTGTAGCTTGAGGCCTAGCGCGAAACCCCTCACGGCTTGCGCCAGAGCGGCCATCGGGAGCGCCGAAGCGGCCAGCTCTAAATAGGGCGGGAGGATCGACAGCGGGTATATGGCGCCGCCGAGCAACGTCAGGACGGCGCCTACGGGCATGACGAGAACGCCCGGATCCCTCACCACAGGCAACAGAGACGCCAGTATTATGCCTATGCCCAAGACCGGCAGTATCCCGACAAAGGCCAACGCGTAGGCGACGGCTGTTGCCACGCCGTATATCGGCCCCTTTATGGCGCCCACTATCACAGCCGTGAAGGCCAGAGAAAGGCCGCTGAATATCAGCGCCTCGGCGAGGAATACGCCGTAGAACGTCTCGAGCATGCGCGAGGGCGACGCCAGAATGTAGTCGTATAGGCCTTCCCTCACGTAGTCCCTGACCACCCACACGGTCTCGCCGACCGCAATCTGGCCCAGCACCAACAACGACGAGCCGACTAGCTGATATAGGTACTTATCGACGTCAACCGCACCCGAGAGCAACCAGCCGCCGGCTAGGAGCAGAGAGGAGAAGAGAGGGGGCAGTATCGATATGAATAGGGCCGACGCTAGGGATCTCGACAGCGTTTTGAACGCCGCGTAGAAGCTCGCCGCAAGCCCCCTCAACATAGTCCGTATTTTGTCAAGAAGTCGCAGAGATCTACGTCGCCCCATCCGCCGTCCTCCAGCATAAGGGAGCCCCAGCCCAGCGATAGGTCGGCTCCTGAGAGCGCGCTCAGCACATCGCCTACGGGCGGCGTGGGGCCAGAAATCACGCCCCTTTCTCTGGCCAGAGATATGGCGTAGTTGTTCAAGCCTATGCGCGCCCTATACGCGACGTAGCGCGCTATGTCCCGCTCGTCGTAGAGCTTGACCACCCTCGCGTCGAAGTAAAGCGGCCTGCCCAAGAGCGCGGAGACCTTGGCCGAAAGCGCCGAGGGCAAGACGCTGATGATCTTCTGGATTCTGCCTCTGTAGGGGGCGCCGCTTCTGTAGACTAGGTTGACCTCGTCGCTGACGACGTACACAAGCCCGGCGCCGGTCGTCTTAGCCAGATCGGCCGCGGCTCTCTTAAGCGCTCTGTGAACGCCGACGTTCCGCGGGCCGGGGAGATCCGAAAGAGCCTTGCCGAAGTTGACGCCGTCTAGCCTGACGGCAAAGGGAGGCTCCACGTACCCCCTCGGCGCTTCTCTGGAGCGGTAATCAGCTTCGAGCCTAGGAGGCTCTAGGGTCAAAAGAGCCTTGACCAGGCGCTCCACGCCGTCTGTCGTTGCCGGATTTATATTATTTCTAAGGCTACGGCGGTGCCGCCACCAGTGCCGTGGCACAACGCCGCTATGCCGCGCCTGCCGCCCTTAACCTTCAGCACAGATATCAACGTGGTGATTATACGTGCGCCGGATGCGCCCAGCGGGTGCCCGAGCGCAACCGCGCCTCCAAAAACGTTCAGCCTCTCATAGGGCACTTGGAGGACTCTGTGGAACAGTATGTTGTTGACGGCGAAGGCCTCGTTGTTCTCGAAGTAGTCGAACTGGTCCAGCCCCATGCCGATCTTCTTGACAAGCTTCTGCACCGCATATATAGGCGCCTCGACGAAGCGCCATGGCTCCACCATATGCCAAGAGTATCCCAAGATCTTGGCCACAGGCTTGAGCCCCAGCTCCTTCGCCTTGTCGGACGAGGCCAAGACGAGCGCCGCCGCGCCGTCGGACAACTGGCTGGAGTTGCCCGCGGTCAACACCCCGTCGGGCCTAAACGCCGGTTTCAGCTTGGCCAGCTTCTCCAAGTTGGTGTCCGGCCTTATCCCCTCGTCCCTATCCAACTTGACCTGCACTCCGCCTAGGGTATCCTCTATAGGCTCCATGTCCAGAAACCACTTGTTCTCGGTGGCTTTCCAAGCCCTCATATGGCTCTCGTAGGCCACCTGGTCTAGCTCCTGCCTGGTAATGCCCCACTCCTTGGCGACCATCTCGGCCTCCTCTCCCATCAGCAGACCGTTCGTGGGATCGGTCAAGCCGTCGTACACCATCAAGTCGAGCAGTTGTTGCCCTCTGCCTATGAGGTGCTTGACGCCCCAGCGGGTCTCCGACGAGAAGGCCAGAGGAGCCGTCGACATCGACTCAGCCCCGCCGGCGACCACTATATCGGCGTCGCCCAACGCGATCTCC
This sequence comes from Thermoproteus uzoniensis 768-20, assembly GCF_000193375.1. Lineage (GTDB taxonomy): Archaea > Thermoproteota > Thermoprotei > Thermoproteales > Thermoproteaceae > Thermoproteus > Thermoproteus uzoniensis_A. The sequence goes on from NC_015315.1 coordinate 353,957, forward strand.
CTATAGGCGTCTATAACCGCCTGCATCCCCGACGAGCACACGCGGTTGACGGTGTAGGCGCTTGTGGTCACGGGAAGCCCGGCGTATAGCGCCGCCTGCCTCGCAAGGCTCTGGCCCTGCCCTCCTTGTAGGGTCGAGCCTATGATAACCTCCTCAACCAGCTTGCCGTCCAGCCCGATCCTCTCAAGAGCTTTACGAATAGCGAAAGCGGCCAGATGCGCGGTCTTGATGTCCTTAAGCGCTCCGCCGAACTTCCCTATAGGAGTCCTGGCGTAGCCAACTATCCAGACCTCGCGCATAGTCGCGTCGGCCTTAGTTGTTTAAAACCTTACCTTGAAGCTTCTGTTAAAACCCTAGCTATTTCTTGACGATATGAATAAATATATTTATCTATTATTACTTTCTATTAACTAGGTATATATAATTGTAAAAATAATTGTCGGCTCAATAATCTACGCGCACATCGACGCCTCTCGACGCTAGATATTCCTTAAGCCTCCTTATATCAACTATGCGGAAGTGGAATAGGCTGGCTGCGAGCAAGCCGTCGGCACCGGCTAAAGCCGCTTCGTAGAAGTGGCTGTAATCGCCGGCGCCGCCCGACGCTATTAGGGGGACTTTGGCGGCCGAATACACGGCCTTTATTAGGTCTAAGTCGTAGCCGGACCTAGTGCCGTCCCTATCTATCGACGTCACCAACAACTCGCCTGCTCCCAGCTCGACGGCCTTGGCGGCCCACCTCACCGCGTCGAGATCCGTCGGCGTGTTGCCGCCCCTTATGTAGACCTTGTAGCTCTCGCCGACTCTCTTGGCGTCTATGGCGACGACTGTGGACTGCGAGCCGTACTGCCTAGCCAGCTCGGCCACGAGCTCAGGCTTTCTAACCGCGGCCGTGTTGACCGACACCTTATCGGCCCCTGCCTTGAACAGCTTGTCGGCGTCCTCCATCGACCTCACGCCGCCTCCTATCGTCACCGGTATAGAGACGGAGGTGGCCACCTCCCTCACCACCTTCAAGAACGTGGGGCGGTCCTCCACGCTGGCAGTTATGTCGAGCACCACCAGCTCGTCGGCGCCCTCCTCGTCGTAGCGCATCGCCAGCTCTACCGGATCGCCTACTTCTCTAAGTCCCTGGAAGTTCACGCCCTTGACCACGACGCCCCGCCTCCCGTCTATATCGAGGCAGGGGATCACCCTCACAGCAACCACGCGCCTAAAACCTAGGATAAATATATCTTATATAGGGGACGCGGTAGCCTCATGGTCGTCAGAGAGACTAAGGAGACCAGAGTGGTGGTGGAGCTCACGAGAGGGGGGCCTCTCTCGATCTCCGCGCCTGTGCCGTTCCTCGCCCATATGGTCGAGACCCTGCTTTACTACGCGGGATTGGGCGGCAGGTTGGAGGCGAAGGTGCTTAGAGATCTAGACGAGGGCCACCACGTGATAGAGGACGTCGGCTTGGCCCTAGGCATGGCGCTGTCGGAGCTAGCCGGCGATAGGAGGTCCATAGCCCGCTACGGCTGGGCCATAGTGCCGATGGACGAGGCCGAGGCAGTCGTCGCGGTGGATCTCGGCGGCAGGCCCTATTGGGTGGTCAAGGCAAGACTGCCTCGGATCGCGATAGGCGGCTACCCGACGTATATGTTCCCTCACTTCGTGAGGTCGCTCGCGTCCGAGCTCAAGGCGACTATACACGTCAGAGCGCTCGGAGAGGACCCCCATCATATAATCGAGGCGGCGCACAAGGCGTTGGGGCTTGCGTTGAGGCAGGCGCTCGCGCCCTCCGACAGGCCCGTCACGACCAAATGATCAGCCGGATAACCGCACGCCTCACCTGTCCGACTCCCCGAGACCTCATCACCGTTTTTAACGGGCCCCCTTCTTAAAACCATGCTCGTCATACCCTCCATAGATCTGGAGGGCGGGAGGGCCGTTAAGAGAGTTAAGGGGAGGCGGGGCGAGTACGTCTTCGTCGGCGATCCGTTGGAGCTCGCCCGCAAGTTCTCCCGAGCCCCTTTGGTCCATATCGTTGACCTAGACGGCGCCGAGCGCGGGGCGCCCGCCAATCTAGACGCCGTAGCCGCTATATCGGACATCGTGGAGGGGGCTTGCCAGCTGGGCGGAGGGCTGAGGGATCTGCGCTCGGTGGAGAGGGCCTTGGACCTCTGCGACTACGCGGTGGTGGGCACTTTGCCTTTCACGGAGCCGCGGCTTTTCGAGGAGATAGCCAGGGCTTTCCCGGGAAAGGTCGTGATCTCGCTGGATGTTTCGGAGGGCTGGGTCATGGGAGGCGGCTGGACCGTCAAGCTGGTGAAGTTCAAGGACGCCTTGAGGCGGCTGGAGGGGCTCGACCTAGCCGCGGCGATATACACGTCGGTCGACGTGGAGGGCACGGGGGCCGGGCCTCTGTTGACGGACGTGGAGGCGCTTAGACGTATAGCCAGGAAGGTGTACTACGCCGGCGGCGTCTCCCACTGCGGCCACCTAGAGCTTCTAAGATCGGCTGGCTTCGACGGCGCTATAGTCGGCTACGCCCTATATAGAGGCGATCTGTCCTGCGTCCGCGAGGACTTCACGTACTAGCACGGCTCTATCGTCGCGGGGGGCTTGGGCGTGACGGCGTAGGCAACCATGACCACGCCCGAGACCTCCGACGTTATCCTGGAGGATATCCTCGACAAGACCTCCTTGTCGAGCTCCGGCCAGTCCGCGGTCATGGCGTCCTCGCTCTGCACGACCCTGACTATCACCACGTGCCCCACGGCCCTTGCGTCCCCCTTGACGCCGACCCACTTGTCGTCTCCCACTGCGGCGAACGCTTGCCAGACCTTGTCGTGTAGGCCCGCCCTCCTAAGCTCCTCCTCGACTATACGCGAGGCCCTTCTGGCGATCTCCAACTTCTCTCTAGTGAAGCGGCCCATCACCCTCACCGCCAGCCCAGGTCCCGGAAAGGGGTGTCTGCTGACGAGCTCCTCCGGAAGGCCCAGAGCTCTGCCGATAGCTCTCACTTCGTCTTTGTAGAAATCCCTAAGAGGCTCCAGCACCTTGAGGCCTAGCCATTGGGGCAACCCGGCGACGTTGTGGTGGCTCTTTATCCTATCTGCGCCCTTCACGGCGCCGCTCTCTATCACGTCGGGGTACAACGTGCCCTGGGCCAGCCATCCAGCGCCCTCTATCTTGGCAGCTACCTCTGCGAAAACCTCGGCGAAAGTCTCGCCGATTATCCTACGCCGCTCCTCGCAGTCCTCCACGCCCTCGAGCCGAGCCAGGAACTTCTCGGAGGCGTCGACGTAGACCACGTCTAGGCCTAGCCTCTTGAGTGCCGAGAGCACCTCCTCCGGTTCGCCTTCCCTGAACAAGCCGTGGTTCACGAATATAGGCACCGCGCGCTCGCCGACAGCCCTAGCCGTCAGCACGGCCGTTACCGTGCTGTCGACCCCTCCGCTCACAGCCACGAGGACCTTCTCGTGAGGCCCTACCGCGGCGCGGATGCGCTCTACTATACTCGGTATCTGGGACGCCGGATCCCAACGTTGCGATGGCCTTATCCCCACCACCTTCTCGACGAAGTTGCTGAAGATGAGCCTTCCCTTAGCCGTGTGAGAGACCTCCGGGTGGAACTGGACGCCGTATATGGGCCTTTCTACAGACTTCATGACGGCAATATACCCCCTTTCAGAAACGGCGAGTATCTTGAAGCCGGGCGGCGGGGCGGCCACATAGTCGCCGTGGGACATCCACACAGTCTCCTCCCTGTCGAGGCCGGCCAGGAGAGGGTCGTCCTCGAGAAGACTCACCTTAGTGTCGCCGTACTCTCCCGGGCCTCTCTCCACCCTCCCGCCCAACATCTTGGCAATGAGCTGGTGCCCATAGCATATGCCCAAGACGGGGATCTGGGCCTCGAAGATCGCCGGGGTTATTCTTATCTCCTCCTCCAAGACGCTCTTCGGGCCGCCCGATAGGACTACCGCGGCCACGTCGTCTTGGCGCAACGCGTCCTCCAGCTGTTCTGGCTGTACCAACACCGCGAAGAGGCCGGCCTCTCTGAGGCGCCTCGCTATAAGGTGCGCGTACTGGCCGCCGAAGTTCACCACGATAGCCTTCCTCGGCTGCTCCACGTCGGTAGTCCCCATATCCATTATAAATTTTCACTTCATAGGAAGCCGTATAGCCTTGAGGAGGATCCTGGATTAATTTAATCTTTTGCTTAAAGAGATGCGACCGCTACTTTAAATAGCTTCCGCCCCGCGCGTGCGCCATGGGCTTCATCCAGCAGACCATAGCGGCGGTCGCCCTAGCCATACTGATCGGAGGACTTGTTGTGAAGTCTCGATTTCCGCGCGTGCCGGCGTGGTCGATCATGGCCTTTACGTCGTTCGTGGTGGTTGTCGGGGGCCTATTGCCGATCGGCGAGTTGGGCTCCGCCGTCGATCTCGACGTAGTGCTTTTCCTAATAGGCATGTTCTCGATAGTCTCCATGGCGGAGTCCTCAGGCCTCCTCGACGCCGTGGCGTACTGGTTCCTCGCCAGAGCCGGCTCCACGAGGAGGATGCTCATACTTTTGTCTCTACTGTTCGGCATGCTCGCAGCGTTTACGGTCAACGACGCCGTGGCCTTAATGGGGCCGGCCATAGTCGCAACAGCGGCGAGGATCGCCGGCGTGGAGCTAGAGCCACTCGTATTGTTGCTGGCTTTCTCCGTAACTATAGGCTCCGTCGCGACGCCTATAGGCAATCCCCAAAACGTCTTAATAGCGGTCCAGTCCGGCATAGCTACCCCGTTGCTCACCTTCTTGAAGTACTTGTTGGTGCCTACCTTGGCGAACCTACTGGCGCTGTCTGTGCTGATATCTAGGTGGTACGGCATACCGGACAGAAAGATCAACGCGGTCTTCGTGCCCGCCGAGTTTATAAAGAACAGACGCGACGCCTACCTCGCCGGCGGCGCCCTGATATCAGTCATAGCGGCGTTGCTGATCAACGACGTCCTCACGTTGATGGGGTTGCCCCATGTAGAGAACATAGGCTTTATACCCTTCGTCGTCGCCGCGGCTGTGTATATCTTTTCGTCGGAGCCGAGGAAGGTGCTGGAGGGCGTTAACTGGGGGACCATTATCTTCTTCATAACCATGTTCATAACCATGCGGGGCGTTTGGAACAGCGGACTCCTCCAGCCCGCCGTGGGGGCTCTGATGCCGGAAAAGGAGGGGCCCACTGTAGGCATACCGGCGATAACGGCCGAATCGCTACTATTCAGCCAAGCGCTGTCTAACGTGCCCTTCACCGAGCTCTTCATACAGTACATGAAGACGGCGGGCTACGGGCCTCAAGACGTCTGGTCGTGGCTCACGTTAGCCACGGCGGCCACTATAGCGGGCAACTTGACCCTACTGGGAGCCGCGTCGAATATAATAATACTCGAGGTAGTGGAGAGCAGATACTCCAAAACGATAAAATTCGGCGAGTTCGCCAAGAGGGGTGTCGTGATCACGGCCGTCAATATGGCCCTATATCTGCCCTTCTTGTATCTGGCCGCCCGCTAGGAGATCTTTGAGGTGGCTCCACCTATCGACGTAGAAAACCAGGTTCAGGTTCGAGCCCGTGGAGCCTGTGTAGATCGCCCGGCCGGTGGCCTCGAACGGCCTAAACGTGTCGTTCTCCTCGAAGAGGCGGCCCACGTCCATGCCGGCCTCCGCTATGTCCCTCAAGAGCTCGGGATCGGCCCACACCCCCGCCGCGCCTGTGTTGCCGTCGAGGCCGTCGGTGGCGAGGGCCAAGACCGCTAGCTCGCCTGTCGAGGATAGGGCGAAGGACAGGGCGAACTCGCTGGTCCTGCCGCCCCTTCCTCTGCCCCTAACTGTCACGGAGGGCTCCCCGCCGAGGATCAAAGGGGTTCCGAGCTCTTTGGCCATATAGGCAACCAGCCTGCCCACATCGCGCGCCTCGCCGACAAGGCAGGAGGTGACCACGCGACCGCCGACCGCGTTGCGGAGCGCCTCCAAGACGTCGAGGTTCCGGGCCACCACAACCGCCCTATGAGGAAAGCTCGAGGGCGTGTCTCTAGAGCCCCTCCTCGATTCTATGAGGCGGCGCACGCTCTCCGGCAATCTGCCCCAGAGCCCCCTCACCTTTAGGTAGAGGTACGCCTCGTCTGGCGTCGTGTCGTCGGGCACGCCGGGGCCTGAGCCGACGTCCGAGGGGTTGTCGCAAGGCACGTCGCTGGCTATTAGGTTGACCACCTCGGCCCCCCGCGCCGCCGCGATGTGCCCTAGCCTTCCTCCCTTGATGGCAGACAGCCTCTTCCTCACCGCGTTCATTTCATGTATCGTCATGCCGCTCTTGAGCAAGATCTCCCACGCCTTCAGGAAATCTTCCTCGGAGACCAACGGCGCCTCCATAAGGCTCGACGCGCCTCCGGACACCAGGAGCACGAGAGTGTCGCCGCGTCCTAGGGATTCTACGTAATCCAAGACGGCCCGGCCTGCCTCGAAGCTCCTCTCCGTCGGGATCGGGTGGTCCGCCACGTAGAGTTTGACTGAGCGCGGGACCGGGCCGGCCTGCGGCGCCACGGCTACGCCATCTATTATATCGGCCACGGCCTCCAGCCCCTTCAACATAGACAGCGCGCCCTTGCCTACAGCCACCGCCCTAACCTCGCCGAGGTTGCCGGCCTTGGCCGCGACCGCCTTGCTCAGATCGGCCGCGGAGAGTACGGCCCTGACTATCCTAGAGGTGGTGTAGGTACCAGACATAGCCGGCCAGTCCAAGCGGGGCCGTCAGTCCGAAGTAGCCGCGCCATACGGCGGCGGCCTCCAATAACGATATCACCACCGCTATTATCAACGCCGTGGCCGCCGCAGGCTCCAGCGTGTAGATGCCCAAGGCCATAGCCAGGCCGGGGTAGAACGTGCCGTAGAGAGCCTTCTCGCCGACTATGACCCCGACGCCCTCGTCGTCCTTCCCTCTCGCCACGAAGACGAGCCCAGCTATCGACTCGGGCAGAACGGTCGCCACGGGCACGAGCACCACGGCCAACGCCGTTTCGTCCAGCCCCAGCGAGGCGCCCAGCCCCGTTATGCCTCCGACGAGCCACTCGCCGCCCAGATACATGGCCGCCACAGAGGCGGCCGTCTGCAAGACGGGGTTCCTGAGATAGAGGCGCGGGCTCTCGCCCGCCTCGGCCTTTCCGCCCAATGCGCGCCCGGCATATGCGAAATACGCCGCGAGGATGAGCGCCCCGTACAGCCTGCCGTATAGGCCGTACCTCTCCGGGTGCAGGAACAATATAGGCACAAGCGGAATCGTGAAAGCCAAAAGCGGCAACGCCACGCGTCTATGTACGTGCGGTACCGGCGTGGATCTCCTCCTCAACGCCCAGAAGATTGCAGAGACGACGAGGACGACAGGATATATAATGGTGGAGGCCATGAAGGGCTGGGCCACGATGGAGCCCCAAGCCACGTCGGCCTTGCCTTGCAGTAGCGCTATTAGGAAGACCGCCAGCTCGGGACTCGACGTTATGACCGGCGCCACTATCATGGCCACGCCCGCGGTGGAGCGGCCTGTCCTCGCGCTGAAGTAATAAACAAGTTGCTCGACCAGCAACCCGGCCGCGATAGTTAGGGCCATGCCGCCGATAATCTCGACAACCGAGATCACATGTCAAGTAAAAAGAGCCCTATATAACACAACGTTGATCGACGATCGTCGCAATAAAAACGCGCTGCGAAGACTAACGGCCCTGGAGCCTTCAATAGTCGACGTATAGCGGCGAGGGAGTTGTCACCGCGCCTTTATCGGCTTGTTGCACCAACGCGGCGTATTTGGCCAGGAGGCCGCCGGCGTAGTTCGGCTTAGGCGGGCTCCACGACTTCCTGCGGCGCTCGAGCTCCTCGTCGGGTACGTCTAGCTTGAGCAAGCCGGCCTCTCCATCTATTACGACCCTATCGCCCTGCTGGACGAGGGCTATCGGCCCTCCCACGGCGGCCTCCGGCGCCACGTGGCCCACCATTATGCCCCTCGTGGCTCCGGAGAAGCGGCCGTCCGTCACCAACGCGACGGATTCGCCCAACCCGGCGCCTACTATGGCCGCCGTCACTTTAAGCATCTCCGGCATGCCCGGAGCGCCCTTGGGGCCCACGTACCTTATCACCACGACGTGGCCGGGCTTGACCTCGCCTCGCGTCACCGCCTTGAACGCCTCCGCCTCGTCGTCGAAGGGCAAAGCCTTCCCCTCGAACCTCAAGGCGCCGGCGGCTCCGATCTTCATCACGGCCCCGTTAGGGGCTAAATTGCCCCAGAGTATCCTTATGCCCGAGTAGGGCTTATACGGCTTCTCTACGTCGTACAGGATGCCCGACTCGGGCACCGCCGGCGGTTGCCATCTGTCCAGAAGTTTGCCCAGAGGCTCGCCTTCTACTGTCACGGCTTCGGGCCTCAGCAGACCTGCCTTGTATAGTTTCTTCAGTATGCGCGGCACCCCGCCTATTCTGTCGAGATCCTGCATGGCGTAGGGCCCGGCAGGCCTCAGAGCCGCTATCACGGGCACCTTCTTGCTGATCTCGTCGAAATCCTTAAGCGTGAAGCTCACCCCCGCCTCGTGGGCTATGGCCAGCAAGTGCAGTATGGCGTTTGTGGAGCCCGCAGTGGCGAACAGCGTGACGGCCGCGTTGTATATAGCGTCGTAGGTCACGATATGCCTAGGCCTTATGCCGAGCTCCGCAACTCTCAACAAAGCCCTGCCGGACTCTACCGCATAGGCTCTCCGTCTGCCCGTAGTGGCCGGCGGCGATGCGGAGCCCAGCAAGGAGAGTCCGAGGGCCTCCCCCAGCATGGCCATAGTGTTGGCTGTGAAGAGGCCTTGGCAAGTGCCGTAAGTCGGGAAGACTTCGTACTCGTACCGCCTCAGATCCTCCTCGGTCATCTTGCCGGCCGACACAGCGCCGACGGCCTCGAAGACGTCCTCGACCGTGAGCTCCTGCTCGCCCAGCCAGCCCGCCTCGGCCGTTCCTCCGTATAGATATACAGCGGGCAGATTCAGCCTCACCATGGCCATCATTATGCCCGGCTGGGTCTTGTCGCACCCGCCTATCCCCACCCAACCGTCCACTCCGTGGGAGTTCAGCTGGGCCTCTATGCTGTCCGCTATTAGGTCTCTGCTTATGAGCGAGTACCTCATGCCGGGAGTCCCCATATTTATGCCGTCGTTCACCACTATCGTCGGCGCCGTCAAGGCAACGCCGCCGGCCTCCTTCACTCCTTCCTTGACATATTTAGCAAGCTCTAGGGTGTGGTAGTTGCAAGGCCCTATCTCGCTCCAGGCCGCCACTACGGCCATTAGAGGCTTCGAGAAGTCCTCGTCCGAGAAGCCCACGGCCCTGAGATACGATCTATGGGAGGCGTTGTCGAGGCCTTCATACCACTTAGACGACCTTATCTTTATTTTAACCGCCATAGCAGTTATAGATCCTATATATTAATCGTCCCCCGCGCGTAGTCCGTTAGCAATATTTAGCCCCCGCCAGGCGATAGCCCATGGAGCTGAGGTATGAGGGAAGGCTCAGGCTAAGGGACCCCTCGAACTTCGGCAAGTTGCTCGATCCCGAAGCTGTCGGCAAGGCCTTCCCCGGCGTGACCGCCGTGACGAAGGAAGGAGAGTGGTACAGGGCCAAGATGTCTATAGGCGTCGGGAGCCTTAAGGGCGCCATGGACGTCAAGTTCAGATACTCTGAGGTGCAGGAAGATAGGGCGACGGTCGTGGGGACCGCCAACGGCCTTCAGAGCGTCGTCGACTTCACTATAAGCTTCTTCAGAGAAGGGTCTGAAGTGCGGTGGGTCTTCCAAGGAAACGCGCGCGGTCTCATCTCGGCGCTTGGGAAACCGATAGTCGACGCCGCCGCGAGATCTATCGTCGAGAAAGTTACGGCAAACCTGCAGGAGCTCGTCTGAATGAGCACGGCCGTGGTGGTGCTCGCGGCGGGCGAGTCCAGAAGATTCGACGGGTTTAAGCTACTCGCGGACATCTGCGGCGAGCCTGTGGTCGTCAGGTCGGTCAAATCAGCTACGGCGGCCGGCGTAGGCCCCGTCTACGTCGTGGTGGGCCACAACGCCGAGGCCGTCCGCACGGCCATAGAGCGGAGGGGACTCGACGTAGCCTTCGTCTACAACCCCTGGTATGGATTGGGCCTAAGCACGAGCCTCAAGGCGGCTCTAATCTCCGCGCCGTTTTTCAAGCGGTATATAATCGCGCTTGGCGATATGCCGCTAGTGAGGCCCGATACCTACAGAAGGCTTCTGGCCCACGGCGATGCGGCAGACATAGTGTATCCCACCTACGGAGGCGTAAGGGGGAACCCGGTCCTAATACGCCGCTCGGTGCTCCCTAAGGTCCTCGATATACAGGGCGATATAGGGATCCGGGCCATAATGGGCGCGTCCAAGTCCATAGGAGTCGAGGTAGACGATCCAGGGATCTTGATAGACGTAGACAACAAAAGAGATATGACGGCGGTATGTGGCTGGGAGTAGCTCTGGCGACCGCGGCGTCTGTCTTGTGGGCGATAGGCCCCTTCCTCTACAAGACGGGGGCGACTGAGAGCGCCCTCGACGACCTATTCTCGATAGCTCTCGCCGCGACGCTGTCGGCGATTCCGCTGGCCGCGTTGGGACTGAACCTATCGCCCCAAGCTTGGCTCTACGGCGCCGCGTTCTCCATATTCGGCCCAGTCCTAGGCACCTACGTATATCTCCTCTCGCTTAGGTACGCGGAGGTGGGCCTCGCCAACCTGGTCTCCTACGCCTACATAGTGTTGGTTCCCGCGCTGGCGGCGCCGTTTGAGGGCATATCGGGGCGGTACATAGCCGCGAGCTCGCTGGCGATGGCCGGGCTCTACCTAATAATGAAGGCGAGGAGGGGATCCGCCAAGGGGTTCGCCCTCGCGCTTCTCTCCGCCGTGTTCTACGCGGTCTCGTTCCTAGCTCTAGGCGCCGCGACGACCTCGGTAGATCCCTGGAGCTTCACCTTCGTCAGAGCACTGGTCCTGTTCCTGGCTACGGGGGCGCTAGAGGCAGTCAGGCGGCGGAGGCCGAGGATCAGCCCCAGAATATTCACAGCCGGCGTCCTCAGCTACGGCATAGGCGGCCCTCTGTTCATACTATCTACATACTATATAGGCGTGGCGGTGCCGACGATACTGACGGCGCTTTCGCCTGCCCTAACCCAAGCGATCACGTATTGGAAGTTGGGGGAGAGGCTAGACGCGCGTTCGGGGGCCGGATTCGCCTTAGTGCTGGCGGGCGTCGTCCTGGCATCTGCTTAGTTTTTATTTACGGAGGTCGAGAACATTATGGCTAGGGACGTCAAGTGCGTGAAGTCCGTCGGGTGCGTCTCGGCGGTGGGGATGGGCACTTGGGGCATGGGAGGAGGCTTCTGGACCTCCGACTACAGCAACGACGAGGGCTGGGTCGAGGCCCTCGAGCTCGGCATTGAGCTCGGCATGACACTCATCGACACCGCGGAGATGTACGGCGGAGGCCACAGCGAGGAGCTGGTGGGGCGGGCGGCCAAGGGCTTCAAGAGAGACGAGCTGTTCATAGTGACCAAGGTGTGGCCTAACCACGCCAAATACGACGACGCGTTGAGGTCGGTTGAGGCCAGCGTCAGGAGGCTCGGCACCTACGCCGACTTGATACTGCTCCACTGGCCTAGCGACTCGGTGCCCATATGCGAGACGGTGAAGGCCTTTGAGGAGGCGATTAATAAAGGGTATGCGAGATTCTGGGGACTCAGCAACTTCAACGTGAAGGGGATAGAGGAGGCGAGGAGTTGCGCTAAGAAGTACGATGTAGCCGCCGTGGAGAACAGATACAGCTTGAAATACAGAGCGGACGAGCACTCGGTCATACCGTACGCCGAGAGGGAGGGGTTGTTATACCTAGCCTACACGCCGATAGAGAAGGGCGTTCTGGCGCACGACCAGCTCTTGTCCGAGATAGGAAGGAAGTACGGCAAGACGGCCGTACAAGTTGCGCTCAACTGGTACATCGGACTGGGGACCGTTGTGCCGATCCCCAAGGCCGGCAATAAGGACCACGTCAGAGAGAACGCAGGCGCCATGGGCTGGCGCTTGAGCAAGGACGATTGGGAGGCGATAAGCGAACATTTCAAATAGGCGGGATCGTCACCGATCATACCGGGTTCATGTCGTCAACGATCAGCCCTCTCGCCTAGGACGACAGATATCTACAATTTTAAACTTATCGCCAGGCCGGGGCCTACTATAAAAATGGCTCTTTCAATAGGTCCGTGGGAGATTTGGCCAGGAAGTGTATGGAGTATAGAGATCTGGCGGCCGGATCCCCTGAGGAGAGAGATTTCTTGGGCTTCATCGCCTCGATCCTCGACATACCCAACATATGGTTGCACTTCTCGCCGGTGGAGGTGCTTTACTGGAGAGACCGCGGCTCGAGCATCGAGGTCGACGGGAAGAGGTACCAGATTCTGGCGATGCCGTACTCGAGGCCGGGAACATACGAGGGCAGGCTCGTGGAGCTCGACGGCGACGTCGAGGGCAATATCGCGCTTGCGCCGTTTCCGCAAGACGTCAACGACGCCAAATATCTCTTGATAAAGGCGGCTAGGCGCGGCGCCTCGGCCCTCGTGCTCTACGGCGACCCTCTGAGGAGGATCGTGGTCACCGACGAGTTCGGGTTCAAGTACGACGCCGCTCCTCCGCCCATATCTGCGGCCAGCGCTCCGTCGGAGATCGGAAGAGCTCTAGGCAAGAGGGCCTCGCTGGACATAGACGTGGAGGCCAAGACGGCCTTCAGCTACAACGTCATCGCCATGAACTCCTTCGAGGACACGCCCATGATATCCGCCCACTACGACCATTGGCTAGCTGGCGCCGCCGACAACTGCGGGGGTGTGGAGGCCGCAATCATGGCGTTTCTCGAGCTGGTGGCGGAGGACTACCCCATAGCCCTCGGCCTCTTCACGGCAGAGGAGGGCGTGGGTCCCCACGTGCCCTCGCTCTACTGGGCATGGGGCTCCCTCGCCTACTTCAGCAGATGGCGGCCTAAGCTGTTGATAAACCTAGACGTGATCGGCCGCGGATCCCCGAAGGCGTACGTCATGCCCTACATGGAGGAGACCGTCAGGGGGCTTCTACCCGTCGATCGCCCGCACGCCGACTTCGACTCGCTCCACTACGAGACGGCGGGCCTCCCCGCAGTCACCATATCCTCCTTGGAAGATATCTGGAACGTCTACCACAGCCCCCTCGACGACGACGTCGACGACGCCGCCGTCGGCTTCGCCGCCGAGATCGCCAAGAGGCTCGCCAGAGTCGAGTCGAAGCCTCCTAGGATAGATCTGTTGCAGTACGGGGTTAGGGCCAGGCCGGATCCCTACGACGCGTGGTCGGTCGCCTACAACTACCTTGTGGTGTTTAAGGACTTCAACCACAGCGATATAATATACGTGAACGTCTTCGACTTCTTGAGAAGAGAGGCCGCCAATTACGCCAGGATAGATCTGCTCGGAGGCCCGACCCTCTGCGTCGGGGACTGCGACAGAGCGCTCGATGTCTATAGAGAGCTGGCCTCACTCAAGCTCACTTGATGCCGAGCACCCTTCTTATGAACGTGGAGGATAGGATGTTGCCGTAGCCGTCCTTCACGGTGGTTATCATCACGACGTCCATAGGCCTAAGGCCTCTCTTGACCCTCTCGTCGTTTATCTGGAGGCCTCTGGGCAAGGTCTCTCTACTGACCACAATGGCCTCAAGATCCGGCCTCGTCACTGCGGGCCCGTAGGGGTCGTTTATCGCGGCGTATTCTATTTTCCTCTCGGGCGCGATCAAGCTCATGAGCGACTTGAGGTTCGCCAGCCTCACGGCGAAAGGCCTCACGTTGTATTGCTTATACGTGGAGGCGAACGAGTCGCTGGTAAGGCCTATCAAGATCTCCTCACCTATTAGCGAGGCCGTAGCGAGCAACTTCACGTGGCCCGAGTGGAGCGTGTCGAAGGTCCCGCCGAGCACGACGTTCTTGAACTGCATCTTCACATCAAGCCCTATTGGGGTATTTATAGCCCCTCGCTGGGGCGTGCGCTGGCGCGGAAGCCCTATATATGGGGTATTATGTAAAGGACGTGCTATACTTGGTCTGGGACAGAGGCACCGTGGTGTTGTCGGGAGAAGTGCCGGCGCAAGTCAGATCCCTCTCGTTTATAAAATTCGATAACAGAGTGGGTAAATATAGAGCTCTCGGCATGTACTACTACAAGATCAAGGCCGTGCTGGACTCGTTGGGGGTTGGGTATGAGGACGGCGTGTTATCGCCCATATGTAGATCGGTCGAGGCGGCGAAGAGGCCGGCCCTGAGGCCGTACCAAGAGGAGGCGTTGAGCAGTTGGCTGAGGGGCAAGAGGGGCGTAGTCGTCATGCCCACAGGCGCCGGGAAGACCTACGTGGCGATAGAGGCGATAGCCAGGCTGGGACAGTCTACGCTGGTGGTCGTGCCGACCATAGAGCTCTTGAGGCAGTGGGAGAGGAGGCTCTCGGAATACTTCCCGGGACGCGTGGGCGTCTGGTACGGCGAGGAGAAGAGAGAGCTCTGCATAACTGTGACCACCTACGACTCGGCATACGTGGCGGTGGAGCACTTGGGCAATAGGTATCCCCTGCTCGTGTTCGACGAGGTCCATCACCTCCCCTCCGAGTCCTACAGACAGATAGCGGAGCTCTCGCCGGCTCCCTATAGGCTAGGCCTGACGGCCACGCCGGAGAGGGCAGACGATCTGCACCTATTTTTGCCAGAGCTCGTGGGCCCCGTGATCTACAAGATGGCCATCTCAGAGGCGGCCGGCAAATATCTGGCGGAGTTCGACGTGGAGGTAGTGAAGGTGGGGCTCTCCGAGGAGGAGATGAGGCGGTACAAGGAGCTGGAGAAGATCTACAAAGACTATATAAGGGCCAAGGGTCTTAGGTTCAAGTCGCCCTCCGACTTCGGCAAGCTCGTCATGTTGGCCGGCAGAAGCGCGGAGGCGCGCCGCGCCTTGGAGGCTTGGCACGAGATGAGGAGGATCTTGTTCGAGAGCAAGGGCAAGGTGGACGCCGTCGCGGACATACTAAAGAAGCACCCGGACGGCAAGGTCCTCATCTTCACGGAATACACTGCGCTGGCCCGGGAGGTGTCCCGGCGCTATCTGATACCCGAGGTGACGTACGACGTGCCCGACCAGGAGCGTGAACTGGTCATGGAGATGTTCAGGAGAGGCGAGGTGAGGGCGCTGGTCACCGGCAGAGTGCTCGACGAGGGGGTGGACGTGCCCGACGTCGACGTGGTGGTGATACTCGGAGGCACGTCCTCCAGCAGACAGTATATACAGAGGATAGGGAGGGCCTTAAGGCTAAAGCCCCACAAGGCCAAGATCTACGAGGTGATAACCGCGAGGACGAGAGAGGTCGACATGTCTAGGAGGAGGCGTAGAGGGGTGTCGTGATACCGCTGGAGTTGTTGAGGGCCAGCAGACGGGGGGATCAGGTGTCGCCGAGGTATTTGAGAGAGCTGTGGCCTGCCGAATACGTGCTCGGCGCATACAAGCCCGGCATGAGGCTCGCGGAGGCTAGAGCCAAGGTGGAGGACGCGCCGTTTGAGCCGAAGCTCGCCAGAGGGCTGGCCCACATAGTCGAGAGGACGATAGCGCTCGAGGAAGTCGACAGAAGGCTCTTGACTAAGATTAGGCTCGAGGTCTTCCGCGAGGCGGCTAAGGCATATCCGGTCGTCGACGAAGAGGGCAGGAGGCGAGTAGTAGAGGCCGTGGCCTCGCGCCTCAAGATACCCCCCGAGGCTGTCGAGGCCGCGCTCGCTAAGATACACGAAGACGAGCTGGTTATCGTACGGGGGCCCGACATATCCGCCGAGGAGCTGGCCGCGTTGTACAACACGTCGTTGATACAGACGCTACTGTTCAGATCCAGGCGCATGGCCGCGTACGTAGTCGCCGACGGGGCCCGCGTGAAGGAGCTCGTGAGGGCGCTTAAGGGCCTCGGCTTGATGTACGTCGCCGAGCGCGCCGGGGACGGGATAAGGCTCGATATAGACGGGCCGGTCTCCGCGATCAAGCAGACCGAGCGCTACGGGACCAGGCTCGCCAAGCTTGTACCGTACGTCATCTCGGCCGACGACTGGCGTATAGAGGCCGACATAGGCCTATATGGCAAGGTCTATAAATTCGTCGAGGCCAAGTCCAGCGCCCCCAGACTGGCGCATAGGGATATAGAGCCGCCGCAGTTCGACAGCACCGCGGAGGAGGAGTTCTACAGAAACGTCTCCAGGCTGTGCGCGGTGCAGAGGGAGCCGGAGGCCTTGGTGGTGGGCAACAGAGTATTCATACCGGACTTTAAGATAGGCGATCTCTACGTCGAGATAGTGGGCTTCTGGACCCCCGACTACATAGCCAGGAAGTACGAGAAGCTGGCGGCGGCCAAGATACCGCTACTCGTCCTAGTCGACGAGAGGCTGGCCCTAGCCACTTGGAAGGACCTCCCCCATTACGTCGTCCTCTATAAGGACAGGCCGAGGCTGAGCGACGTGTTTAAGTACATCAAGCCGTACTGCGCCCGGCATTAAGATCTGCCTCATTCACGCGCCATAGGATCTCAAGCCGGTTCTCTAACACAAGGTATCTGACCGAATTCGGCGCGACTATTAGTCGAAGAAGGCCGTAGATCGTAAGCGATACGGCCTATTTCGGTTCGCCGTCCCCATGTAACGCTGACAATTATTATTAATATAGTGCTCTTAGGCCAGCTGTATGGAGAACAAAGCCGTTGAACTGCTGTCCCAAATGGTCAGGATACCGACTATAAATCCGCCCGGGGAGAGGTACAAGGACTTTGTCGATTTCGCCGAGAGGTACTTCAAGGGGCTCGGCATGGACGTCGAGGTGGTGGAGGTGCCGAAGCCCGTCGTGGCTAGAGCTTGTCCCGAATGCGTCGATCATCCCAGATATATCCTCCTCGCCAGGATAGGCGAGCCCAAGGTGCACTTCAACGGCCACTACGACGTGGTGCCCCCGGGCCCCGAGTCCGCTTGGACCGTCGCCAAGCCCTTTGAGCCCCGCTACGTCAACGGGAGGCTGTACGGGAGGGGGGCCGTGGACATGAAGGGGGGATTGACCGCGATAGCCTTAGCCGCCGAGATGGCAATAAGGGAGGGGTTGAAGAACTTCGAGGTGTCGTTTGTGCCCGACGAGGAGATAGGCGGCGAGTCGGGGGCCGGCTATCTGGCCGAATCAGGCAAGATCAAGGCGCCTTGGGCGATCATAGCAGAGGGCTCAGGCGTAGACAACATCTGGATAGGCCATAGAGGCCTCGTCTGGTTCTTGGTGGAGGTCTACGGGAAACAGGTCCACGGCTCGACGCCGTGGCTGGGGCTCAACGCCTTCGAGGGCGCCGTGAAGATAGCCAACAAGATCTTGGAGAGCTATATCCCGAGGCTCTCCGCCAAGCGGAGTAGGTACGAGTTCGAGGATCCCAGAGGCGCCGTGCCCACCCTCACCATGGGGGGCGAGGTGAGGGGATCTGTCAAGGCCAACGTGGTCCCCGGCTACTTCGCCTTCACGCTCGACAGACGCCTCATACCGGAGGAAAGCGTCGAGGAGGTCAAGAAGGAGGTGGAGGAGTTCATAAAGAGCGCCGCGGCTGGGCTGGACTACAGAGTCGAGGTGAAGGTGATAAACCAATCCGAGGCCGCGGTGGTGCCGCCGGACCACCCGCTGACGAGGGCGCTCGAGGGGGCCGTGGCGAAGGCGCTTGGAAGGACTCCGAGGAAGACTGTATGTATCGGCGGCCTAGACGCGAGGTTCTTCATAAGGCGCGGCATACCCACAGTGACCTACGGGCCCGGGCCCGAGTTCACCGCACACGCGCCCGACGAGTACGTCGAGATCGGGCAAGTCGTCGACGTGGCCAAGGCCTACGTGGAGCTCCTCAGAGGGCTTAAATGAGGCTTGTCCTCGCCATAGGCGGCGGAGGGGATATCGTAAGCGCGGCTGTCCTAGCGGTTAAGCTGGGGGCTGAGGCCGGGCTGTTGCCTTGGGAGCGCTACGTCGTCGACCCCGAGCCGGGGCCCCTCCTCCGCAAGGATTTCCTCGGCGCCGAGGGCGACAACCCTCTATTCCTCATAGGGCCCGACGCCCGTGCAGTCAGGCGCGGCAGGATCATAACACCGCAAGGCGCCTGCGTGTCGTCCGTGTTAGGGCGGCGGGTATATGCGATCTCGCCCGACGCGCCTCCGAGCCTCGTCGCCGAGGCTCTGACGTCTAGGTTCGACAAGATAATTGGGGTCGACGTAGGCGGCGACGTGCTTGCCTGCGGCTGCGAGCCCGAGCTACACTCGCCGCTGGCCGACTCGTACTCTCTCGCCGTGTTGAAGAGAGCCGAGGACCTCGGCGTCGATGTGGAAGTCGCCGTCGTGGGCCTCGGCGCCGACGGGGAGCTGGGCAGAGACTACTTGGTCAGCCGGGTTTCTACTATTTTGGCCAACGGCGGCTTTCTGGGATACTACGCCCTAGACCCCTCCGACTCCGGAATTCTCGCCGAGCTCGCCTCTAAATGCGTCACCGAGGCCTCCCGGAATATACTAAGGGCCCTTAGAGGCGAGTTCGGCGAGGTCGCCATCAGAGGCGGTTCAAGAAGCGCGTATATCGACGTGTTCACGCCCATCTTCCTCCGCTTCAAGCCAAGCGCCGTCATCTCGATTAACGAGATCGCGGCCTTGATCTATAAGCACGACTGGGATATATTGAAAGCGGCTTTGGAGTTGAGGAAAATGGGATACACGACAGAGTACGACTTCGAGAAATACGTGGCTGAGGGCTTGCCGCCCTCCGAGGCCCTCGCCAGAGCTAAGGCCGAGAGGAGCTGTACGTGTAACAGCCCCGGCGCGCGATATGAGGGCCGTTAGGCTTGTTAGGTTCGGCAAGCCTTCCGAGGCGTTGCGGCTGGAGGACCTCGAGGACCCGAGGCCCGGCAAGGGGGAAGTGTTGGTGAAGGTAGAGGCCGCAGGCGTCTGCGGGAGGGATCTCGTCGTGAGGAAGGGGGCCTTCCCCCACGTGAGGCTTCCCGTGATACCAGGCCACGAGGGCGTCGGCAAGGTCGTGGACGTGGGGCCAGGCGTCGATAGGGATCTTGTGGGGCAGAGGGTGTTTGTGGCCCCCGCCATGTACGACGGGACTTGCGACTATTGCCGGAGAGGCCTCGAGAACCTCTGCAGAAACGCGCAGTATTTGGGCGAACATAGAGACGGGACGTACTCGGAGTACGTGGTGCTCCCCTCCCACTTCGTCTATCCGTTCCACGGCGTCGATCCCCGCGCCGCTGTGTTGGCCACCGACGTGATACCGACGGCCATAGCCGCGGTCAGAAGGGTAGACGTCGACGGCAGAAAGGTCTTGGTAGTCGGCGGCGGGGGGACCGGGCTCTATCTGGCCCAAGTGGCCAAGCTCAGGGGAGCAGAGGTCTACATATCCACTAGGTCGGCCGACAAGGCTAAGGCGTACGGCTCTCTCGGCATAGGGATATACCAGGAAGGCATGAAGGACTTCGACGTGGTCTTCGACACGGTAGGCTCGCCCACTATAGAGACCTCCATAAGGCTTGCCAAAAGAAACGGCATAGTGGTCCTCATAGGAAACGTGACCGGCGAGAGGGCGTACCTCAGCCCAGCCCTCATAATATTGAGGCAGATAGCCGTCTTGGGCCACATGGCCTACAAGCCGTGGGATGTCTACGAGGGCTTGGATCTCTTGAGGCGAGGCTTGATCGCCCCGGTATACACCGAGTACAAGCTCTCCGAGGCCGTGAAGGCACATGAGGACATGGAGGCGGGTAGGGTGCTAGGGAGAGCCGTCTTGACCCCGTGATAGCAGTAGCCATATCCAGAGATCCCGTCGCCAAGGGCGTGGCGAGGGAGCTCGGGCTGGCCGGATCTCCCGGCGCCTCCTACCTATCGACGGCGAGGATGGGGGACTTGCTCGTGTTGTTCTATGACGGAGATTCCGTCGAGCCGCCTCCCGAAGACGAGCTCAAGAAGCTGGGCGTGTCGCATCTGGTGGTGCCGTCTCGCCACGAGATGGCGAGACCGAGGCCTATGCTGACCGCCCACACGCCGGGCGTCGCTCCGTCGCTCTCGGTGGCGCACGCCTCGCTCAAGTCCTGGCTCTTCAGGAGGATCTGTTCAGAGAAGCCGGAGGGCTTCGACTGCGCTCTAGAGGCCACCCACCACGCGCCCAACACAGAGGATGTCAGCGTGACCTTTATAGAGGTAGGGAGCACCGAGAGGGAATGGGGAGATCCAAGGGCTTTGAGGGCCCTGGCGTCTGCCCTCAGAGAGCTCCCACAGTTCGGCGATAGGGCCGAGGCCCAGCCCGTCATGTCGGTGGGCGATCTCCACTACTCCCTCCTCACCTCCGAGGTCCTAAACGGCGCAATGGACGTCGGCCATATAATACACAAGGATGTGGCGACGGCCGATCTAGCCTTAAAGGCCCTAGCCAAACACGTAGTAGCGCCTAAGAAAGTCGTGATTTACAGGAAAAGCCTCAGGGGACCTATCAGGAGAGATGTTATCGATGCGTTGAGGCGCCGCGTGGAGCTAGATATTAGGTAACCACGGTAGCCATATTGCCTAAAATAGTGAATGATTATAAATTTCAACTGAGGTAGTATCCTATGGACGAGGCGTTGCGGGCCAAGCTCGATACTCTGGTGAGGAGCGCGGCTGCCCCTGTCATCGACAAGATATCCAAGAACAAGAAGGTAAGCGCCGACGAGCTCCTCATAGCCTCTCTCTATCTGATCTCGGCCAAGCTCGACGATATCAGGAACTCCCTGGATGAGCTGGCCAGAGGCATCCAGAGGCTCAACGAGCTACCCCCAGTCATCAAGCAGAACCACCTAGATGTAATGACTAAGCTGGGGGAAGTGCTCGAGGAGTTAAAGAAGATGCAGACGTTCGGGATAGAGGAGACTTAAATATAAAGCCGTTTTAGCGCGTGGACATAATAGAGAGGTATCGGAGGGAGGTCGAGGCGGCTAGGACAATAATCGCGAGCCGCCGTTTTAGAGTGGTGGTCCACAACGGCACAGCGCACGCAGACGACACCATAGCGGCCGCTCTGCTATATGGCGCCGGCGCAGAGGAGGTCTACAGACTGGGCCAGGCGGACGAACTGTTAGAGATAGCCCGCGGGGGGATGCCTGTCGTATACGCAGATATAGGCTATAGGTACTACGACCAGCTCAAGTCCGCCGGCGTCGTCGCCGTGTTAGACCACCACGCCCCAAACGGCGAGCCTGAGTACGTCGAGCTCCCGTCGTCCCTTACACAGACCGTCGAGGCCTTGGGGATGAGGCCTAGGCCCCGCGTATCCATGTTGTTTACGGCGGCCGATCTGGTGGATAGGTTCGGCGCCATAGCGGCCAAGAAGTGGCTTGGGATCTACGGCGCGTCTCTCAACCAAGGGCTATCCGCCTACTTCGGGATGACGTCAAGGGGGAAATACGACGACGTCA
Source organism: Thermoproteus uzoniensis 768-20 (assembly GCF_000193375.1). Lineage (GTDB taxonomy): Archaea > Thermoproteota > Thermoprotei > Thermoproteales > Thermoproteaceae > Thermoproteus > Thermoproteus uzoniensis_A. Next base: position 375,537 of record NC_015315.1, read on the forward strand.
AGTTCCTCGAACTGGTGGCCGAGGCCGCAGTCGCCGACTTCGACGTGGAGGACTTCTCCGACTATTCCAAAGCCTACTCCATAGCGCAGTCCATAGACGTAGACGCCGAGAAGTTCCCGAGGACTCTGGCCCAGCTGAGGCTCATGAGACAGGCGGCCAACGACGTGGTCTCGACCTCGTTGAGCCAAGAGGCCCAAAAGGTGGGCTTCGGCGTCGACTTCGCCGCACACGCGGTGCTGGCCGTGCCCCAGCTCGCCGAGTATGTCGCCAAGGGCTTGGCCAGATACTTCGACGACAGCATAAGAGCCATAAGGACCGTCGAGGGCAGGCGCTATGCCGTAGTCGAGGGCGGCATAAGGGCTGTGGCGGTCGACGACAACGTCCCGCCGACGGCTCTCTGGAACGCGTTGCTGGACCTCTCTCTGTTGAGGGAGGACGAGCCAGTTATAGTCGTGGTCAAGGACATCAGGAATCCGGGCGCCTACTCCCTCTGGAGGCCCGACAGACATAAGGACAGGATAGACTTCAGGAAGCTGTCAGGAGACGCGGTGATCTTCAAACACCAATCCGGCTTCATGGCCGTCGTGAAGGCCGAGAACGCCGAGGAGGCCGCCAGATATGCCCTCAAACAGCTCGGCGTTTAGGCCAACCCAGGATTGGCTGGCCGAGGTCTGCAGAAGCATATCTGCAGAAAAAGCCCCGCCGGAGCTCTCCATAGTGGCGACCGAGGTGCCTTGGGAACCCAGCGGCCACATAACTCTCTACTTCAGGTTCGAGAACGGGCGTTGTATAGAGGCGAAACTGCTCCAGGGGAAGATAATCTCTAGGTACACGCTCTCGGCTAGGTACGAAGATCTCTTAAGGATAATGGAAGGCAGACTGTCGCCATTTGCGGCCGTGCCTCTGGGCAAACTGAAGATTGAAAAAGGCACGTTAGGCGAGCTCGCCGATTATATGCCGCTTGCCCTTGAGATAGTCGAGGCTGCGCGCGATTCGGCCAAGAATTTCTCGTAGCGAGCTAAAAGGGTTAGGTCACTGAGGCGGTGAAAGGAAACGTAGCGCCTGTTGAGAGCACCAGGTATCCTTGTGCCGTTGTGCCGGGCACTCCGGAGAAGCCCTTACAGCTGTAGGTCAGAGTTGCCGCGCCGCCGGTGCTTACGGATACTTTAGTACCGCTGATGCTCGCAGGGCCTGTGGCTGACGTAGGGGTGCAGGGCGTGTTGCCGATATAGACCCCTATTATGACCGCGACAGACGCCGGACCTGTATTGGAGAGCACCAGCTGTAGGTTGCCCGAGGGGTCTATCGTCGCTTGTGATATGAGTATCTTGCTGCCGGACTGGACCGATGCTATAAACGTCGTGTACATGTACCAACCAACTGCGACTGCTATGACCACGATGATGCCTAAAAGAATCGCCTGCTCTATAGAGATCTCGCCTACCATATACCTCCTTAGCTCTCCTATATTTAAACACTCCGCCGATGATTTGTCTTCTCTAGACTTATTTAGTTTTCTTGCTTAGGTAACTCGACTTTATATAATGTATAATTTCTGGTATATTTATCTTCATAGGACATACCTCCCTGCAGTTGCCGGCATGGGCGCACTTAACGGCGGAGGGGCCGGCGGCCTCTATCCCGCGAGTTACCGCCAGCCACATGACGCCTACAGGTCCCACGTACGGCGGGTCGCCGAATTCGCGGCCCACCGCCCTATAGACGGGACACACGAAGCCGCACCGGACACATCTTATGCACAACAACGCCTCTCTCATAACGGGATCCTTCGCGGCCGCCCTCCTGCCATTGTCCACTAGGACTAAGTGGAATTCTCTAGGCCCCTGCGCAGGCCTCACGCGCACCAGCTCTATATCGCCGGTGGACGAGGGGCCTGCCGACACCTCGAGATAGGTGGGCGGAAATAGCCCGTGGTATGCGGCCTGCACGATTGCCTGGCTCACCGCGTCGACTAGCGTCGGCACTATCTTCTCGACGCCCGCCACCACTATGTGGACGGGGGGCATCACAGTCGCCTTCCGTATATTGCCTTCGTTCTCCACGTTCACCACTGCCCCGGTATCTGCGGCGATCGCGTTGGCCCCGGTTATCCCCACATCGGCCTTGGCGAACTTAGCCCTCAGGAAGTCCCCGGCGGCCGCGGCCAGCTTCGACGGGTCGTCGCCTACGTCTAGGCCCAGCCGTTCTCTAAACAGCTTGGCCACGTCGCCTCTGCTGAGGTGTAGCGCAGGCGCTATCATGTTGGAGGGCCTATCATCGCCGATCTGCACGATGAACTCGCCTAGGTCGGTCTCCCATACCTCGTTGCCCATCTCGGCCAGATATTCTCTGAGCCCGACCTCGAGCGCCGTGTTGGATTTTCCGAACACCACCACCTTGCCCCTGCCCACGATCTTGCCCACTATCTCTCTGGCGTCTTCGGCGGTATCCGCGAGGTAGGCCCTCCCCCCTATGCTCTCGACGGCCTTCTTGGTGGCCTCTATGTAGTAGTCCAGGTTGTTCAACACCTCTAGGCGGGCCTCTCTGACCCTCTCGGCTAACTGCCTTAGATATCCGTGCGTCTTGAGCGCGTCGTCTACGCGCGCCAGGGCCCCCTCGGCGGCTCTCCGGAACAGCTCCTGCCACTTCTCCGTCATAATATCTTGCCGGGGTTCAATATCCCCTTGGGGTCAAACACCGACTTGAGCGCCTTCATGTACTCTATCGCCGTGGGCGTCAGCTCCATCTTCAACAGATCCCGTTTCAAGGTGCCTATGCCGTGCTCCGCCGAGACGCTGCCCCCCAGGCCTATCGCTATCTTCCCTATCCCCTCGATGAAGGCCTTCGCCCGCCTGGCGCCCTCTAGGTCCCCTTTCCTGAACCACGTAGTGGGGTGCAAGTTGCCGTCGCCTACGTGTCCTCCCAGCGAGAGCGGGATCTCCATCCTATTCGCGAGCTCGACCACGCGTCGGACGGCCTCAGGTAGCTTCGAGACGGGCACGACTATATCCTCTATTATCAATAGCCCCTCGCTACCCAACTGCCTCTGCATCAACGCCACCTGTGCGCTGAACAGTTTGCGGCGGGGCTCCAGCAACTCCATCGAGCGGTCTAGGCCAACGGCCTCCTCGGCTACGGCGCCTCTGACAATCCCCCTAAGCCTACCCAACATGTCCCTCTCGGCGCCTCTATTGACGTCCACCCCCAAGAAAAGGGTATACCTCTCCTCGAGGCCCACCTCCTTCGACTCGGCCGGGCCTAGGAACTCGGCGAATAAAGGCCATATCCTCGCCGACCTAACCCGCACTACGTCCTCGACTAAAGTCTCAAGGCTGTCATAATAGGCCAGGACGGCCGCCGCGGACTCAGGCATAGGGGCTATCCTCAAGACGGCCTCGGTGACGAGGCCCAACGTGCCCTCGCTACCCACGAAGAGCCTGACTAGGTCGTAGCCGTTTCTGCACTTAAGCGTCCTGCAACCCATCTCCAGGAGGTCGCCCCTACCCGTGACGGCCCTTAGCCCGAGCACCCAATCCCTCATAGTGCCGTACTTGGCGCCGCGCATTCCGCCAGCGCCGTTGGCTATCGCGCCGCCCACCGTGGCCGACCTCACCGAGCCTGGATCTACGGGGAAGAACACGCCGTACCTAGACAACTCCACGTTCAGCTCCTCAAGCCTCAAGCCGGGCTGGACGACTGCGTAGGAGTCCGTGGGGTTCACCTCGACGATTTTATTCATGCGCTCGAAGCTGACCACGATGCCCGGCCTAGTCACCACGGTGTTGCCGGAGAGGCTCGTGGCCGAGCCCTGGGAAAATATAGGCGTCTCGGTCTCGTAGGCCCATCTGACCAGCCACAGAACCTCCTCCTCGGAGGTGGGGAAGACCACCCCTAGAGGCTTCGCCGAGGCCTCCTCGAACGAGGCCTCGCGGGAGTAGAGAGAAAGGAAAGCCGGATCGTCTATGAACCTATCGCCGAATTTCCTCTTAAGATCCCTCATTGGAAAAAATAGGGCTCTAATTAATAGCTTCTCGGCCTTATGAGCGCTCCGGCTATCGTGAGCAGGGCGCTGGCCAGAGCGACTAGGGAGCCGTATATAGCTATGGAAACTACAGACGCCGGAGCCTCCATTATGAGGAGCAGGGCCGCGAGGGAGCCCAGAGGGCCTAGCAATGCGTTTATGTTCCAGCCCAGCGACACCGCCGTCCATCTGACCTCGGTCGGGAACAGCTCGACGAAGTAAAGGGTCTGAGGCGCCGCGGCGAGGCCGAAGAATAGGCCCATCGCAAAGGAGGCGTAAACCGCGTAGCTATTTAGGGAGAAGGCGAGGTACGCCGCGAGAGGCGCCACGGCGAGAAGGCCAAGGGAGGGAGGGATAAAGGCACGCCTCACTCCCACCGCCGATATCAGGAAACCGCTCAGCAACTCGCCTACGACAGCGCCAAGGCCGCCGTACATGGCGAGCTCCAGCGAGAAGCTGTACGCAAGGTCTTTACTTAGGCCGAGCTTAGGCGCCACTATATTCGGCATTATATATGTCCAATAACCAGACCCTCCATAGTAATATAATGTAAGTCCTAGATTTATTAATATTAATATAACAAAATTAATCCAGTAACTCCATATTTTAGCTATAGGTGCTTTGACTATCTTGCCTCTGCGCGCCGCCTCCAGCCACTCGCGCGACTCTGACCCGAAGACCCTTATGGCCAAGGCTATGAGCGCGGGCACCACGCCAACTATGTACAAGACCCTCCACCCGACCGCCGTGAAGCCCTCGGCGCCGAAGAAGCTCCTGGCCCACAACGTCATGGCTGACGTGAGGAAGACCGCCCAAGAGAGGCCGGAGTACATAACGCCGTTGACGTACGGCCGCATGTTCTTCGGCGTCAGCTCGAGGGCCCAAGTGGCGCCGCCGCCGGCCTCGCCGCCTATACCGAGCCCCTGCACGGTCCTCAGCAGATATAGGGCTACGGGGGCCGCGATGCCGATGTCTTGGTACGTCGGGAGAAGGCCTATGGCGAGCCCGGCCACTCCCACAGCAAGCGCGTCGAGCACGGTCGACGTCCTCCTGCCGTACCTATCGCCTATATGGCCGAAGATAACCGCGCCTAGAGGCCTCGCCAGATAGGTGACGGCGAAGGCGCCCCAAGTGGTCACGGCCGCCAGCAACTGGGTCTTCTCGGGAAAGAAGAGCTTCTGGAAAACCGTAGCGAGGCTTGAGAACAGTATTATGTCGTAGTATTCAAGACCCCAGATCAACATAGTCGAGACGGCTGCCGACCAGTACCGCCTAGGACTTACCTCGGCCATCGGCAAAGGCCCCGCGCGTATTTTTAATATTTCGCACATAGAGGATCCGCCGAAGTGGCCACGCTTAAAAATGCCAGTAACGATATGCTACATGAGCTTGTCGGGCAAGGTCGCGTTGGTTACGGGCGCCTCGAGGGGCATCGGCGCCGCCATAGCCAGAGAGCTCCGCTCGCGGGGGGCGCGCGTGGCTATAAACTACAACTCCTCTAGAGAGGCCGCTGAGGCGTTGAGGAGGGAGCTTGGCGAAGGCGCCGAGATCTTCAAGGCCGACGTCTCGAAGAGGCAGGAGATCAAAAAGATGGTGGAGGACGTAGTGCGCACCTTCGGCGGACTGGATATAGTCGTAAACAACGCCGGCGTCATGGAGCTGATGCCGTTCGAGCAACTCGACGAGGAGCGCTTCGACAAGATGTGGTATATCAACGTTAAGGGGCCTATATACGTCACGTTGGAGGCGTTGCCCTACCTGAAGAGGAGCAGAGGCGTGGTAATAAACATAGCGTCGATAGCCGGCCTCGGCACGGCCTTGACGAACACCACGTACTACGCGGTGACTAAGGCCGCTGTGATTATGCTGACTAGAAGACTCGCGTTCGACCTCGCCCCTTACGGCATCAGGGTCAACGCGGTGGCGCCCAGCTGGATAGAGACGGACCTAACCACAAGAGGCAGAACCCGCGAGGAGGTGGAGAGGGCCAAGTCCGATATAGTCAACAGAACCGCCCTACGCTCCGTAGCGATCCCAAGCGATATAGCCAAGGCCGTGGCCTTCCTTGCGTCCGACGAGGCTAGGTTCATCACAGGTCAGGTGCTGGTCGTCGACGGCGGGAGGATCGACTACTTGACGCACAGCGTATGAGGAAATGGGCGTGGGCGCTCGTCGCGCTCGCCATTGCTCTGATCGCGATATCGCTCGCCGCCCCGCACAACGCGGCCCGATCCGACGACCCGTTTTCTAGAACCGTCGTCGTTCTTCTAGACGGGACGCCCTACACCGTATATCTGGCGGACACCCCGGCTAAATGGACTAGAGGCTACATGAACTCGACGTCGTACGACCCCAGAGGAGTCGGCGCGGTGGGCATGTTGTTCCTCTTCGGCAAGAACTCGACTTGGTGTTTCTGGATGCACGACACGTATATACCGTTGAGGATAGTTTGGGTAGAGGGCGTAAAGGTCACGGGACAGATAGTGGCACAGCCCCTCAACGACACGCCTATCTGCGGCTACGGCGACAAGGCGCTGGAGCTGAACCCCGAAATCCCGCCGCCGGAAACAGTCGTAGTTAAGTGATCAGACCAGCTCCTCCAAGCTGTGGTACCTGCCGCAGTACTCGCACGCGAACGTAGGCGGCTCCTCCTTCACCAAGACGAACGACGTCACTACGTGCTCTCTGTGTTGGTTGGTTATGCAGTTTGGATTCCTGCACTTGAACTTGCCCCTAATGACGTGGGGCGGCCTTACCTTGTACTTCTTAACCACCTCGTAGTTCTTTATTATATTTATAGTGGCCGTGGGGGCCACCGCCGAGATCACGTCTACCTCATCCGGCGTCAGCTCCCTGCCCTCTATCTTGACAATATCTTTCCTGCCCAACTTCTTCGACTCCACGTTCATAACCAAGGCTACTCTGACCCCCTCGCGCCCGGTTATGCCGAGTATCCTCAACACTGCGAGGGCGCGGCCGGCAGGTATATGGTCGATAACCGTCCCGTTCTCGATCTTGCTGACAATCAGCTCAGTGGACGGCATCGTCGATATATACAGCCCTATTTAAAAGAGGTTTGCGGCTGTTGTCCCTGCGGCATGGACGCCCGTACCTCCGGCCGTCTCGCGACAGAGCCGCCCCGCCTATCGCCGCGCGTCAGACCGATAGCGGAAATCGCTTGAAACACGTCATTGGGAGAGAAGCCGCAAGAAGAGGCACCGTTGAGCAAATTCAAGTAGAGAGTAAGAGCGTTTGAATGGAATAAGGGGTGCACATTTACTGGAACTATCAGGCTTTCTCGGCCAACGTCAGCTACAGACGACGCTACGATCTCGCGGCCAGGCGTCTGGCCCTCTCCTAGAGGGGGTTCCCGCACGGCGGTCTGAGCCCAGCCCACTCCGACACTCTGGCCGGGTTCTCCAGAAGATATCTGCCAACTATCTCGAAATCGGCGCCGGCCCTTATAGCGTCTCCAGGCCTGCCTCCCTGGGCGCCTATGCCGGGCGATATTATCCTAGTTGAGCAGCCAAGCGAGGACCTAATCGCCGAGATTGCTTGGGGCTCGTTGCCCGGCGCCACGACTCCCCGAAAGCCGACGACCTCGCCCAACAGCTCCTTCCACAGCCTGTCGTACTGCGAGCCGACAGTCATCTTAACCAGCACGTAGAGCCTCTCGTCCCTCTCCAGGCTGGGCAACAGGAATCCGTGAGCTATGGCACAACACGCGCCGGCGGACGATAGTTTGTCCACGACGCGCTTGACTATGTGGGGGACGTCGGCCAGCTTGAGGTCGACCACGACGGGGCCCAGCCGCGAGATAGTCCTCACCGCCTCGAGGCCGGCCTCGAGGACTAAATCCCAGCCCACTTTATAGCCGGCCGCCTCGTCCCGCAACGATCTGGCAACCTCCAACGCTGTCTTTAGATCCGTGTCGAGCGCTACCACTACGGGATACATGACGAGAGGACAATATTTAATTTAATTGCCTTATGGTGAGTGTCCTGGCGAGGGAGAGACGTAGTATCTATGCGGGACTTCTCCAGGAAGGATCTGGAGGTCCTCTTCGAGAAGGCGAGGGAGATGGAGCGATATGCCAGATCGGGCCTCGACGTGCTTAGGGGGAAAATCATGGCTGTGGCCTTCTTCGAGCCCTCCACACGGACCCGCCTCAGCTTCGAGACGGCCATGAAGAGGCTCGGCGGGAATGTCATCGGCTTCTCGAGCGCCGAGGGGACCAGCGTCGAGAAGGGCGAGACGTTTTCGGACACTATAAGGATGCTCGACGCCTACGCCGACGTGATCGTGGTGAGACACAAGCTTGAGGGCGCCGCCAAGCTTGCGGCCGAGATAGCGCAGTCGCCGGTCATAAACGCCGGCGATGGCTCGTTCAACCACCCCACGCAGGCCATGTTGGACCTATACACGATCTGGCGGGAGAAAGGCAAGGTGGACGGGTTGAGGATAGGCGTGATGGGCGACTTGAAGTACGCGAGGACCGTCAATTCGTTGCTGGAGGGACTCGCGTTGTTCGACGTCGAGGTGGCCTTGATATCGCCCGAGTTCTTGAGGCCGCGCCAGGAGACTCTGGACTATATACAGTCCAGAGGCCTCCGCTACGAGTTCTACTCGCGGCTCGATGAGGTGTTGGGAGAGCTCGACGTTCTCTACGTCGTCAGGATACAGAAGGAGAGGTTCTTGGACCCCCTAGAGTACGAGAGAGTTAGGGGTAGCTACAGGCTCACTGCGGAGTCCCTAAGGGGGGCTAAAGACGGCCTAATAGTGCTCCACCCGTTGCCCAGAGTAGACGAGCTGGATCCCTCCGTGGATGGGACGAGACACGCGGCCTATTTTAGGCAGGCCGCATACGGCGTCCCGCTGAGGATGGCGCTCCTCAGCTTGATCTTGACCTGAAATACCGCTTGTAGAGGTATCCGGCGACCCAACGGCCCTTCTTAGTTAGGCCGTAGTAAATGCCGGAGCCTCTACGTTCCGGATTCCTCTGCTTAACCTTGAGCCACGGCTTTATCGATGAAGTCACGCGCCCTTTTAGGCTACCTCTGTACCTCTCCAGGAGGCCTAGCTCCTCAAGCCTTTTACATGCCGCCTCGACCTCGTCCTCGGGAACCACGGGCGCCCAGCCGGCCGCGCCGAGGAGCCGACGCGCCATCAGCCAAGGCGTGTCGGGCCCGTACGCGTAGATGTGGGCCAGTATCTTCCTCTCGAGCTCCCCGAGCCCCTCCGCTATCCTTTCCGCCTCCGCTTCATCCACATCGACTGATGCGGGGTCGCTTTAAGGCTTAACCTCCACTGCTCTGTATACCCTCCCCCTCCTGACTATCAATATGGGCACCTCGCAGTTGAGCTCCAACGCCCTCCGCAGGGCGTCGTAGTCTCTGGTGAGCACGGCGCAGTTGTCCCTACACGCCAGCTCCACGGCCGCCTCCTCGGCAGGTCTGTGTTCGGAGGGGACGCAGTCGAGCCCGTACTTGGCGCAGAGCTCCAGATACCGCCTGGCTAAGGGGAGCTGGGTCTCGTTCCAAGCGTCCAGCACGAGGATAGCCGATAGGCCGGCCTCGGCGAACCCTCTGAACAGCTCCTCCTCGTCCCTAAGCGAGGCGGCCACCGAGAAGACGTCCACCGCCAGGCAACGATACCGCTCTAACGCGTCGGGCATGAGCTTGACCCGTAACGACCCCCACCTCTTCCTAACTCTCATGACTGTCCAGATGAGGATCAAAAAATTTATAGGCCTAACTCGCGGCGGTCGTGAAGGCGGCTGTAGTAGGAGGCGGCATAGCTGGGGTCTTCACCGCGTATTTCCTACGCGAGGCGGGAATCGACGTAGTGGGCTTCGGCGGCGAGCTGAGGTATCCGCTGACGTCGTTGGTCTTGACATTGTCGATGCCTGATCCGCGCGACGTGGAGATGGCCGTGGAGAGCTTGGAGATTTACAGGAAGATGGCCGCAATCAAGCCGGTTATTTCAGTAGACATCATGCCGACATACGCCGACCTAAGTAGCTTGAGAAGGGCCGGCGTCAAGTATCAAGTCCTGGACAGATTTAGGGGGCTCAGGCTGGCGAGGGACGAGATAGTCGTGGTGACCACCGACTATCTGATACCTATACGCAAGATCGTCGCCTCGCTGAGGCGGAGGCTTGGGTTCTCCGACAAGAGGGCCGCGCTGGGCGCCGAAGGGAGGAGAGTTTACCTCGTCGTGGACGGGGGGCGCGTGGACGCCGATGTGGTGATCCTGGCCGCCGGAGCTGACAACAGGGAGCTGGCCCTACGCGTCGGCGTCGATCTACCGTTTAGGCCATACTCGTGTTACGCCGCGGCGTTCCTAGTGCCGGGGTGGTTAAGAGGCTTGAGCATCGGCGACTACGTGCTTTCGTGGTATGGGAGGCCGGGCCCGTGGCCGCTCTACATAGCCGGAGACGGTTGCGGCAAGGCCTATTCAAATCCGCCGAGAGGCTACGCGTCTAAGATAGCGAGGCTTATAGCCAAGAGGGCTGGCTGGGCTCTGCCTCTCTACGCCAAGTCGGGCGTCTGCGAGGGATCGCCGACGGGCGGCCCGCTGGCGGGCAAGGTGGGGAGGTTCGACAATCTATACGTCATCGGGGGCCTCGACGGGTACGGCAGCATGGTGGGGCCGGCCGTGGCCAAGAGGTTGGCCGAGCTGGTGGTCAGGGGGAGGACCGAGGTTTTGCCAGATCTGCCCGACGCGTTCGACTTCGATCCCTGCGTCGAGCGCCACGACTGGAGCTTCAGCCTACGACAATCGTGAAGTTGTAGAGTGATCCGTTCAGCCTTTGGATAAGCCCTGTACAGGTGTTGTAAATTCCGGTGGAGTTTATCGCGAGCTGACAAGGCGGCGTTATCGTAACTGTTACGGAGCCGCCTTGGCCGTACACGGCCACCTTTATCGGGGCCTGGGAGGCAGAGGGCCTAGATGCGGTAAGCGCCGCCGCCAGCCCTATCACTAGTCCCAGTATCAACATGGAGATGGCCAGCAGAGTTGTTGAGAGGGGCTCCTCCATGGTCTTGAGAACTGTGCCATTTAAATAAAGGTTTCATAACTGCCGATGGGGAGAAACCGGACGGGCGACCGATGAGCTGCTAACGACGGACCGACCCCGATAGCGAGAGCAGATACAGCAATTTATCGCCGGCTCTATATCCGCCCGCTATGGGCTCCAGTAGACCCCACTTGACTAGGTATCCCAATTGGCCCGGGCCTATGCCTAGGTCGAGTATTGTCCTGTGTGCGAGGAAGCCCAGCTCCGCGATCTCTCCTAGGCTGTCCTGCCGCATGCCGAGGACTTCGGCCACTCTCTCCGCGGCTCTCCAGTATTCCACCTCGTTCCACCGGCCGCCGCCTTGAGGCTTCTTGATTATCGGCGTAAATTCCTCGGCGCCTGGGCCCACGTTGCCCTTGAACGCGCCCACTAGACGGCGCCTTATGTAGCCCGGCACCGACTCGGTCAAGTACACCTCGCCTGGCGCCTCGACGGGCCTAGGGACGATTACTTGTAGATCGACGCCTAGACGCGCGGCGAGGTCCATCACCTCGGCGAGCCCCGACAGATCCCAGCGGAAATCCACCGCGGCTGAGGCGGGCGCGTTGCTCAGCGTAGCTATAGCGGCCAATGCGGGCGTTGGGTAGGCCGATACGCAGCCAGCCGCAACTCCTCTGTACGGCAGCAGGAACGCTAGGTGGGATTTCTCAAGAGGCAGTTGGCCGAGGAGCAAGACCGGGTCCATCTCGTCCAGGCCTAGGACTCTCTGGTCTACTAGATATTGCGCGACGTCGCCTCCATAGGCGGCGCGGAGGGCCCTCGCGAAGAGCTCCAGAGAGGGCGGGGAGAGCCTTAGAGGCGGCGGCTGTCCCCCGCACAGAGGCGACACGACAACCTCGACGTCTTTGACCAGCACTATGTCGGCGCTCCTGTCGACAACTATGGCCGCCACGATTTAAATAGCGCCTTTATTATAGCTTATGAGCTTGGCCGGCATCCGCTTCGACTACATACATGCCGAGAGGGTCGCCTCACCGCCGCCCAACACTCCCCTTCAGCTACAGATGAACTACCAGATAGAGGCCGATAGGGCGGTGAGGAGGGGCAACGTCTTAGAGCTACCGTTCGCCCTCGCGCTCACTACCAACCCCAACGCGGTCACGCTGACCATACGCGGCGTCGCCGTAATACAGGGGGAGGTCGATCCCAGGAACCTCCCTCCGCACATCGCGGTTCCTCTGATGCAGATGGCCATGTTCGAGGCCTCGCTGATATTGAGGGAGCTGGGGATGCCGCCTCCGATCTATATCCAACAGGGGGGCGGCCCCCAACAGCAACAACAAACACGCTACTTCTAAATACATCTATACTGCCTCTATATATAGTGAACCTTATTAGCTTCTATTCACATTTCTAGAATGCTCGTGGTGGTGGCCCTTGGGGGAAATGCGTTTGTGAGACCGGGGATGCCCATGGATCAGGAAGAGCACATAAGAAATATCAGAATAGCCGCACAGGTCGTCGCCAAGATAGCGGAGGAGGACGGCGTGCGCGTCGTCGTCACTCACGGCAACGGTCCCCAAGTCGGCTTTTTCGACGAGCTACAGTTGTTGGCCGAACGACGATATTTCAGGCTCGACGCGTTGGTCGCCGCCACTCAAGGCCTTCTGGGGTATTTGCTGGCGGAGTCCATAGACGAGATCTTGGGCCCCGGCAGAGCCGTCGCCGTGGTCACGAGGACCTTAGTGGACGAGGAGGACCAAGCCTTCAAGAACCCCACGAAGTTTATAGGCCCTGCATATCCCAGAGAGGTCGCGGAGAGGCTTGCGGCCAAGTACGGTTGGTCCGTAAGAGAGGACGTGCGGCGGGGCTGGAGGCGCGTCGTGCCCTCGCCGGAGCCCGTGGCTGTCGTGGAGGCTGAGGCCATAAGGGCGCTTCTGGATAGAGGCCATATCGTGATCGCGTCGGGGGGCGGAGGCGTGCCTGTCTCTAAGCGCGGCGGAGTCGAGGCGGTGGTCGACAAAGATCTCGCAAGCCAAGTTCTGGCAAACGCCTTGGGAGCTGAGGCCTTCGTAATACTCACCGACGTAGACGGCGTATACGTCGACTTCAATACGCCCCGTCGGCGAAAGCTCGACAAGGTGGCCGCGGCTGAGCTGGAGAGGCTATATCGCGAGGGCCAATTCCCGGAGGGGTCTATGGGGCCCAAAGTGCTTGCTACGTTGAGGTTTTTGAGGAATGGGGGTAAGTGGGCGGCGATAGGCGCGCTTGAGGACGGCTATCAAGTCTTCAGGTGGCAGAAAGGGACTGTAATCCTTCCCTAATTCTGCCGAGCTCGACCTCGAGCTCGACGCGTCTACGCATGTCGCGTATCTTGACGACGCCTTTCTCCAGCTCCTTCTTGCCTATGATCACGAAGTGCCTCACGCCGGTCTTCGCCGCGTGCTCCAGCGCCTCCCTCAACGTAAGCTCTCCTAGGTCTATGGCTACGGAGGCCCCCTTGTTCCTTAGGGCCTCCGCCACCTCAGCGGCTACCTTGAACGCGTCCTCCGTCATGGGGTATATGTAGTAGTCAAGCGGATACTCGGCCGGAGCTATGCCGGCCGCCTCCATCAGCCGCTCCACGCCTATGGCAAAGCCCAGCGCCGGGGTCCTAATACCGCTGTACAGCTCTATTAAGTTGTCGTAGCGGCCGCCTCCGCCCACTGCAAGCTTGTACTCGCCGGCGTAGGCCTCGAAGACCATGCCCGTGTAGTAGTCCAGCCCACGAACTATGGAGAGGTCCACGACGAGTCTGTCCAACACCCCATAGGCGTCTAGGGCCTTCACGACTCGGCTGTACCTCTCGCCGAGGCTCTTGTCGTATTTCGAGAAGAGGTCGGGAGCCTCCGAGCCCGGCCTCTGCTCCGAGACTAGGGCCATGAGGGCCTCGGCCGCGCCTCCGCCCAGCCCGGCCCTCCTCAACATATCCAAGATCTCGTCGTCCGGCACCTTGCCTCTTTTGTCCAGTATCCTGAGCACCTCCTCGCGGGATCCCTCGACGCCTAGCGATGCAAGCACCTTGTCCATCGCCGCGCGGTCGCTGAGCCTTATCACGTAGTCCTTCACGCCAACTGCCTCTATGGACTTGGCCATCAGCGCCAACACCTCCGCATCAGCTCTGGGGCTGTCCGAGCCCACCAACTCAACTCCGAACTGGTAAAACTCCCTGTAGCGCCCGTGTTGCGGCTCGTCGTAGCGCCACACCTTCGTGAAGTAGTACCATCTCACGGGCTTAGGCTCCTCGAGCCTATACGACAAGACGCGGGCCACTGGCACCGTCATGTCGAAACGCAGGCCAAGCTCCCGGCCGGCCTTATCCCTGAAGTAGTATATCTCGTCCACTATCTCGCGGCCGGCTTTCCTGGCCAGAACCTCGAAGTGCTCCACGGCGGGCGTCTCGACGCGTCTGTAGCCGAAGGCCTCGGCGATTCTCGAAAGGCTGTCTTCTACCCTCCTCAACGCGTAGAACTGCTCTGGGGTTATATCGCGCATCCCGCGCACAGGCCTCCTCAGCTGGTCCTCTAGGCCGGGCATTACAAGACGGATCTCGTCACCTTCTCCACGTTTATGTTTATGCCGTTCTGTTTCAAGTAGGCGAGGACTCTCGGCATAAGTTTATTGCTCATTCCTATCATCTCCGGCGGCGTGACGCCGGGATCCAGATCCTTAACGACAGCTATCAACGAGGCAGCGGTGAGGCCGGTTGCCCTCTGCATGGCGGACCACTCGCCAGAGGGCTCGACAACCACCTCGTAGGTTATCCTCTCATCTGGGCTCTCGCCGGCCACCTTCATGTAGACCACGTCGGGCACTTGGAACCTCAGACGGCCCAAAAGCGCGGCCAGCACCTGCTTAGGCCTCACGCCCTCAACCACGTCGTCGGACATCAGCCCGAGATCCCTCAACAGCCTTATCCGCTCCACGTGGCCCGGCCATCTCAAGGTCTTCTCGAACATGTTGGGGATCTTGGCGGTTCTCAGTAAGGTCCTCAAGCCGTCTGTGTAGAACGCCTCCATCTCGCCTAACGGCGTATCCACTAGCTCTACGTCCGACAACGGATCCACCGACTCGACCCTCCCCCCGCGTATTATCCGCGCAGGCCTCGTGTACTCCTCTATTAGGTCGTAGGGGCTCCAGGTTATCGAGTAGCCCAGAGGACCCACCGGAGTCTTTGGAACGCCTCCCACGTATATCTTGATCTGCTCTAGCCGGGGGATCTCCGACATCAGACGGCCGACTAACATATTGGAGAGGCCAGGAGCCACGCCGGCGTCCGGGATATAACGGGCGCCCGATCCCTTAGCCACCTCGTGCAAAGACAGCGGATCCTCCGGCATGTAGGACACGTCTATGAGATCCACGCCGCGCTCTAGGACGTACTTGGCTACTTTGTACGCGACCGGGCCCGGCAGAGCGCCTATGGCCAAGTCGACAGACTTAACCTCCAGCGACCCTACGTCGCTCTTTACGATCCCGGGACAGTCTCCGCCTTTCACGTCCACCGTGACCACCTCATGACCCCTATCATGTAGGTGGCGGGAGACGAATCTGCCTATGTTGCCGCAACCCAGCACTAAAATCTTCATCGAAGGCGGTGAAATAGTAATTTAAAATGTTTCGTGTTGCATGGGGGTCAAGTTCGAGACCTTCGTTATGGATCTATTACCGACGTTGGGCCTCACCCCTCTAGCCCATAGGTACAAGATCATGAAAGGCGATGTGGAGCTCGGCGAGGTGGACGTACTCGCGGAGGATACGGATAAGAGGCTGTACGCGATCGAGATAAAGGCGGGCAAGGTGGACGTATCCGGGATAAGGCAGGCTTACATAAACGCAAAGCTCCTCGACGCAAGGCCCATGGTTGTCTGCAGAGGCTATTCTGACGAGTCGGCTAAGAAGCTGGCCGAGGAGCTCGGCGTCGAGGTGGTTACTCTGCCCGACTACGTGTTCCTCTCGATAGACGAGCTGGTGGGGGCGTTGACGTTGGCGTTCATACGTGCGGCGGCGCATATATTGACCGCCTTAGCCGAAATGGGCGACGACGTCGCCGAGGCCCTAGCCCAATGCCCCGACTATTCCTGTTTCTGCTCCAAGATAGATAGATGCGACGAGGTCTTGAGAGAACTGGGGAAGAAGCTACCCGTATCATACGACGCCCTGAGGAACTTGGCCTTAGTGAAGCTGTCTCTCAGGAACATGTATAAATAGTGTCTGGGCGCGCCTCTCCATGAACGTAGAGGATCTGGTTAAGGAAATAAAGGCCAACTTTAGGCCGAAGCTGAAAGTTATAGAATGGAAAGGCGATAGGCTGGTCCTGCTCGACCAAAGGCTACTCCCCTTCGAGACTAGATACCTAGAGCTGAAGACCGTCGACGCGGTCGCCGACGCTATAAGGAACATGGCCGTCCGCGGAGCGCCGGCAATAGGCATAACCGCCGCGTACGGCATGGCCCTTGCCCTCTTCGAGCGCGACGTCGGCGACCTCAACAACGCCTTGAAGGCGCTGGAGCTGGCCAGAGACAAGCTGTCTAGGACTAGGCCGACTGCCCAGAACCTGTTCTGGGCCTTGAATAGAATGTATGGCAAAGCCAAGGCGTTAGTTGAGGCTGGATCCGTCAAAAACACGAAGGAGTTGAGGGAGGAGTTAGTCGCGGAGGCCAACAGGATATTCGACGAGGAGCTCGACGCCGAGGTGAGGATGGGGGTATACGGCGTCCAGCTTATACAGCCGGGGGACTGGGTCTTAACCCAATGCAACGCCGGCAGTTTGGCGACCGGAGCTCTAGGCACCGCGACGGCGCCTATCTATGTGGCTAAATATCTGGGCATAGACGTCTCGGTCATAGCGCCCGAGACCCGGCCGTGGCAACAGGGAGCCAGGCTTACCGCCTACGAGCTCAGAGAGAACGGCGTCAGGGTCAAGCTAATAGCCGACACGGCCGTAGGGCTCGTCTTGAGGAGGAGGCTCGTGAACTTGGCGATAGTGGGAGCCGACAGAATCCTCGCCGACGGCACCGTCTATAACAAGATCGGCACTTTGAACGAGGCGGTATTGGCCCACGAATTCGGCGTGCCCTTCTACGTAGCCGCGCCCACCAGCACCTTCGACCTCGAGCATAAGCCTGAGGAGGTCCGCATAGAGGAGCGCGATCCCGACGAGGTCAGAACGGTCAGGACAGCACACGGTAACGTGTACGTGACGATGACCGATATCGACGTCTACAACCCCGTCTTCGACGAGACTCCGCCTAAATATATAACCGCTATAATAACCGAGGTGGGCCTACTGACGCAACCGCTTGATAGGAATATCAAGAGGTTCGTGGCCCAGAGATCGTCTTAGGCAGGAGCGAATATTCTGCACGCTTCTGGTCGGTATAAGCTTTTAAGGCCATGGCCTTAATGGATTTTAGATGTATATTAAGAAAAGCTTAAAAATAAGCTTGAGGTGGGGCATATGGACTTGGATCATTTGGAACGTAGACTTGTAGATGCTCTAGTGTCGTTGATAAAAAATTCAAAGGGAAAGGTCGTAAGCATAAGGGCGGCTTCTTTAGCTAAAATGACGGGGTACGGCTCCGATCACAGAACTATACTCAGGGCCGCCCGGCTTTTGAAAAGGCTATCGAGGCAGAATTTGGTGAGGGCGAATACCGAGGGTCTCGGCAAGAACAGAAGCTATAGGTATGTATTGGACGAAAACTCCGAGCTGTGGCGCCTCGTCAGATCTAACCCCACGGTCAAGGCCAAGGAGCTCCTCGCCCAGCTAATTAAAAACTCTTAATGTGGATTGATTTTAATGGAATAAGAATAGATAAAGATCTATATAATGAATTTCTTCAATATATAAGCGATAAGGAGATAGAGAGAATCCTCCTAGCGATCAAGAGGCCCCCACATAGATACTACATTAGGGCAAACACTGTCAAAATAACGCCGGAAGAGCTCGTCGAACGGCTATCCAAGAGGTTCTCCGTATATCGCGACGAATATCTAGAGGAGGCTCTGTGGATCCCAATAAGGGGACCCTTCAACGTGCCCTCGGCCAGGAAAGAGGTCGTAGCCGAAAAGCGGGCCGCCGAGAGCGTGTATATGGGTAGCGATCTCTATGCGCCGGGCGTCCTCAAGGCGCCCGGTGTGCGTAGAGGCGACGAGGTAAACGTCGTTAGCCCGGATGGGCAGGTCGTGGCCTACGGCGTCGCCGAGATGGACGGGCTCGACATGGTGAAGTATAGGCGGGGGCTCGCAGTGAGGACCCTCCGGAGCGTCTACGAGGCTCCGAAGCTCAGGGAGCTCGAGGAGTTCGCGAGGGGCTACTTCTACGACCAGAGCATGCCGGCCATGTGGGCGGGCAGACTGGCCGCCGCCTTGGGCGCCAGAAGGGCGATAGACCTAAACGCGTCGCCGGGCGGGAAGACCACCCACATGGCGCAGTTGTCAATCCACGTGATAGCGTTCGACCGGTCGAGGCCTAAGGTAGAGCGAATAATCGAAAACGCCAGGAGGCTGGGCCTAGAACATCTCGTCGACGTGTTGGTGCACGACAGCCGGTATGTTGATAGGGATTTTCCGTTCTTAAGAGGCGACGTGGCGCTCGTAGATCCTCCCTGTAGTGATCTAGGCGTTAGGCCTAAGCTCAGCCACACGATCTCTATGAGAGACGTAGAGACCTTGGCGCGCTACCAGAGGCAGTTCATAGCCGCGGCGGCCAGATTGGCCAGATACGTAATATACTCAACCTGCACGCTTACGTTCACAGAAAACGAGGGGAACGTGCTGTGGGCCTCCGAGGAGCTCGGGCTGAAGACCGTGTCGATATACGTGCCGAGGGCTGTAGAAGGCTGGGGATGCGGCAATTGCAGACGCTTTATGCCCAACGTCTTCGATGCGCCCGGCTTCTTCCTGGCCGTGTTAAGCCAATGACTTCAGCGTCTTCGAGACATGTTCGTCACATATCTTCTTATATTTACAATATATACACGCGACAGGGTTCTCGCCTCTAAGCCTTCTCTGGACGACCCTACAGACCTCCTTGACATAATATTGGGGAAAACAGTCGTCGCACACGAATACGCTTCCGCGGACGTACGCTATCTTGGCCACATTGACGTCGCGGCCGCAGACGGAGCACCGCGGCATGAATATATTTTTGGGGCCGTTTTTAAGGACATGTCTTTCCGTCCCTATTCCCTCGAGGAAGGGGCCTTCCTAGTCAGGCTGGCCAGAAGAGCCGTGGAGGAATACTTGACGCGCGGCGTGATAATAGAGCCTCCGGCAGATACGCCAGAGAGGCTGTTGAGGGATCCCTACGGCGTCTTCACGACAGTGGAGAAGCTTGCGGGCGGAAAGCTGGAGTTGAGGGGTTGTATAGGCTATCCGGAGGGCTATAGGAACGTGGCGTACGCGACTATATACAGCGCCATAGCCGCGTGTTGCCAAGATCCGCGCTTCCCCGCCATGACGAGCGACGAGCTGGACGACGTGGTGTTCGAGGTGTCTGTGTTGAGCCCGTTGAGGCAGTTGCCTCCCAACCCCAAGGAGTACTTAAAGTCTGTCGAGGTGGGGAGGCATGGGATAGTGATAAGGAGAGGGTTCTACTCCGGCCTCCTTCTGCCCCAAGTGCCTGTGGAGGAATGTTGGGACTCCGAGGAGTTCCTCTCGAACGGATGCCTTAAGGCCTGGCTACATGCCGATTGTTGGCTTGACGAGAGGACCAAGGTCTACGTCTTCGAGGCGCAGTTGTTCAAGGAGAAAGAGCCGCGGGGCGAGATATACGAACGCGATCTCAAGCAAGAGCTAGCAGGCTGTCCGGCTCGTACCAATAGGTGAGCCTCCCCTCTATCCAGTCGACTAAGACCCTCCTGGCCGCCTCGTCGATGTTTACGCGGCCGCCCTTCAGCAGACGCCCATAGCGCCTGCCGACGTACTCGAGCGCCTCCTCAGCCGACGAGCCCGCGTATCCGTATATCTCGAGGGCCTTGGGGTTGAGCTTGAGCACTCTATTTATCAACGCAACGGCGTAGGGCACCGCGTCGTCGACTCTGCCTGGATCCACCGCGCCGCGGACCACGGCGATCGCCGGATCCGCGGCGCCTTCGGCCGTGAGGACGCCAGGGGTGTCTATGACCAATAGCCAGCTCTTGGCCCTCACCAGCTGTTCGCCCCTGGTCCAGCCGGGCTTCGGGCTCGTCGACGCGACGTGTCTGCCCTTGAGGTAGTTTATTATCGTGGACTTTCCCACGTTTGGATACCCGACTACGGCAACCTTGACCGGGACCGCTGGCGCCAGCCTCTTTATGTAGGCCATCAGCTTCCTCGTGCCGAGCCTCTCCTTAGCGCTGAAGAACACCGACGGAAGCCCTTGCGACTCGAACCAACGCTTCCATCTAAGCCCTACCCCCAACGGAATTAGGTCTGCCTTATTTATAGCAACTATAATCCGTTTGCCTAAAGATTCGGCAAGCCTCTCCACGTCTAAGTTGCGCGTAGCGAGGGGGTCCCGGGCGTCCAGCACCTCGAGGACTACATCGCTGTCCTCTACGACTCTTCTGACTCTTCTCCAGGCCTCAGCCACGCGACAATCACCCCCACGTGGTTTAAATGCCCTCTCTCGCATTCGCCGTATAGATCCCTATAGACGTAGAACTTGGTTAGAGATCCGCCGCATTTGGCGCATTTGAGCTCGGCCTTCCCTAGAATTGAGTATCCGGCCGGCTCGTATCTTATGGAATACGCATAAAGCGGCCTATCGCCGGACAGCGCTACGAGATAGTAATCGCCGTTGTCGCCAGCCACTATATACCTCACAGCGTTGGCTATGTCGGCAGATCTCACGCCGGCCACTTTATCGACCTTGGAACCCGCTCTAGTCTTGGCCTCCATGTAGTTGGTAGCGCAATAATTTTAAAGAGGCGCCGCCTAGAGGCAGTGTCCTCGCGCGTGAGCCCTTCGCGGCTGGAGTTGATCAACCAGCGGAGGAGGCTCCAGCTTTTCATGAGGATAAAAAAGACGTTGGAGGACGCGAGGAACAGCACTATACAGAGAATAAGAGCGCTTATAGCTGAGCTCGAAAGAGATAGAGCCGAGATAGCGGCGCGGTTTTCGGAGATATCGGACCTCTTCAAGATGGCGGCCGCCAAGGAGGGCATCGATAGGCTGGATATGTTGGCCGAGATGACGCCTAAGACGGCCGCCGTCGCTCTAGTCAATAGAGGCCTCTATATGGGCTTGGAGGTGGAGAACTACGGCAAGTACCCTATCTATAGCCTGATAGCGGAGGCGCCTGAGCTGGACCTAGCACTAGTAAAGATGCGCGATCTGTTGCCTAAACTAATCTCGTTCGCCGAGAAGGAGACCTTGTTTTACACGCTTCTGAACAGAGTCAGGGAGTACCAGCGCATGATCAACGCAATAGATTACGTGATAGTTCCAAGGATTCAGGAAACCATCAAGTACATAACTCTAGCGCTGGAAGAACAGGAGAGGGAAGACTTCATAAGGCGGAAGATCATCACGGCGGCGGCCCAGAGCTAGCGGCCGTAAACGATTAAAACAGCTCGCAAGAGGGCTTCGATGTCTATGAAGGGGCTTGAGGCCCAGATAAAGGAGCTTATAGATAAAGAACTCGAAAAAATTCTCAGCGAGGCCAAGAAGGAGCTCGACGAATCTATCAGAGAGATCGATGTCCAAATAGAGAGGCTAAGGCAATATTTAAAAGCACGGTAAAACACCGTGGGCCATGGCGGCCAAATACCTATTGCCTCTCCTGTTGCTGAGCGCGGCTGCGTTTGCGCAGACGACCCAATCGGGCAACCAATATATAGGGGCCGGCTTGGCCGTAGGCCTCGCAGGTCTGGGAGCCGGCATAGGCGTGGGCATAGCCGGCGCGGCGGCTATATCGGCCCTCGTCGAGAAGCCGCAGGAGCGCGTGTGGTACCTAATATTCGTGGCGCTGGCGGAGGCAATAGCTATATACGGATTGCTGATAAGCTTTATACTTGCTGCTAAATAAGCGTCAGGGGGGCGAAGTAACTGCGCCTTTTTTCTACAGAGACGCCTTCTACCAACATGGCGGCTGCCTTGACTATGAGCATGGCCTCTGCCCTCATGTACTCCAACGACGCCAGCAACGAGCCCAAGGAGAACTCAGAACACTCTACGATACAGGCGTCGGCGAGCCTCCTCATTATCGCCGGATAGGCGTTGTCGAGGACCACCGAGAGGTTTTCGAACGTGGGCTCCTCAGAAGCCATGGAGGCGATAACCTGGCCCCACGGCTTGATCCCGGATATCAAGTCCAAGGTCTTGGCGACCTCGCCGCGCGCAGTGGCGTCGAATATCTCCTTGACGATACCAGAGGGCATGCCGGTGGTGAGAGACGCAATCTCCTCGGGGGAGAGACCCCATATCTTAGCCCTAACGGCCAACACCACATCGAAATACGTAGTTAATGTATCTATCAATTTATCAATAGATTTATCTTGTAATTCTTTTAAAAACTTTGTATAATCTAATATCCATTGCCTATCTATAAATATAGTAAATTTATCATAGCCGAATTTCTGCATTAGCTCAAACGCCCCAGCCGCCGGATGCCCCAGAGCCTTAAGCCTCTCACCCACCTCCTCGACGCTCCTTGCCCCCAGAAGCGAGGTCACGACATAGCGCCGACCGGTAAAATCGAGAGGCTCCATTATTACAAAGTCCTCGGGGTTCTTGCCCGATCTTATCGCGGTAATTATATACTCAATATTCTCGTACTCGAAGCGTCTGAGATGGAGCCTTATTACCTCCCTGCCGTCTTCAGGCACGCCGAGATACAGCTCCTTCACGTTGTTCATATATGTTTTAATAATTTGTTCTCTTAAGTCATTCAACGTATCTTTTGTCAATTTATCTATAGAAACTTGATATTGAGTGGTTCTTAAGACATTTAGATATTCATCTGGAGAGCTGGCATAGGCGAGCGCTACTGCCTTATCTCTCGGGAGCGATTTAACTCGAAGACCTCTAACTCTGGGGCCTAGGCTAGGCCTCCTCAGTATAGAGCTCATAAACCTAGTTGTTTCAGCACGGCGTCAAGCACCTCCTGCCTCTTCTTGTTAAACGACTCAAGCAACTTGCTCCTCCTCTGCTCAGCCTCTTGCAGAATGCGGGCGGCCTCCTCCCTAGCCTCCTTTAGCGCCTTCTCTCTATAATCTTGCACCGTCTTTCTCACTATCGAGTCGACTATGGCGTTTAGTTGGCTAGAATATTTATCTATAATTTTGTTTGTATTGTTCTGAACCTTCTGTTTAATTTGTTCAGCTTCCTTTATTGCTCTATCTATTTCTTCAAGGTTTTTTAAAATCTCGTCGAGCTTCAACATCGGCAACCTACCGCCTTCGTTGTTTTTATCTATTTCCTTCCTCCACTCCAGTGATGAGCTCAGGACTGGCCGATAACGTGAAGAGATTTTCTCGCCTCTGATCGGTGCGCGGACTTATCATCAGATCTTCAGACCGTCCCCACGCAATCCTCACCAACTTAATTAAGGGGATAGTATTTGTGTATGTTGCTACAGATCGGGTTGGTGCTCACGGCCGTTGTCATTTTTATAGTGCTCATAATAGTCCTCTCCTTGATTGGGTCGGCCATAAAGGTAATCCCCGAATACCAGAGGGCGGTGAGGTTCAGGCTGGGGAGAATCACGGGTTTGTTGGGGCCGGGCCTCGTCTTCATAGTGCCTATAATAGATACGATCGTGCGCTACGATTTACGTATAGAGGTCGTCGATGTGCCTCAACAAAAGGCCTTGACTAAGGACAACGTAGAGGTCACGATAGACGCGGCCGTGTATCAGAGGGTTGTGGATCCGCTTAAGGTAGCGGTGACGGTTAAGAACCACGTCCCCGCCGTGGCCACCTTCGCCGCAGCTACTCTGAGGGACGTCGTCGGCATGGTGGACCTCGACACGCTCTTATCCCACAGAGAGGAGATAGCCAAGAAGATAGCCGAAATAGTAGACGAGCACGTCACGCCGTGGGGCGTCAAGGTGACCGGCGTGGCTATACGCGACATAAGGCTACCCGAAACTCTGGTGAGGGCCATGGCGTCCCAAGCCGAGGCCGAGAGGTTGCGTAGGGCCAAGATAACGATAGCCTCCGCTGAATACGAGGCCAGTAAAATATACCTAGAGGCTGCCGAGACGTATGCCAAGAACCCTGTAGCCGTCCAGCTGAGGCAGATCGACGCCCTTCTTGAGATGGCCAGAGAGCACAACTTGATAATAGTTACGCCGTCGTCTCTCGAGTTCGTGGCGTTGCCCCTAGCTCTCTCAAAGGCTACGCAACAGGGAGGCGGAACTCCTCAGCAAGGCCAGCAGAGTTGATGGGGAGGAGGGTTATACCGCTGACGCTAATTCTCGTCTTTCTGGCGTCCCAGCTAATCTGGGCGCAACAAATATACTACGTCAGAGTGGTGTACGTAGTTTCTGTGGACAACACGATAGGGCCCTATACCGTGTCGCAACTGTCAAGGGCCATAAACGCCGCCGAGCAGAACTCCGGCGCTGTGCTGGTGTTGCTGAATACGCCGGGCGGGCTAGCGGATTCTACGCTTCAAGCCATGCAGATGATAGGCTCCTCGTCGGCGCCAGTCATAGGCTTCGTCTATCCCGACTACGGCTATGCTTGGTCCGGAGGTACCTATCTGCTTTTGTCCACTCATATAGCCGCCATGGCCCCGCACACGGTTATAGGATCTTGCCAGCCTATACAGGGCACGACGCCCATAAACGAATCCAAGATACTCAACGCGTTGGCCAGCTACTTGGCAACTATCATGGAGTCGTATGGCAGAAACTCAACTTACGCCTATCTCTGCGTCGAGCGCAACCTTAACCTGAACGCGGAGGAGGCACTACGCTATCATGTCATAAACTTCGTGGCCAACGACATAGGGCAACTTCTAGACGAGATAAACGGGACGTCTATACTCCTCGACGGGCATAAAGTCGTTGTGGTTGTGCAGAGCCCTGCGTTGATAAGGATAGAGCCCACCTTCGGCGAGATGTTCCAGGCGTGGTTAATGGATCCCCTCGTGGAGAGCATCCTATCTCTGCTGGCGCTACTCATAGTCATCGCGGCGATCGCGTCGGGCCACCCCCTAGTCGCCGGACTCGGCGTAGTGTTGTTCCTGCTATCTGTAATACCCTACGTGTCCACCGGCTGGATCTGGGCGATCCTATTCGCAATGGGGGTCGCTCTGCTATTCGCCGGCATGTTCTCGGGGGGCTACACCCACGGTATTCTCGAGGGGACGGGCGCCGTCTTGGTCATATTGGGCTTCCTGAGCCTCTTCCCGCCCCTCCAGCTACAGAGACAGCCCGTGGTGGTAGCCGATTATTGGCCTCTCGTGGGCTCCGCGATAGCGCTGTCGGCGATCCTAGCCGGCGTGGTGGCCTTCATAGCGTGGAAAGCCGTAGCCGTACACTTACGGCGGCCGGTATCGGAGCAGCTCCTCACACTGAGAGGGCTCGAGGGCATCGCCGTAGACGATATAGGCCCGGATAGGCCGGGTTACGTACTGGTGTTGGGCGAGTACTGGAAGGCGATCTCCAGAGTTAACATTAGAAAGGGATGTAGGGTGAGAGTCGTCGAGGCCGAGACACCCTTAGTAGTGGAGCCCGTGGGGAGTTGCAGTTAACCCGTTAAGGCACCCATCCTCGTTTTTCCCGATATCGTGTCTGAAGCGGATATATGCTTGGCGGATTTTCCTGAAGTGTTCGTCTACATAATGATGGCCTACGGCTCTGCCCTGATAGTGCTGGGTCTAATAGGCGGAGAGGATTCGTTGGCCTTATTCGGCCTCGTCTTACTTATCTTATCTAACCTACATACTATCGCTTCTCTTCTAAGGAGAAGGAGGAAGGGCAGAATCGATGAGGAGCTGAAATCAGCTACTTGAGCCTCTTCACTGCTCGCCAGACCCTTAGCTCATCACCTCCGCGTATCCTAGAGGTAGCTTAAAAAGTCCTCCAGGAACTTTATCGTGAGGTAGTCCAGGTAGGTATCGCCTACTGCTACTAGTCTTTTATCGTTCTTCTTTATTATATAAATATACTTATCTTTTATCTTCAATTGCGCCTCATCTAGATCTAGGTCCAGGTATTGTTCAATACCATTAATTTCAGGCAGGTTTCCATATTCCTCTTGGCCTATCTTGACATAATGAAATCCTAGGAGTTGCGCCAACTCGGCCGCATTTGACGGTATGTAACCAACTCGGCCGTAGGGCGGGATAAACTTCTCCAGCCTATCCCTGATGTATGCCAACTGGTTCAAGATCTCCTGCTCGCCTGGGGTATACGCCCTCAGAGGTTGCTGTTGTTGCGGCGGCGATCTCCTATTAAGTATAAATATGGCGGCTATGAGCGCCGCAATCAAGGCGACTATGGCCGCCGGCAACCATATTTGTAAAAGCACGTCAAGAGCCCCAGGGGATAATTTAAACTATTCGGTCAAGAAGATGCTGGGCTACAAACAGCGAAATCTCCTGGAATCTATTGCGGTGTTTTCCACGAGAACGACGTTCTCTAGCTTAAAAACCCCTCACTACTAAACACCGGTGAGGCTGTTGTGGATAGGCATAGTGTTGCTGGCCCTTCTGGCGATACCACATATAGGGTTAGTCGTATACGCCGTTGGACCTGCTCCGGGCTTTCAAGTCGGCAGATCGTATATCTCCGTCGGCTATGACAAATACTATCTATTCTCGGTGCCGTATCTAGTTAGCTGGGTCATATCGGCGATCGCGATCGCGACCGCGGGCTATTACGAGGTTAGGAAAGGCGTTAGGCCGAGGGGTAGCGCCGTCTCAGTTGCCGTCTTGTCGATAGTCTTCGCGTCGCCGTTGCCTTTGATATTCTCCGAGCAGAACGGCTTAACGGTAATCGCCGTATCTAACGCCTTCTCTTCGGCTGGCCCTATCATGTTCCTGGTCGCCGTTGCTCTAGAGCTCGCCGAGCACTACCTGTTGCCGCATAGAGTTACAAAGATTTTGGCTATGCCGGAAGTCGCTGTCGAGAAGACGGAGAAGGTGTGACCCGTTGCTTCTTCTGCCTTAGAGATTTCGATAAGCTCTATGTAGTCAAGTTAAAAGCAGAGTTGCACATGGATCTATACGTCTACGCCTGCGAGGACTGCCTACGTCAATACAAGGATCTGATCGTCCAAGTTATCGACGTTTCTCAAGAAGTCGGCAAGAAGAGCTATGGAAAGCACGGGCACTCCCTCAACGATATCGCTAACAGAACTAAGCGTAATTACCACAGGAAGTACTCTAGGCGCTAGCGATCTCAGCTTGTCGAGACACTTAGCGACCTTATCCAAATGGTTTCTGGCCACGGTCGCCCACCTACCTCCGCCGTACTTCCAATGCTTAGCCTCTACGACCAAGACCCGTTCGCGGGACCACGCAACCACGTCGAACTCGAATCTGCGGCCGCCGCAGTCTAGTCTGACGTCTCTCTGGGCTGAATAGCCCCACCCCTCGAATATGTACATCAACACTTCCTCGAAATCCTGCCAGCTAAGCAGACGCGACAGCTTCGCCAGATCCAGCCTCGCCCCGCTCTGCAGAGCCCTAAATATCAGATAAGGCCTAGGCGCAAGAAGGCCGTCCCTATAAAGCCCGGCCTCCTCTAAACACCGCTTCTCCTCGTCGTCCAGGGGCGCCCCCGCTACGGCGTCCTCAACCGCCCTGCGCAGACACACAGAACGACGCCGCTACGCTGTTTAAAACCTATAGCTGTAGCTCCGCACGGCTAAGGCGCTTGCTCGTAGAGTTGCTTGGGCCGTCCATACAGCAGATACGAGGGCTTCTGGGCGTATATCGCCCCCGCTATTATGGCCATGTTGGGTATGCAGAATATCTCGAAACAGGGGCTGGGGCCCTTAGCCATCTGGCCTATTGTGGGCAGTTTGATGTGCCTGAGCTTGTTCACCTCGTCGCTAGTCACCCGCACCTCGATCTTCATCTTGTTGAGTCTCTCTACGGCCTTCATGAAATCGGAGAGCTTCAGGCCCGTGCAGGGACATATTACCTGGTCGCCGTCTATCTCGTCGATGTCGTTTGGCCAGAAATAGGGCCAGCCGGGCGCGTCTATCACGTTGGGCTCCACGTACAGGTCGCTGTAGTCGGTCCCCCTACTGAGCCTCAAGTCGAGGTTGTAGAGCCAGTTGACCTCTAGGGCTATCTTGGACCTGAACTCCTCCAGAGCCTTGGCGACCTTGTCGGCGTCCTCCAAGCCCTCCTTGGACGCTATATACGACGCGAGCAATTTGCCGTGAGCCTCCTCGAGGTGGGCGTAGACGGCGCCGTACAGCTCGCCGACGGCGTATATGTTAGTGCCCCCGGCCGACTTGCCCCTATCGTCAATTCTCAAAACCTCGCCGAAGCTGTTGCGCCTAGGCACCAACGAGTTGAGCTCGAAGGAATAGAAGACCTTGAGGCCTAGCCTCAGCGGGACGTATATGTTGGCTGTTCTGACCGTCGACACAACGGCGTCTGCCTCGATCCTCCTATTCTCGGTCCCCTTCTTCCCCACGTACACCTTCAGCTCGATCACGCCGTCTTTGTACCTCCTTACCACCGCCGAGTGTATTACCTCTATCCCCAACTTCTCCAAGGTGCTTCTAACCATCTGGAAGTACTTCACGTCGCGTAGGTAGGCCGAGTTGTCGGCGATCACTACTTGGTTGCCTCTACGAGCCAAGGCGATCGCCGCCCGGAGCCCCCACTCGGTGGTCCCCCACACCAATAGCCTCTTGCCGTTTATCCCTGCAGCGAGCGCCTCCGAGGCCAATAGAATCTGCGGCGAGCCGGGCATCGGCGTGTACATCTCCACGCCCCCCGTGCTGAGGACCAAATGCTTAAACTTAGGCTTAATGCACCGATCGCCGGAGATTAGGACCTCGCCGTCGAAAACCCCTCTATCGACCTCCACCGTATACTTATTTATATATTCGCGGGCCGAGACGCCCGATATGGTCGGCTCTCCGTCTAGGGCGTTGTGGCCGCCTCTAGGCCCCTCACTGTAGACGGCTACCTTGAGCCCGTATCTGCCCAACTCTTGGGCGGCCGCCAGTCCGCCTATGCCGGCGCCCACCACCAGCACGTCGTAGTCCTCCTCGACGCAGGAGCCCGGCCTTTTTATCTCGCCGCAGATCCACGAGCTACAGATCATGCCGAGGGGTTACCGACGCATTAAATGTATTCTCCTCCAGCCAACGCCTAAGCTCCGCCAGACTGCCGAAGTTCAGATCGCCTCGCGTCTTGCTCCCGATTATCACTGTGAGTATGCCCAGGGCTCTGGCGCCTAAATCCACGTCGTCGTCGCCCACCATGACGGCCTCCTCCGGCCTAACGCCGAGCCTTCTGAGGGCTATCCTGAACATGGCCCTATGCGGTTTCCGGTACCTGACCACGTCCGACGTCACCAAAACGTCGACGGAGACGCCCAGCCGTCTCAGAAACTCCTCTATGTAGCATTTGCAGGTCACGTTGGATACTATCGCCGTTTTGTACTGGGAACTCGCCCATCTGAGAAACTCCGGCGAGTAGTCCACGGGCACGAGGTGGTCCAGCATCGCGTTGACCAAAACGGCGCGGATATCGCGCCAATCGCCTCCCGACAGCGCCGATATTAAGGCCGCCTGTCCGTCGACGGTTATCTCTGCCAGAGAGGCCTCCCTCACGGCGTTGGCCAACCTCCTAGCCTCAGTGAAATACTCCAGAGACTTCTCATCGCTCACGCCTAGGACCGACGAAAGCCCGGCGGCCACGTCGCGTAGGTAGGACTCCTCGTCGTCGATCCTGGCCAGAGTCCCGAAAAAGTCGAGTAGGAGCGCCCTAACGCGGACGTTCATGCAACTTAGAAGGCCACCAGTTGTATTTAGCTAGTAGGTTCATTATCGCCGGGACGAGCAACGGCCTCACTATATAGGCGTCGAAAATAGCCGAAAACGCCACGGTGGCCCCTATCTGCTGTAGGACCGTCAACTGCGACTGGACTATGGAGAGGAAGGCTAGGGCGAGGATTAACGCGGCCCCCGTGACTATGGGGCCCGTGGTCACTATAGCCGTCCTTATTGCGGACCTATCGTCGAGACCTCTCTCTACCTCTTCTCTAATCCTCGACACTATAAACACATCGTAGTCTGTCCCCACGGCGACTAGGAGAGTTGTAAGGACGACGGGCTGTAGCCAATACGTCAGCTGGCCGCCTACTATCTGGAATAGGGCTATGTTGAGGGCGAGGCCCCACACCATAGACATAAGCACAGTGGCGACAAGCCTTAGAGGAGTCATGACGCTACGAAGAGCCACCATTAGAGCCAATATCACGCTCAATAGAATTATATATAGTTGAAAATGCCAAAAATATAAATATATATATGTATAATAAATATGTTTCCAGCCGGCATCGCCACCTATATATAGAAGACCGTATTTCCTAAGTTTAGTTAAATTATCATAAATATATATTAATTCATCCGATGTACTAGTTAGAGATAATTTTAATGATATTATATAATATTTTCCCTTTGTAAATATAGTATAATTTGTATAATAGGGTATTTCAGTTATATAGCCGAGCACAGTGTTGTTCGGGCTCCTAGTAAATACGAGATATGTAGTAGATAACGCCGTCACGTTCCTGAAATACGTCTGGGCTATACGTAGCGCCTCCTTGTTCTTGGTCTCCGGCATTGCCGATATGGGATTTGTAGTTATTCTTATATTATTTATTATGAATATAATTAAAATTAAAGTAATTATAACAAATAATATTAATAATATTTTCGAATATTTAAGCGCGAAGTCCACGGATCTGCCCAGGAGCTTGGAGCGGCCTTCGTGGAGTCTGATCTCCTCTATCTTCCTCGGCCAGAACAGCCTATCGCCCATCACGGTCATCAACGCGGGAGTTGCCGTGAAGGAGGTGGCCAATACCAATATGACGGAAAGCGCCAAAGCTAGCCCTATGGTCTGCATAAATGGCAGGATGGAGAAGCCGAAACTGCCGAGAGCCAAGCCGGCCACTGCAGCGCTTGTGAGAACCGCGCGTTTGCCGAAGCCGACGGCCGCACTAACAGCCTTGGCGGGCTCGGCCCCCTTGTTCCTCTCCTCTGCGTATCTTCCGAGCAACAAGAGGTTGTAGTCTATCCCCAACGCGAAGACCACGGGCGCCGCTATGTACACCGAAAGGTAGTAGGGCGGCATATAGGGCGAGATCAAGTAGATAAGCCCCAGGAGGGCGAGGTAGGACAGCCCCACCTCGGCCAGCACGACCAGCGGCGCGATCAGCGTGCCGAACACCAAAAGCAGAATCGCCAACATGACTATCGCCGTTGTCTTATCTATGTCGGGCACCTCGGAGGTCACGATCTCCGTGAACTGCGACATGAGGATGCCGGTAGATACGGGGACGGCCCAACTGTAGTTAAGCTTAGGCACGCCTGTCCCCTCGGCTATCGCCAGGGCATACAGATCGCCGTAAAGCAACTGCTCGGCTTGCGGTATGGTGTACATAGTAGGCGGCGGATATTCCGAGGTCAAGTTCCTAAGTAGAGACTCCCTAAAAATGTCGGTGGCGGCTCCGGTCTCATTGACGCACAGGACATACGGTATGTAGGGCCTTAGAGCAAGCGGCAGTCGGGAAGCCAGCTGTAGGTACAGGTACTTCTCGACCCCTAGCTCGGTCACGTTTCTGGCCAGCTGGATAAGCGACGAGTTCAATCTAGCCGATAAGATCCTCTCGGCCACTAGATCTATCGAGCTCTCGGCGGCCCAGTCTCTCCACGTAATGCCCTCGAGCAACCAGCTCACGTTGCCGTAGGCCTCATCGGCGGCGAGCCTCACCGCCGCGTCCACGCCGTAGGTTTTCGACAGATTCCGGTAGTACTGGAGGAACTTCGCCGTCTGAGGCGTTGAGTAGTTCAGCAGGGCGGCGCCATACGTGGCGTACAACAACGCCGTGGCGTTTCTCTTGGCCGCCTCGTACGCCTCCTTAAGCTCTCTAAGTTTTATGCAATTATCTTTTGTAGAATTATATATTGTATTTAAATAATTAAAGAATTTATTGGTATAATTATTTAATATAGTATTTATTTTTAACCAATATATTTTTTGGGCGATATACTGTATGGTAAGCGGCGACGTCACGTTGTAGCCCTCCTCAACTAGTGTCTTGTTAATTAGAGAAAGCTTGTGTGAAAGATTAGGCCCATATATTACTATAAATATAAAATTGGAAGAGCTATTAGATTTAGATCCATTATTTATTATATTATTTACTATATTTGGTTCTACATTTTTAGGCATTAGCTTGGATTCCGAGTAAACCAACACGTCGAATACCCTTGCCGCATGCAACGCTAGATAGACATACACGGCGATCCACAACGCGAGCAAGGCGTAGGCCGACGCCGTCCTCACAACGCTAAATAATTTAGTTCAAAAATATCCGCGATGGCGTATCGCCACATCACGATGTTGGCGACCAGCGACATGAGGGCTAGAAAGGCTAGGTACCTGTTGTTGGTGGTAGTCATAGCCATAGGCGCGGCGCTGATGGTGGCTCTGAGCACTATAAGCGTTGGGGCTAAAATATATGTAAAGAATCAATTATACCAAATATTTCCAGCAGATATACTTATTTATTCTAATTCGATTAATATCCCCTACGCCTTTGTCTCTTCTTTAAGATCTATCCCCTACGTCCAAAGCGCCGAGCCTGTGGTCATGCTGACGGGCACTCTGGGGAACAAGACGGTGACGCTTCTGGGAGTGCCTCTGAGCGATATAGGCTATTTCGACGTGGAGTTGCAGGCCGGCAGACTGCCGCATGCGGGAGGTGAGGCGGTGGTCGAGTCCACGCTGGGCGTCCCGTTGGGGCGAGACGTGACGATATACGTATACCAGAGTAGCGTGGCGCCTCCTGTAAAGCTCAAGGCGACCGTGGTCGGCATAATGAGCAACTTGTTGAAGGGATTCATAGGCCCTATGAGCCTCAACCTAGTCGTCGTGCCTCTAGATTGGCTCCAACAACAGATGGGTATAGGGGATTTCTACAACATGGTCTTCATAACCCTAAAGGACAAATCGTTGATACAGCCCCTAGCCCAGGCGTTGAAGCAGAAGTATCCACAAGCCGAGGTATACACGCAACAGAGCGCTCTGTCCACCATAAATAGAGTATTCAACATGCTGAACATATTCTTCCTTGTGATAGAGATCATAGCGTTTCTGGCGGGCGTTTTAACTACCTTCACAGTTATGTCCATAACAGTGAGGGAACGTATAGGCGAGATAGCTCTCTTAAAGGCCACCGGCATATCGGGAAGGGATATAGCGCTGGCGTTCGTGCTTGAGGTAGCCTCGGTGGGCTTTCTAGGCGGCGTGGCCGGGGGCGTCGTCGGCTATTTCGGCGCTTTGGGGATCAAGTACCTACTAATTAAGCTGGGCTACTTCTTCGATGTCCCCATACCGTTCATGCCGTCGTTGTTTGCTCTGGGCGTCTTCTTGTCCCTTCTAGTGGCTCTGGCAGGCGCCCTCATGCCGATATATAGGGCCGTGACCCTGCGACCTCTGGAAATCTTGAGATGAGCGAGGCGGTGTATCTGGAGAACGTGCACAAGGTATATAGGACAGCCGCCGGCGAGGTGCACGCGTTGAAGGGAGTAACGCTCAAGATACCCAGCGCCACCATCACGGCGTTTATGGGCCCCTCAGGCTCCGGCAAGACGACCTTGTTGAACATAATATCGTCTCTGGACAGGCCCACCAGCGGCGTCGTCGTGGTGCTGGGAACCGACGTGACGAGTCTCGACGAGAAGAGGCTGGAGCGGTTCAGGCTCTTGAGAATAGGCTATCTATTCCAGTCATATAACCTAGTCCCGTACCTAACGGCGTTGCAGAACGTGATGTTGCCAATGCTGGCCGCAGGCATGCCCAAGGACTTGGCTAAGGCCAAGGCCAAGTTGCTATTGAGGCTCGTCGGCCTCGAGGACTCGGCGGAGAGGTATCCCATCCAGCTGTCGGGCGGCATGCAACAACGCGCCGCGCTGGCGCGCGCGTTGGCCAACAGCCCCGAGCTTCTGATACTGGACGAGCCTACGTCTAACGTGGATCTGGAAAACGCCTCCGCCATACTCAGCCTGATACTGGCCCTAAACAGGGCGTGGAGGACCACAGTCCTCATTGCGACGCACGACCCCGACGTCGCGGCGATAGCGGATAAGGTCTACACTGTCAGAGGCGGGTATGTGTTGGACGGCGAGATGCCGAGGGGCGAAATAAGAATAGATGTGGATAAGGCGAAAGAGATATATGAAAAGATCAGAGCTATAGACTCTGCGTGGAGATAAGAATCGCCTTGTTGCTGTTGCTGTCGACGTCGGTCGTATGGGCTACGGAGCCCACATTAATCATATCCGCGAGCGCCTCGTATAACGGCGTTGTGTCGACGACGTATCAGTACATGTACTTCGTAGTCAACAACTCCTCAAGGCCCATGGAGTATTTAAGCCGCGTGGTGCCTCCCTTCGGCGCCTCCGTTATATACATTCCGGCCAACGGATCCTATCCTCCTCCTATAGCTATTTTCTACAATATAACATATATTAATGCGTCATTAGTAAATAATGAATTATATTGTTCAAATAATTCATTAATTAAAATAAACTTTATAATAAAGAACTATATGCCCTTCAGCGTACCTGTGACGGTGCTAGTGCAGAGGCCGCCTGGCGTCGAAATAATGAGCGATGTGGCCCCCTCTGGAGTTGAAAATCTGGGGGGCACGACGGTATATCAGTGGACTTTCTTCGTCGGCTATGAAAAGACGTTCTCTATATCGTATAGAGTCGTAAACTTCGGCGACTTCGGCGCCGCGAATCTCCCCTCAGTTGAGATAATATCGGACATAGATCTCTCTGGCTATATAAAACAAGCCAACAGCTCTATAATTGTTTTGAATAATACATATAACTATTTAAATAATTTAACATTTGCTGTTAAATTATTTAATAATTTAATATATAACACCACAAATAATTTGAATAACCTAGTCAGTATATTGAACCTAAGCTCGGCGGCGTTCGAGGAGGGGGCTAAAGGCTTAAACGCGTCGCAATACGTGGTGAAGGCGCTCAACTCCCAACTGGCCGCCATATCGGAGTCTCTTCTCGGCGTGGCGTCTACCCTGAATAGATCGTTGCTCCTTATACAGTACGAATACGCCTATCTTGCCGCCCTTTCCAACGCGCTGGAAACGCAAGCCATAGCGATAGAGGCCTATGAAAACTCTCTCTCGACCTCTGTGCAGGCTCTCAATTCTATAGAAGGAAATTTATATACAATTTACTTCTCATTACAAAATACTGAAAATTCTATTAATAGAATTTATTTAAGTCTTATTTCTATAAAACAAAAAATTAATCAAATAAATTCAAATAATACATTGGTGGAAAACGCAACGAGGACGTTGAGCCAAGAGCTGGACTACGCAATTGATTTGACCCGGAGCTTGCAATCCACGGTGGACTCCGCCAAGACCTCTGTGGGCGCCTTAATCGGCATAGTCTCCACTACCAGAAACGCCTTGGTGGCCATTGGCGGCCAGCTGGGCCAAGTGGAAGGCTTGTTGAATCAAACGGCGCTGGCCACGAGGCGGAACGCCACTGCCATGTTGAGGGAAATGCCGCCGATAATAACAAACGCCTCCAGGTCTTTGGTGGATATAGCGAATAACCTGACGGTTGTGGCGAGCCAAATAAACCGGCTAATTGCGCCCATTAACGACGGCGTTGCCTACCTAATCTCCGCCTCAAGCTCTTTAAAATACAGCGCAGGTCAGATCAAGTCGCTCTCTACGGCGTTGGAAGGCGAGCTTCCCTACCTCGGCCTAATTAACTCTATAGTATCAAACTATAGATACAATATTACAAAAACAATAGAGAGGTATGAATATTTTAGTTCGGTGGCTAAAACCTATAAAAAAATATACGGTACCGGCGTTATAAGGTACGAATTCTTCTTAACGCTTCCCATTGCCGTTAATCCTGCCTCCTTCACCTTCAACTTGACCGCCCCCAGCGTAGCTAGTAATTCAGGGAAAGAGCTCCCCACATCGCTGGCGGCGCTCGCAGGAGTACTGGTGGCTATCTCTATGGTTTACCTCAAATTAAGACGCTAGGATTTGCCCCTGGCCGACATATACCTAGCATATATAGAGCACCCGGATCCTCCATTGTTGCAGTACTTCTCTAGTTGCGCTCTGCTTATCCGCCACTCCTCAGGAGGTATTAGTATACACCGGGTCCCGTCGGCTGTGGACCTATACATGGGGCAACGCACGGCTTTAAATCTGGAGGTAATTAAAGCCTTGTGAAGGATTGCCAGAAGGTGGAGGAGTATATAGCGGGTAGAGGGTTCAAGGTCGTCGAGCATAAATCCGACCTCTTATATGCGGCGCTCGGCAACCTCTACGTCTCGTTCTGGTGCCCGGAGAAGAGCCATATATTCGATGTAGATCCCCTAGAGCTTGCCGACCATCTGAAGTTGTTCAACTCAGATGTGCTGGTGGTCGTTGCGTATAGGCCCTATCTCGTGATCGACGAGCTCCAGAGCGTTGCTGATAGGATCAATAGGTGGTACGGCAGGGATCTCGGCGTTAAGCTAATCGGCGTCAACGCCGCGGATATCGAGGAAGGCTTAGAGGAGGCCGTAGGCCATGCCATGGCTTTCAGGCCATTTAAAATAGGCCAGGGCCT
This sequence comes from Thermoproteus uzoniensis 768-20, assembly GCF_000193375.1. GTDB lineage: Archaea > Thermoproteota > Thermoprotei > Thermoproteales > Thermoproteaceae > Thermoproteus > Thermoproteus uzoniensis_A. The sequence goes on from NC_015315.1 coordinate 412,435, forward strand.
GGGCGACGGCGATATATGCCCCAACTGCGCCAGCGCACGGATGAGGATATATGTGTCGGAGAAGATCTTCTCGGCGAAATATAGATCTCTGATCAGCCACATCGTGATGGGGTGTCCCTCGTGCGGGTTGAGGATACGGAGGGTGGAGATGCTCAGCTAAGCGGCCTCGCGCCGGGATCCAGGGCGCGGACCACGTCCCCTAACAGCCTCGGCAGATCGGCCTTGGTCGCCTTCATCTTCACCGTGGTCACAGAAGCGCCTCTATGGCCTCCTCCGCTTCCTCCTAGAAGTTCGCCTATCCTCGCCGCTATCTCGCCCACGTCTACCTTGTGCGATCTATACACGAGCCTCACCTCGCCGCCGTGGCGCGACGCGACGATCGCCACGTCGCATCCGGCCGAGGTCAGCAGGGCGGCCACGTCCGACTCGTAGGCGTCTACGTGAGTGGCGCAAACCACGCCCAGCCTGGTTTCGTAGATCGCGAGACGCGCCAACGCCTTAAGCTTGGCCATCTTAAGGGATCGTTCCTCCCCCTGTTGTACTATATACTTCTCGAGCGGCCCTATCTCCGATATCGCGAAGGAGATTGCGGCCAGAGTCCTCTTGTCCGCCCTCAACAATCTGGCCGTATCTGAGTAGATCCCCAGAGCCGCCGCTATCAACGAATCACGCCTGGGCCTCACGCCAGCCTCGATGGCGAGCTCTAACGCCATCTCGCTACAGCTGGGCCTCTCCTCCCTCACGCCGGGCAACTTGTCGCCGACCGCATGGTGGTCGAAGATCGCCAAGGGCACGTCTATGGGGGGGACTTGTGCCAGCGATGCAACGTCCGCCAACACGGCCATCTCTATGTCAGGCGGCACCTCCTCGGAACACCTAGCGTAGGGACCGGCGTCCTTGGCCACGCCGTCGGGACACACGACAACTGCCTCACGGCCTAGGCCCTCCAGGACATCGCGGAGCACCAGGGCACAGCCTAAGGCGTCAAGATCCGCGTGTCTGTGCGTGACTACGGCGATCCTACGCCGATTCCCTAATACGTTTAAGAGCCTCTCTAAGTACATGTCTCCTGTCATCGCTGGGCTGTACCGCTCCTTCCTTTACCAAATCGGCGACGGTTATCCCGAGCTCCGCCGCCTTGTCGACAATCTCCCTCAACCTGTCCTCATCGACGAGGGCGCCCGCGCCTGCCTCCACCGATACCGTCACAGAATTGCCGTCGAACGCCACCTCGACCTCCGCCTCGACGAACTCCTCGCCTAATTCTCTAGAGAGGTATTCATATACCACCTCCGATATCAGCTCAGCTACGTTAACCTCCTCCCTTTGCGGCCGCGCCTGTCTGTTGCTTCTCTCCACCTCCTCTAATCCGCGCCAGCTCTTTATTTATATCATCTCGCAGTTTGTCCAGTTGCTCCCTCAACATAGACTCCTGTCTCGAGAGAGTCTTTATGTGTAGCTCGAGGAGCTCCTTCCTCTCCTTCAATTCTTGGAGAGCTACGTCTCTGCTCGTCTGGAGAAGGAAATTGCCCACAGATTTATAGACTTTGGCGTCTTGCGACAATTTCTCTATCTCGCCCATCGCCTTCTCCACATCCCGTAGCTCGGCCTCGTACTGTTGTTTCCTCAACAAGACGCTCTGTAGCTGGTTCTGTGCCTGCTGAAACCTATTCACGAGATCTTGAAGCGATGGCGGGAGTTGAGCCATGTGGATGAGACCGAGCACTCTTTAAATTTTTTCGGATGCCTAGAGTTCCTCGACGCCTTCAATTACGTAGAGTACTCTCAGTATCGTGTTGGCCAAGCTCCTGGCGCTAGCTATATCGGCCGCGTACGCCCGCACCTCGAGTTGATCTCCCTCGACAAATATTTTAATTCTTCCTCTACGGAAAACTACTTCTTTTTCCAATGATTTAAACGTTTTCTCAATAATTTTATCTTTTTTAATCCTAACTAATATTTCGTACATATTTAGTTTTCATCCCTTTAACTTTTATGGCAAGACCTCGCGGCCCTAGATCCCTCCCGTCGATGAGCTCTACTAAGTAGCTCCCCGGCCTCCCCCTGATCACCACCAGCGTGTCGTAACGGCCTCTAATCTTCTCTAGATCCACGGAGTAGAACAGCGGATATCCGAATATCTCTAGAAGCACGTCGGCCAGCTCGCTCGCGGTGTAATCAACTATAGCCGCGCAACAAGCCTTGGGCTTTCTGGCCACATATACCTGGAGATCCTCCCGCATCCTCACGCCGGATATGGGGATCGAATAGGGGAGCCAGCGGCGCCCCGCTACGTCTAAGAACTCCAGAGATGCGGGGTTGCCTCGTCGAGAGGTCACTAACATGATGTATCTGGCGCCCCTAACTACTGCTTCTTCCAGCAGAGCCTTGTAGGACCGCTTCCCCCTCACTATCTTCTCGACGCCGGGCAACGCGGCCGAGAGCTCGTTCAGGAATTCGTTAATTTTTTTGGAATAGAGTCGAGAGGAAGTCGCCAGGACTCTTGTCACGAGCCAGATTCTTGCGACGCCCCTCTCCACCTGGCCTTCTGTATCTCGACTTGCTTAAGCTCCTCAGGAGTCAGAGTCCTGCCCAGTATCGTTTGCGGGATCCAAGCGCCGCCGGCGAAGGTGAAGCCGCACTTGGGGCATTGCCAGATGCCGAAAGCAAGGCGCCTCAGCCTAACCAACGACCTGCAGTTGGGACAACGATGTAGGCCCCTCTGCTTGACCTCTATAGCGGTTATCTTCCTCCTTATGCCCATGCCGTAGCGCGCGCCGTATCTGCCCGCGGGCCCCACTACCTTGGTGTGGCTATAAGGCATGGGCCCAAATGATCTGGGCTATATAAAATTTAGCGGCCGACGGCTTGATATAGGGCCCGGCTAGACCAGGCTCTTCAACAATATATCTTTGAACTTGTCCCTGACAGAGTAGGCGAGATCTACCGCTTGTCCAAGCTCTTGTTCCGTGAAGTAGCCCATCGTCTTCTGTATAGACACTATGGAGTCTTGAGCTATGGTCACGGTTATTCGGCCGTCCAGCGAGAGCTCCTCCTCGAAGTTGGGATCCACTATAAGGCGGTTGTCTATTTTCCCTATCGAGACGGCTATCGGCGCCTTGGATAGATCGGACGGAAGCGCCGTCTTGTTATTTCTATCCAACTTGACCCCCGTCTCGTCCTTGACCGCCGACGGCAACATGGTGGATCTCAGCGCGGCCAGAGCGGCGAGGTTCGCGGCGTCGACGAGGTTGCCGTCGTCGTTTAGGACGTAGAGATCCACCCAAAGTACGTAGACCTTGTTCTGGTCTATCGCCAGCTTCTTAAAGTCCACGAAGCCGCTGTGGCGTATGCCGCGGTCGACGACGCGGGCGAGCTCTATAGCCGTCTCGTCCGGCGGCCCTATCTCGCTGTAGGGGGATGCGTGGGGCAAGATCTCGGCGTTTACGATCAACACCCCCTCGTCAGGCGCGTCGGGGAACGGCTGGCCCAGGCCGACCTTAACCCCGGCCACGACCCTGGTCTTTCCCAATAACGCTTCCGCTGATCCGTCAGCTGTGTTGACCACGTTAGTCGTTATGGATACCTCCCTCAGCTGATCCGGCGTTCTGCCGTCTATCCTAACGCCCGATGATATAAGCCTCCTTATCTGGTTACGTCGTATGTACGAGATGAAGCGTTTGCTGTAGGGCGATATTGACGCCATTATTTAGCCACCTCCTCGGCTATTTCAAAGTATTTTGTCTTGAGCGCCTCGCGCGCCTTGCTGTAGACGTATTCGGCCCCCTTTATGGCGAGTTTTAAGGCCTCGGCGAACTTATCCCTACTCCACGAGCCGTCGAGCTGTAAGAGGGTTATCCGGCCTAGGTTCGGCATATATCCGACCGGCATATCGCCCTCGCCGTAGTTGTCCTCAAGCCCGTTAAGATCCAACACGACGGTGCCGTTGACTAGGCCGACCGATACGCCTATCACTAAATCCCTCATGGGCACGCCGGCGTCGGCGAGCGCGAGAGACGCCGCGGTCAACGAGGCCACCCGCGTGGATCCGTCTGCCTGGACTATCTCGACGAATACGTCTATACGGGAACGCGGGAACTGCTCCAGAAATATCGCGGGCTCAAGCGCCTCCCTCAACACCTTCGAGATCTCTATCTCGCGGCGCGACGGCGCCGGGTTCTTGCGCTCGTCCCTAGTACTGAAGGGCGCCATGTGGTACCTCACGCGCATGACGGCGCGATCCGGCAGGGACAAGTGCCTCGGGTGCATCTCGCGCGGGCCGTATACTGCAGCAACGGCCGTGGTATTGCCGTAGGACACCATGGCGGAGCCGTCGGCGTTGGAGATGACGCCGACAGATATCTTGACCTCACGCATCTGGTCTGGCGTCCTCCCGTCAGCCCTCCTGCCTTCTACCAGCAGAGGCACAGGCGGTTGCTTCATTGCCTAGCCGAACCCGCACTGGTTTTATATCTTTCAACTAGCGCCTTGACCCTATCGGTAAGCCCGGCCACATGGCTCTCCCTATCTATCTTCTCTATTATTTGCAACAACACGAATTCGGCATCGGGTCCGGGGCATTTTGCCCACAGCCTCCCGTTCTGGCCAACTATAATATCGCAACCGAGCTCCGAGATCGTGGAGATCATGCTACCCTTCTTGCCGATCACGCGCGGCACCTTGACGGGCGAGAGCTCGACCACGAACCCGCTCTCTATCTTGCCCAGCCTCTCGCCTTCTCTGAGCGTCAGCATTACGGGGAACTCGTCGGTCAGATCCACGTCCTTCACCACGGCTATAACGGCATCGCCTATATTGAGGAGGCTCGTCAAGCTGGTCTTCTCGAGATCTATGTACTTGGCCGTGGCCTCGCTCACGGGCAACCACGCCGCCAGAGGCGCCCTCACGTCGACTTCCCAACCCGATGCAAGGACGTCGGTGACGTATCCGATCACAACGTCACCGGGCTTAGGTCTGTAGGAACCCTCCAGAGGCACTACGACTATCTTGTTGTCTCTGAACTCCACCAGGCCGACGGAGGACGCTCTGTACTTCCCGTCGTCGATATACACGGCGCCCTCTACGCTCTCGTCCGAGGTCGCCACCAAGTCGCCGGGGAATATCACTTGTCTAGGGGATACGTACTTCATCAATACACTATTTCTAGTATCTTCACGTCGCCTTCTCCGTGGGTTATGTCGTTGACTCTCCCTATTATCATGTCCTGAAGGCCCGCGGGCGCCTCGACTATGGCCTCCCACGACCCGTCGCTCCTGAACCTCTCGTTGACGATCTTTGCCGACTTGCCCACGAAGCCCTTCACCTTCTGCGCGTATTGCGACGACACGCTTACCGCTATTCTGACAGTGGCCACCTTTATCGGAAGGACTCTCTGGAGCTCCTTCAAGATGTGGTTTATCTGCTCCTCCACCGGCTTGAACGGATCTATAGCCGCGCGCACTTGCTCCAAGGCGTTCTCTACCCTCTGGGGCGGCACAGGGGTCTTGGTCCGCACGTCGATGCAGTTGCGCGAGATCCATTCGACTATCTGCCTCCTCTTGTCCTCGACCATCTTGCGCCTCTGCTCGGCGGTTATGGGGATCTCCCCCTCCCTTATTATGATCTCGGCCACCTTGTGGACGTCGGTAGTCCCAAACGCCTTCTTTAACGCCTGTTCGGAGGCCCTAAGGCCTTTACGGGCATCCTTATAGATCTCCTCGTGGACCAACACCTTATCTAGACCTATCGACTTCCCCGTCTTCAGCTCCAACGCGGCGTCGGGATCTACCAAGATCTCGAAATGCTCGCCAGCGCGATCCAACTTCGCTATAGCCACCTTAGTCATATAAGCACCTATAAAAACACGAGAAATAAATCTATCGAGGCGGGGCTGTTCGAGCTTAAATAACGATGCTATCAGGAAGCCATGAGCGTCTATGTGGCCGATAGAGGCGTTGTGCGTATAGAGTGCGATATGGCCTACACCAACTATAGAGGCGAGGGCGGCTACTACGTGCCGTGCGAGATAGAGGGCCCGGTCTCTCTGGGATGTCTTGCCGAGGGGCTCGGCGCGTCTGGAGACATCTGTGCCGAGACGGAGTTGCTCAGAGTATGCAGAGGGGGGGAGGGAAAACTCAAGGTCACCATAAACGTAACTAAATGTATGTCCAGAGGCATAACGCCGGGCGAGCTCGCAAAGCAGTTGTTAATTATAGCGGAGCTCTGCGCCCGGAGAGCTACTTCTTGATTTTAGCCAGAATAGGGGCGAGCTCCTCCTTAGACATCTTCCTCATAACCTTGCTCTTCACGTCGCCGTATGCGACCTCTATCCTATCCGCATCAATAGACTCCATCGCGGTGCTGAGAGCTCTCAGAGCCAGCTCGATACATTGAGGCACGTCCATGTCGTGGCTGTAGTTCTTCTCCAAGAATTCGACGATGGCTGTGGACTCGGCCCCTATCGCCGTCGCGTAGTAGCCGAGGTAGACGCCGCCTGGGTCTGTCTGGAAGAGCTTAGGGCCCTGCCTATCTATGCCGGCCACCAGCAGGGCGACGCCGAAAGGCCTGGCGCCCCCGAACTGTGTGTATTGCTGCTTCAGGTTGCATATGTCCTTAGTCAACACCTCGACGTCTATAGGCTCGTCGTAGAGGAACCTATGCGCCAACGCGACCGACCTGGCGTAGTCGACGAGCACTCTGGCGTCCGCCAGAAGGCCGGAAGGCGAGATCGCCACGTGGTCGTCCACAATATATATCTTCTCCAACGACGATGGGTCGAACAACTGCGATATCTTGCGTTTCTCGGCCGCCAGGACCACGCCGGAGGAGCACTTGACGCCGACAGTTGGCCAACCCCTCTTCACGGCCTCGCCCGCGTACTCTACTTGGTAGAGCTTCCCCTCAGGCGAGAATATCGTTATGGCTCTGTCGTAACCTGCCATTGAAGGCGGGAACATGGTAGCCCTCTAATTCTCCAATTTAAATATTAGCACATCAGCATGGGCCGTGCAGGAGCCTTGTTCTGTTAGGTCGATAAAGGCAGTCGCCTATTGCCACTCCACTGAGGATTGCGACAAGGTCGCCAAGGCGTTGAGGAACGTGTTGCCGGGCGAGGTACATGTGGAGAAGGTGACAGGATATTACGGTAATGTCATCACCATGATGTACGCAGAGGCCGTCGGCTGTTACGCCACAACCATCTTTGCTAATATACTTAAATCTATAGATAATTTAGATTTTCAAATATTGTTAAATAATATAAATATATATAAAAATAAATTATTTATCAGATTTAATAAGCAGAAGGCTTTGCACGGAGTTCTGCGGCTCGATAGCGGCGACGACGTAATCCATGTAGAGGTCAGGGTGCCGCGCGCCGCGGCAAATAGCTTAATAGAGACCTTAGTAAGGTTGCGTGGATCCGGCAGAGGTTCTCAGGAAAAGCTTGAAGGAGGTGGAGGGCCTAGGCGCTAGGGCGGTTCTGAACTATGTCCTGTACGAGTTCGAGGTAGGAGGACCCTCGCGCGAAGTGGTCGAGGAGGCTCTAAGGATAGCCCAGAGAGAGCTCGATGAGCTTCAAAAGGTAGTCAAAATCCTTCAGGAATTGAAAGTATACGTGTAGTACACGTAATCAGAGAGATACCGAGAGTATCGACTTGTACTGGATCTTGAACAGCTCGGCGATGTCGGGCCTGTGTATTTCGGCCACTATCTGGCCTCTTGATATCTGCTCGTTGAGGTAGCTGGACAGTATCTCGGCCACGTTCTCGTTAAAGCAATAATCGAAGTTGTCGACGAGCAGTAGGTCGGGCTTAGCTATGACTGCTGTGGCCAACGCCAGCGCGGCCTTCAGGCTACAGGGGAGCCTAGAGATCGGGATCTTGGCGCCGCCGATATACGCCACGCCGGCTAGAACGCCTCCCCTCGCCAGCCCCACGGCAAGTTTAATGCCCTTTTTCCTGAAAGATGCCCTGAGCCTGTCGTAGGCGTCGGGAGCTTTGAGGGCTAGCCTGGCCAACACGCCGACTAGGTTGCTTCCGTCGGGCTTGAGGACGCCCGTGGCCTTGGCGGCGTCGTGGAACGTCTTCGGGTCTATATACGGGCCCAACAAGATGGCCTTCAGCGAGAAGGTCTTTCTAAACTCGCCTAGAAGCCTATTCACCTCTTCGACCTCCTCGTCGGCAAGAATGGAGACGTGCTCGGCGACGTCTACCTGAGGCATCAGGATATCCGCGTTTTTTATCGCAAGCTCGAACGGCTCCATCACCCTACTGATACGGGAGCCGTCTAAGACTCCGTACTCTATCGCGACTTTCCTGCCTCCATCCTCGAATATCTGTCTATAAATTTTGCCGTTTTTTTGCAACGAAAAAACTTTATTATTTATTTTTATAGATATACTAAATTTATTATAATAGATTTTTGGTATTTTAGATCCAATATTAGATAAAATTAAATAAATAGAATTTATGAAGACGCTTTTACCCGATCCCGTTACAAATGTCAGCGGAGTCAGCTCGCCGGATATCTTACGCTCTCCTAACTGCAACGCTACGTGGCTTATCACGCATCCAGCCTGCCGGCGTTAAATAATAAGGTTTCGCGCCCTCCGGCTATGGAGATAGGCGGCTTGAATACAAGGGCATATATTTATCGGCCTCTATATGTGTCATGTTTCCCCTAGAGCTCTTGTCGGAGAGGGTGATGCAGCCGCTCAAGGGATTGATAGCGCACGAGCTCTCGCGCCGCGGCTTTTCGCAGAGCAGAATAGGCCAGATACTCGGCATATCTCAACCGGCCGTAAGCGCCTATCTTAAACTGGATAGGGGGCACTATGAGCGGAGGCTTGCAGAGGTAGGGCTATCTAGAGAGGAGGTAGGCAGAGTTGTCGACGTCGTTATAGCCGCGGTGGATCAACAGAACTACCCTGAGGCGGTGGAGTATTTGAACAACTTCGTGTTGTCCCTACTCTCGTCGTTGAGGTTCTGCGAGTTCCACAAACGCGTGGCGCCCTACCTAAAAGACTGCGATGTATGTAAAAATATATCAATTATAAATGATGTTAAAAATAGAATAATTATTAGTTTTAATATGTTAAAAAACAATAAATATATAATAAATTTAGTCCCGAGAGTTTTAATGAACATAGTAGAGCTCAGCGGCGAGGGCCCTATCGGATATCCCGGCCGTATCTCGGTCGTGGGGGAAACCCTCGCGACTACGTCCGAGCCCCAGCTATGGGGCGCTAAATTTCTAGGCAGACTTATATTAGCTATAAATAATATTCATAAGGATATAAAAGCAGTTATAAATATAAAATATGATGAAGGTTTAATTGATTGCATTAAAAAATATAATTACAAGTACGCTGTAGTGGGCCCCAGCAATACTGAGGAGGAGAGCATAGAGAACATAACGTCGGCCATGCGTAGCCACGCCTACGACGTGGTTTTCGATAGGGGAGGGATAGGCATAGAGGCTAACGGGTACGTCTTCGGCTTCGACGCGCCAGACGCCGCTACTAAGATATTGAAAATAGCTCGGTGCAGGTCGGGCGCCCAAGACCAGGCAGACGTGTAGCCCTCGTGATGCGGGGCGGAGATCTCCGGCGGCCGTCAAGCGCCGGGCGGCGCGACCCGGTTGCAAAGCTTTAAATCGTCTATCTTACCCCCCACGTGACCGTTACCTACGCCTACGAGGCCCTTCCTGTAGCTGAATGGTTCAGGAGAAATAGGGAGATAGCGGGGTTCCAGAACCCCGCGAGGGCGATGTACCAAACTGTCAGAGAGCTCGTCGAGAACAGCCTCGACGCCACAGAGCCCTACGGCATTCTGCCCAACATAACTATTACCATAAAGCCTGTGGACGAAGCGAAGAGCTGGTATTCTGTATATGTGGAGGATAACGGGGTGGGGATACCGGGCCACGAAATACCCAACGTCTTCGGCAGAGTGTTCTACAGCTCTAAGTACAAGATAAAGCAACATAGAGGCGTCTTCGGCCTCGGCCTCAAGATGGTGGTGTTGTATGCGCAGAGCACCACGAACCGGCCAATCTCGGTAAGATCGGCGGCGGTCCGCTCGGACAAGATATATGAATATAGAATAATGATAGATACTACAAAGAATGAGCCCATTATAGTTGATATGAGAGAATATGAAAATAAATATAAATGGCACGGCACCGCGGTGAAAGTGGTTATAGAAGGTAATTGGCTGAATTCCAAGAAGAGAATAGAAGAATATCTAAGAAGAACTGCAATAATATCGCCATATGCTGAGATATATTTCAAGGGGCCAGATATGGAGATGTTTCTGAAAAGGCGCACTATCAAGATACCTCCTCCTCCTGAGGAGGGCCTGCCCCACCCCAAGAGCGTGGACGTAGACACAGTGAAGCAGATGATCTCGGAGAGCAAGACGGCGACACTCGCCGAGTTTTTGATAAACAATTTCGACGGCGTCGGGGAGGGGCTGGCGCGATCCTTCCTGGAATGGGCGGCATTGGACCCCAACAAGCCCGTGGGCTCCCTCACACAGGACGAGATAGTGCTTCTGGTAGAGAAGATGAAAGCCTACGAGGGCTGGCGGAGGCCGAGAGCCGACTGGCTCTCGCCCGCCGGGCCCGAGCTCTTGGAGGTAGGCGCCAAATCTATTCTGGGCGCAGAGGCGGTCTTCGCGGTGACTAGGAAGCCCAGTAGCTACTCGGGACATCCCTTCATAGTCGAGGCGGCCATAGCTTGGGGAGGGCAGATAGTTCCGGTGGACAAGCCGATACTCCTCAGATACGCCAACAAGATCCCGCTGCTCTACGACGAGGGGGCCGACGTCGCGAGGAAAGTAGTCGACGAGTTCAACTGGCAGAACTACAAGGTTAAGTTCCCCGCACCCGTCGCAGTGATAATACACGTGTGCTCCACGAAGGTCCCCTACGCCTCGGCCGGCAAGGAGGCGATAGCCGAAATACAGGAGATAGAGGAGGAGATGAAGCTCGCGTTAAGGGACGCCGCGAGGAAGCTGAGGATCTACCTCTCTAGGAAGGAGAGGGAGTTGGAGCTCCTCAACAAGTACACGTCGCTGGCCAAGTACGTGGACGAGATAGCCCACAACATGGCGATAGTGACAGGCCTCGACAAGGACGCGCTCGCTAAGAGCCTCTATAAGCTGATCGAGAACAAGCTGGGCCTCACAGTTGAGGAGCTCGCCAAACACGTCTTGTCCATGGCGTCCTCGATAAAGGAAGAGGCGGCCGAACAAGGCTAGTCAGCCATTGCCGGTTGCCTGCATACTTTGAGTATGCAAATTTTTTATTAGTCAAAAAATGAACGGCGGCAATGAAGAAGATCTACGTGGCAGTGGTCGGTGCGGCGATAGCCGCTCTGTTGACAGTATATCTGGCGTATGCGGGATCTGTCAATAAGCCGTCAGGCGCCGGACCCAAGCCGTTTCACGTGAAGTTGTTGGTTAGGGGCGATAAGTTGATAGCGCTGTACGATAACGGCACAGTATTCGCGGTTCTGAAGCTACACATGTATCGCGATTCAGACATAAGGATAGCCGATAAAGTGCCCAACTTTACAGCGACGGGTAACGTGATAAAGGTGAGGCTGAAAGCAGTGATAGAGAACGGCACTATCAAGGCCATAGAGGTAATCTTCGACAACGGAACCGAGATAGTTCTCACCAACGTGACCATACACAGTTCGGGCATAAGAAAAGTCGGCGCTACGGATACGCAGTCGACGAGGCCGCAGATCATAGCCGTCTCCCAGAACATAGGCGGACCGCCAGGAAGTCAGGACATGTATGGCCCATACCCAGGCGCCTTGGCTCTCCAGTTCAACCTATCGTGGAGCCCTACGTCCACGGGGCTGTGCGTTGGGTACTTCTATGCGGAGACAGACAACGGCGAGGGGTACTGCGGCTGGGGAGGTAGTTTGAGCTACAGGTTTAACTTTAATGGCGTGGACACTGCGTATGCCGTAGTCTTCAATCCGTTTACAGCAACAGTAACACACCAAGGAACTCTAACGGCATACATTTGGTAAAATTTTTAAACTTATATTTTTAAATTCTTATGGATAAAAGATTTAGTCCTTCAACATATGCCGATAAATGTAGAAGAAGATTTATTATATTTGCCGGATCTCTGGCGATGCCCTGGCTGGCCCTCCTCATCCATTACCTGTACGTCATTGGGCGGATTGACCGCATATGGTACCTAGCTTTGGCCGCCTCGTCATTGGCGGTGGCCATGACGCCGAGATTTCTGCAGTTTAGATGGGACGATATAGGCGCTTTCGGATACCTCTATAGAAGACGGCGGTTCTGCGCGGCCTCGGTCCCTCTAGCTGTCACGGCCTACGCTACCTTGTTAGCCGTCGGCGCCCTATCCCTATACCTCTACTTCTTCTGGCCTCCCTCGACGGTTCTGAGGCTTGTGGACGTCAGCAAGGGGACGGCCTTGTGGATCGTGGTATACAACGTCACTATTCACAACAAGACGATGCTATTCCAGATACAGATACTAGATCGCTACTTCCAATCGCCTCTGAGCTGGCCCTTCTACGCCCTCGCCATCATCGGTGGGCTCCACACAGCAGTGTCGGCGTCGTTGCTGGCGTATTGGAGATCCATAGGGAGTGTGAACGACGCGGTGGCTAGATCCATGGAGCTCTATGAGCGGGGAAGAAGACTTCTTACCTGACTTCTACGTGTTAGCCAGAATACTTGCGTTGGTAAGGAACGGGGTCAGGAAGAGGCGTAGCCTCGCCCTCATGTCTGGGCTCAACTACCGCAGTTTCCAACGATACCTAGACTACTTAGTCGAGAAAGGCTTGGTGAGGGACGGCGCGGAGATAACGCTGACGCCTAAAGGAGCCGAGATATTAGATAGGCTGGAGGACTTGATAAAGGAGATATCGTCGAGGGAGAATCCGTTCGACACCAAGAGGAGATGATAATTTTGCCAAGAATATTGGCCGTCCATATAGCTTTTGGACCTACGAGGTTGCCGTAAGCCGCCTCGTACACGCATCTAGCAACGTATTCAAGACGTGAGCATCGCCGGATTTCGTTTCGAGAGTTAGATCGTACAAGTGATAGCACGGGGCTGTGACTAACCGGCGCACGGCCCCGGTGCGGATCCCAGAAACGCTTTTGCGCACTTCGGCAAAATGATATATATTGCTCACGCTAAGCGCCCTGTGAGTGGCCGGGCTGACTTCTTAAAGCGGTTGGAGGAGTGGGGAGCCGAGCTCGCGAAATCGGCGTTGAGCCTCAAGGAGCCCGTCATGGAGATACCGGCCCGCACCCTCAGCAACACCATATGGGACGAGAAGGCGAGGATGTTGAGGCTGGGCCCCGAGAAGATACACAGGAGGTTCCTCGACGTGAAGGAGTCTAGGAGGTTTATGCAGACCGTGTTGATGTTGAGGCTGATAGTGGACGCCATAAGGGCCGACGTGTACCCGACGATACGCGACCTCTACTACAACGGAAAACACACGATAGTATTCAAGGATCCGTTGGGCAGAGTCCATAGGGAGAACACCTGGGACGAGCAAGCGGAGTCCAACGGAGTTATAGAAGATATAGAGGTTGCTACGAATATATTGAGGGAGGAGATGGGCATCAGCGCAGACGTAAAGGGCAAGGTGGTGGGCCCTATAGTGGTCCGCTCCCAGGGATACGAGCTGGACGCCTCCAAATTCGGCGAGACGGCCCTCAGCCTCCCCGTCAACGTCGACGCGTTGGAGATAGTCAAGGTCGAGGCCTCCTACGTCTTGGTCATAGAAAAGGACGCGATCTTCCAACGTCTAGTCAGGGAGAAGTTCTGGTCGCAGGAAAATGCGGTGTTAATAACCGCGAAGGGCATGCCCGACAGAGCCACTAGGAGGTTTGTCAAAAGGCTTAACGAGGAGTACAGGTTGCCGGTCTACGTGTTGACGGACGGCGACCCCTACGGAATCTACATCTACTCCGTATACAAAAGCGGCTCGATAAAGCTCAGCTACGAGAGCGAGCGGCTGGCGACGCCTAAGGCCAAATTCCTCGGGGTGGCGCCTCTCGATATAGAGAGGTACAAAATACCCGACCAGTTCGTGATAAGAGCCACCGACAGAGACATAAAGAGGGCGCAAGAGCTCCTCAAATACCCATGGTTCCAGAACGACGTCTGGAAGAAGGAGCTGGAGTATTTCTTGAAGACCAAGAAGAAGGTTGAAATAGAGGCCCTGTCGGCACATGGGTTAAAATATCTTCATGACTATATAAAAGATAAAATTAGAGGTAATAAATTTATAGATTAAATATTTTATTTAAGAAAGATACTATTATTTATCATATTATATGAATTGTATATATATACAGAGGGCGAGTATATGCAATAAATAGTTATATATAGGTCTTCAAGATAACACCATGGAAGGCGAGGTGCGTAGGGTACAGTTGACGGGCGGCGCCACCCTCATAGTCAGTTTGCCTAAGGAATGGGCACGACGGACCAACCTATCGCCGGGCGACGAGGTGCTCATAGTGCCTCAGCCCGACAACACGTTGGTCCTAATACCGCGGAAACTGGGCCGGCGGACGTCGCTGTCCGTGGAGCTCTACGTCGACGAGAAGACGAGCGTGGAGGAGCTGGAGAAGATCTTCATGTCCATCTACATCGCGGGAGCCGAAGTCATAACTATAAGGTTTGCCCCAGGAGCTACCCAGTACCGTAAATACCTCAAGGATTTCGTCAGGAGGAGGGTCATAGACATGGAGATAACGGAGGAGTCCAGCGACAAGCTGGTCGTCCAGGCGATGGTGGCCGCCACAGAGCTGGCCATAGGCGACGTAGTCCTCAAGATGTTGAAGCTCGCCGACAATATGTTGCTCGATCTGGTAAAGGGTCTGGAGACGGATAACATGGAGTTGCTGAGAGACGTCACTGAGCGGGACGACGAGGTGGACAGGCTCTACTGGCTCGTCGAGCGCCAGCTCAAGAGAGCCGCCATGTCGCGCTACATAATGCTGGAATTAAAGGTCGAAGATCCCCGCGATTTAGTCGAGTACACGATAATAGCTAAATCGATAGAGAGGATAGCTGACCATATATGCAAGATATCCTATATAAATCAAGAGGAGAAGGTGGACTTAAGGGTAGTGAGGCCGATCCTAGAAAGGGCCGTGGAGCATATGGGCGCCCTCATGGACTTCTTCGGCGGCAACGTCGACGACATGAAGCTGGCCGCCCTCTATAGAGAGCTCACCGACTGGTCCCTCAAGATGAGGAAGGAAGTGGTTCTGTCCGACCCCGCCACCTCGCTGGCCAGAGACAGCGCCGTGAGGATAAACGAATACATAAGCGACATACTGGAGTCGTTGTTGCATATAAGGCTCAAGAACTTCCAGAGACTGGGCGCAGAGGCTCGACAGCAATAGCCACGATATCCTCGAAAAACCTGTGGACGACTTCCTTATCCACTATTCTGCCTAGCGCCGACACAGCGTCCTCGACCGCGTCGGCCCTGCCCAGTGTGCTGTATGTCAACACTAGCAGGCGCGGCCTGTAGGCGAACGCCCACCTCAATATGTGGTTGATGAGCCCGTAGTCGTAGATTGCCACGGCCTCCAAATCCACGGGCGGCTCCTCGGGCGGCAGATAGGGCGGGTTGCTGACCACTAAGTCGGCTCTAGATATGGCCGAAAGCCCGTGCGCGCACAGCGCGTCGTACTCCTTACATCCGGCGCACGCGTAGGGGTTTATATCCACGGCCACGACGCGCTTGCAGAGTCTGCCCAACGCGCGCGTGAGTATACACGAGCCGGCGCCTACATCTACACATATATCGAATTTACCATTTATTCTAGATAGTAGATTTAGAGTTACATAGCTATCTTCTTGTGGTTTATATATAAACATGCAATACTAGGTAAACAAGTATAGGGATCACGAACATACCTGTAAGGTAGGCCAATAACGCGGTCTCGTATTTGGAACCCATATCATAAGAGGTCACAGTGGACAGCGTGCCGCATGATAATAATAACAATATAAATTTTAATGCATATAGAATATTATAATTTTCTATTATAATAGAAATTGAAGGATAAATTAATAATGGAAATAAACCAATTATTATATGAGTTAAAGGAACTCTTCTATGTGTAGTAAAGTAAATTGAGAATAAAATAAAAATAAAAGATAAAATAGAAATAAATAAAATATTATAAATATTAGTAAAAATATAAGTATATATAATACCTATCAGTGCCGACTTAGAGACATATATAGACGCCGTCCATATTATTAACAACAACGCGGTCACTGCGTTGAGGTACGGCGATGCGAGCATGGGGACCACGAACGGGCGTAGCCCCAGCGCCTCTAGTATCGACAAGTTCCTCAGAGGGGCCACCGACAACAAGATAGACGCCACCTTCACCCCCTTGTCGGTCAGCTCAACTAAGCCGCCGTCCCTCTTGATAAGTCCCAGAGCCTCGAGCGCAGATATGTCAAATAAAAGCGCCGACGACGAGACGCCCAACTTGCTTCTGAGCTTATTTAAACTGGTCGCGCCCTGGCTATATAGTATGAGCAAGATCTCGCGCCGTCGGCCATAGGCGGCTTTGTATATTAAGTCCTCCACGTCGCGCAAGATCACTGGGGCTTAATTAAGGATATTCGCGCGCGGTGGTTGCGCCGGAGTAATCTTTAAATAAAGACCAATAGCATGGCGGTTCATGGCAGCGACAGAACAAACAATATTGGTGGGTAAAAAACCCACTACGAACTACATAATAGCTACGGTGATGGCGTTCAACGCCGGTACGAGAAAGGTGGTGTTGAAGGCTAGGGGAGCGGCTATCTCTAAGGCTGTTGCGGCCGCTGTGATGGTGCGCGACCGGTTCCTCCCTGGCAAGGTCAACATAAAGGAGGTCAAGCTACTCAGCGACAAGGTCCAAGGCCAAGGCGGGAGGGAGAGGACGGTAGCCGCCGTCGAGGTAGTACTCGAAATGGCATAATTTTTTAGAGGATTAGGCGGGCCGTTGCGATCTCGGCGCCCGCCGCCTGTTCTCCGCCGACCGGTTAAGTTTAATTACAGGTATAGGTGGATCCCCGTGGTCGTGGTAAAGGGCGTAGTAGTAAGCAAACAGCTGGTTGCGGATCCCACAGGCACCCGTTACGTGAAGATAGATGTAGTGGAGGAAAAAGATGTGCCGGGCCCCTTAGTGATGGCGCCGTCCGACGAGCAGACGGCCCCAGTGGCGAGGGAGATAATGCCGCTGGTGTCCCAGATAATCAGATCCCTCCCCTTCTCCCTTAACAAGATAGCCGTGCCGCGCCTCACCGTCTGGCTGACCGACGATGAGGTGGAGTCGCTTGGAGACGTCGACGTAGGCGACAGCGTCGATATAGAGATCGATCAAGGAATAATTAAAATAAGGCCCAGCTGAGTTCTCGACGTGGCGGAGCTCAGCGACAGCTATAGGCTGAAGTACGTATTCGGGATAGACTTCGGCACGAGCTACACCAAATACGGGCCGATAACTCTGGCCGAGCCCAACGTGGTTCAGACGAGGGGCCTCTTCCTCCGCGACATACCCGAGTCGGTCAAAATGAGGATACCCCCCGACGTGTTGTCGCGCGGCTTGGTCGTAGGCGATGAGGAGGTGCGCAACTACCTCTCCAGCGTTAGGGACGTCCAGCGGAATATGAAATATCCGTTGAGGGACGGCATAGCGAGGCGGGACGACGAGGACGCATGGGCTGTTTTGAGGGAGCTCGCCCGCTACGTCTTGGCGCAGTTCCCAGTCGCCGATCCCGAGTTCAAGGGCTGGCTCGTCTCCATAGCCCTCTCGGCGTTGGCTCCCGACTACATGTATAGAGGGTTCTTCGACATATTCGAGAAGATCTCGGCGGAGTCCAAGTCCATATATGCCGTTACTGTCTTGCCCCAGCCGCTCGCGGTGGCCATAGCCGAGAACGCCGTCAACTGCGTGATAATAGAGGGCGGCCACGGCAATATCCAAGTGGCGCCTATAAGCTACGCCTTAATAAGGGAGGGGCTTGTGGCTTTGAATAGAGGAGGCGCGGAGGCCAACGCGGTGACGAGGGAGGTGCTCAAGGACATGGGCTACGGCGACGTGGCGCGCGAGGAGTACGTGGTCGAGGCCGTCAAGAGGGCGGTGGGCTTAGTCCCACGCAATCTGGGGCAATCCATAGCGGCGGCCAGGTCCAACCCCGACAAGTTCACGGCCAAGGTGAAGCTGTCCCCGATAGTGGAGATAGAAATACCGAGGGAGTACGCCTGGACTCGGTTCCTGATAGGCGAGATAGTCTTCAACCCGCGGCACGAGGAGTTCAAGAGCTATATAGATCAGAGCAGGATAAGGATAGAGG
Organism: Thermoproteus uzoniensis 768-20; assembly: GCF_000193375.1. Classification (GTDB taxonomy): domain Archaea; phylum Thermoproteota; class Thermoprotei; order Thermoproteales; family Thermoproteaceae; genus Thermoproteus; species Thermoproteus uzoniensis_A. Next base: position 430,825 of record NC_015315.1, read on the forward strand.
ACGCAGTGATAGGCGACGTCACGCTCTACGGCGAGATGGACTTGGCGTCTGCCATCATATCCTCTCTCAGGAGCGTGTCGGTCGAGGTCCAGGACAGAGTCGCCTCAAACGTGATACTGAGCGGCGGCGCCTTCAAGTGGGCCGTCCCCGCAGGCCTCGAGGAGTACGCCGTAGACAGCGTGGAGAAGATAAGGTTGATGTTGGGCGAGGTCAATAGGGAGCTGGCCGCCAAGGTCGGCGTGCGGATGGTCAAGGAGCCTCAATACTCGGTGTGGCGCGGCGCCGTGATATACGGCTACGCGTTGCCTCTCTCGCTTAAATGGGACAATATAAATAAAGAGGGCTGGTACATTATCGGTGGAACTAGCTAGATATCTGCTGATCAGATACCTCACAGAGGTGCTGGGGTTCAGGCTGGAGTCCGAGAAGGACGACTACCTGGTGTTTCTGGACGGCGCCAATAGGGTCTTGGTAAAGGCCTACTTCACCGACATATACGAGGAGGCGGAGATATACAAGAAGATCAACGAGTTGCTCCAGCAAGACTGCGACAAGGCGTACATAGCGGTAGCCAAGGACGCCCTGCCGTTGATAGACCCCAAGCATTTGAAGACGCTCGGCGTGGGGCTCATCTCGGTCGACCCATCGAAAGGCCTGGAGGGGGTCGAGGTGAGGATGCCGGCCAGGGCTAGACCCCGCCCTGCCCAACAGATAGACATCGCCAGGATTCTAAGCGCCGTCAACGCGGCCGTAGCCGAGGCCGTCGGCAGAGAGTCGAGGAGGATAGAGGAGGAGGTGTTCAGAAAGGTTAAGAGCTATATAGACAAGGCGCTTGAAGACGTAAGGCGCGAGCTTGCGGCGTTATCGGATAGACAAGTTCCGCCGGCTAGGCCCGCACAACGGGCGGAGGCGCAGAGCCCTACCTCGATAACGGACAACGAGTGGGTTAAACTGCTCAGGAGAAGGGCGTAGCGTAAATATAAACAAGCCGCGATACGTACGTGGATATTTTCAAGATAATCGAGGAGGAGGCGAGGAAGATCTTGGAGGGCTCGGATATAGATATAGTAATGGATATAATCAGGGCGTATAGATCCTCGGGCCCTAAGGGGGCCAGGGGGAAGGTGAAGGAAATCCTCTCGCAGTGGGGGATCTATGTGGAGGATCGCGAGGATTAAGCTAAGGGACTTCAAGGTCTACGAGGGCGAGTACGAATTCAAGCTATCGCCGGTGACGGCCATCGTCGGCAGAGTCGGCGCCGGCAAATCCTCGTTGTTGCAGGCGGTCGAGTTCGCCCTATTCGGAAAGGAATTGGAGGTCAGGCAGAGGATAGCGAGGCTTGCGGACTTAATCAACCTCAACTCCGACAGCGCCTTGGTGGAGCTGGAGCTGACCGACGGGTCCAGAAAAGCCCTGGTGAGGCGGTCGGTGGGGAGGGGAGGCCGGAGCCGCCTAGAGCTTAGGCTGGACGACCACAAATATACCGACGAAGACGCCGAGAGGACGCTCGCCGAGCTGACCGGGATAACGAGCGACGACTACGACAGGGTGATCTATGTATCCCATTACGCGCTCGAGGACTTCATCCACGGCGATAGGCTTAAGAGAACCTCGTTAATAGATAAAATACTTCAGATCGATATATTAGATAACACTCAGAAAATAATAAATAATATATTAAAAAATATAATGGAAGAAATAGAAAAAATTAGAATAAAGATATCGTATTACGAGAAATATAGGGATATAATAGAGAAGTACGGAGGTCTGTCTAAGTTGAAGGAGGTCAAGGCGTCGCTTGAGAGGGAGCTTGAGGGCCTCACGCGGCGGGAGGCCGACCTCTCGTCGAGATATAGGGAGCTCTTGGAGGAGAGGCGCAGATACGCGGACAAGTTGACCAGTCTCCAGGACAAGATAAACGCCTATTATAGGGCAAAGTCTGAGCTGGAGTTGCTCGAGGAGTCCGGCTACTCCTACGCCTCGGAGCTGGGGCAGATAGAGGAGTTGAGGGATAGGTTCGTCGGCGTGATGTCCGAATTCGAGCACATGCTAGATCCGCAGATGATAGAGAGGATATCGCGGGAGCCCGACGCGGCCAAACTGGCGGAGCTCCTCCAGGAGGCGTATGGAGAGCTCGCCAAGGTCAAGAGCTCCCTGGAAGAGGCCCTCTCGGCGGCCGAGGCCCAGAGGAGATCTCTGGCGGCTAAACTGGACGAGGTACGGGCGGAGATCTCGAGACTTAGGGCAAGGGTCGACCAGCTTGAGGAGGCCTACAAGAAGTTCAAGGAGATCTCGGCGCGCTATGGGCCCCCCGAAGAGGCCAGGAAGAGGTTAGACGAGATGAGGGAGAAGGTCAAGGAGCTTGAGAGAAGGGCCAACTACGCCTCGTCGTTGAGGTACATTCTCCTGTACGTGTTGGAGACAGGCGCCGAGAGGTGTCCCGTATGCGGCGGCAAGTTGGATAGGGACGCCGCGTCCAGCAGACTAAAGGATATAGAGAAGGAGTACTCGCAGGAGCTCGAACAGCTGGAGAAGGCCAGGGAGGAGTTGGAGGCCCTGGAGAGCGCCTACAAGGAGATGGCGTCGTTGCTCGGGCCCGTCTCGGAGTATCTCAAGGCCAGGGAGGAGCTGGAGAGGCTGGCTGGCGAGGAGGAGAAGATCAAGGCGAGGTTGGACCAAGCCGCTAAGTCGTCGTCCCAGATCTCGCGCCGCCTCGAGCTGTTGGCGGGCTTCCTAAACGACGTGACTCCGGAAGCCATAGAGGAGGTGGTCAGGAGGTACAACAAGGCGCTTAGGGTAAGGCAGCTCCGCGAGGAGCTGGAGGGCTTGGAGAGGGAGCTCAAGAACCTAGGCCTAAGCGGCGCGGCTCTGGAGGCCGAGGAGGAGTTCCGGAGGATCTCCGATGAGCTTGACAGGACGAGGAGGAGGAAGGCGGACATATACGACGAGCTGAGGAGGCTCTCGGAGGTTCTGGCCAACGTAGACGAGGAGCTAGACTCCTTGAAATCTAAGCTAGAGAAGTATATGTATTCATATAATAGATTCTCTAATATAATAAATAAGATAGATATATTAAAATATAATGTTAGATCTAGGATAATTAAGGAGATAGAGGACGAGCTGTGGAGGAACTTCTCGAAGATATACCCGTATAGGGATATCGAGTCGTTGAGGCTGACGTTGAGGGACAAGGGGTATGAGGTTGAGGCCAGGCTGGCCGACGGAAACGTCGTGGGGATCTCCAAGCTCAGCGACGGGCAGAGGCTGGCGGCGGCCCTCTCGCTCGTGATATCCATGCGCAGGTTGCTGGGCCCCAAATTGGGCTTCCTCCTGCTCGACGACCCTCTGCCCTACGTGGATCCCAACGTCAGGTCGTCGCTGGCGGGCCTCATCGCGTCGCTCAGCTCGGAGTACCAGATAGTGGTGGCGACGCAGACTGGCGATCTGCCCAGAGAGATAGCGGCCAACGGAGTCGACGTGAGGGTCATAGAGCTCTCGCGCGGCTCGGGAAGGCCCGAAGCAACGACTAAAGATATATTTGCGGGAAAGGATTGAGGCGATGCAGGAGAACTGCGGCGTTTTCGTGGTCTCGGACCTCGGCGAGGTGGGCGTCTATAGGGGCGACAACTACGTCGTGGCCAAGGTAGAGCCCTACGGCCTGGCCTTCAACGACTACGGGAAGGTCGTCGTGTTGTACGACACGGTCGCCCTCTACGAGAACTTGATGGAATTTATATCAAGGGAATTGAATGGATGTAGGAGGCTCTCGTTGGAGATCGACGCCAAGGAGATAAAGCTGGAGTCCGTACAGGCGTTGCACAAGGCGCTGGACTACACCACGTTGTTATATCTGCTGGCGCTGAAATCTCGCCCATCGTTGATACACGTAGTCGGCCGTAAAGGCCGCCAGAGACGCCCGGCCCAGGGAATAGGCAAGATAATGGCGAGGACCAGCCCCATACCTCCTCAGTACGTGGCCAAGAGGACTCCCCCATTCCCTCTGCCCCCCGTAGTGGAGGAGGTCTCCATCACAGCCCGCCGGGTCTCCGGGGAGAGGTACAGAGCATTTGTGAGGGTGGTCGGAAGCGCGACGTCGGCGAGGGCTAAGGTCGTCGAGACGGAGACTCTGTATAGGCGCATAATAAGTGGACTGGTGTCCGCCCTTCCGCAACTGGACTGGATGGAGTACGTATACTTATAAATCAGCGCTCCAGACCCGCCTCATCTATTCGGAGGGCTCACCTCTAGTCATCACGGACGTCGATGCGCCCAAGTATATAACCCTCGCGGCCTCGCCTAACGCCGGGCTTACCTGACCGGCTCGGCCCTATCCCACAGATAGTTGAAATACGTCTTGGCTATGTCGAGGAGGTAGCGCTCGTTGCTGTGTATGCCGAGGAGGCCCTCGCCGTGCCTCACCGCCAGAAGGGCCGAGTTCCCCAGAGCGCCTCCGCCGAACATATCCTCCAGAGCCCTCACGTCGACCCGGGGAGGCAGATAGACGTACTTGGCGAGCCTCTTGGTCAAGAGGAGCTTGACCTCAATCCTCTTGGACTCCTCCTCGATAGCTGCTATGACTCTCGGCGCGGCGAGCTCCGGATAGGGCAACGCCACGTACACAGCCGACTCGCCGGACCTTATGACCTCCTCTAGTAGCTCCATGACCTTATCGCCTCTTATCAAGGCTATGAAGGTGGTCGAGGCCTTCCCGTGTCTGCTTTCGTAAAGCGTCTGTAGGAGGTCCATGTGCTCCTTTAAGGCCTTGAGGGCGGCCGAGGCGTAGGAGACCAAGCCTCTGTAGACCTCGGCAGGCGGCCTGGCGGCGTATCTGGCTGGGCGCCCCTCTACGCGCTCCACGAAGCCTCGCCCCTCAAGCGCGTCGAGGTGCTGGTATATCTTGGTGTAGGGCACGCCGACGTTCTCGGCAATTTCCCTAGCCGTGAGCGGGCCCTTCTCGACCAAGAGCGCGTAGATCGCTAGGTCCCGCTCGTCTAGCCCCAGAGCTTTAAGGACGGCCTTATTCACGGTATTAACGGAATTCTATTAAAAAATTTTTAAACAGGAGGCCCGGCAGGCGCAATGAGCAAGCAAGTGCTGGAGCTCGCGAGGCCCACCAGGCTGGTGGACCTAAGCAAGTTTAACCTCCCCAGCAGGTACAAGTCCACTCTGCTGAACGAGGCCTGGCAGAACGCCGTCAAGAGGCAGTTCGCCCTGCCGGAGCACGTGAGGGTCGTGAAGACCTCCCTGTCGGTGTGCCCCGTCTGCAACAGGAGGATACCCATGGCCGTATACGAGGAGAACGGCGCCATATGGCTGAAGAAGGTCTGCCCGGAGCACGGCGTCTTCGAGGACCTCTATTGGGGCGACGCGGAGATGTACTACTACTTCCTCCAGTGGGACACGCCCGAGTATATAGCCAAGGGGCTCGCCAACCCCTACACCGACCTCCAGTTCTACACAGAGATGGGGTCCTGCCCGATGGGCTGCGGCCTCTGCCCGGTCCACAAATCGGACACCGTGCTGGCCATAATAGACGTGACGAACAGATGCAACATGGCCTGCCCCGTGTGCTTCGCCAACGCTGGCGCCGCCGGCTACGTCTACGAGCCCACCCTGGAGCAGATAGAGTACATGTTGAGGACTCTGAGGGCGCAGAGGCCCTGGCCGCCCAACGCCCTACAGCTCTCCGGAGGCGAGCCCACCTTGAGGGACGACCTGCCCGAGATAGTCAGGATGGCGAAGAAGCTCGGCTTCACCCACATAGAGGTGAACACCAACGGCATAAGGCTCGCCAACGAGCCGGAGTTCTACAAGGCTTTGCTTGACGCCGGCCTCTCCACGTTGTACCTCCAGTTCGACACTATAGACGAGAGCAACGAGGGGGTCGTGAGGCACCGCATGTACAACCCCAAAGCCTATGCGGCCGTCAGGCGCAAGCTGATCGAGGTTGCTCGCAAGCTGGGCCACAGATCCATAGTCCCCGTGGTCACCTTGGCCAAGGGCTACAACGACAAGGACCTGGGCAAGATATTGGACTTCGCCATACAGAACAGAGACGTCATCAGATGGGTCAACATACAGCCGGTGTCGTTCGCCGGCCGCGCGAGGCTCTACAGCAAGGAGGAGCTGAGGAAGTTCAGGATAACCATACCCGACACCATAATAGAGATAGAGAGGCAGACCGGCGGCTTGATAAGCAGATGGGACTGGAGGCCCACCAACTGGCCCGTGGCAGTGGCCAAGATGGTGGAGGCGCTCACCGACTCGCCCAAGCCGCTCTTCTCCATGAACCCCGTATGCGGCGCCGCGACGTTCATATACTACGACGAGGACGAGAAGAGGATATACCCGATCACGAAGCTCGTCGACGTCGACGCCTTCGAGAGGATAGCCTGGGACGTCTACAGAACCGCCAAGAGGGGGAAGACCGTCTGGAAGGCCGTGGCGGCGACGAAGGCAATGAAGCTCTTGAGGACAGTCAAACACAGGAAGATAAGAGGACTTATACAAGACTTCCTGGTGAAGAAGGACTACGACTCGTTGGGCCAGTTCTTCTTCAACATAGTGGGCCTGGGCATAATGCACTTCATGGACGTGATGAACTTCGACGTAGAGAGGATACAGCGTTGCGACATACACTACGCCACCCCCGATGGAAGGGTCATACCGTTCTGCACGTACAACAACTTCCACAGAGAGAGGATAGAGCAGTCCTTCAGGATAGACCCCAAGATGTGGACCAAGATAACCGGCGTATCTCTGACAGGCTGGAAGAGGACCGCCGCGCCGGGCCGCCTCCTCTAACCAACGCATAGTTTTTAATACGGTCCTATATAGGTCGACGTGTGGGACGAGTTCGTGAAGCGCGAGATAATCAAGTTCGGCGACTTCCAGCTGTCCAGCGGCGGCCGTAGCCCCTACTACGTGGACCTCAGACAAGTGCTCGCCCACCCCGATCTGTTGAGGTGGGTGATAGGCAAATACGGCAACCTCTTGAGAGACATCGACTTCGACGTCATAGTGGGGGTCGCCACGGGCGGCATACCCTACGCGTCTATACTGGGCTTCAACATGTTCCGCCCGATAGCCTACGTCAGGGAGAGCAAGAAGTGGTATGGGTCCAGGAGGGAGATAGAGGGGGCTATCTGGCAGGGAGCGCGCGCCGTGGTGATCGACGACGTGATAACCACCGGCGAGTCCATCGTCGAGGCCGTCAACAAGCTCAAGGAGGCGGGCGCCAACGTGGTGGCCGCGGCCGTGTTCCTCGACAGACAGCAGTGCGGCGCCCAGAGAGTCGAGCGGGAGACCGGGACGCCGGTGAGGGCGGCCTACAAGATAGGCGATGTCCTGGAAGAGATAAAGGACCTCATAGGGCCGGCCCGCTACCGCGAAGTCCGCGAATATGTAGAGAAGTTCAAGTGCTAGCCCGGCTGGTCGAGCTGATACCGTCGGAGATCACCAGGAGGCTGGGCAAGGCCCTCTTCTCGATACCTCTACCTCCCTGTAGGGCTGAGGCCAGATGGCGCGTGGGCCCCGTAGAGACCAACGGGCCCGTGGGCATAGCGGCCGGCCTAGACAAGGAAGGCCTCTACACGAGGGCGCTGTCGGCCTTCTGCCCCGGCTTTATAGTCGTCGGCTCCACCACCGCGAGGCGCAGAGAGGGCAACAAGCCACCGCTCACCGCGAGGCTCAAGCCCCGCTCCTTGGTAAACGCGATGGGCCTCCCCAATCCCGGGCTCCCCGTCGTGCTCGCCAGGGTGTCCGAGGTGGACTACCCCATCTTCGTCAGCATCGCCGGCTTCACGGCGGGAGAGCTCTTGGCGCAGATACGCTACGTCGAGAGGCACGGACACAACGTGAGGGCGATAGAGGTCAACCTCTCCAGCCCGACCTACAAAGGCGCCTGGGACAGAGCGGCGCCTCTCCTAAACTCCAAGAAGCCACTGTTCATAAAAGTAGGCCCCACGTCGGACCTCAGAGCCTATCTGGACTTGGCTAGAAAGGGAGGACACGGCCTAGTCCTCACCAACACGCTCCCGGTCGACGACCGGCGTATAGGGGTCGGGAGAGGAGGGATAAGCGGCCTCTGGCTCTACCCCCTCATGATGAAGATGCTCGAGAAGGCCAGGTCGTATCTCGGCAGAGACACGCCCATCATAGCCGTCGGCGGCATCATGAGCTGTAGGCAGGTAAAGGCCGTCATGAGGCTGGCGGACGCCGTAGAGGTCTTGACGGGCGTGCTCTATTACGGCCCCGGCTTGGTCGGACGGCTCAACGCGTGCGCCGTCCAGATTGCCGAGGACGGCCGATAAAGGCGCGGGCATCTAAATACCTATCCGGCGTTGCGGATCTCTCCGCACGGGCCGACCGCCCCACATACGGGCCCGAGCCTCATCAACGCCTCCAGGGCGCCGCCTATGAGCAGTGTCTGCTTTGGGTTTCTGCTCCACATCTCAAGGCCTTAAGCGCAATCACGGTCCTCGCGTAGTCCGCCTCCCGTCCTCCCTCCGCGTCGGCGTATATGGCTACGTATCCTCTAGTAGCGCCGCCTCTGGTCTTGAAAATCTCGCTTCCCTCCGATCTCCCGCCCCTTCTCCACGGCGACTTTCACTACTAGTCCCTCCTCTTGCCCTCTCACTCCGCGCCCGTCTCGACGCGCGCTCTCGACGTCCGGCCATCGACCCCTCGAGGGGAGCTAAGCGAGGAAAAAGCTTAAAAACTACTAACAATATACGTAAAGGGCCCGTAGCTCAGCAAGGCAGAGCGGCGGAGGTGAACGCCGCCGTGGCTCCAGACCCGTAGGGCGGGGGTTCAGGCGTAGCCGCCTAAAAATCCCTCCGGGCCCACCAAGCCTCTATTGCTATATACTGAACTAACGACGTCTTCCGCACTAAGGTCGGCAGAATTTTATGGTGCCCCGGCCGGGATTTCTGGGCGGAGCTTCCCTGAACCCGGGTCCTGGGCTCTCTCCGGCGTTCCTCGAAAGGCCCATATCCGTAGTCGGCGAGCCTTTGACCGGGCTAGACGACCGGGGCCTAAACGCCGTAAATCCTCAATTTTTATATCTTTGTCGCCTTGCGGCCAGCGGCGCCCGCGCCGATTGTTGACGCTCGCGCTCGGCGGCCCGGCTAAGTACGGTAGGGCAAAGCTTAAAAATATGTTGAAATATATGTAAAGGGCCCGTAGTCTAGCGGTAGGATTGAAAGCCGTTCCCTAAAGCCCGCCTTACACGGCGCCCGCGCCACAGCGCCTGAGCGCGCGGGAGATCCCGGGTTCGGGCGTAGCCGCCTAGAAATCCCGGCGGGCCCACCAAGCCTCTTTCCGCCGATAGGCCGGGACCTGTCCGTGAGGCTCTATAAGCCGGCCTTCAACATGCCAGCACGCTGGCCGCCTTCCCCAGATGCGCCTCGGCTACCCTCCGTGGGCAGCCGACGTGGCTACCCATCCTATTTAGACGAACTGCACGATGTCCGCAAGCTCGCCCCTCTTCAGCGCCTTTTCCAGTTCCTTCTCTCGCATGAAGAGGGCGCGCGTGTTCAGCCTCCGTGCTAGGGCGATTGTATAGCAGTCCGGGAGCGATATTGCGTGTCTGCATTTGCACATGGCGGCCTCTCCGTGGAGGTCGGCGGCTGGGTAGGGCCTAAGCGTCCTGCTGTTGAGCAACCTCTCCACGGCTCTGCGCGCGGCCTCTGCGCCGAGTCTACGGCATAGGACGTACATGACCTCTGTTAGGTTGTACTCTGTTATGTAGAGCCGCCAGCCCCTCTTTGCGTATTCCAGCAAGGCGTCTGTGGTCCCCTCTAGAGTCGCGAGAACTACGCTTGTGTCAACCGCCAGCCTCATCCTCGGACCGCCCTCTCCTGAGCTCCGCGGTGAGTTCGCCGGGCTTGACCAAGCGCCGCACCTCCGCCAGCACAGCCGCCAGCTCCTCGACGTCGGGGCTCTCGGCGCTGTCTAGGAGGTAGCTGATGGCCTCGTCAAGCGACACCTTGCGCCCCAGCTTGGCTTCCAGCCTAGCTCTGAACTGTATTAGGCGGCGCTTCGTATCCTCCCTTATCTTGATGGATTCCACATTTTCTACATCTTCCACCTAATTAAATTTCACGTCCGTCAAAACGTAACGCCGCGTCTGACTCGCCGAAGTAGCGCTGGCCGCGAACGCCTCAGCCTAAACTACGCATCAAGCCAACGCGGGGTTTAGGTCGGTCAGAAAGCTTAAAACCAACTGTGTTTGGAGGGATCGGGCCGTAGCTTAGCTAGGTGGAGCGCCCGTGGAGATCCGGCGAGGCTGATAAAGGGCTCCCGGCCCGAGCAACCGGGAGGTCCCGGGTTCAAATCCCGGCGGCCCCACCACTTCCTCTGAAGATCTGCGTTGATTGTCCCGCCATGCCGAATTGGCGGGAGAGCTCTGTGGAGACGCCGGGTCAAAAACTGGGTTTGGGAGATCAGGTTAGCTTGAACGGGTAGGGGTACAACAGCAGGTGGACCACCGCTATGGCCACCAGCAGTAGCACGAGCGATATGGAGTACGGCAGGTTGTTCCTAATTATATCGCCCTCCCTCCTCACGTATTCGGTGGTCGATATGCCTGCCGAGACTGTCTGCGGCGCCACGGGCTTGCCGAGCTCGGCCCCTACGCTCTGGACTGCCGGAAGCAACAGCGGCGGTATTCCGAGCAGGTTGCCCACGGTGTATTGGAGCGCGCCGAACAGCGCGTTGGAGGAGGTGTTGCTCCCTGTAAGTGCGGCTCCCAGCCAGCCGAGGAACGGCGATATTAAGATGAACAGTATGCCGGCGAAGGAGGCCATGTAGGCCAGGCTGTAGGCCATGCCGCTGTAGTTGAAGACGAAGGCCAGGCTGACCACGAAGGCCCCTACGGCGACGGCCGCCCAAGTCTGCCTCACGGTTGTGGCCAACGCCTCCTTAACCACCTTTCTGCTAGGCCTCATGACGGCCATCGATACGAGCCAGGCGACCAAGGCGGCGGTGCCCGTCGCGAAGGGGTTGAAGGCGTAGGACACGGCGACTTTCTTGCCGAGTATCTGAGAGTAGGCGGGGACCGAGAACACGGCGACGGACATCTTGGGTAGCGGCGAGATTGGAGAGGCCCAGAGGCCCATCACGGCCACGAAGACGAGTAGCGAGGCCCAGGCCACGGCCGCCGGGCGCCCGCTGTTGTTGGCCATATGCCTTATGTCCCTCGGGGGCTCCACTATGCGGGCCGGCTTCCAGACTCTGAGGAAGAGCACAAGCGCCACGAAGGCGGTCAGCGATCCGACTACGTCTGGGAGATAGGGGCCGACGTATGTGGCCACTGTGTATTGCCCCGCTACGTATCCGAGGCTGCCCACCAAGGCGGCCGGCCACGCGTCTCTAATCCCTCTGAACCCGTCGACTAGGTAGAGTATTATGAAGCTTATGAACATGGCGAGTATGGCGACTACGTGCGCCACGGCCGACGACACGGCCATAAGCGGGACGCCTATCACGCCGGCCAGCGTGATCACGGGTATCCCGAACGCGCCGAAGGATACCGGCGCTGTGTTGGCCACGGCCATTATCGTTATGGCTCTGATGGTCGGTATCCCGAGGGCGACCAGCATGGGGACTATGTAGGCCCACGGCGTCCCGAAGCCTATGAGCCCTTCTATCAAGGCCCCCATGGCCCAGGCGAGGGTTATGGCGAAGATGCGTATGTCGTATGTAATATTTCTAAGGACCCAAGACATAAACGCGTCTAGGTATCCGCTGAGCCTCCACGTGTTGAAGAACACAATTCCCCAGAATATCAGCCAGGATATGGCCCAGAACCCGAAGAGCGCGCCGATGGCCCAGGCGTAGACGGCGTTGTCGGCCGGAACTCCGATAGCTATGGCGAGCGCCAGCGTAAATATTGAGGCTATCAAGGTAGATTTCCAGCCGGTTATCCTCAATACCGATAACAAGATAAAGAGAACGAGTATTGGGAGTATATCTATAATAAATGTTATATATGGATTATTAAAGAAATATTTTGGCTGAGTATATGAGCTTAAGGCAAATGCGTTATTGCCCACAGCAACTAGAGATAATATCATTAATATGTTTGTATATGGTATTTTTCTGTGATTCATGGAACGCTGTCAATTTAAGTATAAAAATATTATTCTCATAAATCTGTTAAGGCAATGTGGCAGTTGTTAGTAAATTAAATAAAGATAATAATTTAAAATATATTATATTATTTATATTTACCTTATATCGTGAATATAATCATATATTTCTAATATTTCCTTCCTTAATTTTCCTTCGGCGATGAGCCTCTCCACGCGGTCTCTCGGCCCAAACAGCGCCATCAAGGCCTGTTCCCGCTCCTCGGGCGGGAGCGGCGAGAGCACCATGACTACCCTGCCGCCGTGTTGCACGTAGAGCGGCGACGTGAGCTTCGCCTTCAAGATCTCCATTATGACGGGGGCGAACGTCCTGTCGAAGCGGGGGGCGTTGGCGACGACCTCCCGCTCCACGGCGTCTACCGGCTTGCCAACCAAGGGCGCTATGGCCTCCGCAACAGCTCTAGGCGATATGTGGCGGAAGGGCCCCGCGGCGTAGGCCTTGGACAACGCCTCCTTCACCTTGGGGTCGTACCTGCCGGCTATCCTCTCGGCGGCTATCCTGTCGAAGTCCTCGTAGAATGCGTTGGTCCACTGCATGTGGAGGTCCCAGAGCTTCTCGAACATCTCTCTGTTGAACCTGTCGCCTGCCTTGACGGCGATCTCGTTCTTGGCCGGCACGACGCCGAGCGGCGTCCTGTCGGGCCCCTTCAAGTAGCCGTCCTTGGTGACCGCCGCCTCGTGGCGCAGTAAGGTCCACAGCCAAGTCGAGAATATGCGGTACGTGGCCAAGTCGTTCATGAACCTCTGGCCTAGCTCGTAGTCGTCTATGGCCGCTGCCAGATTGCCGTTGAGGAGCTGGAAGCCGTAGTTTGCCGCCATGTAGAAGGCGTGTTGTATATGCTCTATCGTTATGTCGCCCTTGGGCGGCTCGTAGAGGGCCGACCAGAGGTCCTTGCCGCCCCACAGCTCGGGGTTGTTGAGGAGCTTCTCGGGCGTGTCCACCATGTCCTTCCTCACGACCCACGGCGTTATGTTGCCGTTCTCGTCTATCAAGCCGAGCCTCTGGAAGAGGGCCCGCTCCTGTTCCGTCAACCCGCTGTCGACGGCCGGTATCTTGACCCCGTCCACCTCGACGTATTTGACCGGCTTGTTTATCATGGCCTGTAGCTCCTCTAGGCTGGCCCTCAACGGCTCGTTGCCCGCCTTGACGTAGGCCTCCTCGGGAGTCGCAACCCAGCTCTGCCTGAAGAGGTCGTAGAGCCTCCCCTTGACCTTGCCCTTGAGCACGTCGCCGAGGGTCACCTTGCCCGCGGGCTCCTCGGCCACAAAGATGAGCCCTATGAGCCTCTCCCTCAGCTTATCTATCCAGATGCCTCTCAACGCCCTGGCGTTGTAGCGCTCTCTGCCGTAGGGATCGCCTTGTCTGTAGAGCATGACGGCGGCCATGCCGCCGACAGGCCCGGCCCTCAGCTCGCCGTTTTTGTCCAACCCGGCCATCAACGTGAGCAAGGCGTTGTACTTCTGGTAGGCCATCATTATGGGGTGCGTCATGGTTATGTTCTGGGGATCGGGGAACACCGCCTCCTCCCTCCACATCTCTATCAGAGAGCCTAGGTAGTCCCACCTGCCGTTGTTTATCTTAACCAGCCTCTCCCTCCATATCCAGAAGATGACCGGCAGGTACAGCCCGGCTCTGGCCTCCTCGTAAAGCATGGCTATCTTCAACTCGCCAGTCTTGAGCCCCAGCCTCTGCTCGACCCTCCTCAGTATCTTCTCCACGACCAGCGCCTCGTCGGGGGTCTGGGTCTTGGGCACGTAGAAGTAGACGCCCGACCCGGCCTTCTTGAGCAAGTCGTAGTTGTTGGCCGTGTAGAGGACCACGGACGTTATTATGGCGGGGACGGGCCTCCCGTCGACCCTGACGTCGAAATCCAGTATATGTATGCCGGGCACTCTGTGTATCAACGTCGGCCACTTCTCTCTGGGCTTCCTTATCCTGTACTCCTTCCCGCCCTCTATATAGGGCTCGGGCACGTCGCCGCTCAGCACCCTCTTGACTATCCTCCTGGCCTCCCACACGGCGGCCACGGACCTCCCGGATCCCCAAGGCACGTACCAGGCGGGGGACGCGTCCTCCTCGTCCTCCATCATCGACACGACGTCGGCGTTTATCTGGTGGATGGCGCGGCTCATGGGGTACCAAGGCCCAGTTATCTCGAGGCCGGGGTTCTTCAGAGGATGTAGGTCGTCGGGGACGGGCACGTTCTGGTTGAGGCCCCATCTAAGCGGCGTGTCTCTGCCGAGGAAGTTGTCTATCAAGCCCTGCACTATCTCCCTAAACGTCCTCACGTTGCCGTCCGCATCGACGAATTTGTCGTCCCATCTGGGGAACGCGCCCTTGACCTTGACGGGCTCACGCCGCTCGTGCCATTCCTTCCTCTTCCTTATGGCGGCGTCGATCTCTCCCCCCAGCTCCCGGGCCAACTCCTCGATCAACTGCTCCACCACGATCTCCCTGCCGTTTACGACCTTGCGGCCGAACAGATCGCCGTATTCCTCCAAAACCCGCTTGTTTATCTCTATCATATTTCTCACCGGCAGCTCTCCTTTTTAAGTTTTATTTGATTTATGTTAACTAAGAAATATTATATCTAAATATCAAATATTTTATTAGGATTAAATATACCATAGGGATCAAATATTTTCTTTATCTCTTTAAATAGATTTATAAGTTGCGGCGAGTTCTTGGCGTCGTACGCCTCCCTCAACATGGCCTTCTTGTGCATGCCTATGCCGTGCTCGGCGCTTATCGTCCCGTCGTACTTGATCGCTATCTTGCCGAAATACTCGAAGAGCTCCACCGCCTTCCTCTTCTGCTCCTCGTTGCTTCTGTCGAACCAGAGCGTCGGGTGTATGTTACCGTCGCCTACGTGGCCGCCGGTTATCGTCGGAATACCGTAGCGCTGTATCGCGGCCTTCACCTCGCGCATCGCCTCGGGCAATCTAGACGTGGGCACAGCTATGTCGCCCATCAATATGACCGCGTTGCCGCCGTAGGACTCAACGGCGCGCTTCACGGGGGCCGGGTACAAGAGCCTCCTGGGCTCCAACAGCTTGAAGAAGTCCCTCCACTCGGCGGCCTCGGCGACGACCTTGCCGCGGTTGGCCTCGGCGACTTCCTTGAGGCGCGCCAACACCCTCTGCTCGGAGCCCGCGGTTATATCGGCGCCCATCCACAACGTGTACTTCCTCCCCAGCCCCACCAGATCCGACCCGTCGTCGTCCATGAACTCGGCCACCATGAGCCACAACCTCCTGCGCCGGGCCTCGACCACCGTGTTCGCCAGATCTACGATATCGTCGTACTGGGCCACGACGCCGACGAACGCCTCGGGGAGAGGCGCTAGCCTCACGGTCGCCTCTGTCACGACGCCGAGGGTGCCCTCGCTACCCACGAAAAGATGGAGGATGTCGTAGCCCTCCCTACACTTAACCGTGCGGCACCCGACCCTTATCTTCTCCCCGGTCCCTATGACGGCCTCGAGGCCCAGCACCCAGTGGGACGCCGGGCCGTACTTGGCGCCCCGCATGCCCCCGCCGCCGTTCACTATGGAGCCGCCTACGGACGCGGTCTTCGACGACGCGGGGTCGACGGGCCACTGCAGGCCGTAGCGCATGAGCTCCAGGTTAAACTCGTCGATCTTTATGCCGGGTTGGACCACGGCGAGCCAGTCGACGTCGGATACTTCAAGGATCTTGTTCATGCGCTCGGAGGACAGCACTATGGTGTTCTTCATAACGGTGGCCGCGTTGCCGGAGAGGCTCGTGGAGTGGAATACCGGCGTTATGTACAGCTTGTTCTTTATGGCGTAGCGGACCACGTCGACCACGTCGTCGGCCGATTCGGCGTAGACGACTGCCAGCGGGAGCTGGAACTCGAAGGACGCCGGATCGCGGGCGTATATACGGCGTATGTCGGGATCCGTGATGACCTTATCCTCGCCCAGTTCTTTCTTCAAGTCCTTGAGCTCGGACATATTAATTTCTATTTCTTGTTCTTATATATCTTCTCATTAATGATATACGCTTTAAATTCATGGATAATTTCTGCTATTTTTATACCGGCGGGGCATTGTATATCGCAATTTCTACATCCTAGACATGTCATGATGCCCGTATACGCCGCCTCGGAGAGCTCCCCGTCGAAGTTTCTGATTAAGTTGACGCGCCCCCTAGGCCCGAAGTGCATCATCCTTATGGATCTGTAGGTGGGGCAGGCGAATTCGCAGAAGCCGCAGAACTGGCACTTGGAGGCCTCGGCCTTCAGCTCCGCCAGATTCATAGGAGGACCTCGGCCATGTGGTACAGCTCCACCTCGCCCTCGGACGCCCGCTTGAGGTTGACGTAACATATGGGGCACTGCACCACGACCTTCCTAGAAAGCCGGGCGAGCTCCTTGACCCTCGCCTTGGCTATCTGCTTGGCTATGTTCGGGAAGGTCGACTCTATGGGGCCTCCGCAACACTGCGACGTGTCGCGGCCAGTTACGAACGGGTCCTCCACAGGCTCGCCGGCTTTGAGGAGCTTTCTGACTGTCTGATATCTGTCCAGATAGCGGGCGTAGAGGCAGGAGTCGTGTATGGCGAAGTTCTTGATGGATACTCCCTTGGGCTCTATAAAATCCATATAGCTGGTTACCTTTATATCGAAGTCGGGGAAGTACTTGGGATACACCTTCTCCAGCAGATAGTGGGTGTGGGGATCGACGGTCACGATCTCCCTTATACCGCGCTGCTTGAAGTAGTCGACGACCTTCCTCGCGTAATTGACGAAGTCCCGCTCGAAACCCAGCTCGTACAGCAAGGCGCCTGAGTAGATCTCCTTGTCCAGAAGCCTGAACTTGAGCCCGCTCCTGGCCAAGAGGCTGTGCATGGACCTAACAACGCGGTCGGCCCTATCCACCTCGGCTTGATCGGGCTTGAGCAACTGCCTCCCGAAAGTCCTAGCGGCAAATCCGGCGAGAGCGCTCATCAAGCCGCCACCCGACGCTCCGAATTTCTCCAAGTTTTCTACAGCCTTCTCGATAACTGGGGCCAAATGGTACATACATGACGTATAAAAAACTGTACTAGAGCTCGTATCTTGTTGTAGTCCTTCCTTCCAATTTTCACATATACGCTCATCTACGGGAAGAGGAAGCCAAGTCTTATCTAGAGAATCAACTATAATTTCTCTTAGCCGCAAGAGCCATCCCTCGCTCATTAAAGATGGGGGTTATTCTAAAATAAAAACATTTACTTCAACTAACTTGACTATATGTATATGTTCATATATGTTTATTTATAGTAAATAGCATAACAATTATGAAAATAATTTAATAAATATAATAATATATTAATATAGAAATAGAAACAAATGTTCTATATAATATGATAGCAGAATACTCGGAAGAACCTTCTGACACGAAACAATGCTTAAATAGGGAGAGCGAGGATGGCCCATGTCAGTAAGCCTGTTCAAGAGGTACGAACTGCCGCCGCTTCCGTACAACCTGGACGCCCTCGAGCCCTACATAAGCAGGGACATAGTAGACGTCCACTACAACGGCCACCACAAGGGCTACGTGAACGGCGCCAACGCGCTCCTGGAGAGGATGGAGAAGATAATAAAGGGAGAGCTGGCCTCCGGCCAGTACGACATACAGGGGATTCTGAGAGGGCTGACCTTCAACATAAACGGCCACAAGTTGCACGACCTCTACTGGAAGAGCATGGCGCCTGCGGGCAAGGGAGGCGGGAAGCCCGGAGGAAGGCTCGCCGACCTCATAAACAAACAGTACGGGAGCTTCGACAAGTTCAAGGCCGTATTTACCGAGGCCGCGAACTCGTTGCCGGGGACGGGCTGGACGGCGCTTTATTACGACGTAGAGACAGGCAACCTCCAGATAATGACCTTCGAGAACCACTTCCTGAACCACATCGGGGAGGCGCCGATACTTATAATAGTTGACGAGTTCGAGCACGCCTACTACCTACAGTACAAGAACAAGAGAGCCGACTACGTAAACGCCTGGTGGAATCTCGTCAACTGGGACTTCGCCGAGAAGAAGCTTTCTAAGCTTATCTAATCCCCTTTTTGTGCGGAATCCCCTAGTTTTGAGAAAGAAGCAAGAGATTAGGGAGAGGATCTGGGACCTCCTCGAAAAGAGCGGCGCCGCCGCGTTTCCGCGCCCGGTGTTCGGGCGGATACCGAACTTCGTCGGGGCCGAGTCGGCGTGCCGCAATTTGAGGGAGTCGGGCGAGTGGGCGGCGGCTGAGGTCGTGA
This sequence comes from Thermoproteus uzoniensis 768-20, assembly GCF_000193375.1. Taxonomy (GTDB): domain Archaea; phylum Thermoproteota; class Thermoprotei; order Thermoproteales; family Thermoproteaceae; genus Thermoproteus; species Thermoproteus uzoniensis_A. The sequence goes on from NC_015315.1 coordinate 449,241, forward strand.
AGATAAACCCCGACGCGCCCCAGAGGCCCTGCCGCGAGGCGGCGCTGGCGGAGGGCAAGGTGGTGATCATGCCGACTCCGAGGATAAGGGAGGGCTTCCTCCTGCTGGATCCGCGCCGGGTGCCTCGGAGCGCCTATCGCGAGGCGTCGACGATATCCGGGGCGTTTCGGTGGGGAGTCAAGGTGGATCCCCGCGAGATGCCGCAGATAGATCTTGTGGTGATAGGGTCTGTCGCCGTGAACCCCAGAAACGGCGCCAGGCTGGGCAAGAGCCACGGCTACGCGGAGCTCGAGTGGGGGATCGCTACGGCGTTGGGCAAGGCATCTGAGTCGACCCCCGTGGCCACCACAGTACACGAGCTACAGCTCGTCGAGGACGACATACCCCAGGAGCCCTTCGACCTGCCCGTCGATTTAATCGCGACCCGTACGGCCGTCCTCAGACCCTCCGAGAGGAGGCCGAAGCCCCGCGGGATTTTGTGGGAGTACGTGACGGACGAGATGCTCTCGGAGATCCCCCTCCTTTCATCTCTGAGATAAGAATATATACCACTAACCGGGATGTGTTGTGGATGTAGAGGAGAAGGTGCTCCAGATAATTAAGGAGCGGGGGGAGGTGTCCACGACGGAGCTGGTGCAGCTGACGGGCTATCCGCGGCACAAGGTCTTGAGGGTCCTTAACAAGCTCTACTTCAAGGGCCTTGTGGAGCCCGTCAAGAGGAGCAGGAAGTACCTCTGGCGTCTAGCCTCCGGCGAGATGGCCGTGTATCCCGTCCACACGCCGCTGTCTCCCGTGCTGTATCTCGAGGGAGTCGTCGAGCCCATATATAGGAAGGTGGAGAACAGAGTGGACTCATTCCTCTTCGTCCACGTTAAGAGCAACAGGTATTGGCTCTGCGACTGCGGGACCGGGTACTACGTGATCTCCGACGACAGCATAGAGGGTTGCGACTGTAGGCTGAGGCATGCCTTCGGTGAGAGGAGGCTGGCCATGATCTACCTAACCGGCGATCTGAGGTTTAGGTACTGGCGGAGCTACAGATACGGCGAGAACGACGCCGAGTTCGTCTTGTTGGTGCCTGAGGCGGAGATCTCGAGGGAACTTCTGGAGAAGTACAGGAAATACGAGGTCCCCGCTAGCGGCTCCTGAGCGCGTGGGCGACCGCCAACACGGCGAGGGAGAATAGGAGAAGCGTCGCGGCCTCCGGGATAGCCGATAGGTAGTAGGTCTCGAACGAGTTCCAGATATAGACCGAGGCGGGGCTCGCCAAGCCGAACGGAGGCCCCGACACGTAATACGCTATGATGGCCACGGCGCCGAACTCGCTTATGGCCCTGGACATGGCGGTGAGGCCGGACGAGAGGAGGCCTCTGGCAGAGCCTCTGAAGACGTACCAGAACACGCGGGCCTCCCCCGCGCCCATGCTGACGGCCATGAGCTCCGGCTCTCTAGGCAGAGCCTCGAAGTAGCTCTGGGCAGATCTGATGTACACAGGCGCCGATACTATCACTAGGGCCGCGACCAGGCCTATGTATGAGTCGAACAGACTCACGCCCAACGAGTTCAGAAACCTGCCGACGGCGGTCTGGGGGCTGGCGAGCAGAACCAGCGCTATGCCCACTATGGGGTGCGGGACCGACGCGGGGATGTCGGTCAAGGCGTTTATAACGGCGTTTCTCTTCCTGGCCGCGTAGAACGCCACCGGCGTGAAGAACGCTATGTTTACAAGCACCGCCGCGGAGGACGCCAGTAGCGTGACCCCTATCGATCTGAGGAGGCCCTCGCCGAAGGCGGCGTTGCTGAAAAAGGGCCCGTATCCGTAGTACACCAGCGCCGCGAACGGCGCCAAGAGCGCCGACAGCGCAACGGCCGAATAGACGGCTATCAGCCTATACATGATCCGCCAGCGCCCAGTCGGGCGCCTTGGCGTCTCTGGGGCAACGAGTCGGCGAGAAGCCCTTTATATCAAGCACGGGCGTCCCGTTGAAGAGGTCGAGGTCCGACACGCGCAACGTGTTCCCCCTCACCTCGAGGAGCTTGACTATGGAGACGCCGATCGGGTTGGGCCTGTCAGGGCTATCGGTGGCGAACACGCCGACCTCGGGCGCCTGCAGGCCCCTGGCCTCCAGCCGTCTGGGCCTCACCACCAGAGGAGATCCTCTATGCTTATGTAGATAAGAGATCACGATTATGTGGCTGAACCCGTCCAAGCCCCTCAACCCCTCCACATACCTATCGTAGACGAGTATAAGCCCCTCCACCCGCCTCCTCCGAACCTCGTCGTCCGGATAGTCGTGTTGCACTATCCCGATGGGCTCGAACAACATATGTAGTAATGGAGTTTTAAGTTAAAGGACCGCCGTACGACAACGTCCCGTTGCTCAACAGCTGTTGTAGGGCCGCGGGCAACGAGCTGGCGTTGCCGAAGACGACGGGTTTCCCCAGCGGCGTCAAGCCGTATCTGGCCAACTGTCCTCTTTCCCTTAACACGAACAAGAGGAAGTCGAGCGCCGCCGTCCGATCTCTGGCGTTCCTCGGGATAGTTATGTAGAGGTACACCGGCGAGCCTCTAATCCGCGTCTCTACTCCCTCTATGGGTATGGTCCAGGAGAAGCGCGAGTACCAGCCGGAGTACGCCGCGTTGCCGAAGTTGAGCCACGGCGGCAGTTCCAGGTACTGCAAGCCGTTAGCCTCAGCGTAGGACTTATACGAGAAGACGAAGGCCAGTTGCCCCTCCTTCAAGGGCACGACGTAGTAGAAAGTGCTGCTCCTGGTCACGTTGGCGCGGTTCTCGGCCATTCTGTATATGAAGAAGCTCTCGTTGCCTGCGTACAGCTCGCCGGCGGCTTCTAGGATTAGCATGGCGTAGAGGCCCTCTGGGTCTGTGGCCGGGTCGGCGACCCCCAGCGGGTACTTGCCCGATGTGAGCTCGTAGAAGAACTGGTACCAGAGCCTGCTGTCGTTAGACGCATAGGCTCTCCTATACAGATCCAACAGCTCGGCCATGCCCGGGAAAGTCTTGAGAGACGCGTTGGAGTAGACTACGACGTTGCTGTCGGCTACGAAGGCTATCGCCCAGCCGGGATCGTAGGCGCCGGCCCCAGCTACGGCTTGCCTAAACGCGACCGGCATAAAGACGTCGCACGGGACGCCGAGAGCTATCTGGTGGGCCAACGCAAAGGAGCCGCCGGGCTTCACCACGACCTGCACGCCCGTGAAGTTCCTATAGGCCTCGGCCAGATAGTGGCCCTCTGCGGCGTAGGCGCCCGCTATGCATAAGACCAGTGATTTGTTCCCGACCTGCTGACTAGGCGCGCCGGACCTTCCCCGGCCATAGTTGAAGAATATGTATACGCCGACGCCGAGTATCGCTACGAGGACCGCCGCCACGATCAGAGCCGTCGTGCGCTTCATGCGCGCTATTTACTTATTTTCTTATCTTGTTTTTGTAAATATAGTATATTAATATACTTTTTATAGTTTAAGAAATATATATAATCTATAAACAGAGAACCTTTTAAAACTATGTATATTGTTATAATATATCTTAAAATCATATATAAATAGAAATAAAATAATTAGTTTTATATAGTAAATAAATGTTGTTATATATCGGATTAACCCGTATAAGCTGGCAACCGCTCTCTAATTAGTGTTGCAAGGCCTCGATCTATGGAAGAGCTTTAACGGCGTCACTGCGGTGCGCGGAGTATATATAACCTTATATACAGGTATTAACTGTATCAAGGGTCCTAACGGCGCAGGCAAGAGCACGTTGTTGAGGATGCTCTCGCTTCTGGAGAGGCCGGACAGAGGGACCATCGTAGTGTTCGGCAAAAGGGTGGATGCCGATAGGTGGGCGGAGGCGGATAGGCTGAGGGGCAGAATTGCATATGTGCCCCAGACCTCCGAGCTCTTCGCGGTATCGGTCAAGTCCCTGCTCTCAATGTGCGGCGACAGGGCCAAGGCCGGCAAGTGGGCCGCGTACTTCGGCCTCACGAGGTTCATGGATAGGAACGCCATGGCCCTCTCGCCGGGCATCAGGAGGAGGCTCCAGCTCGCCCTGGCCCTCGCCTGCGCCAAGGAGGCGTTGTTATTGGACGAGCCGGAGTCCTATCTAGACGACGAGGCCCGCGGGCTTCTGGCCGACGCGTTGCGCGACGTGGCGGACAGCCTGGTGGTGGGCTATGTATCCCACGACGAGCCGCTGGTCCCATGCAGACACAGCTACTTCATGTCTGGAGGCACGATCAGCCCAACGCAGTAGTTGCCGTCTACGCGTTTTTATATAGCGCTCGTGACTCTACGTGAGGTTTCTCCTATTCGGAGGCGTCGGCTTTGTAGGAGTCAACCTAGCTAGGTACCTAGTGGGCAGAGGTCACGATGCGATCTTGGCCAAGAGGAGGGGGATCCCGCCTAGGCCGTTGATAGCCAGAGCCCTCGGCGGCCTTAAGGTGGCCGAGTACTCGAATCCCGCCGAGCTCATAGAGTCGGCGAGGCCCGACGTGGTCGTCAACTTGGTCGCCGCCCTCCACGGATCCCGCGAGGAGATCTGGAAAGCCAACGCCGAATTTCCCCGCCTTCTCTGCGAGGCGGCGCAGAGGACGGGCTGGCGCGGGCGCGTTGTGCATATATCTGCAATAACCGTGGTCGGCCCCGGCGCGATTAGGGAGGAGGAGAGGCATCTGGAGGGCGTGAGGTCCGCCACCTATTTCGACGAGACGAAGATCGAGGGCGAGCGCGCGGTGGCCCGGTGCTTCGAGGACTGGGTAATAATCAGGCCCGCCGCGGTCTATGGACCCTACAACGACCATCCTGAATGGGCTACGTTAGTGCGGGTAGCTAAGGCCGGCGTAGTCCCCAGCCTCAAGTTGAGCTTCTCGGCCATATCCGCCAGCGACCTCTCAGCTATAGTGGAGAGGTCCGCGACTCTCGCGCCGCCGCGCCAGTACTTCTTCGCGACTGAGTGCGAGCCCCTTAAATTCGAGAGGGTTGTTGAGGCGCTCGAGGAGGCGGCCGGCAGGCGGCTGGCCAAGATCCCGTTGCCTCTAGCCCTTGTGCGGCTCTTCGCGCCGCCGGGCGTAAGGGACTTGCTGAAATACGCCGGGACGCCCTATTCTTGCGAGAAGATGAAGAGAGCTCTGGGCTACGAGGCTACCTACAGAAAGGACGACATGGTCGAGATGTTCCGGCTGTTATGGAGTTGACGGATCCGCTTATAGCTAAATACAACGACCTCTTGCGCAGGAAGGGCCTCTACGACATGCTGGACATGGTGGCGCCCGACGGCGCGGTCCTGAACTTGATCGCCTCTATGGCGGGCAGTTCGGCGGCCGAGGCCTTGGATAGATTGTCCAGGTTAGTGGAGGGGCGCCTCGATAGGCGGACGGCCGCGGAGGCCTATGCAGAGATCGCTGGCGTATACGACGAGGAGCTGGCCGTGAAGTCCCTCGCGAGGCATATAGCCAACTGGTACCTTAGGCTCGCCGAGGAGCTCGGCCTAATCGCGTTGAGGCCTCAATAGGCAGTAAAGCTACGCCGTTGGGCCTGCCGGGAGGGGGCCAGAGCGCCGGGATAGGAACGCCTCGACCTCTCTGTACGTCTCCAAGATCTTGTTCGCCAGCTCTATTTGCTCCTGCCAATACCCCTCAACGTAGGGGGCGTACTTAGCCGCGAATTTCCTATAATCGCCGTGCAAAGGCGCCGGCCTCAAGCCCCAGAGAGGCGTGCCCGGCAGGGGGATGAAGTAGTGAAGCCTTATCTTGGATCCTAGCTTGACCAACTTCTCCATGGCGGCTACCGTAGCCCTCACGTCCTCCTCGCCCTCGCCCGGGAGGCCCGCTATGACGTCGACTATAGGCGTGAAGCCGTGCCGTCTGGCAGTCTCGGCCGCGTTGAGGACGACCTCGACGTCGTGTTCCCTTTTGGAAAGCTTCAGCAATCTCTCGGACGCCGTCTGTAGGCCGAACGATATCCTCCTATTTGCCAGAAGCCCCCTCAAGGCCTTTAGGACCTCGTCGGTCACCGTCTCGGGCCTCGTCTCGCTCGGGAACGTCCCCAGATAGGGCCTCCCTCCGGCCCTCCGCACGGCCTCTAGGAGCTCGACCAAGGAGCCCACGTCGGGGGTTCTCCCGTCGCGGGAGCCGTATAGGAACCCCACGGGCGCCACGAACCTTATGTCCTTGATACCCCTCTTGACGTAGGCCCTAACCATATCGGCCACTGACTCGACGCCTCTATACCTGACGGGGCTGAGCCTCCAGGTGAGGCAGAAGGAGCACCTGTAGACGCACCCCCTCATTATCTCTATAGGCGGATAGGCGTCTAGGACTGTGCTGTACGTCCTATACCTATTGATATCGACAAACTCCCTAGGCCCCGACTTGATCCTCCCGTCGGATAGGAACAGAGTGTTCGGCGGCTTCTCGTCGGAGCCTTCAAGCTCTCTCCTGACTATTGCAGGCAGTGCGGCCTCGCCGTCGCCGATTACGACGTATTTGACGCCAAGCCGTAGGAGAGTCGCCGGATCCCCTATGGCGTGAGGGCCGCCGACAACTACCGGCGCCTTGGAAGCCACCGAGGCGATCTCCCGCCAGTACTCGACGAAGTTGGGGGTCGAAAGGCTGTAGAGCACCACCGGCCTCTCGTCCTTCTCAATTGCCGCGATCAGCTCGTCGCGGCTTCTAGCCACAAAGACGCGCACTCCCTCCTCGATCGGGCTCAAAGCGTACGCCAGCCCGTTCCTGGACCACGGAAGCTCCCTAACTATTAACACTCACGTCGAGCGGAAGGCTTTAAAAAGGCATCTGCGGCCGGCGTCGTGATAGTGGCTTACGCCGAGGGCCCTCCGGTGGCCATATTCGCGGGCTCTTGGCTGTGCTCCCGCTCGCCCGTGGACGGCTCGCCGATAGCCCTCGGAGAGCCCGTGGGCGACTGCGAGGACGTCGAGCGGCTCGAGAGGCTTTCCTCAATAGCCACGTCGGTCTATATGTTAAAGTCGAGAGGATTGAAGGTGTTCTATGGAGGGGCCGACGAAGAGGGGCGTCTGGCGGCGTATGCCGGAGGCGCCGACGCCGCGCTCGACGAGGTGAAGCACAGGTTCGGGATACCGGAGGTCCCCGACGACTCGGCCTTTGTGGTCGTGGAGGCCGAGGACGCGAGCTCCCTTAGAAGGGCTCTCAGAGTCGCCGGCGAGGTGTACAGAAGGCGGATAGACGTCCTGCTAGTAGCCGACCTCAAGAAGGCCCTCGAGCTGGGCCGATACGCCTCGGGCGTGGTCTTGAGGGATGTGGCCAAGTTGGTCTCGTTCGAGCCGTCGTCAATCTTGCCGGATATAGGCAGATGTGCCCACTGTGGAGTCGACTTCTTGATGTACGGATCTAGGATAACCCGGTGCATCTATTGCGGCCGCGCGCTGAGGAACGTCTTGACCCAACGCAAGCCGCCTCCAAGGCCCGAGATACTACGCGCCATACATAGAAAGCTGACGTCGGGCGCGTTGCCCGAGCGACTTGTCGTAGTTTAGTCTAATTATAAATCAAGGCCATTTTCGGCCAAAGACGCCAACGGCTATCTTCATGGGTTGAATGGTTAGTATTAATAACACTCGTAATACCTCATATGGGGCTCGTCGTATGGCTGGAGGAGATATCCCTCAAGGACCATCCTCTGGTCGGCGGCAAGGCGGCGAATCTGGGCGAGATCACGAAGCTGGCGAGGGTCCCTCCCGGCTTCGTGATCACCACAGAGGCCTTCCTCCGTTTTCTGGACGCGACCGGCATAAGGCCCAAAATATCCGAGATACTTAAGGCGGTTAGAGGCGGATCTCCCGAGGACTACGAGAGGGCCTCGGCCTCGATAAGAGGCCTCATAGAGGCGACGCCGATGCCCAGGGATATAGCAGACGAGATAGCGGCGGCCTACGCCAAGCTTTCCGAGCTCGTCGGCATTAGAGACGTGCCGGTCGCCGTACGCTCCTCGGCCACCGCCGAGGATCTAGGCGAGGCGTCATTCGCCGGCCAACAAGATACCTATCTGAACGTGAGAGGCGTCGAGGGCGTCATAGACCACGTCAAGAAGGTGTGGGCCTCGTTGTACACGGCCAGGGCTATATATTACAGGGAGCAGATGGGGATACCCCACGACGGCGCGTCGATAGCCGTCATAGTGCAGAAGCTGGTCAACGCCAGATCCGCCGGCGTCATGTTCACGTTAGATCCCACTAACGGCGATACGTCGAAGGTAGTAATAGAGTCGGGCTGGGGACTCGGCGAGGGGGTCGTGAGGGGCATAGTCACTCCCGACGAGTTCGTGGTAGATAAGTCCAGTCTGAGGATAGTAGAACGGCGCATATCTAAGAAGAGGGTCGCCGTGGTGAGAGACGAGGCCGGCCTCACTAGGGAGGTTGAGCTGCCTGAGGACAAGGCCTCGGCGCCCTCGCTGGACGACAACGAGGTTGTGGAGTACGCTAAGATGGCTCTGGAGCTGGAGCGCCACTACGGCCGCCCGCTCGACATAGAGTTCTCGGTGGACGCCGATATGCCGTTCCCGCAGAACCTCTTCATCGTACAAGTCAGGCCGGAGACGGTGTGGAGCAGGAAGGCCCCAGATAGGAGAGAGGCGGCGGGCGGCGGGACCGTGGTGGTTAAGGGCATCGCCGCAAGCCCCGGCGTGGCTGTCGGGAGGGCCAAGATCTGCCTCACGCTGGACGACGCCAAGAGGAAGTTGCAGAAGGGCGACATTCTCGTGACTAAGATGACGGACCCCGACTGGGTCCCCTACATGCGCCTCGCGTCGGCAATAGTCACCGATGAAGGGGGGAGAACCAGCCACGCGGCCATAGTCAGCCGCGAGTTGGGCATACCGGCCGTGGTGGGCACGGGGAACGCGACCCAGGTCTTGAAAGACGGCGAGATCTATACCGTGGACGGCGGCAAGGGCGTTGTGCTGGCCGGCGCAGTGGAGGTCAAGGCGGAGGCCAAGGTCGCGGAGCCCGCGGTTGCCGGCCGCGAGATAGTGCTCCACATATACCGCGCTATCCCGACGGGCACTAAGATCTACATGAACTTGGGCGAGCCGGAGAAGATAGACGAGTACAAGGATCTGCCCTTTGACGGGATAGGGCTGATGAGGATAGAGTTCGTCATATCGAGCTGGATCGGCGAGCATCCCCTCTACTTGATGTCGATAGGACAAGAGCAGAAGTTCGTGGACAAGATGGCGGAGGGGATCGCCAAGGTAGCCTCAGCGATATATCCGAGGCCCGTCGTGGTGAGGTTCTCCGACTTCAAGACCAACGAGTACCGTAGCCTCAAGGGCGGCGAGAAGTTCGAGCCGGAGGAGAGGAACCCCATGTTGGGCTGGCGCGGCGTCTCCCGCTATGTCTCGCCGCAGTACGAGAAGGCGTTTAGGCTAGAGCTCAAGGCAGTTAGAAAAGTCCGCGAGGAGTTAGGCCTCAACAACGTGTGGGTCATGGCTCCGTTTGTCAGAACCGTCTGGGAGGCCGAGAAATTCGCCAAGCTACTAGAGGAGGAGGGACTCCACAGAGATAGGGACTTCAAGGTCTGGGCCATGGCGGAGGTGCCGTCGGTGGTCTTCGTGGCTGAGGAGTTCGCGCCTTACTTCGACGGGTTCTCCATAGGCTCCAACGACTTGACCCAGCTGACTCTGGGCGTCGACCGCGACAACGACTATCTAGTGAGGATAAACCCGAAGTATTTCGACGAGAGGGAGGCCCCAGTGCTTAGAGCCATATACGACCTAATAAATAGAGCACACAGACACGGCTTGACCGTATCCATATGCGGGCAAGGTCCCTCGGTGTACCCGCAGATGGTGGAGTTCCTGGTTAGGGCCGGCATCGACAGCATATCCGTCAACCCCGACGCGGTGCTCAGCACGAGGGTCCTCGTGGCGTCGGTGGAGCTTAAGACGTTGAGAGAGAGGCTGGACGCCGTGTACAAGGCCCTCTACAAGGTAGACGACGATGAGGAGTTCAGAGGAATTCTCAAGAAGGTCTTCGGCCATCTGAGGTACTAACGCACACGTCCGAGAACCAAGGCACATCCACTTGGTCGAGCCTCCATCTTTGCTTCACGAAGCTCTCCTCCACGCTCACAGATACACCTCTCCTAAACGCGTAGTAGCCCGTGAGGGCGATCATGGCGCCGTTATCGCCCGCGTACTCGAAGGGGACTATCTTCAGCTTCACGCCCCTGTCCTCAGCTATTGCCTCTAATATCTGCCTAAGCCTGGCGCTCCTGGCGACGCCCCCGGCGACGACGAGCTCCCGTTTGCCTGTATACGCCAGAGCCCGCTCGAGGACTTCGGCAAGCATATAGTAGGCGGTCTCCACCAGCGACTTGCACAAAGTGGGTAGGTCGACCTCGCCGCTTTTATAGAGATCGACCGCCTTCGTGACTAGGCCGGAGAAGGCCAGGTCCTGCCCTATTATGTTTATGGGCAGAGGCACCACGGACTTGGCGCCCTCCGCACACCTCTCCACGGCGGGGACGCCGGGATAGCCCAGCCCGACCTCTCTGGCGAACTTATCTATGGCGTTGCCGACTGCCATGTCGAGCGTCTCGCCGAAGACCCTATATCTGCCGTCTGCGAACCCGACGATCATCGTGTGGCCCCCAGATATTAGGAGGACCAAGGGGTCGCAACTGCCCGTCAACGCCCTAGCTATCTCTATATGGGCGACGCCGTGGTGCACAGGCACCAGCGGCTTCCCCAGCTTAACCGACAGCGCGCGGGCTAAGACAGCCCCTATCCTCAAGGCGGGCCCCAGCCCAGGCCCCGCCGAGTAGGCTACGGCGTCGATCGCCGAGGCGTCCCTTCCGGCCTTCCTCAAGGCCTCCCTCAGCAACGCCACCGCGATCTTGGCGTGATGTTCGGCGGCTTCTCTCGGATGTATGCCGAAGCCTGAAGGAGGGATATAGGTATCGTTAACGTTGGCTAAGATCTCGCCGTCCTCTACTACGCCTATACCTATAGTATGTGCAGTGCTCTCGACGCCTAGCACTAGCACAGAACAAAGGCCATCTGCGTTTTTAGGTCTACCGCTTCGACTCGAATATAGTCATCCCGCACTTGCCGCAGTGCCATCTGGGCACAGGCTCCTTGTGATAAGCCATGACGGATCCACAACGGGGACAGAGCCTCCTCAGAAACTTTATGGTGCCCTTCTCGTAGTCGTACTGGTACCAAGTAGCGGACCTGGGCAATTTCTTGGCCTCGCTCATTTCTTCTTCGCGGCCCCTTTCTTCTTCCTCCGCTTCTTCTCCCTAATCTCCGCCTTGCGTTTCTTGGCCTCTTCGAGGAGCTTCTTCCCGTCGGGCGAGTTCCTCGCAATTATGTAGAGAGGCTCAACGACCTTGGCAGTAGCCTCGGAGTCGTACACGTGCACTTCGGCCCTCGATACGCCTCGGCCAAATTCGGTTAGGATCTTCCTGATGAAAACTAACTCGGGCTTCACCCCCAACTGTGCGGCGACGGCTTCCCTCACCTGTTGTCTTGTCGGGGTGGACGAGCCGCTGTGTACTATGGTCGCGACAACCTCTCTACGTGCCAGCAACTTGTTCTCGCGTATGGTTTCTAGTTTGAGCTCCACGGCCGCCGCATAGGGCCGCCTTATAAACGTTTTCGGCGGGCCGCGCGCCGTCAGGCCGTGCGCCTGTGTTGTAGGTAGTCGACGACGCCTATGGCGAGCGTGGCCGCCGTCAACACAGCGGCGTGGGCTATATCGAAGTTGCTGTTGGCGGGCGATATATAGACTATGAGTTCCCGCGCAAGCGCGACGAGCGCGACGTCAATTATCTTATATACTATAACTTCTTTATGTTGTATATATGTTATAAATGTATCAAGAAGTTCAATAAATATTATAAATAAGAATAAATTGCTTAATAATAAATAAACCGAATATTCTGTGGCGTTATGTGAGAGGTCTATTATGCCCAACACCACTAGGTAAAACGAGTAGCCTGCTAGTACGGCCGTCACGACGAGCGCTAGGCCGTATAGGAGGATTTCTAGAGATCTCAGCCACTTGATGTAGTCCACGGGCTCGGGTTGCCGACAAAATATATTTGTGTCGCATCACCTACGTGAGCGCCAGGGACGTCTTCGACGCATATGCGGAGAGATACGACCTTTGGTACGTGAAGCATGCGGATCTGTATTCGAGCGAGTTGCGGGCGGCGTCCGTCTTCGACTGCGAGGGCGGGGTCGAGATCGGGGTGGGGACCGGCAGATTCGCGCATCCGTTGAGGCTCAGAGCTGGAATAGATCCGTCAACCGCCATGTTGAGGCTCGCCCCCAAAGGCCTAGACCTAGTAGCCGCAGTGGGCGAGCGCCTTCCGTTTAGAGACGGCGCCTTTCCCTGCGCTCTGATCGTGGTCACTTTATGTTTTGCGGACGATCCGGCTAAACTCGTCGAGGAGGCGGCCCGCGTCGCCCGAAGGGTCGTCGCGTGTATAGTCCCCCGCAACTCTCCATGGGGCATCCGCTACACGCGCGAGGCGATGAAGGGACATCCGTTCTATTCCCGTGCCAGGTTCTACACGGTGTCCGAGGTCGTGGCATTCGGCGCCCGCGCCGGCATGAGGCCGCGCGCCGTCTCGGCGACTCTAGGCGGCGACGTCGAGAGGGAGTACCCGGTAGATAGGCCCAGTCTAGGCAAGGCGGAACGCTACGGCTTCGTCTGCGTCGAGCTAGAGAGGGCCTAGGTATATGGCTGTCCACACGATATTGTTAATTGCGTGAAGCGCGATCGATGCGGCGAGACCGCCACCCATATAGGCCAGAGTCAGCGCAATCGCGTAGGCCAGGGCCAGGAGCGGGTACGGGTGGAGGAGCGCGAAGACGACAGTGGATACGGGAATGGCGCCCCATAGAGGGAGGACCCTGAACGTGAGGCCTCTGAACACCACCTCCTCGACGATGGGGGCCAAGATGTCGGCGACGATGATATTAGCCGGAGGGCTCTTGGGCCCGGTGAGCAGATCCGCAGTAAACGCGGCCAGATATACGGCGATCGCCGGTAGCAGGTATGCCCGCCTGCCGCCGAGCCAGTTAAGCCTCTTGAACGAGATAGCGGATATCGCCAGCGCGAGCAGATAGCCGAACATCGCCGGCCTCACCGCCAGAGCGGCCAGCGAGGCCACTAGGGCGAGCAAGTCTACGTAAGTCCTCGTCACGCCAGCGCCTCGCTGAGCTGTTTGAGAGCCTCGGCGAGCTTGGCGATCCTCTCCACCACTCTGGGATCCATCACGTGCTCGAGCTTTTCGGCCTCGATCTCGGCGAGCTCGTCGTCGACGCCTATGAGCCTGAAGAACTCGGCGAGCGTCTTGTGGGCCCTATCCAGCCCCTCTAGGACGGCTAGGCCGCGCTCGGTTATCTCTATTCCCTCGCGCCCCCTGTAGGTTATGTATCCCAGCTCGTCCAGCCTCCTCAGCATTTTCTGGGCCGAGCTGGGCTTCACGCCTAGGACCTCGGCCAACGCGCTTAGGGTGACCCTCCCGCTCCTCGATAGGGCGTAGATAGCCTCCAGGTAGTGCTCCGGCCTAACGTCCTTCACCTCGTGCCCCTTCCTCATTGAGTCGACGTCCATATCAAACAAGCGTCAGCAGATCTATAAGTATGACGAACGCGCCCGCCGCATATGCTACGACCGCCAGCTTCTTGGATATGTACGGCTTGGCGAACGCCACCAGCGGCAGGAGCACCATCGGCAACACCATGCTCAAGACAACTTGGGTGTAGACAAGTAGCTCGAGCGGGTTGACGCCGGCGGCCAGGACGGCCGCGGTCGGTATTATGTTGATCAGCCGGAAGAAGAGGCGCGCCTTGTACCTGGCCACGTCTCTGCCCAGCGCCCTCTCCAATATTAGGGTCCCCGCCTGTACTGAGACCGCCGAGGAGGCCAACCCCGACGACAGCAACGCTATTGAGAACGCAAGGCCGGCGAACGGGCCGTAGAGCGGCTCCAACACCTTCGGCACGCTCGAGATCTCCACGCTCCTCCCGTAGAGAGCGTACGCGGCGACAACCTGCATCGCCGCGTTGACGCCGGAGGCTATGCCTAAATTATAAAGGGTCTGGACTCTGTGGGTCCGCCTGTCTAGGCCGCCCACTATGTGCGAGTGTAGCAATAAGGCGTGCGGCATGACGGTGGCGCCGATTATGGAGGCGGCGTAGAGCGCCGCCCCGCCGCCTAAGGCCGGCACTAACGAGTGGTAGGCGACTGAGAGCAGATCCGGCTTGACCAACACGAGCTCCACGAGGAAGCTGAGGCCCACCACGGAGGCCAGGACGCCTATCGCCGCGAAGTAGGCCTTCCCCCTATCGCCCAGTATCAGCAACAAGACGACGTCTATCGAGCCAAGAAACGCCGCGAGGTATACGGGAAGTCCCAGCAACAGCTCAAACGCTATAATCAGCCCCACGAACTCGGCCAGATCCGTCGCGAGCGCCACCGCGAAGAGAGCCGGCACGTAGAGCGGCCACAGAGGCTTCAAGCGCATCTTTAGGTGGTCTAGAAGGCCAGCCCCGCTCTCCAGCCCCAAGACGCCGGATATATACTGGTACATAATTGCCAACAAGCCGGAGAGCCAGACGACCCAGAGTAGGCTTAGGCCGTACGTGGATCCGGCCGCTATGTTCGCGCCGAAGTTCCCCGGGTCTATATAGGCGACGCTGACAACAGTGGCGGGGCCTATCAGATCCATGGGGCGCTTTACCCATCCCTATAAAATTTTTCCTTGGGCTAAAAATTAATGGGGAAACTAAAGGCTAGGGTTCTAAGTTGCCCCGTGAAATCTCGGAGAATATTTAGATTTGGCTAAAAATCGGCGGGCTAGCTCTTTGGCTAAATACTAGACGCCTTCCGCGTAGATAACGCTAAAAACGCGGCCCAATACGGATCTACATGAAGTTATACGAATACGAGGCCAAGGAGATCTTGGCCAAATACGGCGTGAAGATACCCCGAGGAAGGCTGGCGTTGACGCCCGAAGAAGTGCGCAAAATCGCCGAGGAGATAGGGAAGCCGGTCGTGTTGAAGGCGCAAGTAACCGTCGCTGGTAGAGGCAAGGCCGGCGGCATAAAGGTCGCCAAGACGCCCGAGGAGGCGGAGGCGTTGGCGAGGCAGATGTTCGGCATGACCATAAAGGGGCTGGTCGTGAAGAAGATCTACGTAACCGAGTACCAGGAGGTGGAGAGGGAGATGTACCTGAGCCTTATAATTGACAGAGCCACAAGGCGGTATCTCTTCCTGGCGTCGCCGGTGGGCGGCATAGACATAGAGGAGATAGCTAAGAAGGAGCCCGAGAAGATAAAACGCGTATACGTCGACCCGTTCGAAGGGCTTAGGGATTTCCACGTAAGGGCCATAGTGTCTTGGCTGGCCATAAAGCCGGGCACGCCCCAGTGGGATCAAGCGGCCAGCATCGTCAGAGCTATGTATAGGGCCATGACGGAGCTGGAGGCCGAGCTCGTGGAGTCCAACCCACTGGCGGTGACCAAGACGGGCGAGGTGGTGCCTCTAGACGCCAGAATAATCGTCGACGACAACTCTCTGTTCAAGCATCCGGATCTCGAGAAGGCGTATGAAGAGGATCCGAGAGACGTGACCGAGTTCGAGCGGTACGCGCAGAAGATAGGGTTCAACTACGTCGAGCTGGACGGCGACGTCGGCATTATAGGCAACGGTGCGGGGCTCACCATGAGCACCATGGACCTCGTCTACCACTTCGGGGGGAGGCCCGCCAACTTCCTCGACATAGGCGGCGGCGCGTCCCGCGACGTGGTCAAGGAGGCGCTGAAGGTCCTCCTAAGGCATCCTCGGGTCAAGTCGATATTCATAAACATCTTCGGCGGGATCACGCGCGCCGATGAGGTGGCTGCCGGCATAGAGGCGGCGTTGGCCGAGACAGGAGGCACCAATAAGAAGATAATAGTGAGAATGAAGGGCACCAACGAGGAGCTGGGCAGGCAGATGTTGGCCAAGTTGGGAATACCGCTATACGAAAATGCCGAAGAGGCAGCACAAAAAGCGGTCGAGGCGGCTAGGCTATGACGATCTTAGTCGGGCCTAATACCAGGGTCATAGTTCAGGGAATCACGGGAAAGGAGGGCTCTTTCCACGCCCAGAGGATGCTGGAATACGGCACCAAGGTGGTGGGCGGCGTGACTCCCGGCAAGGGCGGCGCGACTGTGGCCGGCCTGCCGGTGTTCGACACAGTCGAGGAGGCCGTGAAGGCGACCGGCGCCAACGCCTCGGTGGTCTTCGTGCCCGCCAAGTTCGCGGCCGAGGCGGTCTACGAAGCCGTAGACGCAGGGATACAGCTGGTCGTGGTCATAACGGAGCATATACCCATACACGAGACTCTGAGGTTCGTCAGCTACGCCAAGGCCCGCGGGGTGAGCATAATAGGGCCTAACTGTCCCGGCATCGTGGCGCCTCCCGTGAAGGCCAAGCTGGGCATAATGCCCAACAACATATACCAGACGCCGGGCAGGATAGGCGTTGTGAGCAGGTCGGGGACCCTCACCTACGAGATATCCTACCAGCTGGTGCGCGCCGGACTGGGGATAAACACGGCTGTGGGAGTCGGCGGCGATCCCATAGTCGGGACGGACCTAGTCGAGGCCACCTTGATGATGGCTAAAGACCCCGATATAGACGCCATCGTGGTGATAGGCGAGGTCGGCGGCGACGCCGAGGAGAGGCTGGCCAAGCTGTACGCGGAGGGCGCCATAAAGAAGCCTTTGGTGGGCTACGTGGCCGGGAGGACCGCCCCGCCGGAGAAGCGCATGGGCCATGCGGGCGCTATAGTGATGTTGGGCTCCGGCGACGCCAACGGCAAGGTCAAGGCGCTTAGAGAAGCTGGAATACCGGTCGCCGATACTCCCATGGAGGTGCCGCAACTGGTGCTGAAAGCTCTGAAAAAATAGCTAGCTTCAGCTCAGCGGCATAACGGTCACGGAAGCGTTGTAATTTCTTCAAGATGGAGACGGCTTTAGGTAAATAAACGCCGTAGACCAGTGCTATTATCCCGCTACGCCCAATACTAAGGCCTATAAAAAGAGCCCCAAGATGAAGGGTGCTATGCGAGATTTGCGGTTGGGAGCCCGCCGAGTTCGTATGCCCCAGATGTAGCCGCCGGGTTTGTAGATACGATATGGGGACGCGTTACTGTAAGGCGTGCGAGGAAACTCTGTGCAGGATATGCGGCGTTAGGTATTCGGTCTCTACTTGTTACAAGTGCGGCCGGCTTGTCTGCGAGCACTGTAGCGTCAGGAGGGGACTCCTCCGGATATGCGTCGAGTGCCTTAGGGCTGAGTCCGGTGTAGCTAATATATAGTTTATATATGTCAAAATATTTATTGATGAGCCTACGGCCTATATATGGACCTGTCGAAGTTGCTGGCGGAGAGGACCGCCTACATGCGGGCCAGCGAGATAAGGGAGCTCTTGAAGTGGGCCACCGCCGACGTCATATCGTTCGGAGGGGGGATGCCGGACCCCTCGACGTTTCCCCTGGAGGAAATAGCGAGGATAAGCTCCTACGTCCTGGAGACCTACGGCAATAAGGCGCTCCAGTACGGACAGACAGAGGGCGTGCCCGAGCTCCGGGACGAGCTCGCCAAGTTCGCGGCAAGCAACGGGATAAAGGCGACGGCCGACAACGTGATAGTCACGGTAGGTAGCCAGGAGGCCCTGGAACTATTGGGCAGGTTATTCCTCGACGAGAGGTCCGTCGTAGTCACGGAAAACCCGACGTATATAGCCGCCTTGCAGTCGTGGCGCGTCTATCGGCCCAAGCTGGTCGGGATACCCATGGACGACCGCGGCATGAGGACAGAGGTCCTCGAGGAGCAAGTCAGGAAGTTGAAGGCCGAGGGCGCCAGGATAAAGTTCATTTATACGGTTCCCACGGCCCAGAACCCCACGGGCGTCACGATGACCGACGACAGGAGGAGACACCTCCTCGAGATAGCGGAGCAGAACGACCTCCTCGTCGTGGAGGATGACCCCTACGGCTACTTTATATTCGACAACATAAGCGTCACTAGGTTGAAGGCCCTCGACAAGTCGGGCAGAGTGATATACCTCTCCACGGCGTCAAAGATATTCAGCCCGGGCCTCAGGCTCGGCTGGGTGGTGGCGGACCAGGAGCTCATCAGATGGTTCGCCCTCGCGAAGCAAGCGCTAAACCTCAACACGCCGACGCTTAATCAATACCTGTTGCTCGAGGGGCTGAGGAGGGGCGTCATACAGAGGAATATACCGAGGATCGTGGAGCTCTATAGGAAGAAGCGCGACGCCATGTTGACCGCGCTCGAGGCGTATATGCCTAAGGGCGTGAGCTGGACCAAGCCGTCTGGCGGCATGTTCATCTGGGTCAAAGTCCCCGAGAAAATAGACACGAAGGAGATGCTGAACGTGGCGATAGCCAAGTACAAGGTGGCGTACGTCCCCGGCCACGGGTTCCACGTCAACGAGGGCGAGGGGAGGAACACTATGCGACTAAACTTCACGTACAGCTCGTTCGAGCAGATAGACGTCGGCATCAAGCGCCTGGCCGACGCCATACGCGAATTTTTATGAGGGAGCCTCCGCTCGAGGAGGCCGCGGAGATCATAGGGGAGCAACAGAGGCGCGGCCTCATACACAGGACGCCTCTTTTGAGGTCGGAGTCGCTCTCGCGCCTCCAAGGCGGGGAGGTCTACCTAAAGCTGGAGGCTCTGCAGAAGACGGGCTCCTTCAAGATAAGGGGGGCCTACTTCGCCATGTACAAGTACATACAAGAGGGCTACAGGAAATTCGTAACAGCGTCGGCGGGCAACCACGCCCAGGGAGTGGCCTACGCGGCGCAGCTACACGGGGTTAAGGCCACGGTGGTCATGCCGTCGACTACCCCCTGGCTGAAAGTCAAAAAGACTAAGGATTATGGAGCGGAGGTCGTGCTCTACGGCGAGAGCTACTACGAGGCGGAGAAGAAGGCCGTGGAGCTGGTGGCGCCAGACGCCAAGTTCCTCCACGCATACAATGACCTGTACGTCATAGCCGGCCAGGGGACTATAGGGATAGAGATCCTGGAGGACCTACGCGACGTGGACGTGGTGGTCGTCCCGATCGGCGGCGGCGGCCTTATATCCGGCATAGCGTACGCCGTCAAGAGGGCGAGGCCCAACGCCAAGATCTACGGCGTGCAGGCATCTGGCGCCCCTTCTGTGTACAGATCTCTGAGGGAGGGCCGGATAGTCACGTTGGAGAGCGTCGACACGATAGCCGACGGCATTGCGGTCAAACGGCCCGGCGAGCTGACAATGTCATTTATAGAGAGGTATGTGGACGACGTGGTGCTGGTGGACGACAACGAGATCGCCGACGCTATATATCTGCTCGCCGAGAGGACCAGGGTGATAGCCGAGGGCGCCGGCGCCGCGTCCGTGGCCGCTTTGATGACCGGCAAGGTG
Source organism: Thermoproteus uzoniensis 768-20 (assembly GCF_000193375.1). Classification (GTDB taxonomy): domain Archaea; phylum Thermoproteota; class Thermoprotei; order Thermoproteales; family Thermoproteaceae; genus Thermoproteus; species Thermoproteus uzoniensis_A. The sequence goes on from NC_015315.1 coordinate 468,729, forward strand.
AAGACGGAGGGGAGGAAGGCCGTCGCCGTGGTGTCCGGCGGCAACATAGACGCCACTACGCTGGTCAGGGTGCTCAACAAGGCCATGGCGCGCCAGAGGAGGATAGTGAAGTTCGTCGGCGAGGTGCCGGACAGACCCGGGATGTTGGCCGCCGCGGCTTCTGTCTTGGCAAAACACGGCGTCAACATAATCGACGTATACCACGAGAGGTACGATCCCCACCAGAGGCCTAACTACGTCGAGCTGGTCTTCGTGACCGAGATACCAGGCGACCTCGATCTGGGGGCCGTATTGAAGGATCTCGAGGCTAAGGGCTTCAAGTTCGACGCCCGTTAAGAGGCGACCTCGGTTGGGATTAAGCGCGCCGCGGCGCAAGCGGACGTGCTGGGATCGCCCAGCCGACCGCACTGCGAGATCCGAGCCGAGGCCGGTAAGCCCTCTAGGCCCGGCGGGGCGAGAACGTATTTTTAGCCGCCGATTTTCCTCTATGCGGACTAAGTTATTGTACCAGGAAGACAGCTACATAAAGGAGTTCGAGGCCACTGTCTTGGACGTCATCGGCGATAAGGTCGTGCTCGACAGAACTGCCTTCCACGACGGCGAGGGAGGGGTCCAGGCGGATACGGGGTATCTGGAGGCGGCCGGGGCGAGATATAGGGTCAAGGCCGGCAGAGAGGGGGACGAGGTGGTCCACGTAGTGGAGGGCCAGCACAGCCTGAAGCCCGGCGACGTGGTCAAGGGCGTGCTGGACTGGGAGCCTAGGTACAGGAAGATGAGGTTGCACACGGCTGCCCACATGCTCTCGGCAGTTCTATACAGGAAGCACAACGCCTTGATAACTGGCGGCGAGATAACTCCCGAATATGCGAGGGACGACTTCAGCATAGAGGGCGACATGAACACGGTGAGGAGGGCCTTCGAGGAGGCCGTGGCGGAGGTCAACGAGCTGGCGGCCAGAGGCATAGAGGTGAAGGTCTACTGGTTGCCTAGGGAGGAGGCGTTGAAGATACCGGGCATAACTAAGTTGGCCGAGAGGGCGCCTCCCAACATCCCCGTATTGAGGATAGTGGAGATACCCGGCGTGGACGTACAGGCCGACGGCGGCCCTCATGTGAGGAACACCGCCGAGATAGGGCAGGTCAAGATCCTCAAGATAGAGAATAGGGGCAGGAACAAGAAGAGGATCTATTACACTGTCTAGAGCACGAGCCTCTCCGGCTCCATACACCTGTTCTTCGCCAGGGCGTTGGTCGGCACCTCGACCCCGCCGAACAGCTCGGCCTTGCTCTCGCCCAACACAAGCGCGGCGGCTATTCTGGCTATGGCGTCGGCCTTCATGATGCCGCTGCCGCTGGTGCCCGCCGCCACGTAGAGCCCGTCGGCCAGCTTGTCGACTATGGCGACCTCGTCCACTACGTTCTCGTCGTAGTAGCCGTGCCAGGCGTTGTGGGGAGTCCGCCCCTCGAACGCCGGTATGTACTTGCTCAAGACCGGATATATCCCGTAGCGCCAGAGGCCCTCCTCGACGCCGGTCTCCTCGAAGCCGTAGGGCCTTCTGTCCGCCAGCCCTATCCAGAAGTTCCCCTCGTCGGGCTCCGGCCTTATGTAGATCCCGCGCGGCAGTATCAGGAAAGGCATAGAGCCCTCACCCGTGAGCGAGTCGTCGTAGAGCATAGCCTTTAGCTCCCCCTCGGCCCTCACCACGAAGACCTGCCTCTTCCTGGGCCTCAGAGGCAGTCCGTACCCCAGCGCGGCGGCCAGATCCCCGGTCCAGGCGCCGGTGGCGAGGACGACGGCGTCCGCCTCGATATAGCCGGCGCTTGTGGATATGCCCCCAACCTCGTAGTCCTGCCACGCGAAGGGCTCGCCCGGGATCCCCAGCGGCTTCTTGGGCCTGGCCAAAAGGCCGGTCATCTTGACCCCGTAGACGGCTTTGCCCCCCATTTTCATGAACTGCTCCTCGTAGTAGCGCAGGACCTTCTCGGGGTCTAGGATCCCTGCGTCTCTTATGAGAATCCCCGTCTCCACGTCGTAGAGCCCCATCTCTCTAGCCTCCTCGTCCTCGGTCACCTTGGCCCTGACGCCGCGCGGAGGATCCACGAAGTCTATAGAGAGGCCCATGGCCTTGAGCTCGCTCACGACGGGCCTCAGGCTGGCGGTCTCGGCCTCGCCGGCCAGGAACAGATACCCTACAAACCGCATGGAGAGGTTGCGGCCTCCCTTCTGTACAGATTTATAGAAATCTATAGTTGTCTTGGCCAGAAGCCTGTTGAGCCGCGAGGTGAATATGGTCCTGAAGGCGGCCGCAGATCTGCCGGTGTCGCCCATGCCGGCCCCCGCCATCATGTCGACGACCGTCACCTCGGAGCTCGGCGCAATTCTTTTAAGATGGTAGGCGGTCGCCATGCCGACAATGCCGGCGCCGACAACCACTATCCTCATGTCGGGGGATAAATAGGCCTATATATCTGTGGCCGCCGGGATGGCGAATATATTTTTATAGCAGATGCGTTTCTATTGCGTGGAGCAACAAACTCCATTAAATATACTGAAGGAGAAGGGATATCGGCTGACCCCCCAGAGAATAGAGGTCGTGAAGTTAGTGCTAGAAAAACTTGAAAAGAAGGAGCATCCGACGTTCAACGATATCTTGAACGAGGTTAAGTCCAAGATGCCCAGCATAAGCGCCAGCACGGTGTATAATATTCTGAAACTGCTGGAGGACAACGGCGTGATAGTCTCGTTTGAACACAACGGGCGGACCTACTACGACAAGGTAGAGCCCCACATAAACGTAGTATGCGCCGACACGGGCAAGGTGCTCGATATATATAACGAGAAGATATTGGAGGAGTTGAGGAACGCGGGAGTGGTGCCCACCTCGGTGGTCGTTAAGGCCATCTGCGGCAAGTGATGAGGTAAACCGCGCCGCCGATAGGTGATCGGAGAATCCACAGCTGAATCGATTTAAACTGCTGGACGGATATCGCTATGTCTATTAGGTTCGAGGCCGTCGACGTGCCGATACCCGAGGGCGCCAACGTGATAATCGGGCACGCCCACTTCATCAAGACCGTGGAGGATCTCTACGAGGCGTTGGTCAACAGCGTGCCCGGGATCAAGTTCGGCCTGGCCTTCTGCGAGGCCTCCGGGAAGCGCCTTATAAGGCATGAGGGCAACGACGAGGAGTTGAGAAAGTTGGCGATAGATGTGGCCTCCAAGATAGGCGCCGGCCACACGTTCGTGATATACATAAGGAACGCCTACCCGATCAACGTGCTGAACGCCGTGAAGCACGTGCCGGAGGTCGTCAGGATATACGCGGCCACAGCGAACCCGCTCAAGGTGATCGTAGCCGAGGTAGAGCCGGAGCGGCGCGGCGTTGTCGGCGTGGTGGACGGCCACTCCCCCCTAGGCGTCGAGGGGGATAAGGACAGAGAGGAGAGGAAGGCGTTTTTGAGAAAGATAGGCTATAAGCTTTAAACAAAAACCTGTGGACTTTTTGTCTAGAGTCTTGGGCGATCCCGGGAGGGAGGTAGTCTACGTGAAGACAGATACGCCGGAGCCTCTCGAATTCTGTTGCGACGTGGGCGCCGCCTTGAGGGCCGAGGTGGCGGACGCGCTCAGGAAGGCGGGAGTGGAGAGGCTGTACCCGTTCCAGTACGACGCTATCCAGAGCATAAGGTCGGGGAAGGACACTGTCATAATCGCCGGGACGGGCCTCGGCAAGACCGAGGCGTTTCTGGCGCCCATATTGGAGGAGAGCCTGGACACCTTCAAGACCCCTGTGGCCGTGATCATGTACCCCACAAAGGCGCTGGCGAGAGACCAGCTGGGGAGGATAAGGGCGTTGGCTGATAGGCTGGGCGTCAGGGCCATGGTCTACGACGGCGACACGCCGCCGAGGGAGAGGAGAATTCTGTACCAGACGCCGCCCCACATTCTGGTGACAAACCCCGACATGGTGAGCCAAGCCCTCATGTACGTCCCGAAGTTCCGGCAGCTCCTATCGAGGGCCAGATACGTGGTCCTCGACGACTTCCACGTGTACAGCGGGGTGTTGGGCTCCCACATGTTCTACCTGCTTAGGAGGATGGAGCGCTTCGTGAAGCCGCAGTTCGTGGCCACATCAGCCACCTTGGGCAATCCCGCCGAGTTCGCCGAGCTGTTGCTCAACAGGAAGGTGAACGTCGTGCAGGGGCCTAGGGGAAGGCGCGGCGAGCTGGTGCAAGTCCTCGTAAGGCCGCGTTTTAGGTCTAAGTGGGCCGAGGCGGCCGGCTTGGCCAAGATCTGCATAGACGAGGATCTCAAGTGCCTCGTCTTCACCGACAGCCATAGGTACAGCGAGATGATATATAGGGCGTTGAGGCTGGAGGGCTACGGCGGGAGCGCCGCGGTCCATAGAGCTGGGCTCGGGGCCGAGGAGAGGAGCAATGTCGAGGAGGCGTTCAAGAAAGGCGAGATAAATGTCGTCATAGCCACCCCTACGTTGGAGCTAGGCGTAGATATCGGCGACGTTGACGCGGCCGTGCTGGCCTCCGTCCCGCCGACGTTCAACAGATATCTGCAGAGGGTGGGCAGAGTTGGGAGGAGGGGACAGACGGGGTACGTGGTGCAGATACTCGGAAACGACCCCATATCGAGCTACTACAGGAACTACCCAGACGAGTTCTTCGCCAGATCGCCGGAGCCTCTAGGGCTCGAGCGGGAGAACGAGGACGTGGCGTCCCTCCACATGCTGGCGATGGCCCTCGACAGGCCCATAAGGGAGGACGAGCTCGCCCCCTACCAGCTTCCGTTGTTGAGGGAGCTCGCGTCGGCCGGCTATTTGGAGAGGAGAGGCCGGTTCTACTTCATAACCAAGGCAGGCCGCGAGAAGCTGGCCGACCTATCGCTTCGCGGAAGCCCGCACGTGGTGAAGATCAAGACTGCTGACGGCAAGCTCCTAGGCCATAGGGAGCTCCCGCTCGCCCTATACGAGCTACACCCAGAGGCGATATATGCCCACGGCGGCGCTACATATATCGTGAAGTCGCTGGATCTAGCTAGAAGGGCCGCCGTCGTGGAGCCGGCAGACGCCGAGGATCTGACGACCCAAGCCTTGGAGGATATGGAGCCGTACATGGAGGAGGTGCTGGAGGAGGGCAAAGTGGAGGGGGTCCCCTACCAGTACGGCAAGTTGAGGATAAGGATAACCGTCTACGGCTACGCCCTCAAGAGGTTCACGACCGACGAGACCCTCGGGGAATACCCCATAGAGCCGGTCTCATACGAGTTCAGGACAAAGGGAGCCGTCTTCTACATGCCTCTGTTGAGATACAGCCCCAACGACGCGGTCGATTGGGAGGAGAGGGCTAAGGGCTACCACGCCACGGAGCACGTCCTCATATCGGCCGCCGAGATAGCGGTAGGCGCCTCCAAGACGGATCTAGGCGGCATAAGCTACCCGGACGGCGTCGTGGTGATATACGACTCCCATATAGGGGGAAACGGGACATCGCGGCTACTTCTCCGGAACTTCAGAAGGGCGGCCGAAATAGCGTTGAGGATAGTTAGAGGGTGCGACTGCGTGGACGGATGCCCTAAATGTGTGTATAGTCCGTATTGTGGAAACAACAACAAGATGTTGTCCAGGAGAAACGCAGTGAGGGTGTTGGAGCGTGTCCTCAGCGGCGAGGGTCCGCCGACGGCTGGCGAGATCCCCAAGTCGTCGAGGGGGATCGTGTAGCCTACCCTATCCAGACGAGGCCCTCCTCGTCTATCTGCTCCCTCCCTCTGCCGGCCCTCACCGAATTGGCCTTATGCGTCAAGCGTAGGTCCTCCGCCGCTTGTAGGGCGGACTCGGGGACATAGAGGTCGGCGTTTAGAGGATCGGCGAGGCTCATGCCTTTTCTATTCTTATAGCGCCATACGGCGCTGTTTATCTTCTTGACAAGCACAAAAAGCGACGCGTCGCCTCTCCACTCGGGCGGAGGATCCTCTATCCGCTCCCTATGGATAGATCTGCCGTATAGCTCCCGCCATATCTTGTCGGTCACGAAGGGCATTATGGGGGCCAGGAGCTTTAGGCCGTACTTCAACACGGCGTATAGTGTGAACACAGCGCCGTTCTGCTCCTCAGACGAGAAGACGCCCTCCCTGTTGTAGGCCCTCGACTTGACCGTCTCTATGTAGTGATCGGCGAACTCGTGCCACAAGAAGTCGTAGAGCGTGAGGGCGGGCTCGTAGACGTCGAACTCGGAATAGGCCTTTATCGCCGCCGCGGCCACCTCGTAGGTCCTCGCCAGCATGGCCCTATCTATAGGCATCAGCTTGTAGCTCGAAGGCTCCTCGAAGGACGAGACGAAACGGGCTATGTTCCAGATCTTCGTGGCGAAGTCTCTCCCCTCCTTTATCAGAGACTCCAGATAGCGGTAGTCGCTCCCCAGCCTGGCCGCCGCCGCTGCCCAGAACCGCGCCGCGTCTCCGCCGTATTTCTGGACGGGCGGCAACGGGTCTATGATATTGCCCTTGGACTTATGCATGGCCTCTCCCTTCTCGTCTAGGCCCATCCCGCTGATCCTGACGTACTTAAACGGAACCTTGTCGTGCAACAGATAGGCTCTGAGCAACGAGTAGTAGAGCCACGTGCGGATTATCTCGTAGCCTTGCGGCCTCAATATCTTGTCGGGGTACACCCTCTCGAAGATGCCCAGGCCCTTGGTGTAGCCGGCCGCGTACATCCAGCTAATCGACGAGTCGAACCATGTATCGAGCACCCTGACGTCGCCCACCAGCTCGCCGTCTGGACACTGAGCCTTGACCTCGGGCGGAGGCTGATCGCGCCACGGCCTGTAGTACCGCCCTCCCTCGGGGACTATCGGTATCAGCTGGTCGCCCTTCTTGCAATACCAGAGGGGGACCTCCGTGGCGTAGTAGCGGCGCCGCGAGACAGGCCAGTCGAGCTCCAGCGACTTTATCCAGTCCTTGAGCATGTTCTTGAACTCGGGCGGCCTGAACTCCATACGATCCGCTAGCTCGAGCAGACGCTCCTTGAACTTGAGCTGGTGCACGAACAGCTCCCTAGTAGTTATTATCTCCAGCGGAGTCCCGCAACGCCAGCAGACGGGCACGGTGTGGTGTAGCGGCTCCCTCTTCACTATCAAGCCCTCCCTCGAAAGGTCCTCGACTATCTTGGCCCTCGCCTCCCTTATGGAGAGGCCCGCGTACGGCCCCTCCTTTATGCGGCCCCTCTCGTCCACTATGACCTTTATGGGCAACTTCAACTCGTTGACTATGGCGAGGTCTCGGGTGTCGCCGAACGTTGAGATCATGACCAAGCCGGTCCCGAAGTTGGGGTTCGCCGCTGGGTGCGGCAGTATCGGGACCTCCTGGCCCATGGGGGGCACGACGGCGTGCAAGCCCTCCAGGCGTTTATATCTGCCGTCGCTCGGGTTGAAGATGACGGCCACGGTCGCGGGGAGGAGCTCCGGCCGCGTGGTCGCTATTATTATATCCTCGCCGGTCTCCCTTACTCTGAACTTTATATAGTTAAGGAACGTGTCTTCCTCCTTGTACTCGACCTCGGCCTCCGCCAACGCCGTACGGCACCGGGGACACCAGAGGGTGGGCCTCTCGGCCTCGTAAATTAAGCCGCGCCTCCACAGCTCTATGAAGGTCTTCTGGGTCATCGCGCGGTACTCCTCGCTGTCGGTCCCCTTGTCCCAATAAGTGAACGACATGCCCCACCTACGGAATATCGACACGAACTCCTTCTCCAAGCTGTCCAGCTCCGCCTTGCACATCTCCAGGAACTTCTCCCTAGGGACCTCGTGGGCGTTTATCCCGTACTTCCTCTCCACCTGGACCTCCACCGGCAGGCCGTTGCGGTCTAGGTAGAACGGAAAGATCACATTGTACCCCCGCATCCTGAAGAACCTCGCCACCATGTCTATCTGGGCGTAGTGCGCCGTGCCGCCTATGTGCGGCCTGCCCGAGGGGTAAGGAGGCGGCGTGTCTATTACCAGATAGTCACCGTCTGGGTTTATCCTTATTGCGAAGAGCCCCTCTCTCTCCCAAGCCCTTATGAGATCCTCCTCCCACTCAAGCCGCCATCTAGCCTCCTTTAGCCTCGGCACTGGGGGTAGTATATAACGGCTTTTTAATATCACCTCTAGCTCGGATATAGGGGCAAGGCTTAACTAGAAGAGCCTTGAGCGAAACGGCCTATCGTCTCCGGCGTTTACGTCGCCGGGGCCGCCTCTCAGGCAAAGATTTTTATATCGAGCGTATTGGGGTCCGATGCTGAATCGCGAGTTGTACCTTATCGTCAATAATCTGGGAGGTAAAATAGGCGAGTTCCTCGTGGAGCTGAACTTCGACCAGCCGGGCATATTGGCAGCTCTCTCCAACGTGTTTGCTGACAGCAACGCGAACATACTGAATATAGCCATGGACTCGGGCCGTACAAAGATCCACTTCATCGTCGACGTGACCACCGTCGACGAGCAAGACCTGGAGGAGCTCCCCAAGAGGCTGGGTATGTTCGCCTTTGTGAAGAAGGTCCACCACAGACTGGCCTCGCGGAGGATCTTTGTGCCGAGATGGATCTCCCACGTCATAAACAACGAGCCGGCGCTAGCCGTTGAGAGGGACTTCGTGGCCAAGCTGGCCGACTTGGACAAGCTGGCGCTCGACATGGCGAGGAGAGACGCCGAGATAGTCAAATCGGCTCTCCAGGACGGCGATATAGAGGAGCTACACGAGGCGGCCTATGTGGTCCAGCTGAGGGGCCTGGCGACAGTCCAGGAGGACAACAGCACCAAGAACCTAGTGAACGTAAAATACTGCAGGACGGTGTACCCGCTCTTTAGAAGGTATATTGACACCTTCATATCGTCCATATCTAACAGGGGCTATAGGCTACTGGACGAGGGCGGGTGTATCAGGCTTCAGATAGCTTGAGATAGCCCTCAGATATCCGTCGAGGAGGCCGGCCTTTTCGAAAAGCTCGCAGGCCCTACACACATCCCTAGACGAGGGGGCTCCGCAGTACTTGCACCGGCTGTACGGGATCTCCTGGCCGCGCAAGACCTCTCCTAGCCGCCGCCCGAAACTGACCAGGTTGTACTTCACGTTTGGCATCCTCTCCTCGAGCTCGGCCAGCATGAACTTGAGGCCGTATCGCGGGTTCGTATACACGTAAGGGCATTCGAGCTCCATCAGCGGTATGCCGTGGTAGTGGGCGTATACGGCTACTTCCTCCTCTCTTACATACTTCAACGGCTTTATCCTCCTCACGAGGTCCTTCTCCTCAGCATCGTCTAGGTCTAGCCAGGCGAAGCGCTTGAGGTTTCCCATCAACACGTTCAATAGGACTGTCTGGGCCTCGTCGTCTAGGTTGTGCGCCGTGGCGATCTTAGTCCAGCCGCGCCTCTTGCCGATCAGGTTCATGGCCTTACGCCTCAAGATGCCGTCGACGGCGCACATGTGTATATCGACTCCGCTCTTCCAAAGGCGCTCGGCCAACTCCAACGCCGAGTACCCGAACACCTCCTTGAAGTTGAACACGGAGTAGGCCACTCCGTAGCGCCCGGCCAGCTCCTTGACGAAGTCCGCCCTGGACATCCTGTAGAAACAGCTGTATGGATGGCCCTCGTTGATCGTGAACGCCTCTAGCTCGACGTCCTTGAGGCGTCCCCTCGCCTTAAGCTTGCCGAGAATGTCGAGGAGCACCAAGCTGTCCTTCCCCCCGGATATGGCGACGGCGACTTTGTCCCCGGGCTCTATCATCCTCTCGTCGCGGATGGTGCGCCACACCTTCTCCTCTATAGACCTAAACAAGCAGTTGAGGCAGAGCCTCTCGCCGCTACTCCGGCGGAGGAACTGGGCCTGCCTCTTGCCGCACGAGGTACAGACGGCGGTCATTCCAAGTGGGGTATCGCCCCGTGTTTCTTCTCCGCCTTCTCTATCTGGATAGTGTAGGTGTCCAGCCTCGTCCTGAATATGTAGAACACCGTGCCGCAGTGCTTGCACCTAGCTATCATTATCGTGTTCTCGGGGCCCTTGTGCCGGTACGTATGCGGCGGCGGCATCGCCTCCCATTCGGGAAGATTACATACGGGGCAGAATATGGACACGAAAGAAGCCCTCGAAATTGGTTTATATGATTTTAGGATGATCTCGAAAATATAGCGCCGAGGCCGTAGGTGCTTATATTTACGCCGATATCACTTCATGAAGCTGGTCCAGCCCTCCGCCCGCCTGTTGGGCGCTTGGGGCTCCGAGGCGCTCGTCTCCGCCTTGGCGGATATCCTGTATAGGGGGCTCCCGGTCGAGGAGGCCTTGAGGGGGAGCCCGGAGGCCGTCGCCAGGAGGATCTCCGGCTTCTACAGACAGGGCCACTGGTCGGTCTTCGAGTTCATGGGGGCCCAGTTCCTCGTGGAGTGCTCGCGGGCTTGCCACACCCAGTTCATAAGGCACAGGATGGCCTCCTACTGGGCTGAGTCCCAGCGGTACGTGGACTACTCCAAGAGGGAGATCAGGTTCGTGGTCCCCCTAGGATTTCCCGAGGACGTCTTGAGGAGAGCCTACGAGGACTACGTCAAGCTGAGGGAGTCCTTCAAGCCGGAGTACGCCAGGATGGCCCTCCCCAACGCCGCGGCGGTCAGATTCGCCGTCCAGATGAACGCCAGAGAGCTCCTCCTCAACTTCGTCCCGTTGAGGTGCGCCGCGGCGGCGCAAGCCGAGATAAGGCACGTCTGCTGGCAGATGTTCGCGGCGGCGTGGAGGCTCTGGCCCAACCTCGCCAAGCTGGTGTGGGACGACCTGCCCAACCTCCACAGGGACTTCTGCGCGAAGGTCCCCAAGGGCGAGGACTGCCGCCTGTACGCCATAGAGGACGCCGAGAGGATCCACGGCCCTCTGCCGGAGAAGCCGTGGTTGGAACAAGCCGTATTAAGGTCCTCATAAGAGGCCTGGAGCCGGGCTCGGCGTACCTCGCCTACCTCCTCGCCAAGTCAGGCGACCGCGTGGCGATCCAAACGGCGAGGCCCGTCGACGTGTATCTATACGATCTGCCTCCGCCAAACCTCTTCCTCAAGGCCGGCTTCTTGCGCGACCTACTGCTGGTCGACTTCGTCGACTCGGCGGACCCGAGGGCGTTCGACGTGGTTGTCGATTCCTGCGACGTGGAGCAGGACGACGTGTTGAGGCTCTACGAGGGCGGCAGGGTGTTCTACGTGAAGCAAGATCCCTGGCTGTCGGCGACTCTCTCGCTCTCCCGCGGCCTTCCGGTCCCCAACGTGGTCGACCTCCCCGTGGATAGGACCGACAGATACGAGGAGGTGGAGCTTAGGATCCGCGAGTACGCCGGGGCGCCGTATTCCCTATGCAGGGCGCTCGACGCCGCCTCCGGGAAGCCGTACGTCCCTCTGAGGACCCTCGAACGGGTCTATATGGCGGCCGACTTGTTCAAGGAGTTGAAGGGGCTAGGCGGTCGGCCGCCCAGCCTCAGGCTGGAATACGCCGTGGGCCGCGACGTCTTCTTCATGGGGATAGGCCAGGAGAAGGCCGGCAAGCTGTCGCGCGTAACCGCCGGCGGCTTGACTGTGTGGGCCTACGGGGAGGGAGCCGCCGTCAACTACCTGTTGATAAAGGGCGACGCGCGTAGCTTCAAGTCTGCGCTCTACATCTACAACGGGCTGAGGCTCGACCGCCTGTTCTTCCTCTACGACATAGCGCCGGAGAGGGGCGCCGTAAACGTGGCGGCGTTGGGCCATCTAACAAGGCATGGGAGGAGCGGCGACGACATAAAATATAAAAACGCCAGCTAGGGAGGGGGCGATGGCCAAATCGGCGTATGCCTACATGGCTATGTGGTACTCGAGTGAGGGGCGGGAGGTCGAGGAGAAGGTAATGAGGACGAGGCTCATACAATGGCGCAGGGAGCCGGCCATAGTGAGGGTGGAGAGGCCGACTCGCCTTAACAGAGCTAGATCGTTGGGCTATAAGGCTAAGCAAGGCGTCGTGGTCGTCAGGGTGAGGGTCAGGCGCGGGCCGTTCAACAGGAGGAGGCCGGACTCCGGCAGGAGGCCCAAGAGGATGGGCGTCTACGGCATAACTCTGTGGAAGAGCTGGCAACAGGTGGCCGAAGAGAGGGCCGCGCGGCGCTACCCCAATCTGGAGGTGTTGGGTAGCTACTGGGTCGCCGACGACGGCATGTACCGGTACTTCGAGGTGATAATGATAGACCCCAATGCGCCCACCGTCAAGAACGATCCCGACTACGCCGGGATAGTCGGCAAGAAGTCCAAGCGCAGGTGGAAGGCCAGGAGGCTGAGGCAGAGGCAGAAGAGGTTGATAGAGAAGCTCCGCGAGACTCTCCTGCCCAAGCTCAAGGGCGGAGAGGCGAAGTGAGATGCGTAGCGGAGATCAGTGTATTGGTCCACGCCACTGAGGACCTCGACAAGGTCGTAGAGTCGCTGAGGCAGTTCTTCGGGGATCTCCCCTACGTCATACAGAAGCTGGAGGGGCATTACGGAAACCCGATCTACCTCATAACAGCGCTCCAGCCCGACTGCGCTCGGTTGTTGGAGAGGCTGTGTCCAGCCGTCTCTAAGGCGCAACAAGAGGGCGAGTGGTTCGTGCGTCTGGATAAACAAAAGCTGGTGCGGGGCGAGGTCGCTCTCTCGAACTCCGACGACGTGGTCAGAATACGCATCAAGGGTGGGAGGTGTGGCGGTTAGGATAAGGCGGGGCTACGTCGAGTGGGACCTCGCCGACGCGGCGGCTGAGGATCTATTATGGGAAGTAGGCGTGAGGGCCGCGTTGGTCAGACAAGGCGTGACTACGGAGCGCATAGCGCCGGCGGTCAGAGGCGTCGACGTAAGGGTAGTGGAGGTGCCCAATAGGTCTAAGTTCAACGTGTACGTGTATAGGGAGGACGTCCAAGTGCTGTCGGTCAACCCCAGGGACGTGTTGACGCGCGACCAGGTCAAGACGGCGCTGAAGATGGGCAAATACGTAGAGGTGAGGCTGAGGCCGCTCCTGGGCGATCTAGAGCTCCTCATGGAATGGCTCGACGTCCTGGAGCCTGAAAACACGCTCTTCTCGACGCCTGTGGAGTCGCCTAGAGACGTGAAATCGCCTAGGGACTTAGAGAGCCTGCTAGTCGAGCTGACAGGGGACAGCTCGTGGAGGATGCCCTTCGAAAGGGGGCTGGAGACCATGGCCACGTTGCTGGCGTCCCATGAATAGATACCTCCTAATAAGAGCCGAGGACCCGCCGTCGTGTCTCGAGGCGCTGAGCGACTACTTCATGGCGGTGGTCGGCCTCAAGTTCAGGTTAGTCAAGTTCAACGTGGTGGGGATATACGACGACGTGATAGTGCTTGGAGTGCCCCGAGATCTGGTCGGCAAAGCAAGAGCGCTGGTGGCCCTCCTCGACGGTTGCAGAACTGTGAGGGTTAAAGGGACCGTCAAGTCGGCGAGGAGGACGGCTATGTCGATAAGACGGCCCTCAAAGGCTTAAAAGACCGGCCGCCAGCTCTATCGAGTGATGAGGGGTATCAACTCGCGCGAGTCGTGGCGTGCTCGCGACGGACTGAAATTGTCGGCGTCTGCTACCTCTTTATCTTCTCCAGCAACCTCTCGACTATAAACGGGGCCGGGTTTATGCCGGTCGCCGCCTTAAAGCCTTGCCAAGACATCGTCGGGTTCACCTCGAACACGTAGTAGCCCTCCTTGGTCTCCGCTATGTCGACCCCGCCGTACTCTAAGTTGAGCGCCTCGACGGCCCTCACTGCGAGCTCCTCCAGCTCCTTGGTGAGTCTGGCCGGCTCAGGTCTGGCTCCCTGCGCCACGTTAGTCTTCCAGCCAGCCGCCCTTCTGAACTCGGCGCCTATGGCCCTTCCGCCCACTACCACCACCCTATAGTCGCCGCCGTTCTTCTCCACGAACTTCTGGACGTAAAACGGCTTGTTTAAGTTGGTCAACATGGAGAAGACGTGCATGGCCACGTCTGGGTTGTCGAGCCTGAATACGCCATATCCCATACTGCCTCTGAGCGGCTTGACGACGACGTCGCCGAAGGCCGAGACGGCCCTATATGCGGCGAACATGTTCTCGCTGACCAAAGTCGGCGGGACGGGGATGCCGGCCTTGGAGAGCACCGCCGCGCTGGCCAGTTTATCGCTGGCGACGACCCAGCTCATGACGGGGTTCAACACAACGGCGCCCGCCATCTCCACAGCCCTGGCGGCGAACACCCTATACGAGAATTGCTCGAAGTCGCGGAAAATCCCCAAGTGTCTCAAGATAGCTCCCGGCACCTCTACCTTGGCTGGCTCCCCCCTGCCTACGCCCTGCCATATCTCCACGCCGCCCTGTAGCCTGACCTCCAACATATCGATATATATCCTGACAGGCCGGTGTCCCCTCTCGACTATGGCGTTCTCGAGATCCGCCACATCGCCGGGGTGGAATTCCACCTCGTAGGGTCTGATGATGCCGATATCCACGTCGGCCTCAAGGGGGTAGATTAAAAGAATTCGAACGGGCCCAGGTCAACGCCGCGTAGATCGCGGCAGAGGGCGGGCAACAGATATCTGGCCACTAGTTCCGGGTCCGAGACCTTAAGCGTCTTGATCTGCGAGGCCACGGAGGCGACAGGTTGCCCCACTATCTGGAGGGCGGGATTGTATAGCTGGCACCCCTGCGGGTGGTCGTACAGGGCTATTGGCTCGGGCGCCACCTCCTTACAAGACCCGGCCTCGCACAAATATATGCCCGACGGCCTCTGGATCAAGTACTTGTCGGGGTCCAGCGGGACTATGGGGCCCACCGGGCATAGGCACTCGCCTCCTGCGGCACTATAGAGCTCCAGCAGGATCTTGACGACGCCCTCCTCGCCTAGCTTCTGCCTATACCGCTCGTAGAAGGTCTGGACTGGCTTCTTTATGTTGCCGCTTATCCTCAACCCGAGGGCCTTCTTGGCGTCGTCAGGATCCGCGCCGAGCGCTACCAGGACGCCTATGAGGTCGTAGCGGCTTATGCCGTATTCCTCCATGATCTTGACGCCGCGCTCTAAAAGAGCTGAGGAGTTCCTGGCAGGGCACCGGATATCCACCACTGTGGACTCGCAGATCTTGACGGCGGGGGTTTGGGCCATGTAGGTATATACGCCCTATTAAAATTAGCCCCGCTACTAGCCGACTCTGCCGAGCTTCGAGAACTCCAGCTCCAAGACGCGTTGTAGAACCACTGCGTATTCGAACGGCAAGTCCTTGACTATATCCGACACGAAGCCTAGGACTATGGAGGCCTTCGCCTCGTCCTCCGTGAAGCCTCTGGATCTGAGGTACATGAGCTTCTCCTCGGATATTCTGCTGGCCGTGGCCTCGTGCGTGACGACCGCGGTGTCCTCGAACACCTGGTCGTGCGGGATCGTGATGTTGGCCGAGCCGCCGTCGAGGACCAAGGCATCGCACTGGACGTGGCTTCTGGCGTATTTAGCCCCCTTAGCCACGTAGACCATGCCCCTGTACACCGACGTGCCGCCCCTCGCCGATATGCTCTTGTTGACGACCCTGCTCTTGGTGTCCGGGGCCAGATGCCACACCTTGGCCCCGTTCTCCTTCCAGAGGCCGCCGTTGGCGGCGGTTATTCCGTAGATCTCCGTGGAGGCCCCCTCGCCCTTAAGTATGGTCGACGGGAACGTGTACGTCGTCTTGCTACCTATACTGCCCTCGACCCACTGGACGTGGGCCTTGGCCTCAGCCACCGCCCTCTTGTTGTTGAAGTTGACTATGTCGCGGGACCAGTTCTGGACGGTCGTGATCTTGAGGTCGGCGCCTTCGTGGGCGTAGCCCTCCACCATCCCGTTGTGGAAGCTGTACTTGAGGAGCCGCGGCGCCGAGCAAGCCTCTATCCAGTGGACGTACGCCCCCCTATCGGCGACCACTATGCTGTGCTCCATTTGGCTCTCCTGAGAGCCGCCGATTAGGAAAAACGTCTCCAGCGGTTGCTCTATCCTCACGCCGGGGGGCACGTATATGAACGTGCCGCCGGACCAGAGCGCCCCGTGTAGGGCGGCGAACTTGTGCTCAGCCGGGAAGACCCTCATGAAGTACTGCTTCACCAGATCGGGGTACTTCTTGACCGCCTCCTCCATGGGGAGCATAATGACGCCCTTCTCCTGGAGCTTTTTCTTGAAGTTGAAGTAGACTATCTCGCTGTCGAACTGGGTGGCGAGGCCGAGAAGGGCCTTGGCTTCCATCTCGGGCAGGCCGAGCTTCTCGTAGTACTCCCTGATCTCCTTGGGGAGCTCGTCCCAGCTCTTCGCCGTCTCGGTCTGCGGCTTGGCGTAGTGGGCCAGCGCCTCGAGGTCCACCTCCCCAATGCCTCTCACCCACCTCGGCGTCGGGAGCTTCTCGAACAGCTCTAACATCCTCAGCCTTAGTCGCCGCATCCAGTCTGGCTCTCCCTTTAGGCGGCTTATCTCCTCCACCATATCCCTAGTTATTCTCCCCTTGAGCTCAACCGCGTAGGGGACCGGCTTGGCCACCCCCAACAGCTCCGAGACGTGCTCTGCCTCGGCCACCACTTTGCCGACCTCGGCAATTCCCTGTTCCATGTAGGAATCTCGAATGACAGTTATATTGTTGCCGACCCGCTAGGGGAGGCCCGACTCCTTGAAGAGCTGTTCGTATCCTGCCTCCTCGACCTTCTTGGCTATCTCGGGCCCTCCCTCAAGGACGAGCCTGCCGTCGTACATTACGTAGACCCTGTCGGGCTCCAGGAACTTCAAGATGCGCGCGTAGTGCGTCGACAACAGCACGCCTGTCCCACCCTCTACAAGTTTCGTCAAGGCCTTGCTCACGGCCGCCATGCCGTCTACGTCGAGGCCCGAGTCGGGCTCGTCGAGGATGGCTATCGACGGCTTCACCATCAACGCCAGCAGGACCTCGGCGCGTTTGAACTCGCCGCCGCTGAAGCCGGCTCCTATTCCTCTATTGAATACGTCGGGCCTCAGCCCGAGCTCGCTGGCGAGCTTATACGCCTCGCCCAGCCTCGGATTGGCATCGCCGAGCTTCTTGCCCGCCCTCTTGTTGAGCATGGCTTGTATCAAAAAGGCGAAGCGGACCTCGGGAACCGCGATGGGGGACTGGAACCCGACGAAGATGCCTTTGGCGAACCGCTCCTCGGGGGCAAGACCCTTTATGGACACGCCGTCTAGGAGAATGTCGCCGTCCACGACCTCGTAGCGGGGGTTGCCCGCTATGGTCTGGAACAACGTGGACTTGCCGCTGCCGTTGGGCCCCATCAAGGCCACCACCTCACCGGACTTGACCGACAGAGTGACGCCTCTAAGTATCCTCTTGCCGTCTACGGCGACGTGCAGATTCCTAGTCTCCAACACCGCCATGTCCGGTTCCCCGAAATGAGCTTAAAAATTCGGATCCGTAGTATCCGCGGTGATTGGGGCTGGGTTCCCGAGGGGCTACGCCCGGTGACGATTTAGGAGCCAGCTGACTAAATAGGGCTATATAACTTTAATAGAAGGTAGATATGTGTAGACATGCCGCCCAAATGGCACTGGCCCCAGATAGATCCCGACAAGGTGCCCGCGATGAGGGTGGAGCCGCCCGGCCCGAAGGCGCTGGAGGTGATCAGGAGAGACGAGGCGGTGCTCATGCAATCGTTCGTCCGCTGGTATCCCCTCGTCATCGCCAGAGGCTACGGCCCCGTCGTCGAGGACGTAGACGGCAACCTCTATATTGACTACAACGCCGGCATAGCCGTCACGGCGACCGGACACGCCCACCCCAAAGTCGTGGAGGCCATCCGGCGACAGTCGGAGCTATTCCTCCACTACTCCCTCACCGACTTCTACTACGAGATCGCGGTTAGGCTGGCCGAGAAGCTCGTCTCCATAGCCCCCATCTCCGGCCAGAAGAAGGTCTTCTTCACAAACAGCGGCACTGAGTCCATCGAGGGCTTGGTCAAGATAGCCAGGGGCTATTTCAAGGGGCAGAGGCCCTACATAATAGCGTTCTACGGCGCGTTCCACGGCAGGACCTACGCCTCCATGTCCCTCACGGCGTCTAAGCCGGTGCACAGGAAGTACTTCTCGCCCATGATGCCCAACGTGGTGCACGTGCCCTACCCCCACCCCGTCCACTGCCCCTTCAAGGCCAAAGATCCCGAGGAGTGCGGGCAGTACGCGCTTGAGTTCATCGAGGAGTGGGTCTTCAAGAGGCTCGTCAGCCCAGACGAGGTAGCCGCCGTGTTGATAGAGCCGATACAGGGTGAAGGGGGATACGTGGTGCCTCCGCGAGGATTCATGCAAGGCCTCCGCAAGATCACCAGAGAGCACGGGATACTGCTTGCGGTAGACGAGGTCCAGACCGGCTTCGGGAGGACCGGCCGTTGGTTCGCCGTCGAGCACTTCGGCGTCGAGCCGGACCTTATCGCGACCGCCAAGGCCATAGCCTCCGGCTTGCCGATGGGCGCTATAATAGGCAGAGCCGATGTGATGTCGCTCCCCAAGGGCGCCCACGCCAACACCTTCGGCGGAAATCCCGTGGCGGCCGCCGCATCCCTAGCCACTATAGACGTAATAGAGGAGGAGGGCCTTCTGGAACACGCCGCGAGGCTCGGCGACGAGATCAAGAAAGCCTTGGCAGAGGAGCTGAAAGGTAGACACGACGTGAGGGGCCTCGGCTTGATGATAGGCGTCGAGCTCCTCGACGAGGGGAGGAAGCCTGCCAAATACCTAGACGAGGTCCTGCTGAAGAGCTTCAAGCGCGGTCTAGCTGTTATAGGCGCCGGCCTCTCGACCGTGAGGATCGCTCCGCCGTTGGTGATACCGGAGAGAATGGCTATGAGAGGAGTGGAAATATTACTGGACGTTCTTAAGGCCTACTAGGCGCTTTTTAGCCTTCTGCCCGATCTCCTCATCCAAATACCACTCGACGACGAAGTCCTCCTCGTCCGCTATCAATAAGGCCGCCTGGTAAGCCTCATCCCAGCTCTCCGCCTCGTACGCCACGTCCCACTCCCTCAGCTCGTCGACATCGGAAGGCCGGCCCGTCACTAGGACGCGGCCTTCCTTCCAGTCTACCAATACCCAGTACATGTAGATACGTCGATATTAATTTAAAAGAAAGCTTTTTAGCTAAGACTCTAGAACACCAGCCAGACTCTGAAAGATATTACTGAAAAATAAAAAATATAATATTGATATTGATACAATTATTATACCAATAAATAAGTAAATCTATTTAAATATGAACAGCAAATATATCTTTGTATGTGAGTGATACAAGTGAATTATTTCTCCACGTCGATAGACGTATCCTCAAACTCGGTCTTATTTAAAAGTTTCTCCGCCAACTCCCTAGGCCTGATCTTTACAAAACCTAGATTGTACTCTCTAAGATAGTGAAAGGCCGACGATGTTATGTCGGCTGCGACGAGGATCCCCCGCGCTCGTCCGCGGGCCTTGGCCACGGCCTCTACATAGCGGCGTAGCTGAAAGACCGCCTCGTGGTCTGCCACATCCCGTTTGACCTCTACGACTATATACTCGCCGTTCTTGTCGAGGGCCAATATGTCTATGTGTCCAGCCTCGGTGGGCACCTCGACGCCGACTACCTTAAGACCCGGCTCTATGATGTCGGGGTTCTTTACGAGCATGTCGACGATGTCCTTCTCGGTGCCGCGCAACCTCACCGACGAGCTTCCAGCATCGAAGAGGACAATCTCGAAAACCCTCTCTATCTTGAGGACCACAGACTCGCTAGGCCTAGTCCTCAAGGACTTCAGTACGAGGGTCCCGCCCTCGACAACAGCCATATTAGAGGAGCCTGGGGGGTTCCATACTAAGGGCGTCGCCTTCTCAGAGCCGTGTACCAACAACGATCCGTCCGGCTTGATCAAGATCAGGTAGGGGCCCGTCGGGAGGTCGGCCGCTGCCCGTCCCCTATATGTGCCTCCACATATGCAGAACACCGCGATAAGCCCTCTCTTGCGGTTTGTATTTATGAACGCCGCGGCCTCGCGCGGCTCCGGCTCTAGGATCCGCAACATGGAGCTACGGCGGCTCGATAATATAGGCGCTGTCCGGAAAATAACTAGCCCCATACTGGAAGATACAGTCGCCGAGAGGCACCCCAAGCGCATCTCAACGCAACTAATTTAATGCTGTTTAGGTTTATCCTATATGGATTTGGCGGCGCTTACGGGGGCCTACGGGGTTTCTGGCTTCGAAGACGACGTAAGGCGCAAGATATTGGAGGCTGTGGGCGACGCCTCGGTGGACGATTTCGGCAACGTAGCCGTCGGCGGCAAGTCGGGGATAGCCTTCGTCGCCCACATGGACGAGGTCGGGTTGTTGGTGACCTCGATTGAGGACGACGGGAGGCTTAAGTTCAGAAAGGTCGGCGGGATCGACGACAAGATCTTGCCCGGAACCGCCGTGACGCTCTACGGCGACGGCTTCAGGTTGGAGGGGGTGATAGGCATAGCCCCTCCACACTTCCAGCAACAGCAGCAACAGATCTCCTGGCAGGACCTATACATAGATATAGGCGTGTCGAGCAGACAAGAGGCGGAGTCTCTGGGGGTCGCGCCGATGACGCCCGCCGCCTTCTCCAGACGCTATGCGGAGATGGGCAAGTTCATCTCGGCCACCGCCGTCGACGATAGATCGGGATGTTGGGCGCTTCTCGAGGCCTACAGGAGAGGGGCCGACGCGACCTTCGTGTGGACAGTTCAGGAGGAGGTGGGCCTCATGGGCGCGAGAGCTCTGGCGAGCAGATCCAACATAAAGAGCGCCGTGATAGTGGACACAACCGCCTGTTGCCACCCGAACTTCACGGGGGGCGTCAAGCCGGGGCAAGGGCCGGTCATCAGAATTTTCGACAACTACGGCGCCTACAACAACAAGCTGGCCAAGAAGATTTTGGAAATAGCGAGGAGGAGGGGCATCCCGGTCCAGATAGGCGCAGGCGGCGGGGGGACCGACGCGGCCGCCTTCTTCGTATCGGGGATACCCGCCGTGTCCATCGGCATACTCTCGAAATACTCCCACTCGCCAGTGGAGATGGTCCACAAAGACGATCTGAGGCACACGGTGGAGCTCATAGTCGCTCTGTCCGAGGAACTCCACTGATCGGCTCGCGGCGCCCGCCAAAACGCGCCGGAGGCGGATAACCTTAATATACGCCACGGCGCTTTTCGGCGTGGAGGTAGTGCCCATAGCGGAGGAGAGCCTGGGGGTGAGGTCCATGGCGCTGTTCGTTAAGACGCGCGACGTGGCTATCCTGTTCGATGCAGGGATCTCTCTATCCCCCAGACGCTTTGGCCTTCCTCCACATCCATTAGAGATAAGGAGGGTGCAGGAACTGCGGGCCAAACTTCTTGAGTACGCGGCGGCCGCAGACGTGGTGACGGTATCTCACTACCATAGAGATCACTTCACTCCGTGGTACAATAGCGCCTACATGGCCACAGACGATTCGACGTACATCGAGATATACAAGAAGAAATTGATATTGGCGAAGTCGCCTCAGGGCATCAACTGGAGCCAGCGCAGGCGGCACTACGGCTTCAAGAAGGCTGTGGAGAAGATAGCGGAGATAGAGTACGCGGATGGCAAGAGCTATCGGTTCGGCCGCACCACGGTGACCGCCTCGCCGCCGTTGCCCCACGGACCTGAAGGCGCCAAGACAGGCTTCGTGCTGGCGTTTCTGGTAGAGGACGGCGAGGAGCGCCTCTTGTATATGCCGGACGTGCAGGGGCCAGCTAACGAGGCGGCTGTCCGCTTCGCCGAGGAGGCCAGGCCGACCATAGCCGTCGTCGGCGGGCCGCCCACGTACTTAGCCGGCTTTGAGTGGAGCGTCGGCGTGGACTATCTGGCTAGGCTGGCCCGAATGCCTGGCCTAGAGACGCTTGTAGTGGCCCACCACGCCTTGAGGGATCTCGACTGGAGGGCCAAGCTCGAGCCGGTCTTTAAGGCCGCCTCTGAGGCCGGCGTGGAGGTCAAGACATATGCGGGCCTGCTCGGCAGAGAGGACGAGTTGCTGGAGGCGCGTAGGAAAGAGCTGTACAAGCTAATGCCCGCAGAGCCTAAAAGCTTGGAGGAGGGCGAGGAGGAATGAGGCGGACTACCCTGGCTCTGCTAAGGGTAGTATCCGAGCTGATATCCATCGGAGTAGTAGGGGCCGCGATCTATGTATTGATAGATATTCTCGCCGCCGAGCTTAAAGGCCTGCCGTCCTACGTCTTCGACGTAGCCAAGGCGGCCGTTATAATCGGCGCGGGCGTGGCTGGAGCCAAGGCGCTGGGCGACTTCATAATATCTGTCTTGCGGCCTAAGATAGGCGATAGGGCTTATGCCGTGGGGAACACGTTCAAGGTGTTGGGCTACATAGCGGCTATAACCGCCGGGTTCCTAAAGATAGGGGCGACCAGCCAGATAGCGCTACTGGGCGGCACGGTCGCCGGCATCGTCCTCGGCCTCGCGCTCCAGCCTACCTTGGGCAATCTATTCGCCGGCATTCTCATAATAGCGACGAACTTCGTCAGGGTGGGCGACGTGGTGAGGGTGCTCAACTGGCAGGTGCCGTACCAATGGGCCCTCAACCCTCCCTACAAGTACTTCTCGCCTGACTACATACATCCCGGCTTCAAGGGGAAGGTGGTCGAGGTAAATCTGTTCTACACGGTCGTGGTGACGGATCAAGGCAACGAGCTGAAGATACCCAACTCGATACTGCTGGGCGGAGCAGTAGTCGACGAGTCGACGTCGCAGTGGTCGCAACAACGCATAGTCAACGTGAGGGTAGAGCTCCCGCTGTCGGTGATAGACGTCGACAAGCTCGAGGGGCAGATCAGGGAGTTGCTGTCCGACCTAGATGTGAGGGGCGTCTACCTCAACGAACAGAGCGATAAGGACTACGTAATAGTCTTGGTCAGACTGGCGGTTCCGAGAGGCGACGACTGGCGCCTCGTCAAATCCGAGGCGCTCAAGAGGCTTCTGAAGATGAGGGCAGAGCTGATAAAGGCGAACGAGCGAGGCTACCTCTGCCTCACAAAGGGCGTCTGCAGTTAGGCGCTATTTGGCGAGGGCCTCGCCTATGCGCCTCACCCCCTCCACCAGCCTCTCCGGCCTCTCGGCGACGAAGGAGATCCTGACGGCGGCCTTGTAGACGTCGCTGAAATAGCTCCCCGGCACCAACGCCACCGAGTACTCCTCGAGCAACTTCTGGGCGAAGGCCTCGCCGTCGGCTATGTACTTAGATAGGTCGACGAAGACGAACATGGAGCCCTGCGGCACCTTGAATCTGCCGTCGGGCACGTACCGCCTGAGCGCGTCTATCACGATGTCTCTTCTGGCTCTGTAGGCCGCCACAAACTCCTTGATATACCTAAACCGGACGTCCGATTTGAGATATATAGCGACCATCCTCTGGGCGAAGGACGGAGGACAGTAGACCATCTCCTCGTTCACCAACTTTATCTTAGACACGGCATCCTTAGGCCCGTAGACGTAGCCCAGCCTCCAGCCGGGTATGGCCGGATCCTTAGAGAAGGTGTTTATCGATATCACGTGTTCCGGCGCCAGCTTGTATAGGTAGACGTGCTCCCCCTCGTAGATCATGGTCTTGTAAGCCTCGTCGGTCACCAGCCATATGTCGTGGTCTACCGCCAGGTCGGCCAGCGCCTTGGCGGCCTCGGGGCTCAACAACCTGCCCGTCGGGTTATCCGGCGAGACGAGTATCAAGGCCTTAGTCTTCGGCGTGATCTGCTCCTTAAGCCTTTCAACATCCGGCTGGTAGTCGTTCTCCAGATACGTCCTGTGCCTTACGATCCTCGCCCCGAAGTACTCGACCAGCGGCTTATATCCGAAATATGTGGGGTCCATCAATACCACCTCGTCGCCCGGCTCTATTATGGTCGCCAAGGTCGAGAACATGGCGGCTTGGCCTCCCGCGGTTATGGTTATCTGATCGGGCGGGACGTCGAGGCCGCCCAGCCTCTTCAAGTCCTCGGAGACCGCCTCTCTGAGCTCGTAGATGCCTTGGCTTGGGGTATAGCCGTAGAGCTCCATGCTCTCCTCCTGCAACAACTCGGCGAGCCTTCTCCTCACCTCTACGGGAGGAGGTATGCTCGGCTGTCCGGCGGACAGCACTATCACGTCCCTCCCCTCCCTTCTCAGCCTCTCCCTCAATGCGTCGATCTTGCGCGTTGGGCTTTCCCTCAAGTAGGCCAGCCTCTCCGAGAAGGCCCTCACGGGTGTGAGGAATTGGGGGGCGTTATAAGTTGACATATGTAATATGTACTAAACAGATGTGCGCCATGTAAGGTTGTTTATTCCTTGGCTTCTGGCTCTATTGCTTTTAGTACTGGGACCCCGAACTCTGAGTAGTCCAGTTCCCAACTCTCGAAAGTCCTCCTATCGACGATCTTGACCTTGGTCCCGTTTAGGCTTATCTGGTAGGGCCCTAGCTCCTCGACGGAGTAGCCCGATACGGTCGAGGCGAGCGCTATCGAGGCAGCGACTATAGGTCCGCGGAGCGCGGGGACCAGAGCCGACGCGTTTCCGGCCGGCTCGCCCTTGATGTTGCCCAGCATCTTCAAGAACTCGTCTAAGGCATCCTTATCGCCGAGTAGCTCCAACGCGCGCACCGCCCATTTAACCGATATGCCGGCCTCGAGGCCCAACCTGGCGAAGAACCAAGCATCGCTGGTGTTCGCCGCTAGCTTAGCCCTCTCCATCTCCAACATGCCTAATAGCTCGCGCGGGGATATCGAGGGGGCTACCTCCCTCGCGAAGACCTCGGCGTTTTTCCCCAGGAGGACCTCCACGTACCTCTTCAGAAGCGCCCAGCCGTCTACGCCTCTCCTCTCGCTCCACCGCTCAAACGCCTCGTCGACCTTGTCGTTCAGCCAGTTGATGGCCTCCCTCAACGGTTGTCTCCATGGGGCCGGGCCGTCGCATCCGCAGTCTCTGGTCCATCTGCCCAGACCGTGCGGACAACTCCAAGAGGTGCCCGGTATTACCTCGACGGCGCCTAGCGGTTTAACCTTCTCGGCGGCGTAGCCCAAGTTAGCCATATACGCCCCGTATTTCGCCGTCGCGGCCGCCAGCACTCTCTCCTCGCCTTTTTTATGGTGTCCGAAAGTCTCGCCGTCCAGCGCTATCAACGTCACGGCGTCACGGGGCGCGGCCTCCATGGCCTTCGGCAACTCGTCGGGTCCGCCGAAGGCTATCTTGTCGGACAGCGCCTCGTCTCTGACGAAAACCAAGATCTTTCTGCCGGAGGGCAGAAAGACCTCGTAGGGGCCTCCCGGCCTGCCGCCCCTCACCTGCCTCTGCGTGAGTATCGTGAACTTGATGTCGTACTCGGCCAACACCTCCAGGGTCTCGACGTCGACGGCCATCTCGGGCAACCACATGCCTTCTGGATATCGCCCGAAATGCCTCTCGAAGTGCTTAATGCCCCACTCCACCAGCACCTCCTTATCCCTCCTGTCGAGGAGGGGCAGTATTGCGTGGTAGTAGGGATGCGCTATGGCGTTTCCGTGGCCCCACCTCTCCTGCCCTATCTTGTCGGCCTCTATTATAGCGCTGTATACGTGGGGCCTCCTCCGCCTCAGCCAGTCCAATAGTGTGGGGCCGAAATCGAAACTGATCCAGGTGTAGTTGCCCAACAAGGCGTTCGGCTCATAGCACTCGAAGGCGATACGCTCGTTCCAGTGCCGATACGGCGCGGCCGACGGCTCCGGCAGTATTGTCTCCAGCCAGGGATCTTCTCTAGGCGGCTGGTAAAAATGCCCGTGGATAATTATCACAGGGATATGGGGATAACTATATATAAACTTGGGCCGTCAAGACGCCGTATTATGTCGATACCGGAGGCGGTGGCGTTAGCGACGGCGATCTACGCGCTGGCGGTAACTGCGACGTACCTCCTCCTGCTCAGCAGAACTCCAGGTTGTGGGAGGAACCTCTTGAGATGCGTCAGAGGGAGAGAACTTGTCGTGATAGTTGCCATAATCCTGGCACAGATGGCGATAATGATGCTCGTCGCTACTATAGCCTTATCGCCTTAACACTCGAGGGGCACGAGCCTGGCCAGCCCCACCTCCACGTCGTCGCCCAGCCTCCCCGAGTCCGCATATGCCCATATCTGCTGGCCGTCAATGTCTAGGAGGATCTTGACGCCTCTAGCGGACCGCAACGTCTGCACTATACGTCCCCTAATACGCCCCGATCCCACCACGACGTCCTCTGGCCTCACCCCGAAACACCTCCCCTCGAGTCTAAGTATCTGGAATCCGACCAGCCTAGCGGTCACGGCGTGTCTGGGCTCGGCGAATATCTCCTCTACCTCCCCCATCTCCACGATCCTCCCCCTGTACATCACCGCTACAAGATCGCCGAGGGAGTAGGCCTCGTCGCGGTCGTGCGTGACGTGCACAACCGGGATGCCGTACTCCTGGGGCAGACTCCGCAACAGCGGGAGGGCCGTCTCCTTAATATCGGGGTCTAGCCCGGCCATAGGCTCGTCGAGCAGGAGTAGCCTAGGCCTCACGACCAACGCCCTGGCCAGCGCGACCCTCTGCCTCTGTCCGCCTGATAGCTGTCTAGGCGTTCTCTGCAACAGCTCCTTTATGCCCAGCCTATCCGCTATCTCGGCGACCGCCTTCCTCCTCTCCTCGCGCGGGATGCCGCGCATCCTCAAGCCGAATTCTATGTTGGCGTAGACGGTCATGTTGTCGAACAAGGCGTAGGACTGGGGCACATAGGCTATGTTCCTCTTCTCAGGCGGCAATCTGGATATCTCGACCCCGTCCAACGTGATCGAGCCCTCGGCCTTCAAGATCCCGGCAATTACCTTGAGCAAGGTGGTCTTGCCGGCTCCGTTAGGCCCCATCACCACCAAGTACCCGCCCTCAACGGTCAGGTCAATGGGCCCCAACAAGAACTCGCCGAGCTTGGTCCTAACTCCTCTTAGCTCCAACATATCTGACGGCTAGACGATAGGCGAAGAACACCGCCAGGACGAACGTTACCAACGCCGCCGAGAACTTCACCGCCTCGTTAAGGCCTAGGCCTATATATGCTTGATATATGTATATAGAGGCTGGATATATGGAGGCGTTGCCCACTATCACGTAGTAGGCCACCACCAACAAGGCGCCGGCTTCGGAGACCGACCGGGCCCAGGAGAGGAGGGCCCCGTTGATTATAGCACCCTTTATATTGGGCAACACGACCGACAAAAAGGCCCTGAAGGGCCCAGCCCCGAGAGTCCTCGCCGCGTTTTCCAGCTCGGGGTCCAACAGCCTAATCGCGCTTTCGATGGTCCTCACAGCGTATGTGGCCGACAGGTAGGAGACGGCTATCACGGCGCCCGGCAACGCGTCTATGATCTTGATCCCCAAAGCGTTGAGGGAGGGGCCGAGCCCGTACGCCACAAAGGCCAGCACGACCATTAGGCCGACCACGGTATGGGGCATCACGATGGGTATATCTATCACTACGTCGACCAGCTCCTTGAGCCTAAACTCGTGGCGGGCCAAGACGTAGGCCGTGGGTATGCCCAAGGCCACCGCCGCCAGCGACGCCGCGGTCGATATGAGCACCGTCAACCCCAAAGATTGAAGGAAGGACCCCGTCGAGAGGGCGGCGGCCAAGCTTCCCCAGCCTAGATATATCAGGAGCAAGAGAGGGTACAGGAAGAAGAGCAGAAGGACGCCGAAGAGGGAAAAAACAGAGGCTTTAAATAGATCCATTAGGGGAACGCCGGCGCGTACTGGGGCACTTGCGACAGAGGAACTGTGTAGGGCTTTAGCTGAGCGGGCACGTCGGAATAATTGCCGTACACTATGCCGGGGACTATCGGCTGTATGCCGAATTCCTTCAAGGTTTGCTGGCCCCGCGGGCTGAAGATCAGCAGGGCGAAGTCCACGGCCGCCTGCGGGTTCGGCGCTGTCTTGGGCACAGTCAAGGTGTATATGACGGGGTTGCAGGAGAAGGTCTTCGTCGCGCCCGCCTCGGTCCAAGACACACTGACCTTATGATAATAGGGCACGTAGTCCAGCGAGCCGAGGTTTATCTGCGGCGGCAACGTTATGTAGGCGAGCCCCTTGTACTCCTTTACCTGCGGTATGGCGTTGGATAGATAGGCGGAGAGGACGAACTGTATTTGGCCGGACGCCATCAAGGATAGGAGATCCACCTCCGTGGTCCTCATAGCGTACTTGGAGGGGTTGTTGTATATGGCGTTGTAGAGGGCGTTGGGATCCCCGAAGAAGGTTAGGCCGGCCAGCTTCAACATACACATGGCCTGGTAGCCCGACGGGTCGGTGAACGGGTCGGACACGCCGACTGTGGTGGAGCTGTTCAACGCTATTATTTCGAATATCTGCTGCCACGTCGAGTTCCACTGGGACGAGAGCGGCTGTAGCTGTTGAGCTTGTTGCCATAAGTCGTAGACCTCCCTGCCGGCCGTCGTGTTTAGGTTGACTATAATAGCCATCTGCGTAATCCCGAAGGCTATCTCGTAGTCGGTCAAGTTGTTCTTGAACAACACCGAGGGTATGGTGGTCGTGTCGGCCGCCGCCACAAAGCTGAACTGCTTGCTGGCCACCTCGTCTTGCGCGAGTTTGCCGCTACCCTCGTACAGCGGCTTCCCCATGGGTACGGACGGGTAGAGTTGCGAATATGTGTCCAATAGGCTGTTGAAGGCGAACTTCAGAGTGCCCGCCGCCCCCACGGCGAAAGTCTGTTGTAGGCTCGCCGTAGCTGTGGTCTGTGTAGTTGTCTGCGGAGCCGCCCGGTAACTCATCGACAGCATATAGGCGATGCCGAAACCCACAAGGAGTCCCACGATCAGTCCCAGAGCAAGCGCCTTGCCGTCCATGAAGCTGAGGGAGCTCTTGTTTTTAAGTATTATCAAAACTACGATAACAGATAGCCGAGGTCGAGAGACGCGCCGCAATGTCGAATGGCTAAGGCGTTCGTAGGATTGGCTAAGAATAGATACCTACAATATTTTATCTTTAACAATATTATTTTTAAGATTTTGTAAATATTGTATTATATCATCTTGTGAAAGTCTTCCTATATATCTAATACTTATCAACTGTTTTCGGGCGCCGTTGTCGTAGACCACGAACTCGACCTTGCCTTCCGGCGCCTCCCTCGCCTTTATATATATTTTATACCTCCCGGCTATCTCCAGAACACTGAAGTCTCCGGCCACCTCAACCCCCTCGACAAATACATCCATGGACACCACTCTCAACTCGCCGAGATCGATCACCCTAGCTGCATTTTCGCCACGCTCGTCTCTGTAGATCGTGATCACGCCACCCCTTGAGAGGCCGTATTAATGTGTTCGTTCATATTTTTATTGGACTAGTCGACGCCATGGACTACGTAAATCTGGGCTCAAGCGGCTTGAAGGTGTCGAGGCTGTGCCTCGGCACCTGGCACCTCCCCGCGTCACGGGAGGTCGACCAATACGGCATACCTAAAGTGGACGTGGAGGAGCTCAGAAAGATAATAAAGAGGGCTTTCGACGCCGGCATAAACTGCATAGATACCGCCAACAGATACCACGGCGTGATGGCCCCCGTGGATCTAAACCACGTGGGCAATGCGGAGAGGATACTCGGCGAGTTGCTCGCCGGATACGACAGGGATTCCTACGTCCTAGCTACTAAAGTCAGAGGACAAATGGCGCCGTGGCCTAACGGCGAGGGTCTCTCCAGGAAGCACATAATGTGGCAGATAAGAGAGTCTCTGAGGAGGTTGAGGACCGACTACATAGATCTATACCAGTTACACGCGCCGGATCCCTCGACGCCCCTCGAGGAGACTATGGAGGCCATGGCAGATCTGGTCCACAGAGGCTTGGTCCACTACATCGGGGCGAGCAACTTCTCCGCAGACGCATATGCCTACATGGCCCACCTGGCGCGGGAGCTACACGTACCCTTTATCTCCGCGCAGGAGCTCTACAACTGGCTGGAGAGGCAGAACGAGGACAAACTGCCAGTGGCAAGGAGATACGGGCTCGGCCTACTCGCCTACTCCCCGCTAGCGCAGGGCTTCCTCACCGGCAAGTACCTCTCCGGCGTGCCCGAGGGCTCCCGGGCGACGAGGCCGGGAGATCTCTCGAAGGAGCTCGTGAAGCGGTATTTGACCCCCGAGAGGCTCAAGGCGCTCCAGGAATTCCACGAGGTGGCCGCGGACCTTGGCGTAAGGGACTCACAGCTGGCGCTTGCCTGGCTTCTCAAGCGGTCCGAGGAGGTCGGGGTGCCGATCGTGCCGATAATAGGGGTGTCCAGACTGGAACAACTCGAGGAGGATCTAGAGGCTTTGTCGGTCAAGCTGAGCTGGGACGCCTACAAGAGGCTGGAGGAGATATACGCTACCCTCGTCAATCCCAGAAAGCCCTAGTGGCGGCGTACTGCCTCTCGGCGTCTACTATAGCGCTCCACAGATCGTCCCCGGCGGCCAGCCTGTTGAGTATCCTGACGGCCGTCTTGGGGCCCACCCCATGGGCCAGCTGCACCAGTACCCCCACCTTTCCGTGCTCCAGTACTATAGACGCGCTGTGTCTCAGCTCGTCGAGCTCCCTGGCCTCCTCCCTATCCAACTTGCGCCTTGCCCTGAACTTCCTCCATATCTCCAAGGCCCTCTCCAGATTTCCCTTGACGACAGCGACGGCGCCGACGCCGCATCTAGGGCAACTTATCCTGTCGGGTAGCAGGTAAGCCTTCCCTCTGAAGGTCCAGCCACAGTTTAGGCAGAGCAACGTGGCCTCCCTATTCAGTATCCTCTTGCGGGCTAGGTCCTTCACCGCCTCCTGGGACAGCCCCCTGTAGGTGAAGTCGACGCGTAGCGCCTCCTCAAGCAACGGCTTGTCGACGGCCGTAGGCCCGGCATATCTCTTGACCTCCACCCTATAACGGCCCGACCTTACGCCGTCTATCAGATCCAAGAGGGCCTTCAAGTCTAGCTTCTCCACGAAGATCTCGTTGACAGCCTCTATGCCCGGCAGATCGTCGGCGTAGGCCTCTATCAGCCTAGGCGGTATGTCCTCGGCGTCTCTCGACAGAAGGCCTACTCTCTGGGCTACCTGTAAAAATCTATACTTAAACATACGTGAGGCCTTTACTGCGTTCATCAAAGTCCTCTGGACATATACATCATCCCTATAGAAGGCCTCCACGAGAGGCTTTTGCACGATAGGCTCTCTGTGGATCAGCAAGACCCTGTACGGGTCTGCCCTATAGCCTATCGGCCCTAGATACGCCGACAGGTGGTGGGATAGGTACATGCCCAGCGCCTCGTTCCCCTTAGAGCCGAGGCATGAATGAACCGTCGCGAACCTCCCGAATAGGTGTATCCTCACCGTTTCCGGCGTGGGTATGTCCTCCTCGGCCAGCCCCTCCACATCGGCTATCCCGGCATATCCGCCTCTGAGGGCTTCCCTCAACGCCATGGCCCTCCTCCTGCAGACGTCCTCCGCTATCTCCCTAGGCACTGGGATCTCCTCCCCTATCCACCCCGGCAGAGCCCCCACGAGATCCAGCTCGGGGTAGAGGAAGACGGCGTCGCCCTCTATTTTGGAGACCGTCCAAGCCCTGCCCGAGAGGATTATCTTGGCCCCCGGCTCGATCGTGAAGACGAACTCCCTATCCAGCTCGCCCACGACCTTTCCGGCGGCTTGGTCGACGGCCCTATACCTCTTCTCGTCGGGTATGGTCGACACGTTCTCGAAGTAGTACTTAATAGAGCCCTTCCTGGGCCTGAGCTGGTCCAAGAGCCCGTGCCTCTGCGCGAAGTCCAGGACGAGCCTCAGATCGTCTGCGGTGAGGCCGGCGTACGGGTGGGCCCTCTTGGCCACCCTCAAAATGTCCTCGAGGGAGAGGGGCTTTCCGTCCAGCCTCGCCTCCAGCGCCATGCCCACTACCTGGTGCAACAGAACGTCCAGCGCGACTTCGTGGTACTCCACCGCCCTCTCCAGCTCCCTCCTCAAGGCCCTCTCGGCTATCGCCTCGGCCTCTAAATAGTCCTCGAGGTCTGACGCCACCACGACGCCTCTGGAGACGGCGTCGAGCCTATGCCCCCCTCTGCCCACTCTCTGGACCAGCCTAACTACTTGTCTGGGGGAGCCGTACTGCACCACCAGCCCTATGTGGCCTATATCTATGCCCAGCTCGAGGCTCGACGTGGCGACCACCGCCTTCAACTCGCCTGTCTTGAGCCTCTCCTCGACCGAGAGCCTGTGATCTCTGGCGAGCGACGAGTGGTGCACCTCCACGCCGCCTCCGAGCAAGGCCTTGAGCTTCGCCGCGAGGAACTCGGCCCCATCCCTCGTGTTGGCGAATATCAGCACGCTTCCCCGCTCCCTCTTTATGAGATCCGCCACGTACTTTAGGCGGGCGAGGGTCTCCGGAGTTACGTCGTACTTCTCTGCGGTTGCGTAGTCCTCCTCGGAAGGCGTTGGGGCGACGACCTCCACCTCGTAGCGCTTGGCGGCCGAGACGTCCACGACCTTGACATCGCGTCCGGAGCCGCCCAAAAAGCCCGCGACGAGCTTGACGTCGCCGACAGTCGCCGACAGGCCGACTCTCTGGAATTCCCCCGCCAGCTCCACGAGCCTCTCGAGGCCGAGAGCGAGCTGGACCCCCCGCTTGCTCCCAACCAGCTCGTGCACCTCGTCCACCACCACATGCCTTACACATCTCAACGAGCTCCTCAGAGATCTGTTGAGGAGAATTATCTGCAGAGACTCTGGGGTAGTTATGAGCAGATGAGGAGGCGATCTGTAGATCTTGCGCCTCGCCGCCTCGGCGGTGTCGCTGTGCCTCACCTCGACCTTAACCCCGACCATGTCGGCCACGGCGGTCAGCCGCCTCAAGAGATCCCTATTGAGGGCGCGGAGCGGGGTTATGTAAAGGGCCTGGACGCAGTCCTTGAGCCCTTCATCGAGCATTCTGGACAGTATGGGGAACACGGCGGCCTCGGTCTTCCCCGTCCCTGTAGGTGCGACTATCAACACGTGTGCTCCTGAGAGGACTGCGGGGATCGCCGCCTCTTGAACTGGCGTGGGCTCTTTATACCCCAACGCCTCTATAGCCTCCCGTAAATCCCGCCTCAATAAGCTAAAGGCCACGCGCGGCGAGTACCTATAAAATAAATAGCTTTGTGCCTATCTATGTCGCTCGGCGCGATCTCGTTCGACATAGACGGTGTCTTGGTAGACGCCTCTCGCCGCCTCTCGATGTGCTTAAACGGCGGCTCGGTTGACTGGGACTGTTTCCTCGACTGCAGTAAGCTAGGTCTGGACTCGCCTAAGTACCGATATATAGAGCTCGCCTTGCGCCTGTACGAAAGAGGCCGCAAGATAGTCGTAGTCACGGGAAGGCCGGAGTACATGAGGCGGTGCACCGAGGCGCAACTTAGGTCCTACGGGGTACCCTTCGCCGGCCTCTATATGAGGCCTCTAGGCGACGTCCGACAAGACCATCTATATAAGGCCGACGTGATGGCTAGACTGATAAGAAGCGGGGTCAAGATATGGGCGCACTTCGACGATAACCTCGATACCGTGAAGGCCCTAAATGCGTTGGGGATAGACGCCGTTCTCGCCTACTGAGCGGGATATAGCCTATTACTCCAACGTGAACACCTCCGTATCGCTGACTATAGTCGGCTCATTGGGCGCGAACTCGGAGCCGAGAAGCCTCCTGTATAGCCTGACCTCCCTAAGCCACGTAGGCTCGGCTACTTGGTATCCCTGTTCCCTCGCCTTGTCGGCTATCTCTATCAGTTGAATTACCCTAGGATGAATAGCCCTTCGCGAACCCGCCGGCACGACGTCGATTATGTGCACGCGGGATAGACTACGCGTCATCTCCTCCAGCTCCTCCAGCCGCCTCCGGGATCTATACGTGCGTCTAACCAACTGACTAGCCCGGGCCGCCACTTTAGGCGCGCGGGCTATCTTCACGCCAGCGACGGCGAGCCCCACGAGGCCCAGAACAGCCCCAGGCGCGTTGAAGAGAAACGCCATGAGGAACGCGGCCGCTGCCGAGAGCCCGACGAATATGCCGAGGGCTTGGAGATCCCGTATCAGATAGCCGCCCAATGCGGTGAGTAGAGCTATCAATAGAGCTAGATAGAGGTCGTTCATAGCTCAATAACGTAACATGCAGATATTGCAACTATTTGTAATTGATTAGAAGTAGATTTCTTTATTTTATTATAGCATTCTTTCAGTATACGCAGTTTACTATCTATATATTTATCTAGATGCGGATCTTTGCCTCTTAGAGATAGCAGATTAGTGGTCTCCTTCTCCAAGGCCCTTAATAGTACCTCAGGCGTCCCGTAAAGTATCACGGCGTCTTCCGCTTAAGCCTATAGTACTGCCTAACCGCCTCGGCCACAGCCTCCGCGTCGAGCACTCCCTTATCGGCCAATGCCTGCAAGAGCTCGGCACGCGCAGTGACCTCCTCTATACCGCCCAGCCTCTGTAGCCAGAACGACCGTTTAAGGTCCATGTTGAAGGCGTCCCGGTTGCGGTCGTAGGTCCCTACCTCCACCAAGCCGAACTCCTCCTCCTTTATCTTTATCCTGTTCAGAGCGGGGTACGGATATGCTCTGAGCCAGACCACCTCTGTGAGCGAGGTGACTCGCCTGCCCCAGTCGAACTTCTTGACAACCGCAACGGCGCTGAAGGCCGATATGTGTTCGGGGGAGACTCCCATGGCTTCTCCAGTCATCCTCATGAAGGCCTCGACCATATCCTCGGCGTGGAAGGTCGTGGCGCCGCCGTGGCCCGTCAATATACCTTGTATCAGCTCGTGTATTTCGCGGCCGCGGCTCTCGCCTATGACCACTATGTCCGGCCTGGCGCGTAGGAGGAAGCGGACTAGGTCTATCAGATATATCGCCGACTCCGAGCCGGGGAGGTTCTTCTGGTAGTCGTAGAGAGGCGAGGTGAACAGGAGGACGGAGTTGGTGAAGCTCTTTGGGAGGCGTATTTCTGGGGTCTCCTCGGCCACCGCTATGCGTTTGTGGGGGAGTAGGACCAGCAACGCGTTGAGGAGCGTCGTCTTGCCGGAGCCGGTGCCGCCTATTATCATTATGGACTTGAGGTTCTCGAAGAGATACCACAGATAGGCCAGCCCCAACGCCGAGATGGTCTTGTTCTTTATGAGCTTGGTGGGCGATATGGGCTCGGGCGGCTGGATACGGACCGAGACGTAAGGCGGGTTACGCGACGTCTTGCCCGACATGGCCGTGGCGAACCTAAGAAGCGCTCCGTTGGGGAGGCGCAGGTAGGTGTCCTGTATAGGGTACTGTTCGTTCAACGGCCTGCCGGTCTCGGCGTACACCCTGCTGATGATTCTCAAGATCACCTCCTTGTCGGTCGGCACTATGTTGGTCTTTATGTTGTAGCCGTAGTCTCTGTGGTCTACGAATATGGGGCTGTCGGTGCCGTTTATGTTGACGTTCTCCAGCCGTACGTCGTAGAGGAGGGGGGTGAGGTAGGAGTAGTCAGCCGCCTCCAGCTGCACGTAGAAACGAACGGGCGCCCTGAGCGGCTTGGGGACGCCCACGTCGCTCATGGCCATGTCTATGAGCTTGCCCAGCTCCTCTCTGGTCATGTCCGGCCTCACAACCTGCCTCGCGGTGAGGTACTCCACTATCTTGTAGACGTACTCGCCCACCTTATCCGAATAGGGGAATGAGTAGTTGACGGAGTAGCAGAAGCCATCCTCGAATTTGTGTATAGTTATTCTGGCGCCCTCGACCCCGTACTCCTCGACGGGTATGCCGGGGCACTGCTCCAGCCTGAACCCTAGCCCGCGCGACGCGCTCATGGCAACCCTGCCGAGGAGGACGTTGCGTTAGCCGGCTTCAGAACGCTTGTGGTAACCATTATTACGATAAACATGGCTAGATAGAAAATCGATAGGTATATAAGGCCGCCCCGCGTCGAGAAGCTCACCTTGGCGAAGAGGAAGTAATAGCCTATGGCCAACATGCCGAACGCCAGATAGAGGAAGTTCATGCCTATGCCGCCTCCGCCGAGGCCGGCCGCCGACACGGGCCCGCCGCCAGCGACGCCGGCCATGGCTTGGCTCATTATAATCATGGAGGCGTTCACGAAGGCCACCATGGCGGCGCCCAGCACCGCGAGGAGCCTCACGATACCTAAGGCTTTGCTCAACTGCTCTCTATAATCGAAGAGCTTTGCGACGAAGTTCTGGAGCTGATCTACTGTGGAGCGGGGGAGGGTGCCCAGCCTGTGTATGTCGAAGAATATCCTGGCGACTATCGCCATTATCGGTTGCATGCCCCTCACGACTATCTCCTCCAGCTCCGTCATGCCGGACTTTATCGCGTTGAGCATCGAGGCAGCTCTCGGGGTGAAGTCGCCGAAGTTGCCGTAGGTGACGGCGTTCTCCATGGCTCTAACAACCGAGGGGGAGCGCTTCAGCTCGTCGAGCACGACGTATGTGAAGTCCATGAACCCCCTCTCGAAGGACCGCGCGTTGACTCTCTCCCTAGTGACGAAGTAGCCGAGGCCCGCTATGGCGGCGGCCGCGAGGGGCGTGTATGTGCCGAAGTTGAGGAAGAAGCCCAAAATCATCATGGCTACGCCGGATATCAAGGCGAAGATTAGGGGCCACAGCCTGAAATCCATCTTCAACAGAGGCACGTTGATGATCAAGCCCATCACGGCGCCCATCACTGCCGGTAGCAATCCGCCCATCAAGATAAAGACCCCGGCGTTTCCGCGCCCCACAACTATCGCCGTGACTGACACCATGGCAAGCCCCACGATCGTCGCCGAGATGGCCGAGACGAGGGAGTCCATCCTCCTCTGCATCCCTGTGGAGAACTCCACCATGTCCATGTCCATATACAGCGAGAGCTTCGCTATTATGTCCTCGCCGACTCTAAGCGCTGTATAGAGCGAGTTGAAGCGGTAGATGAGCTTCTGGGGAGCTAGCTTCTCGACGGCGCGCTTCAAGGCGTCTAGGGGCTCCATGCCCAGCATCCTCGTGTTGTTCCAAGCCGTCGCGGCGAGGGTCCTTATGCCCGGTAGCTCCTTATATCTCATCATGCGCTGTATGGCGAGCTCCAGAGGGGCCTTGGTCGCGAAGGTCATCTGCACGAGCACCGTGAGGAACGGGATCTCCATGTTCAACATCTCCCTTATGGAGGTTGCTCTGACCCTTATGATGACTTTCGGCATGAATATGAGGAATACGCCGAGTCCGAGGAAGAGCGGCCCCAACGGAAACGCCTTTGCCAACGTGAAGAAGGCGCCCAGGGCGGCTAAGGCGACGCCGCCCAGGAGCGCGAGCCTGATAGTCTGTCTAAACCTCAACGGATCTAGATCGGTCCGCTCGATGCCCTTCATAAGGAAGTTATATACGTTCACGAACTCCGTCGGACTATCTCTATTATATTTTTTCCGTCAACGAGTCGCCCACATATAGCGCCACGGATTTTCGAGGTTGTCCGTCTAGAGATGCCCATCTGGACAGCTAGTGGGCATCTTTAGCTGTCCAGACAAGGATTTCGCTAGGAGGACGTCGTGCGGTACGGCCCATTGACCTCCTAAAAGCTTAGCCTCTAGGTGAATTGCGCTTCTGCGGTATATGTAATTACATTTATAAAAACCCGATATTGCCATTGCGATGAAGTTCGTGGTGTTGACAAAGGCAGCGGTACCTCTCTCCACGGCGATAAGGATAGATCCCAAGACAGGCACCCTGGTTAGGGAAGGCGTGCCTCTATCGACAAACCAATGGGATCGCGACGCCGTTGAGTTCGCGCTGAAGTTGAGGGATAGGTATGGGGGAGAGGTCATAGCCATATCCATGGCCCCGCCGTCAGGCATACCGGCTCTGGAGAGCTTGATAGGCATGGGAGTTGACAAGGCCATATTGGCCACCGATAGGGCCTTCGCCGGCGCCGATACTTGGGCCACCTCGTTCGTTTTAGCCAAGACGATTGAGAAGTACGTGCCTGACTACACGTTGATCTTGGCAGGCGAGGAGACCGTAGACAGCACGACGGCCCACGTAGGCGCCCAAGTAGCCTCCCACCTCAATATCCCCTACGTCTACTACGTCTACGACGCCGAGATACAGGGGAACAAGATTAGGGTGAAGAGATTTCTCGAGGACGAGGGCGTCGACGAGTTCTACGAGATGGATCTCCCGGCGTTAATATCCGTCGCTAAGGGCACACAAATGCCGAGGGAGATCAGTCTGTCCCGGAAGCTAAATGCGAGGGAGAGGATAATACAAGTCACAAACAAGGAGCTGGGGCTAGATCCCGAGTGCGTGGGCTTGAAGGGGTCGCCTACCTTCGTGGCGACGCAGACCGGCGCGACGTTTCCCCCGAGGAAAAAGAAGATATTCCAGGGCGACCCGCGCGAATCAGTCAAGGCGTTCGTGGAGGAGCTCAAGAAGGAGGGGTTGTTGTAGCCATGCCCTGCAAGCTCTGGCCCGAAATAAACAAGGAGGAGTATAAAGGCGTTTGGGTATACCTAGAGCACGACGGCGCCAAGCTCAAAGACGTCGCCCTCGAGCTGTTGGGCAAGGCGCGGGATCTCGCCGCCAAGAGAGGCAAAGCTCCCGTCGGCGGCGTCCTAGTCGCCGGCACGGACGAGATGGCCCAGGAGGCTATCTACCACGGCGCGGATAAGGTCGTGGTTATAGTTAACCCCGAGCTGAAGGTCTACACTCCCTACGAGTACGCCAACGCGATAGCCAAAGTTGTGGCCAAATACAAGCCGGAGATCTTCTTGATAGGCGCCACCAAGAGAGGCCGCGAGCTCGCTGCGTTCATAGCGAATACATTGACGACGGGCATAACGGCTGACTGCACCGCGCTCGAGATAGACCCCAAGACGGGCGACCTCATGCAGATACGCCCGACCTTCGGAGGCACCCAGATGGCCACGATAAAGACGCCGCATAGGAGGCCTCAGATGGCCAGCGTGAGGCCCGGCGTGTTCCCCAAGCCCCCGCGCGACGTCAATAGAAAGGGCGAGATAATACACGAGGCCGTGGAGATCAACGGCAGGAGGACGACCTTCCTAGGCGCCGAGAGGAGAATAGAGCGCGACATAGCCGACCTGCCGCCCGTGGAGTCGTCGGACGTGGTGGTGGCCGGCGGGAGGGGGCTGGGCTCCGCCGAGGGCTTTAAGCTGTTGGTCGAGCTGGCCAAGCTCCTCAACGGCACTGTGGCCGCCTCGTTGATGGCAGTCCGCGCGGGCTGGGCGCCGCACACGAGGCAGGTGGGGCAGACGGGGAAGACCATCAGGCCGAGGCTCTATATCGCTGTCGGCATCTCGGGCGCCGTACAGCACATGATGGGGATACAGGAGTCGAAATACATAGTGGCCATAAACTCGGACCCCAACGCCCCCATAGTGCAGAACTCAGACTACGCGATAGTCGGAGACTACAAACAAATTGTGCCTCTCCTGATAGAGGAAATTAAACGGGCCAAAGGACTCTCTTAGGCTTTTTGCGTAACGCGGTTTGAGGAGCGGCGGATTGACAGTTGTGGACTGGTCTTATAAAGCGTCCAGAGGAGCCAACCGTGGGCCTCTTCGTCGCGATAGAGGGCATAGACGGGAGCGGGAAGAGCACCGTGATAGAGGAGTTGCGGAAGATTCTGCCCATATACGCCACCAAGGAGCCCAGCGACGGCCCCATAGGGCGGCTGATTAAGAGCTGGGCGTTGAGGGGAGGGACCACGGACCCCTACGTAGACGCTCTGTTGTTCGCGGCCGATAGGCTCGATCACTACCAGAGGGAGATAGCGCCGGCGTTAGGCGAGGGCCGGGTAGTGGTGACCGAGCGCTACGTCGAGTCCAGCATCGCCTATCAGGGAGCCGCCGGGGTCGACATAAAGTTCATCGAGCTGATCAACGCCCGCGTGCCGGCGCCCGACATAACGGTGCTCCTCGACATAGAGCCCGAGAAGGCCGTGGCGCGCGTCAGCGCCAGGAGCGGATACGTAGAGAAGTACGAACGGCTGGAGTTTCTGAAGGCAGTCCGCTCGATATATTTAAGGAGGGCGGCCGAGCGGGGCTACGTCGTGCTCAACGCCGAGGAGCCGCCGGAGGCGATCGCGAGGAGGATCGCAGAAATGATAAGGGCGGCGGCAAACCCCGCCCTTTAGGGCAAGGAGGAGGTCAGAAGGGCTAGGACTTAACGAGGCTGAGGAATTTCCTCAGCACCGTGAGCCCCTTCTTGCCGCTCCTCTCGGGATGGAATTGGACTCCGTATATGCCTCTGCCGTGGTCGCACACAGCGGCCACATACCTCCTCCTCAGCTCTATGTACGCGGCCTCGTAAGACGCGCCTCTGGCCTCGACGCCGTAGCTGTGGAGGTAGTAGTAGTAGCCGTCCTCGACGAGGTCGCACGCGCCGGTTGCGTACGTGCGCTCCCAGCCTATATGGGGAACTCTCTCCGCGTCTACCCGCACCACGCGGCCCGGGAAGAACGAGAGCCCCTGCCCCTCCCCCTCCTCGCTAGACTCGAAGAACAGTTGCATGCCTAGGCAAATGCCCAGCATCGGCTTAGAGCCGGCGTATTCCTTCACGGCGGCGGCCAGCTTGCTCGCCACGGAGAACGTCCCCACACCGGGCAGTATCACCGCGTCGGCGTCCTTAAGACCTTCGCCCTTCGAGACGAAGGCCTCGGCGCCGGCTCTCCTAAGCGCCGAGATCAAGCTTCCGATATTGCCGACAGTGTAGTCCAGTACGGCCAGCCTCATCTGATCAACTTGTCGAGGGGCACTATGACCACGTCCTTGGCGCCGGCGGCCTTGAGCCTCATTATTAGGTCGGGCAGATAGTCCTCGTCGACTACCGAGAACACCTCGTACATATCGCCGCGCGCCAGGCGGGCCACGCTGGGGGATTCGAGGGCCGGGAGGACGGAAATCACGTCGGCTATCCTATCGGCCGGCACGTTGAGGAACACCATGCGCTTGTTCTGGGCGTTCAGATAGCCCTTGATGTAGGCCGCGAGCTTCTGCACCACGTAGTGGTCGGCCCACGCGCGGCTTGCGACCAAACGCGCCGATGTGTCCAAGATCTTCCCCAGAGGCTCGAGGCCGTGTAGGGCTAGAGTGGTGCCGGTGGCCATCACGTCGACTACGACGTCGGCGACGCCCAACATCGGCATGACCTCGACAGAGCCTGAGACCTTGACTATCTTGACCTTCTTGCCCCGCTCCTCGAAGAACTTGGAGGCCAGATTGACGTACTTAGTGGCTACCTTGACCCCGTCGGGCAGATCGTCCACAGATCTCCACCTTCCCTTCACGGCCGCCACCACTATGGAGCCTCTCCCTATCTTGAGATCCAACAGCTCCACGACGTCGGAGTCGGCGCCGGACTCGACCACGTAGTCGTGCCCTGTTATCCCCGCCGCCACGTTGCCGGCCGCCACTATCTGGGGTATGTCCTCCGGCCTAAGCCTGACTATGTTGAGGTCGGGCCACGTCGTGGGGAGTATTATGGAGCGCTCGTCGGACGCCAGGAGGCTGATGCCCGCCAGCTCGAGGAGCCTCAAGGCGGGCTCCATCAAACGGCCTTTATTAGGTACGGCGAACAGTATGGGGACTGTCCGCTTCCGGCATGGCGCTCCCTTGAAGGGGCCTATATAAGCTTTATCCCGATGGTCTCCCCCAACGCCGCCAGGAACTTCTCCATCACGTCCATAGGCGCCACGGTGAACCTCAGGCAGGAACGGCAGAGGGGCCTGCCGCCGAGGGCCCTCACTGCGAAGCCGCGCCGGTAGAGCGCCTCGGCGATCTCCTCGGCGTCGTCGAGCTTCAACGTTATGAAGTTGCCCTCACCCACGTATTTATCCAGCGGTAGCCTGGAGGCGACTCTGCCCCTCACCTCCCTCATCTCCTCGACGGATCTGCGCACGTAGTTCTCGTGCTCCAGCGCCCTCTCGACGGCCTTAGCCGAGTAGCTACTTATCGGGTGCGGGTAGGCGAGCGCCTTGAGGGCCGAGGCCAGCTCCCGCCGGGCGACGAGGTAGCCCACCCTGAGGCCTGCCAGGCCCCAGGCCTTCGAGAAGGTCCTCGCCTCGACGACGTTCCCGTACTCGTACAGCTCGGGCCTCCACATGCCCGCGAACTCGGCGTACGCGGCATCGTATATCAACAAGCCGTCGAGGCGGGAGGCCAGCTCCGCGAGCTCCTTCACGACATGTCCAGTCGGGTTGTTGGGGGAGCAGACGTAGACTGCGCCGCCTCTAGCCCTCCTGACTACCTCGTCCACGTCGAGGCCAAGGTCGGGCTTGTAGGGAAGCTGGACGTACTCCACGCCGAGCTGATCCGCGAGTATCCTCGGCATGCTGTAGGTGGGCTCGAGGACGACGAGTCTCCTCTCCTCAGCGTAGTGGAGGAGCTGTACGGCTATCCGTAACCCGTCGTCGGCTCCGGCCGTTATCACCACCGAGCCCTCCGGAAGCCCCATATGGCCCTCTATCTTCGCCGCCAGCGACGTGTTGTTGGGCTGCGTATAGAAACGGGCCTCCCAGCTCTCTATATCGCCGAGGATCAGCCGGTAGTACTCCTCCGGCAGGAACAAGTTCTCGTTGAAGTGGAGCCTATATACCCGATATCCCACGTCGGGCTCCTCGTAGAACTGCGGAAGTCTCTTGAACATTGGAGGGCCGAAACGCCAATTTTTTATACGTCATACAACAAGCGTGGTCGCGCTGGTGCTTCCGTCGAGGGTGGTGCAGGAATTGAGAAGGAGGGCTGAGGCCGAGGGGATCTCCCTCGAGGACTATGTCCTTGAGCGATTGCTGGCGGACGCCGACCCTCCCGAAAGGGCTAAGACATATGCCGAGACGGCGGTCGAGATGTTGCAGGCGGCCGAGGAGGAGCTTAGAATTGGCGATTTGAGGCAGGCCAGCGAGAAAATCTGGGAAGCCGCGGCGCTTGCGGTGAAGGCCTACGCCTACTGGAAAGAAGGCATGAGGCTGACGTCCCACGGCGAGCTCTGGCGCTATAAGGACAAGATAGCTGAGGAGTTGGGCGACTGGGTACACGACGCCTGGGCTCAAGCCAACGCCATGCGCACAAACTTCTACGAGGGGTGGGCCACCGAGGCCGACGTGAGGAGGGCCTACGGAGAGGTGAGGGATCTGGTCGAGAGGATCGCCGAGAGGGTACTAGGGCGGCCGAACCCCTAGCGGGGCCGTGGAGCCTAGGCCTCTTGCGCCAGCCGACGAGGCTTGGAGAATCGCCGCGGGGCTGAACTACCGGCAGAGGGACGGCACGGTGATCGCGGTGGTGCAGGACGTCGAGACCGGCGAGGTCTTGATGGTGGCCCACATGGATCCGATCGCCGTGTTCCTCACGTTGGTGACCGGCCTAGCCCACTACTGGTCGACCAGCAGGAGGAGGCTCTGGCTGAAGGGCGAGACGTCCGGCCACTACCAGTACGTCGTGGAGTTCCGCACGGACTGCGACGGCGACGCGGTCCTTCTAAAGGTCGTCCAGATAGGAGCGGCCTGCCACACCGGGTCGCGCTCCTGCTTCGGCTCCAAGTACTCAAGGCTTCTGCCGGAGCCCCACAAGCTGAGGTCGAAGCTACTCGCCGATTAAGACGCTACCTCCTCCTGCGTCTGAGCTCCGAACAGACGTCGTCGAGAGAGAGCCCCTGGGCCGCCAGCAGGACCAGCAGATGGTACACGAGGTCGGCAGCCTCCTCGACCACCCGCCCTCTCCCCTCGGCGAGGGAGGCCACGGCCAGCTCGACCGCCTCCTCGCCGACCTTACGCGCTATA
Organism: Thermoproteus uzoniensis 768-20; assembly: GCF_000193375.1. Lineage (GTDB taxonomy): Archaea > Thermoproteota > Thermoprotei > Thermoproteales > Thermoproteaceae > Thermoproteus > Thermoproteus uzoniensis_A. The sequence goes on from NC_015315.1 coordinate 512,602, forward strand.
TAGTGCACGCCTTTGGAATATATAGTATAGGTATAGCTGTTGGGATCTTTGGACGAGATCCTCTCGCGGATCACCGACTCGAGCTCCTTGAGTACGTCGCAGCTCATCGCAAAGCGTCGGCGTGGCGTCTGAAGCCCTCGTACTCGGCCAGCCTCACTGCGTATTCTCTCAGCTTGGTGTCGCCCAGAAGCCAGGCGAGGCCCACGGGCTTCATGAAGGTCAACGGCGTCACGGCCCCCCTCCACCTGGCGCTACCGCCCGTGGGGAGGACGTGCGATATCCCCGCGACATAGTCGAGGAGCGGGCTTGGGGCGTCCACCGATATGGCGCCGGCGTTCTTCACCATCTGGGCCAGCCGCGGGGCGCCCCACACCTCCAGGTGTTCGGGCGCCACCTCGTCTATTATCCTGGCCGCCTCCTCCAGCGACGAGACGGCCCGCGCCTCGAAGGAGCCCATAGAGCTGGTCCTCTCCTCCGCGTAGATCCTCCCCGCCTCCTTGACCAACGCGCGGTCTCTGGAGAGGAAGAGGGCGAAAGAAGCGGGGCCGTGCTCGAGCTGGGCCAAAGCCCCCGCGACCGCGCGCCTAGGCTCCACGCCCTCGGCGTAGACCACCAGCTCGGTCGGCCCCTCAATCCCGTCTATCCCGACGTAGCGCGAGAGGACGTACTTCGCCGCCTGGACGTAGACACCGCCGGGGCCCGCCAGCATGTCCACGCCGATTTGAAACGCCGCGTAGGCCAGGCCCTGGGGGCCGCCGAGGCTCACGACGCCCCTCACGCCGAGCCTCTCGGCCACTGTCAAGAGCTCGGGCGTGACGCCTCTGGGAGGAGTCACCACGTAGATGTCCCTAACCCCCGCGACTTTCGCCGGGACCGCGAGCATGACAAGGGTCGATATGTACCTCGCGGGGACGTAGAGCGCGGCCCTCTCGACGGGGCGCCACGAGACGGCCCTCAAGACCCCCTCGTAGTAGTCCACAACGTCGGCGGGGCGTAGACGGGCGTAGACCCGCTCCAGCGACCTAGCGGCCTCAAGCGCGGCCTCCACGACGGATCCGTCGGCGGCCGGATCCCCTCTAGGCTGTACAACCACCTCTCTGGGCTCTACCCCGTCGAGCCTCCTCGACCACTCCAACGCCGCGGCGAGGCCCCTGGCCTTTACGTCGTCGATAATTTCGGCGGCGGCCCTCAAGGCCTCTTCTGGAAACGGCTCCCTCACGACGGCCCTTAAGGCCGCCTATTTAAGCATGACACGCCGCAATCGTCAAGCCGCACAACGCAAAATTTATCAATATATACAGGTTTCTACCCGTGCAGTCGATAGAGCTCGTAGTCGTGGGGTTCGTCATAGTGTTCTTCATAGCCATCACGTTCTACGTGGCTGGGGCGCTGTCGGCACAGCCCCAGGCCCAGCAGGCAGAGCTGAACGTAATGGCCCAACAGATACTGCAGAGGATAACCACATACAGCGCATACAACCTGTCGCAGGATGTAGGGGTGGCCGATCCCAACGCGCCCGGCTACCTGAGCGACTACGCCATAGACTATCTGGCAATGGCGTCCGCCCAGCTGTCCGGATACCCGGCGTGTTATATGAATAAAACACAAAGCGAGCTCGCCAGTACAGTAGGCTCTACCGTATACCTGGTCGGCTACGGTTATGTCATACCCAACCTAATACAGGGCACGCTGAACTTGACGGCCATAGCGCGCAATCTCTTCGGGAATAACTATAATAGATACGACGTGGAGATCCAGATAAAGCCGCTGGTCAGAATGGCCATATGCCCCTATGTAACCGTCACGGTCTCCGGGAAATCCGTTACGTTTAAGAACACCGGGAGTCCTATATGCCGCCAGTTCTACTCGGCGATGGGACAGAGCCTAACCAACGGTACAGTATACATAGTCGCCAGAGGATCCTCCGCGAACCCATCTGGCAACGTAATCTACACAGTTTACTACTGCACAATACAACAGTCTAGTTCTAATTCGAAATCCGCAAGCACTTGCTACCCGCCGTATACTACGAGAACAGCGCTTGCGCCGCTTGGATCTAGCCCCATAGGCGGTTATTACTACAGCTACGCCGTGGCGCAGATGCCGACCTATGTCAGCTTTACGCAGATAGTAGGCGGATCCTCACCGCCATCGGCAGCTCTGGTTATCTATGCCCAGAAGGTGGACTACCCCTACAGCGCGACCTTCTACGTGTTTAACTCTACGCCGGTATCTCTAATATATGGCGCGCCCTTCCCCGGAAATACGGCCACCAGACTCTACCTGATACATGACGCCGATTACTTACAGCCAGGCACAACCACTCCCTGCGACGGAAGGCTGGCTAACCCATCGGGCAATCCGCCTAGTGGTAGGTCCGCTAATGGCATAAGGTACATCACTCTATATACAAGCCAGGGCCTTGTTAATTACGGCTCGAACATAACACTAAATCCAAGCAGTCAGCAAGTCCAGCCATGTGGACTATGCCAGAATCCTAGTTGTACCGCTTGTTGGCTTGATTTGCCGACAGACGCATTGCTCGCATTGGTATCTGTGGAGGCTAATTCTAACTCAGTAAATATACCGAAGGTTGCTCTCGTCCCCATACCGCTGTTCCCCGCGCCGCCAGCCACCGACGTTGATATAAAGACGTGGCTTAGGTGGGGCTTCTCAACCGCGCCCCAGGTCTACGCGGCCTCTGCCTGGGGCGTCTTCAACTCGCTCACCACGACCTACCTCGTCAACGTGACGGTCTACGAATATCCCGGGCCTGTAAGATGAGGTGGGTCCTCGAGCTCCTCTTCGCCGTATTGTTGGTGGCGCTAGCCATCTACGCCATGACGCTGTTGCCTAGAAGCCCCGTATCGACGACCATGGGCAGACAAGACGTCGAGACGGCCTACAACACCCTCCTCCAGCTCTCCCTAAGCCCCACGTTCCTCAACGCGCTCGACTCCGCGATATGCTCCGGCAGTCCGGCTGCCGTTAAGTCGGCCCTCGACTCGCTGATCCCGCAGTCGTACATATACAACTTCACGGTGTATCTGGCCGGCGGCTCCCCGCCGCCTTGCCTAGTATGCGCGACGTGGAACCAGAAGCTCCTCTCGGTAGCCCGGCCCACGGGCTGGGGAGGATCGGCCTCCTCCTCGTCGGCCGCCGTCTCCGCCGTCCTCCCCGACGGCACCCAGGTCAAGATAGTGCTGTACGTGGCGAGGCCATGAAGGGCCAGTGGATAGTCCTGACGGCGCTGGCCGTCGTCGTGGCCGTGGCGGTGATATACATGGCCTACGTCTCCTCTACCATAGTCCCCGTCGCCTCTATCCAGAGGCCCGCCTACGGCATAATGAGCCAGAACTGGCCCGAGCTGGTCCAGCTACTGTCGGGCTACGCCACGTTCCTGGCCCAGTCCGCCGCCTCGAAGATATCCTCCGGCGCGCTGGACGCCGGCCTCTACAACAACCTCCTCCAGACGCACCCCAACGATATATACTTCCAGCTACAGGCGACGTCGCAGTACGCGGCCTCCGCCCTATCGGCGGTGGAGCAGAGCCTCATACCCCTCGGCACGTTCGTAGCGGGGAGCTACGCGATCGACCAAGGCGGCTTCGGCGGGACGCTCGGGCCCTATCCGGCCGCCGTCATTCTCAGCGACGCCTATAACTTCTCCTACTGGTGGAACATGGGCGCACTCTCGGCGCCGGGCGTCTACAAGGTCTATAGATTCGTGGTGACGCCCTACAGCCAGATCCTGAACAGCGACTACGTAATAATCTACTCGGCCGACGTGAGGAGGCCCACTTCGGTAGGCGAGAGCTACAGCGTCCCCATAGCCGACATACTCAACCAAGCCAGATCGGGCAACGGCTACGACGCCAGCCTGCTCAAGCAGAAGCTCTACCTCATACTGGTCAACAACACGGCGCTGGGTCAGGCCGTACAGTACTACGTCACGCAGGGTTGTAACTACCATAACCCCAACGTGGTTGGGAACTTCAGCGCCATGCTGGCGAGGGCCTTCGTCCAGCTGCCTTGGTGGTCCGAGTACCTCAAATGCCCCTTCTGCCTCTTCGACTTCAAGATGCCGAGAGGTTCCCTAGCCTCGCCCGGCGTATCCGACGAGGTGATGGTGCTCCTGTACAGCCAGCCCACCTCCAGCGTCTACCTGACCCTCAACATCCCGCTCATGATGCAAGCGTTCGGCAAAACGCCTCCCTCCAAGGGGCCCAACTTCTGCTACGACTCGGCCAACTACCAATACGTCTATCAGACACCGGCGTCGCCTAGCCTAAACAACAACCCCTATGCCGTCTATAACTTCAGCGGGATCAACGGCTTCTTCAACGCCGCGGCTATGGCGAGCTGGCCTAGCTCTATAACGTACAGCATGTGTCATCAAGTAGGGCCGGAGAATACGCCGACCCCCATAGAGCAACTAGTCACAACTTCGGTCTATGGCAACAGCACCACGGGCCTCCTCCTAGGGGCGATATACCCGGCGGGCACCTACGACGTGGGCTACCAGATATGGAACGGCTTCACGGTGCCGTCGAATTGGCCCGGCTTCCAGGTAAGGGTATTGGTGAATATAACAAATCCAAATGAGGACGAGATGGGCTACCTAGCTCTGTTCTGGGGAGGATATGACGGGACTACCTTCCCCTGGTGTGCCGACATGGTCGCAGTACAGCCCAAGGCCAATCCGCAGGAGTTCACGTGGTCGTACTTGCCTCAGGGGTTCGGTTCGGGCCCGTGGCATATCTTCTCCTGGCAACAGGGTATAGCCTACTCATCTATGGATAGTAATAGGTGGTATATACTCTCTATATCTCAAACAAATACTGGTAATATATATTTATCTGTATACAAGTTTTTATCTAATTCGACAGGTCCCATGACTCTGTATTCGGCTCGATGGATCCAATCACAGTCCTTCTTGCGGAGCTTTAACATAGTATTGGGAACTGACGTGGAGGATGCCACCATGAGCACGGACTGGAACAACACCGCTGTTTACGACTTCCTCGCTGTCAGGCCTTGGGCCTATCCAGAGCCGTCTGCGGTCTTGACAACGCTGGGCTCGGCCCCCGTCGTGAATCCGCCTCGGCAGATAGTGCTGGCCTACGGGACCACGTCCTACGTGAGGTCGTCGGCATCTCTGCTGGGCAACATATCGCTGGCTCTCGTCACCGACCTCAACATAAACCGAACTATATCTGTCAACGCAACGACGAAATACGTACTCTTCCAGAGAATCAACGCGACGTATAACCTATACACCTACGGCGTATTAGTTAAGGCCAATGCGCCTAGGAGTGCCCTCAGTACAAACTTCGCGATTTACCTAAACTATGGCGGTATTCTCTACAACTACACATGTGGAGTGGTTAACGTATGCAACCAAACGCTGGCGACTTACTACGGATATTTCGGCGGGATCGACGTAGCTCTCTACAACGTGACCTTCCTTGTGCCCCGTCATTCGAGCTTTGCCGTCGTGGCCCAGTTGCTAGGGGCTCAGCTAGCTGTCAACAATCTGACTGTGGTACATCCCCAAGTCTACTATATCTGGAGCGGCAATTCGCTCTATCTTATCAATATAGGCAATATGGACGCCGTATTCTATTTCCCCTGGCAGTCCGGCAGACCGATAGTTCAGTCAGTCACGCCAAACGACGGCGTCTTTGGAGCCAGGCTAGATATAGCCGGCCCGAACGGCAACAAGTGGACTCTAGTAATAGTGCCGCCCGCCAGCGCCGTCAACGTAACTCTGACAGCCGGGCAACAAAATATCAACCTCTATGCCCCTACATGGGAACAGCAATTCCTATATCAAGCCCCTCTCGGCAGTAACTGCCGTTTGTTGCAAGTATATTTCCCATCTAACTACGCCGGCACCAATCTGACATTAATAATACCACCAGCTATCCTTAATTCATTAGGTTTCAAAACAAGTACCTTCAACACATTAAGCTTTACAATATTCACAAGCAACGGTTGGAGCCCGCCCTTGAAATACTCAGTTGCAGGCTGGGGCGACGTCTGGCTTAACGTGGCTCAAAACAAGGGATGGTTTGCGTATAGAGGAACTTTATTACAGATATGTCCCACCTCAACTAAACAATCATCGGCTATGAGTGCTGTAGCTATATATTATAATCCATCTATATCCCAATCGACGTATGCAATAGGCAAGTATGCCAATCTAGCCTATTATCCCGACGGATTCGCCGTTGTAGTGAACGCGTCTTCGCCACCTTCGCAAGTCATGCTGACCAACACGACGCAGTTCTCCGCATGGTGTTCTATCGGCACGCCTGCTGGTAGCTTTATAGCAATATTCAGAGGAAGTTCTGGTTTTTCGCCTTGGCTTAACCAGTATGCCGGCTACTGCTATAACCAGTTTATCTGGAATACCAATGGCACGGGCTCCGAGATCTACTTCGTGCTTGCTTTGACTAAACAGTTTGCTAGTTACCACATAGCGACGATGTCAAATAATCTCCTCAATACTTACGATAAATGGTGGTTTAATTCTCTGCCTAACACGGCATACAATTCTATCTTACTAGCTTGTAGTAGCTGTAATGGGCCCTTCAAGAGCTTTAACTACGTATATGTCACTGGCACCACCTACGGCATCGTCGTGATTCCCTACACCTGGCCTCTGCCTTACTTTATATTGGACGGACAAATTTATCAGACCATATGAGAGGCTTGGAGGCTCTGGAGGTGGCCATCCTTCTGTCGGTGTCCCTCGCTATAATATTCGCCGCAGTGCCCTATATAGTCCAGAACATATTCCAGATAGAGGCGAGCCTCGAGGCCAAGAACGTTATGGCTTTCCTGACGGCGTTGGCAGACTCGCTGGAGACCGACTTCGGCATGACTGGCGTCCAGAGGATGTACCAGTTGCCCAACTCGTACTTCGGCTCGTTCTACGTGAGGACGCCCAGGCTCTACGTGACGGTCCAGTGCGGCGGCGTGTCGCAGACCTACGTGTTCAGAGAGGCCGTGATCGGCTACAACTCGACCTACGTCGAGTTCGGCAACTCGATGCTTAGAGGCCTCAACGGCTCCCTCGCAGTGCCTATAGGCGAGCCTGTGGTGGCCGTAAACTCGACCTACCCGAGGACTGTGAGGCTCTACAGCCGCGTCGTCTTCGTCAACGGGACCAACTCGCTGTACCTCTACACGATCTCGGCCTCCTTCACGCAACAAGGCAACGGCGGCGTCCTCGCCTACGTGGTAGGTCCGCTGAACTCCACGTCGATTAGTTGCGGCGGAAGCGTCAACGTCGTAGTGCAGAGCAGGCTGGGCTCCAAGACCGTCTCGTTCAACAACATCAAGAACATCTACATAGTCTGGAACAACATCACCCTTATCTGGAAATGAGAGGCATATCGGCGATCGAGGCGGCCATACTCTTCGGCTTCATGGCCGCCGCGTACCTCCTCGCCTCATACCTCGTGTGGCTGCTGTCGTACCAAGCCTTCCAGCAAGAGGCGGCCACCACCGCTAAGCTGATGGCGCGTTACGTGGCCTCGCAAGTGGCCGACCTAGCGTCCTCGTCGTTGACGCCGGGGGTGAGGTCCATCAGCTACAAGCTGTTTCTCCCGACGCAGTTCCCCAACTTCGACGCGTACTCCTACTCCATAGCGCTGGTCAACAACTCCACTAGGCCGGGCACCGTCTCGCTCTACGTGGTGCTGAACTTCACGGCATATCGCGGGTCGTTCGCGGCGAGCCTCTACAGGGTCTCGTCGTTCGCCTACAGCCTAAACGCCTCGTTCGCAGGCGTGAGGATATACGCCACGAACTTCGACGGCGTGATTGGGGGGTCCTCATGCGTCGTCCCGTCCCCGGTGGCGCCCGGCCTAAACGCCGTCAACCTCACGCGGCCGGGATGCGGCGCCCTTTGGTACGCTCCTACGCCGGCCAACTACAAGCTTCTGACCGTCGTGAGGAGCGGCTAGATGTGGCTCGTCGACCCCCTCGAGTGGCAGTACGCGATGTCTCTGGCCAGATCGCTTCTGCCGGAGCTCTCCTACTCCCGCGATATCGAGGCGGCGCTCGCCGCGTCTAAGCTCGGCGGGCTTCCCCTCGAAGCGTTGAGGCGGCTCGATTGGTCGCGCCCCGTGATCTACATGCCGCCCTTCGAGAAGCTCGCCGAGGGATCCATCGTGGTGGCCGTTGAGGGGTTCACCGCCCGACGCCTCGTCACGATGGGTATTAAACCCGACATAGTGGTGACCGATCTCGACTTCGAGCCGGAGTCGGCGGGGCTGGGCTCGCTGGCGGTCGTCCACGCCCACGGCGATAACGTGGAGAGGCTTCAATCGGCGCCTCCCCGTAGGGTCTTCACGGTCCAAGTCCCGCCTCCGCCAGGCACGGCGAACGTGGGGGGCTTCACCGACGGCGATAGGGCGGCGTATCTGGCCTACGCCATGGGCGCGCGGGAGATAACCGTGAGCGGCTTCTACCCAGACGTGCCCGTGAAGCGCCGCGATTCCGTAAAGGCCAGGAAGCTGGCTCTGGCAAGGGCCCTTCTGGCCCGCCTATCGAGGAGAGTCCCACTGCGCTTTCTCTGAGAACGCGGCCAGCATCTCGAGGGATCTCGCCAGTTGCCTAAGCCGCTCCCCGTCGTCCTCGAACTCCAGATACTTCTCCACCGGTATCTTCATGTCCATCATGTCCTCGCCAGCGATATATACACAGAGCGCGCCTCTGCACACGGTCAGCGTGTATATGGTCCTATAGGGATACAGCTCTGTGTAGTACCAGAGAAACCCGCCTATGGCTCTGAGGGCCTCCACCACCCTCGGGTCCCGCGACAGCTTCGCTATCCTCCCCTTGTCCACATCCATACGTGGACCGCGTTTTCAATTTATAAAGAGTCGCCGCTCTACGAGAACCTGTACCAGACGCCCATGCCGGAGCGGGGGTAATTCCAGTCTATGTTCTCGTAGGGGCACACCACGCGGCAAGTCCCGCACTCTAGACAAGCCTCGGTGCTCAGCACCACTATGTCGCCTTGTTGCACGTAGCATTTGGCGGGGCACATGTAGGTACAGGGCTTCTTCTCGCAGAGCCTGCACTTCTCGGGGTCCTTTATCTTTATGTGGGGCCTGTATATATCGGTGTCCCATGCGTTTACGTTAAGCCTCTCCTCTATGGTCAAGAACTTAACGGCTTGTTGGGCGCTCATAGGTATGCCAACGCGTACATCGTATTTATCAATATCTTCATTAGAGAGTCGCCCCGCTCGCCTAGAGTCGTCTTGAGGGCGGAGGCGACGGTCGGCGGCCTGTCCTCGACCGTGAAGTAGTTGCGCATGAACGCGTTGACCAGCTTGGGCATGTCGTCGAAGGCGAACCGGCCGGAGAGGATCTTATCGGCGTTCTTAAACGCCAGGAGGTCTCTGAGGACGAAGCTACTCCTCAGCTTGTCGTCGTAGCGGGACAGAGCGTCGGGCCGCCCCGCCTCCTTAATAGTCTCGGCGGCCAGCACGCCGGATGCCACCGCGAAGTCGACTCCTCTGATCAAGACGCCGGCGTGCATCAAGAAGCCGGCCGCATCGCCCACGATAAGCAGTCCGTCGTACGAGAACCTGGGCGGCGCCATGGATATCCCGGCCACCGGCGTCAGATGCGCCGAGTATTCCTGCAGGCTAGCGCCGGCGACTAGCTTGGATATATACGGGTGGGTGCGGAACCTCTCGGCCAAGTCGTATACGGGCGTCGTGAGCTGGCGCCAGGACGTCAGGTAGACCACCACGCCGAGGGCCACGGCGTCCTTATAAGTGTAGAGGAAGGCGCCTCCCGGCAGATATTCCGTCGGCCATCCGGCGAAAGCCCACGCGAGGCCTTCGTCCTCGGACAGCCCGAGCCTGTCCTCCATAATCTTTCTGTTCTCGAACTTGAGGACTTCCTTGGCGCCCACCGCCACGTACTCCGGCTTAAGCCTCTGCACGATTCCGGCCCTCTCGAGGAGCAGTCTGTTGACTCCCTCGGCGTCGATTATGTAGTCGGCGTATATCTTGTCCTGCCCCGACCTCACGCCCACGAACCTCCCCCTCTCGTCTCTGAGCAGTTCGTCCACGACGACCTCAGTGACTATCTTGGCCCCCGCCGATGTGGCCAGCTTGCCGAGCCAGGAGGTGAACGCGACGAGGGGGGCGACGAAGCTTGACTTCTCCGGCTTGATCACCTCGAACTCTATAGTGGTGACTGATTCGTCCGACATTAGGGAGACGCGCTCCTTGCGTACCCACCGGTCGGCCGGCGCGTCTTTCCTGAACTCGGGCAGATATTTGTCGAGCCAGTAGGCGTAGATCCTCCCCCCGTATACCTGTTTAGAGCCCGGCTCCCTCCCCCTTTCTATGACCAAAACCTTAAAGCCGGCGGAGGCCAGCTTATAGGCGGCGGCGAGGCCTGCGGGACCGGCGCCTACCACAACCACGTCGAACTTAGACGACATCGGTAAGGCGAAGGGCTTTGCTTAAAAATATTGGGGATAGCTTATAGCGAAAAGGGACGTTGCGGAATGCCGATAGGCTTAAAACGCCAGAACCGCAACCCTCCGTGAGGATCCGGGTCAAGTACTTCTCGGCGCTCCGCGACATAACGGGGAAGATAGCCGAGGAGCTCGACGTGCCGGACGACTACACGCTCGGCGAGCTCGTCGACTGGTTCTTCAAGACCTACCCCAAGGCCCTCGCGTATAGAGACGACGTGATCTTCCTCGTGAACGGGCGCAACGCCACTGAGAACTACCTCCTCAGAGAGGGGGACGAGGTGGCGATAATGCCGCCGGTGTCGGGCGGAGGCGGGCTGATCTCCGGCGAGATCGACATAGGCAAAGAGGTGGAGGACATCATAGCGAGGACGGCGCCTAGAGGCGCCGGCGGCGTGGTGATCTTCGTCGGCTTCGTCAAGGGGCGCGTCGGCGACGCCGAGGTGGGCGAGCTGGACTACGAGGCGTACGAGCCCTACGCCAGCCAGAAGATAGCGGAGATAGAGCAGTGGGCCCGCTCGGTCGACGGGGTCCTCGACGCGAGGATATACCACAGAGTGGGGGCGCTCAAGCCGGGCGACCACACGATCTACGTGATGGTCGCCGGGATAAACAGAGACGTCTCGTTCTCGGTGGCCAGGCAAGCGCTCGAGAGAGTCAAGCACGAGGTTCCCATATTTAAGCTGGAGCGTAGAAACGACGGCGATTACTGGGTCGTCGGCGACGGCAGACGGATTAAGAAAGCCTAGCCTCCACTCCCCGAGGCTGTCCGGCCCCCGCAACTGGCGAGCATCCACCTCCAGGCGGGGATGGCGCCGTGGTCTTCCGAGTCCCAGCTAATCAGCGTGTAGGACGCGGCGCCTAGCCTCTCCGCCGTCTCCCGTAGCTTCCTCGCGTGTTTTTCGTCCGGCTCGTAGGCCACCTCGTAGAGCTCCACCGTGCCGTCCTCCACATAGGCGAGATCCACCTCGCCGCCGTCCAGGTCCACGTAGTACAGCCTGCCTCCCCTCTCGACAGCTCTCCTCAACAACTCTATGAAGACCAAGTTCTCCAGCCTCCTCCCCATGTCCAGCCCGCTCTTGGACAGTGAGGCGAATACCGGATCGACTAGATATATCTTTCTCGGCGCCTTGATCCTCCTCTTGGCCGGGCCGAACCTCTCCACGACGAAGAGGAAGTAGGCCTCCTCCATATAGCGTATATACGCCGCCGCAGTCTTCGCGTCTACGTCCAAGGACCTGGCCAGAGATCTCCACGTAATCGGGTTGGCGTAGTTCTCGAGCACGAGCTTGAGCAGAGCCTCCAGCGCCTCGACGTCGCGCACGCGCCGCCTCTCCACAATATCTCTATAGAATACAGTATCCACGAGCGATCTGACTTTGTCCAGCGATCTCCCCAGCCAGATTTCGGGAAAGCCGCCCCACCTGGCGTATTCCTGAAAAAGCCGTCTGGCCAGCCCCGCGTCCCTAAACGTCTGGGCCGCCGACATGCCGGCGATTTCGCAGAATGAGAGCGGCAACAATAGGCGAGATATATAGCGACCTCTCAGCCTCGCGGGTATCCGCTCCGCCGAAAGCTCGGAGGTGGAGCCGGTTACGTAGAGCCTAAAGTCCTTAACGTCGTGGAGCCATCTGAGCCTATAATCCCAGCGAGGCCAGGCTTGCACCTCGTCGAGGAATAGATGGACGGTCCCTCTGGGGTAGACTCTCCTCACCTCCTCGGCCAGCCTCCTCTCGTCGAGCGAGTTGACCCACAGATGCTCGAACGACGCGTACAAGACCTGCTCGCCCCTCTCCAGTAGTTCCCAAGCCGTCTTCAGAAACAGAAAGGTCTTCCCTACCCTTCTAGGCCCGACCACGGCGACTATGTCGAACTGGGATGGGGGCAACCTAAAACGTCGGGGGATCTCGCGCACGTTCCTAATAGACTCCAGATATTCGCGGCTCAACACGTCTAGCATTGTGGAGTGTATTCCACAAACAAATAAAGATTTGTGGAGTGTGATCCTCACAACTCGGCGAGGCGGCGAGGCGCCGGCGGCTAGCTCTCGTCGATCTCGAAAGGCGCCTTATCGACAGACACGGTCCCCTCCACCTCGCTGACGTAGCCGTTGCTCCTCACATCCACGCGTATGGTGACCACGAGCCCCTTCTTGGTCACTATAGTCACCACGTCGTCGGCTACCTCGAAGTCGAGGACTGAGTCGCCCTCCGAGTTTATCATCTCGGCGACCTTCGACGCAAGGCTCCAGCGGAAGGTCAGCGTGACGCTCAGCCCGCCCGCCTCGACGTCCAACGGCCCCTTCAAAGCTCTCGCCAAGAACTCGGCGGCGCCTCTATTCAGTTGAGGATCTCCGGACTCTATGGTCACGAGGATCCTCAACGGCTTGAGGCGCGTAAGGCGCTCGGCCAGCACGTACGTGGCCGCGCGGCACTTTAAAAGGGTATTGCGACGGCGGAGGTTTTTGAGGAAATGAAAATATATACGGGCAGTAGTATCGCTATATGGCCTCGCCTGGCGTAGTTTCATACGAGCCTCCCAAGATGGCCGACAACTTGTTCTACGAGACGACGCCGACAGGCATAGAGGGGCTGGACCAGCTCCTGGGAGGCGGCTTCATAAGAGGGCGCACCTACCTCATATCCGGCGAGACCGGCACGGGCAAGACCCTCATATCGCTCACGTTTCTGCTACAAGGGGCTTTGAAGTTCGGCGAGCCGGGGATATACGTCTCGGTGGACGAGACCTACGAGCAGTTGGTGATGGGCGCCAAGAGGTTCGGTTGGGATCTGGAGGAGCTTAGGGCAAAGGGCCTCATAGAGGTGCTCGTGCCAGAGATGGACCTCATCGAGCGTCTGAGGGAGAAGGACCCCACGGCCATAGCCAAATCCCTCATCGCCTCGTTGAGGGACTACGTGGTGGCGCTCAACGCGCAGAGGCTGGTCATAGATCCAATAGCGCCCTTAGTCACTCTAGACAAAGATATACAGGTACTCCGCGAGTACATACGCGTGTTGGTGATGGGCATCGAGAGGGAGATAGGCACGACTAACATAGTCACCACCGAGATTCCCAGCGGATCCACTGCGATAAGCCGCTACGGCGTCGAGGAGTTCCTCGCCACGGGAGTCCTCGTGACGGGAATAGCGAGGACCCGCGAGGGCAATTTCAAGCGCGTGTTGTTCATTAGGAAGATGCGCTGGTCGCCCGTCCAGCCGGGCCTCTACGAGTTCGAGATAGTGCCCAAGGAGGGCGTCGTGGTGAAGTCGCAGGTAAAGGAGCCTCTGTTGCCCGTGACGTTCCTGCCCTTCGTGCCTTAGCATAACGGGTGGGCGTAAAGGCCCTCGCCGAATATCGGCGTCTATGAATCTGCACGACACGCGAGTCCAGGGCGTGTTGACCTTTGGCCGATAACTCAGAAGTAATACCACACGTCACTGGTCGGCGATCAGGGTGGTCATCACCAATTCACGAATTCTTTTTAATATTAAGGGCTTTTAGTAGGCATGAGCCTAGTTGCCCGCGCTCTTTTCCCCAAAGGCAAGGAGCCCCGCTATGCCTTCGAGGCGTTAATCTCGATGTTGCCTGAGATTACTCTGAGCTTCACGACGGACGGCATATCCATAAAGGCGCTCGATCCCAGCAAGGTTGCGCTATTACAGCTGGACTTCACGGCGGGCGGCCTCGAGGAGTACTCGGTCGACCACGACGTGAAGATAGGCCTAATACTGTCCTCGGTGAAGGAGGCGCTGAAGCGCGTCGGCGCCGCGGAGAAGCTGGAGATAGGCGTGGACGAGGAGAGGAAGCGGTTCGTCATGATGGTATACCCCAAGAAGGGGCGCGAGGCTGGCATATCGCGGAGGTTTTCGTTTCCGATAGTCCAGTTGGCCGAGGAGGAGGTCCCCGAGATAAATATAGAGTACGAGGCCTCGTTCGAGATGGACTCGGCCGCTTTCGACGACATGATGGCGTTGGCCGAAAGCGTCTCCGACGCGGTGGCCATACAAGTATCCCAGGACTCTGTAGTGTTCAGCGCGGAGGGCGAGGGGGGTAGAGAGGCCGTCAGTGAGTTCGGCCGCGACAGCGAGTCTTTGTACGACGTAAACGCGCAGGGGACGGTGAAGGCGAAGTACTCGGTGGAGCTTATCAGAAACGTGTCGGGGAAGCTCAAGGGCATTAGCAAAAGAGTTAAGGCAGAGCTCGGCGACGCCAAGCCTCTGAAGCTCACCTACGAGTTCGCAACCGGCACCTTCACGATGATACTGGCCCCCCGCGCCGACTGATGAACTCTCTGGCCCTCCTCCTCTTGCTGATCTTCACGCTGGCGCTCGCCTTCGCTTTCTTCTGGTTTGCCTATACCACATTCGTGTCGACGTCGAGCACAATAGTGACCATAAGAGCTGCTATGCTGTATTACGAGAACGGCACGTTGAGGCTGGTCGTGGTGAATCCGGGGCCAAACCCCGTCTATGTAGATGCCGTGTATCTCTCCGGCGCTAAGTGCAACTTGACCAACAACCCGTACATACGACAGGGGACCGTGGCCGAGATAGATGCCGTATGCCCGCGCCCGCAGGCCGCCGCGGCGCAGGGGATGTTGATCGCCAACGGCTATTCGTTGCCCTTCACGGCTTCGATATCTTGATAAAAACACGTCTAGATCTAGACGGTGATGTGGGCTGGTATTGCGGATCTCTGACGAGAAATACCAGAGCTGACCCCTCGGTAGGTGAACGTCCGGTCACTTCCTCCCGTAGGGGCAGAAGTGGAGGATGCCGAGTTGCCGCGCCAGACCTGCGAAGCTGACGCCGTACGCCACGACAGGCTTGCCCGCACGTTTTGCCATCTCTACCAGCGACTTCACGTCGACGGAGCTCGCGGCGCCTGGGGCTATCACCACAACCCCTATCTTAGTCAGTACCTCGGGCAGGCTATTATCGTCGACAAGGCCCACGGGCTTTGTGGCGACTCTTACCGGGTCGTAGACGTATAGCTCCGGCGTCATCGAGCCCAGCACGTCGACGACACGCTCGCTGTAGCCCACCAGAAGCACAGGCCCGCCATAGAGCAGAGCTATATATTCGGCGAATCTGTTGACGCATCTCTCGCTCTCGTGGGGATGGCACGAGAAGGCGGACTTGGCGGCAGTCAGCGCCCTCGCCCTAATAGCCTCTACGCAGAAGCGTAGGGACGGGTTCTCCACGGCCTCTGAGAGGGCGTATCTGCCCGACTTCACGTCGGCATCTACCGGCGCATCGATGCATATATTGCCCACACAACATCGCGCGATTTTCTGCCCTTCGCAAGCATCGGTCCCGCCTCTATCGCTCACAGAGACCACTAGATATCCCGAATTCACAGACTCATCTTGATATTTCTTTAAAAAATTACAGAGTATATGCCCGCGAGGCGTTGACCAGCAACGCCTTTCGGGATCTGCTGGCTCTCTAGCTGGCGCTCCGGGCTTGCGGTCTAAGGCTCGCGGTCCGGTATATTAACGACGGGCGCAGTCCAGCACGGCTTCCGCCTTAAAGTAATTATATATATAGTCCATGAAGGACGAGCCATGGAGATTTTAAAGCACGATTTGTTGATAATCGGTTCGGGAATCGCCGGCTTGAGGGCCGCGTTGCAGGCCGCCTACGTCTCCAACAAGCTGGACATCGCGATACTGAGCAAGGTGCAGGTCATGAGATCGCACTCTGTCTCTGCTGAGGGCGGCATGTCGGCCGTGCTTTATCCCGACAAGAACAACGACAGTTTGGATCTCCACGCCTACGACACGGTGAAGGGCTCCGACTATCTGGCCGATCAAGACGCGGTAGAGTTGCTGGTCCAGCTAGCGCCGGTGGAGGTTAGGTTCTTAGAGAGGATAGGCGTGCCGTGGAGCAGGTTGCCGGATGGCAGAATGTACCAGAGGCCCTTTGGCGGCATGTCGGTGCCGAGGACCACTTTCGCCGCCGATAAGACCGGCTTCTTTATTATGTCTACTCTATATCAGAATATATTAAGATTTGATAATATAAAGCAATATCATGAATATTTTGTAACTAAGCTAATAATAGAAAATGGTGAGTTTAAAGGCGTCACCGCCATAGATCTCAAGACAGGCGAGCTGAAGCTCTTTCTGGCGAAGGCCGCCATAATAGCCACCGGCGGAGCGGGCAGGCTTTACAGATTCACGACAACCGCGCACTCCACTACGGGCGAGATGTTGGGATATGCCCTCAGGGCGGGGCTTGCCCTTAAGGATATGGAGTTCGTGCAGTGGCACCCGACGGCGCTTGTGCCGAGCGGCATACTGGTCAGCGAGGCCGCCAGAGGCGAGGGCGGCTATTTGATAAACAAGGAGGGGGAGCGTTTCATGAAACGCTACGCCCCCCAGAAAATGGAGCTGGCGCCCCGCGACATAGTGTCGAGGGCCATCCTGACCGAGATAGCCGAGGGCAGGGGGTTCGTCCACGAGGAGAGCGGCATGGGGTACGTCGGGCTGGATCTGCGGCATCTGGGCGAAGACGTCTTGAACCAGAAGATACCGTTCATAAGAGAGCTGGCCCATAAATACGTGGGCATAGACCCGTTGGAGGAGCCTATCCCTGTCAGGCCAGCCGTCCACTACACTATGGGCGGTATCCATACAGACACGTACGGCCGTGTTCTTGCTCCTGATGGTTCTTGGATTAGAGGGTTGTGGGCTGCTGGCGAGGCCGCGGCTGTGAGCGTCCACGGCGCAAATAGGCTCGGCTCCAACTCCCTAAGCGAATGCTCCGTATGGGGAAGACTAACAGGAGAAGCCGCCGCAAAATACGCCATGGAGGCGCCGGGGCCTTCAGCCGATGAGAAGTATATAAAGATCGCGCAGGGGGAGGAGTCCAGAATATTCGACAAGCTCCTACATAAGGAGACCGGCGGGATCTCGGTCTACGAGCTTAAGGGGAGGTTGCAGGACACAATGGAGCAGCACTTCGGCCCGTTTAGGCAAGAGTCCGTCATGAAGGAGGGCGTTCCGAAGCTTCTGAAGATAAGGGAGGACTTCGCCAACATAAGGGTGGAGGACGGGAGCAGAGTATATAACCAGAACCTCAAAGACGCGCTGGAGCTGGACGGGATGATAGACGTAGCTCTGGCGATCGCATACGGCGCGCTGGCTAGACAAGAGTCCAGAGGCGCCCACTATAGGCTGGACTACCCCAAGCGCGATGACGCGAACTGGCTCAAACACACCCTTGCGTTCTTCAACGGAGGCCAGCTACAGCTCTCGTACATACCGGTGAGGATAACTAGATGGACTAAGTTCGAGGAGAGGAAGTACTAGGCCATGCCCACTCTGACGGTTAAGGTAAAACGTTTCGACGGCAAGAAGAGCTGGTGGCAGGAATACAAGGTCGACGTCAAGTCGCGCAGAGTCACGGTCCTGGACGTCCTCTTAAGGATCAAGGAGGAGCAGGACCCGACGCTGGCCGTCCGCTACTCTTGCCGCATGGCCATATGCGGCTCCTGCGGCATGGTGATAAACGGAGTTCCGCGGCTCGCTTGCCAGACTCTTCTTACTGAGATAAAGGACGACGTGATAACCGTAGAGCCGATGTGGAACCACAGAGTGATAAAGGACTTGGTAGTCGACACGGAGCCCAACTTCGAGAAGTTGAGGAAGGTGAAGCCGTACACCATACGCGACCTAAAGGAGATCTACGAGTCGGATAAGGAGATTGGGCAGAAGCCGGAGGAGCTGGATAAGTACTACAACTTCGCGTACTGCATAGAGTGCGGCCTCTGTATGGCGGCGTGTCCCGTCGTGGCGACCAACCCGAGGTTTCTGGGCCCGATGGCGCTGGCGGCCGCGTATAGGTGGAGCGCCGACAGTAGAGATCAAGGCTGGCCCATACGCGCCAAGATAGTCGACACGGAGGAGGGCGTCTGGTCGTGCCACCTGGCCTATACGTGCTCTGCGGTATGTCCGAGAGGCGTGGACCCCGGATTCGCGATACAGCTAATTAAGGCGGCCTTGATGAGGCGGGCGAAGAGGCTATGAGCAACCGCCGTAGCTCATATATAAATGTAGAAGGCGGCGTCGGGAGTATGAAGGCCGGCAAAGGCGCGGGGGAGTGGTTTAGGCTGTTGAACTACGAACGCCTATACTTCACCATACAGCGGGTCAGCGGCCTCTATATGTTCTTCTACCTGGTCTTTTACAGGGTTCTCTTCGACGCGTTCGTCAGCCCGGCCTCGGTTTCCAGTTTCGACATGACGGTGCCGGGCAAGGTCTTGGCCGCGTTGTTTTTGGTATTCCTCGCCTTCCATGGGATGAACGGCCTTAGGATAATGCTCATAGAGTTCGGTATTATAAAAGGCTGGCCTCTGAGGAGCCCCATAAGGAACGTTCCCGGCCTACGCAGATCCAAGAGCCATCTGATCTACAACATACTCATGATAGTGGTGGCGGTTGCGGCGTTGATATATCTGCCCTATCTGGTAGCCTTCGGCGCTGTGTTTAGGCCATGAGCGAGGGCACGATCAGGCTCATATTCCTGTTGCTTGCGCTGTACGTGGTAATAATGATAGGGGTGGTATTCCTCGTGTTGTTGCCCATGTACGTCCCGCTGTCGGAGGTGCTCAGCTCTAACCCCATAACGGTGTATCCCGAGGGCGTGGCCAAGGTCAACCCGACGCTCAAGTTCCTCGAGGCCACTATAGCCGCCGCGTGGAGTACCCACGGGATACTGGGCTTCCGCCGCTTCCTATCCGATTTGACGAAGACCGAGAGAGGTATGAAGTTCGTAAATTGGCTGACGGTAGCCTTGGTCGCGGTTATAGTGCCCCTTGTGATTTACGCGATAATGATCATATAGGCGCGGCATCCCTAACCCCTACTCGGCCTCGGAGAGAGTCGACATAACTTTTAAACATCAATGGAGATCTACTCTGTGCGTTTCAACGAGAGGGCCGCCGGCGCTATAGTGTACCTGGTGCGGGAAAAGCCGCTTTACTTAGTGTTACATAACAAGTTCGGCTGGGACTTTCCCCATGGCCTTATAAGGGAGAGGGAGACGGAGGCCGTGGCCGCTCTGAGGGAGATATACGAGGAGACGCGGCTGAAGGTCGAGCTAATACCCGGTTTCGAGGACCGCGTAATTATAAGATTCTCGAGAGGCGGCAGGACCATATATAAGGAGATAACTATGTATTTGGCGAAGGCCTCCAGCGATAGCGTCAAGCTATCTAGAGAACACGACGACTACGCTTGGCTTGAATATACGGAGGCTCTGAAAAGGCTATCGCGCGACGAGATGAGGCGCGTGCTGATCAGAGCCAACAACTTTGTTAAGACTCTGATCCGCCAGATCTGATGAAGATGACCATAGTAGTCAGGGCGGACCTCTCCATGTCTTGCGGCAAGGCGGCGGCTCAAGTCGGCCACGCGGCCGTGGAGTGCACCTTGAAGGCGCTCAACTCGGGCAGATGGAGGAAATGGGCAGAGGATTGGCTTGCCGAAGGCCAGAAGAAGGTGGTGCTTGCGGCCTACAGCCAGGAGGAGATATTCGAGCTAGAGGGCAAAGCGCAGTCGCTGGGCCTTCCCGCAGAGGTTATCAGAGACGCAGGTCTTACGGAACTGCCGCCGGGCACGGTCACCGCGCTCTGCGTGGGCCCCGGCCCCGACGAGCTCGTCGACGCCGTCACGGGCCGCCTTAAGCTTTACAAATAGAGGCTAGGCGGCTCTTCTGAGGTATATTTTGGCCTTCATGTCCTCTATATCCCACTCCTTGCTGTAGGCGCCCTCGAGCCCCCCGCCGAGGCTCAGCTTGACTGCCCTCACCTCGTTGGCTATGTAGCTACTGTTCAGCTCCACCGCCTTTCTTAAGTCCTCGTGAGGCGTATCGATATATACCTCTATATAATCGCTAACCGAGAGGCCGGCCTCCTTCCTCATCACTTGTATGCGCCTCACCAGCTCTCTGGCTAACGCCTCGTAGTACAGCTCGGGCTCCAGCTTGCCGGGCACGCACACCGCTAAGCCCTCCTCCTCGTGGGCTATCCAGCCCTCGGGACAGCCCCCTTCCTCGACAGATTTCGCGTTGGCTAGATAGGCCAGCAGATCGGGGTACTTGATAGCCTTAGTTGAGCCCTTGACGAAGATCTTAGACACAGGCCACCTCAGCTTTATGCCTGCCTTATTTCTGGCCTCAGCCGCTATGGAGAACACCTTGAATATCTCGTCGAAAGCCTTCAACAACTCCTCGTCGACGGGCCCAGGCTCGGGGTACTGGGCCAGATGCACGGACTCGGCCGCATCCGGCTCGTACTTCCTCACGAAGTTCTGCCAGAGGTATTCGGCTATGTGGGGGACGAAGATCCCGCCTATTATCAACACGTCTTTCAAGACCTTGAACAACACGGCATACGCCGCGTACTTGTCCTCTCTGGGCTCCTCGCTCCACACCCTTCTTCTGAGCAGTCTGACGTATCTGTGGCTGAGCGTCTCCACGACGAAGTCTACCCAAGCCTTGGCCGCCTCGTGTATCTCGAAAGCCTCCATGTGCTCCGCCACTCTCCGCGCCAACGAGGAGGCGGCCGACAGAAGCCACTTATCCTCGTCCAACGCCTTGCCGAGAAGCTCCTCCAGCCTATGCCGCCTCGGGTCGAATCCGTCGAGGGACATATAGGTGTCGGCGAACTTGACGACGTTCCACAATATGTTGAGCTGGCTGACGGCATATTTTATCTCGTCGGGGTCGAAGTTGAGGGCCTCCCAGGGAGCTGCCTTCGTCAAGAGATAGAGCCTCGTGGGATCGGCGCCGTATTTGCTCAGGAGGTCCTTAGCCCACACCACGTTGCCCTTGCTCTTGGACATCTTCTGGCCCTCCTTATCGAGTATATGTCCCGTTATCAATATCGACTTATACGGGGCCCTCCCCGTGTATACCATCGACGTGGCCAGCAACGAGTAGAACCAGCCGCGGGTCTGGTCTATGGCCTCGGTCACCCAAGTGAAGGGGTAGAGGGCCTCCCATAAGTCCCTATTCCTCTCCCCGTCCACCGCGGCTATCCAGGCTATGCCCGAGTCCATCCACACGTCCGCCACGTAGGGCTCTCTGACCCATCTATCGCAGTCGGGCGTCGATATCTCTACTTGGTCTATCCAGGGGCGGTGCACGAGCCAGAAGTCGTCTACGGGCGGGAGCTTCTTGGCGAGCGACTTGAGCTCGTCTATGCTACCGATCACCAGAATTCTGCCGTCTTTCTGGCAGCGCCATATGGGAAGCGGCGTGCCCCAGAACCTGCTCCTGCTTATGTTCCAATCCCTGGCGTTCTTCACGAAGTCGTCGAACCTATAGCGCAACTTCTCCGGGTATATCTTGACCTTCTTCAGCTCCTCGTACATCTCCTCCCTTATCTTCGACATCTTAATGAACCACTGGCGGTCCGCCCTCAACACTAGCTTGGTGCCGCAACGCCAACAGTGCGGGTACTCGTGTTTGATAGACGTCTTGTAGATCAACAAGCCGCGCTCTCTCAGATCCTCGACGACCTTCTTGTCTACGTCGAACACGTACATCCCCGCGTACTTCCCCCCGAGCTCGTTGTACACTCCGTTTATCTCGACGCTGTTGGTTATCCTTATGCCGTACCTCTGCGCCAGCTCGAAGTCCTCGGGTCCGTGGCCAGGCGCTATGTGGACAAGCCCGGTGCCCTGCTCCAGAGTCACGAACTCCGCCGCGAATACCTGGTGCGGACGCGTCGCCCTCTCGGGGACTAGGTCGGCCAACGGATGTAGGTAGCGGGTGCCAGCGAGCTCGGCGCCTTTCTTGGTCTCGACTACGCGCCACTCCTTGACGCCGAACGTCTGCATGAGCTGAGGCACCAGCCTCTCGGCGAGCCACCAATACTCCCGCTTGCCCCCGACGGAGACCTCCACCTTGGCGTAGTCGTACTCAGGATGGACAGCAACCGCCTCGTTGTCGACTATGGTCCAAGGCGTCGTGGTCCAGATGACCAGGTATTCGTCCTCTCTCCCCTCGATCTTGAACTTGACGTAAATTGACGGGTCCTCCCTCTCCGCGTATCCGAGGTCTACCTCGTGGTCGCTCAGCGAGGTCTCGCAACGGGGACAGAACCACAAGACCTTGTAGTCCTCGGCGAGTAGCCCGCGCTCGTGCGCCCTCTTTATGAGCCTCCAGGCGTATTCTATGTACCGCGGGCTCCTCGTCTGGTAGGCGTTTTTCAGATCGAGCCAGAGCCCTAGCCGCCTTGTGCCCCACTCCTCCCAGAAGGCCAGGTAGTAATCGACGAGCTTGTTGCACTCTTCGGCGAATTTAGCAACCCCGAACTTCTCTATATCCTTCTTGCTCTTGAGACCCTGTCTCTGCTCGACCTCCAGCTCGACGGGCAGGCCCTGCATGTCCCAGCCGCCTTGGGCCCAGACGGAATAGCCCCTAGATCTCCAGAACCTCAGAACTACGTCCTTGTAGGTCCTCCCCCTTATATGCCCTACGTGGGGAAAGCCGTTCGTGGTGGGCGGCCCCTCTAGGAACGTGAACCTTTTGCCGTTGGGGTCGAAGGACCTCCACCTATCCTCAATCCCGCGCAAGTCCCAGAATTTTCGAACCTCTTCCTCTACTCTCAGTGAATTGTAGCTCACGGAATCCCCGGCATAGCTCTACCATTTAAAGTTATTTTAAGTTTGTCCTCTAACGTCGGCAACGACCCTATTTCTCAGACCGATATAATATAGAGCGACGGCCGGGAGGGCCAACGCCTTCGTGGCGCCGTTGGCCCCATTTGTGGATCCCGGAAGTCTGGCCTTCGAGATGCCGGAGAGGTTCGAATATAGGCTTCTCGCCAAGACTCTGGAGGACCACGCCCATCTTCTACTACAGAAGCCTTGGTACCTCATGTTGAACTACGAGACGGATCTCATGGATAGGAAATCCGTGGCTCTGGCGACCTACGAAGCCGCCTACGACCTCGCGAGAGCTAAGGCCGAGCTGGGGCAGATCGATCCAAGCTTTCTGGAGAAGCTTAGGCGGGCGCGCGAGATCTTGGAAGGCCCCGTAGCGGTCAAGAGAGATCTCTACCCGCCTAGCGACAGCCCCATACGGCCTAGGCTATACGCCGAGCTGTTCGGCTATAATTTTTAAGTCTAGGTCCAAAAAGGTATTTATGTCGTGGAGGACAGCCATAACCATAGCCGGTCTCGACTCTGGCGGCGGCGCGGGCATACACGCGGACATTAAGACCTTCGCCGCCCTCGGAGTCCACGGGACCACCGCCCTCACTTGCGTGACTGCCCAGAACACCTACGAGGTAAGGGCGGTGCAGTGCATGCCGCGCGATATGGTGAGGGCCCAGATCATGGCGGTGTGGGACGATATGGGGATCGACGCGGGCAA
Organism: Thermoproteus uzoniensis 768-20; assembly: GCF_000193375.1. GTDB lineage: Archaea > Thermoproteota > Thermoprotei > Thermoproteales > Thermoproteaceae > Thermoproteus > Thermoproteus uzoniensis_A. The sequence continues at coordinate 536,505 of NC_015315.1, forward strand.
GACGGGCATGTTGGGCACAAAGGAGATCATAGAGGAGGTCGCCTCGACTGTGGGGAAGCTCGGTTTCCAGCTCGTCGTCGACCCAGTCATGGTTGCGAAGTCCGGCGCGCCGTTGATAGCCGAGGACGCCATGGAGGCCCTCGCCAAAAGACTTCTGCCGATAGCCAAGGTCGTAACGCCCAATAGGTACGAGGCAGAGCGGCTCGCCGGGATTAAGATATCGGGGCTCGACGACGCGAAGAAGGCCGCCGAGCTTATACACAGGGAGCTGGGTAGCGAGATCGTGATAGTCAAGGGCGGCCACCTAGACGTCCAAGACGCCGTCGACGTGGTCTATATAGGCGGAACATTCCACGAGCTCAAGACGCCCCGGCTCGACCCCCGCGCGACTCACGGCACGGGGTGTTCCTTCTCTGCGGCGATAGCCGCGGGGCTCGCCAAGGGGCAGGAGCCTTTGGAGGCCATAAAGACCGCAAAGGAGTTGATATATGTCGCTATAAAGTACGGAGTGCCTAAGGGCAGAGGCCACTGGCCGGTTAACCCGACGGCGTGGGTCGAGATACCTGCCGAGAGGTGGCGCGTATACGAGGAGATGTCGAGGGCGTTGAAGATAGTGGAGGACAACGCGGAGCTCTTCGGGTCGTTGATACCTGAGGTGCAGAGCAACTTGGGCTACGCCGTAGATCCCCGATACGCCAGAGGCAGAGAGGACGTGGCGGCCGTACCGGGCAGGATCGTGAGGTATATGGGCAAGGCCAAGCCGTCGGGCCCGCCCGCCTTCGGCGCAAGCGACCACGTAGCGAGGAAGATCTTGACGGCGCTTAGACACGACCAACGTATACGGGCCGCGGCCAACTTCAAGCTGGACGACGACCTCCTCCAGAGGGCTAAGGCCGCGGGCTATAAAATAGCCGTGATTGATAGACGCAACGAACCTAAGGAGGTTAAGGAGCGGGAGGGCGGATCCATGCAGTGGATCGTCGAGGAGGCCGTTAGGCAAACGGGCGGCGTGCCCGACATAATAGTGGACCTAGGCGACTGGGGCAAGGAGCCTATGATAGCCGTACTCGGCGAGACGCCGTCGGAGGTGCTCGAGAAGGTGTTGAGGCTCTATAGGGAGCGGCCGAAAGTCGAGTAGAGAGCTGGTATTAAGTGATCTGATTTGGAGGCGGCTAGATCGCGATAAGCTTCCTCTATGATTCCTATTCCGAGGCTCGCCTCATGTCGTCCATTCGCCTTCCTGTATCAGATAACCGAATTGCCTCTCCGTATTATAACTTTTTAAAGGGGTGAGCGAGAGCTCGTGTGCAAGGTATCGGCAAGCTCAAACTAGGGCTTGAGGAATGGAAGAAGATAGAGAACGACCTGGTCAGAATCGCCGCTACCGACCAGCTCGAGCTCCTTCTGAACTTCACGCTTGTCGCCGCCGTGGAGGACGAGGGCGAGGAGCACGCCGGCGAGGAGGAGCACGTCCACGGACTTTTGCCTAGCGATCAGGAGTTTGCGCGGGAGGTGGGCGATCTTATGGACTACGCCGTTAAGACGTATAAGGCCGACGCCCATCCTCACTTCCACGGCGACCACGGCACAGTCTTGTTCGTGATCAGAGGAGGGCCGAAGGATTTGTTGAAGGCCTTCAGAGACCTGATAGAATACGCGAGATCTAACTGCGAGAAGTGCGCGGTGCATGGAATAGACGGCGAGTTCCATCTAGGCGAGGATTTGGCCGGGATATATTTCGGCGACGTCTACAAGGTCACCTTTATACTACCTGCCGAGGACGGCCGCCGTCTGCGCGTCTACGAAGCGCATCCCTAATGCAGTTGAGGACGGCTTGGGTATAAGGGCTTTTAACCTTCGGCAGATTGTCCAGCGATATGTGCGGAATCCCGCCTATCCAGACGCGCCTATGCGAGAAGCCGACTTCGTCTATGGTCCAGATGCAACGGGAGGAGGGAACCTTCCATATATCCGACTCGGCGACCACCACGTCGCAATCGCACTCTAGGTCTAGGCTGCAATCGAACGCCTTGGCCCAGCCGGCGGGCCCGCCTAAGACCTCTATCCCCCTCTCTACGAGCTCCCAGTAGAGCTCGCACATGTATCCATCTAGGTTAAATCCTCAAATAGCCGCGGATCCACGTCGTCGATTATAATGTACACGTCCTCCAGCCTAATCTTGTCGGCGATGCGCACGGCGCGGGCTAGCGGCACCTCGACGTATTCGCAGAGGCCGAGCTCGTCGCACCTCCTCTTTATCCATATACGTATCTTCACGTATTGGCGTTCTGCTTAAAAACTCCTAGAGCTCTAGCTCCTCGCCGACGGCGAGGGGCACGTATATATTATCTCTCCCCCTCGCTTGCATCCATTTGGCGAACTGGAGGGCTGATGACGGCTCCGTGTGGAACAACACGATTCTAGATTGCGCGCCGAAACGCTCTATGAACTCCACTAGTTCTGATCTGCCGGAATGCGCCGAGAAGTCGAACCACTCTACCCTAGCCTTTACCTTTATAGTAGTGCCGTCCACGAAGGCCTCGCCCCTAGAGAGCACCTCGAAGCCCGGCGTGTCGGGGGCCTGAAAAGAGGGCAGTATTATGGCGTTCCTCGAATCGCCGGCCAGCTTCTTGAAGTAGTAGAGGGACGCCCCTCCCTTCAACATGCCAGCCGGCGATATGATTATCGAGGGCTCCTGGCCCACAGCCCTCTTCCTGACATAGGCGCTCGGGATCTCCACCGCGACCTCCAGCGCCTTTCTGTATAGGTCGTAGTCGTTGAGGAGATGCGGATACTTGCCCACTATTGTGTTTACCTGTCTGGCCAGCCCGTCGACATATATAGGGCCTACCTCGTGTTTTACAAGAGTTAGGAGGATCTCCTGCGCGCGCCCCAACGCGAACGACGGTATCAAGACAGTGCCGCCTCCCTCGACCACCTCCCTCACGGTGTTGACGAAATCCCGCTCGAGGTCTTGTCGAGGAGGGTGGTCGGCGGCGGCGTAGGTAGCCTCCATCACTACTACGTCCGGCTCGCGCGGCAGATTATAGACGTCCGCGCCTTTTAAAAGCGCTGTGTCCCTCAAGTTGAAGTCGCCGGTGAACACCACGGTTTTGCCCTCAGCCTCGAGCACCGAGATGGCGCTGCCGGGGACGTGGCCTGCGTTGTAGACCGTGAGCGTCACGTCAGGGGCCAGCTCGACGGGCTCGCCGTAGGTTAACGGAATCGCGCTCTCCATAGTAGCCTTGACCTCCTCGTGAGTGTACGGCAGGTAGTAGCCCGATAGCTTTATCATATCCGTGTACATCACGTCGCTGAGCTCCATGGTGAGCGGAGTCGCGTAGATGGGTATTTTCACGGAGACGTAGAGCGACGGCAACGCGCCGCTGTGGTCCAGGTGCGCGTGGCTCAACACGACGGCGACGAGGTCTTTAGGCCTCACGTGCTCGGGGAAGACGGGCCTCCCCTGCGAGTCGAAGTTCACGCCATAGTCGAACAACACAGAGCCCGTAGCTGTCTTGACCAACACGGCGGCTCTCCCAACCTCTCCAGCGCCTCCCAGGAACTTAACGCGCACGTCATCAATTTATTTCCCATAAAAATTCTCGTGGATACCGAACAGACGCGAAAGCTCTTGGACGAGTTGCCGCGGAAACTCAACTCCGCCATAGAGAACATCAAGATCATCGCCAAGTCTCTGGAGGACACGCTGGGCGGCATGAAGAGCGCCGAGGAGCGGCTAAGGGCCTCAGCAACGTCTCGATAGAAGCAGACTTCGGTCAACGCGACGAAACCGATGGCGCGGCCCTCGCCGATCTCAAAGTATATAAATAGCGTTGATAGGAGTGGGCCGATGCCCACCGCTAGTAGCCAGCCGAGGAAGCAGAGGAAAGCTCTGGCGGAGGCCCCGCTTCATCTAAGGCGGAAGCTCCTCACCGCCAAGCTAGCTCCCGATCTTAGGAGAAAGCTCGGCGTGGCCCGGCTTCCCGTAAGGGTAGGAGATACCGTCGTGATAATGCGAGGGGATTTTAGAGGGGTCAGCGGCAAGGTCGTTAGGGTTGACCTCCGCAGAGTCCGTATATATGTAGAGAATGCGACTAGGACAAACAGCAGAGGCGAGACTATATACTATCCCATACATCCAAGTAAAGTGATGATAACAAACATCGACACTTCGGATAAGAGACGCCAAGAGGTCATCGAAAGGAGGAAGAAACCAGCATCTCAATAACGGCGTTTTAAGAAATTTAAATATCATAACGAATCCAACGCTTGATGAAGAAGCCGTTTTGCGACTTCTGTATCAGGACCAGGGTGCTGTGCGCCAAGTGCCAAGGTCTGATAGATAGCGGCGAGTACAGCTGGCTAGATGTAGACGTCGTCGACGCCTTGATGAAACTAGAGAAGAAGTATAATCTCAACGACGTGGAATATGTAAAGGCATATGAAACCGATGCCTTTATAGTCGTCGTGCTCAGAGGCTTTAAGAAGTTGCCGAAAGGCGCGCAGATGCAGTTAGAGAAGGACCTCACGGCCGCTTTGGGGAAGAACGCGAAGATAGTGGAGAAGGGAAGCGCCAACGAGATAATAGCCCAGTTGGTGTCTCCCGCTAGGTTGCTCACGATCTCGACGTCTTGGTTGCCTGACGGCACCAGCGAGACTGTCGTCAAGATACCCTCCAGAGAGATCAGACGACTGCCCGTGCGACCCGAAAAGCTCCAAGAAATATTGAACAGAATCGTTGGATCTACTATAAAGATAGATGTTATTAAAGAGAAAGAAATTAAAATATAATATATAATAATATTTTAAAATATAAATTGATTTAAATAAAATTTGTTTATACAAGACGGAAAGGCTAATATATGGTAGAGTCTCAGCCTCCGTGGTCCCCCGCAAGACGCATTTTACCAGCGAGATAACGCCGGAGCTAAACGGCCGAGAAGTCGTCGTCGCCGGCTGGGTGTGGGAGATACGCGATTTGGGCAGGGTCAAGTTCGTGGTGTTGCGAGACCGAGAAGGTTTCGTGCAATTGACGTTCAAGGCCGGGAGGACGCCCGACGACCTCCTATCCAAGATTCCGCAACTCAATAAGGAGGACGTCGTTGTGGTTAGGGGCATTGTCGAGGCCAGCAAGATAGCTAAATCCGGCGTGGAGGTGTTTCCGCAGGAGATGTGGGTAGTGGCCAAGGCGAGGCCGTTGCCGGTGGATCTCTGGGAGGGGACTTCCGACCTCCCGACCAGGCTCAAGTACCGCGCCGCCGATCTCAAAAGCCCCAGAAACCTCGCCATCTTCACGACGGCGTCCGAGATTCTGAAAGCTGTTCGCGAGGTGCTGTACCGCCATAAGTTCGTCGAGGTGTTCACGCCCAAGATAATAGCGACGAGCACCGAGGGAGGCGCCGAGCTGTTCGCGGTCTTGTATTTCGAAAGAGTGGCCTATCTGGCGCAGAGCCCTCAGCTATACAAGGAGCAGCTCACTGCGTCGCTTGAAAGGGTCTTCGAGATAGCGCCCGCCTACAGGGCGGAGAAACACAACACCGACTACCACCTGAACGAGTTCATCTCCATAGACGGCGAGGGCGCCTTCATGGACTACAACGACATAATGGACGTGCTTGAGGAGATCATGCGGTCGATTGCCTCGGTGGTGAACTCCAGGCGCGACAGACTCGAGAAGGTCGGCATAAGGCCGGTCTTGGAGAAGGTCGACAAGATCCCTCGGGTGGATTACGACGAGGCGGTCGAGCGGCTGAGGGCTTTAGGATATGACGTGAAGTGGGGCGACGATCTGACCGTGGAGATGCAAAAGGCTTTGACTAAATTCTACGGCCCGCTCTATTTCATAGTAAACTTCCCGGCGTCGTTGCGCCCGTTCTATACGAAACGAATAGACGGCGATCCCAAGAAGACGGAGTCGTACGACTTGATCCTCGACGGGATAGAGGTGGTGTCCGGCGCGACGCGTATACACAGGAGGGAGGATCTGGAGAGGGAAATGCGCGAGCGGGGTCTGGACCCCGCCGCTTTCGAGAGCCACCTGTCGGTGTTCGACTGGGGCATGCCTCCTCATGCCGGCTTCGGCATGGGGTTCAACAGGCTGTTGATGTCTCTGCTGGGCTTAAAGAACGTGAGGGAGGCCGTCTTGTACCCTAGGGATAGATATCGCCTCGAGCCCTAGCCGATCTGGCCAATCGACTTACGCTCGGCGCTCCTTGAGCTTGACAAACGCTACATAGGCCAGCCGCTCTCTGGCCCAACCCTTCTCGGACTTTATATATAAGTAAAGCGTCTGGCCCAGCCGCTCCTCCAGCGGTATTACCAGACGGCCGCCGAGAGCGAGCTGGTCTTGCAACGCGGCCGGCACACGCTCCGCCGCAGCGGTGACCAATATGGCGTCAAAAGGGGCTTTTTCGGGAATTCCCAAAGCGCCGTCTCCGTAGTAGACTTCGACCACATCGGCGTAGCCCAGCCGCTCTATGTTCTGGGCTGCAAATACGGCGAGCGGCCACTCTACCTCTATAGTGAAGACCTTTCCCCTCCTCTTGATGGCCTCGGCGCATACGGCGGCTTGATAGCCCGAGCCTGTGCCCACCTCCAATATCCTCATGCCCTCGCGGGGCCTCACAGCCTCGCACAACATCGCCACCATGTGGGGAGCCGATATGGTCGCGTCGCCGAGGAGAGGCAGTGGGCTGTCCACATATGCGGAGAGCCTATACTCGGGCAACACGAACTCCTCTCGGGGTACTTTGAGCATGGCCTCTATCACGTTCTCGCTCCTCAATATGCCCTCAGAGATGAGCCCCTCCACGAGCCTCCGCCTAGCCTTCTCGAAATCTAGCTGCATCTCGTAAGCGGTCTGGGACCGGAATCGGCCAGATCGGCGAGCAGATCCCTCGTGGTCTCCGTCAAGTCCAGCCTCAAGGCGTCTGTGAGGGCGAAGAAGCGCGCGTCCTCGGCGTCTGTGCTGGGCCGCGGCGTCTTCTCCTCGGCATCTACTATAAAGTCCAACAGTATGTAGTGATACCGAATCCTTCCCACTTCATCCTTCTCGACATACTGGTATATTCCGAAAAGGCCCTTCACCGCGCCTCTTAGGCCGGTCTCCTCAAACAGCTCTCTACTGACTGCCTCCTCTGGAGTTTCGCCGAGCTCGATCAATCCGCCGGGTATGGACCATTTGCCCTTCCCTGGCGGCGCCCCCCTCTTTACTAGCAGAATGTGCCCATCTCTGAAAACGACTGCGCCAACGCCGACGAGAGGATGCTCGGGATATTCGCGTTGCGGCACTGCCGATTTAACGTGTCGATTTTTATTTTTGCGCTGTGGCTTCCCAACAAGTAGTTACCAAGTACAGCCGGGCTGGCCTGTCAGGCTGGGGAGGTTGACTATTGCGTTGCCGACCCAGTAAGCCCAGTCGGAATAGTTGGCGTCTCTCAGCGGCTCGTAGGGTTCGTAGACGGGATACGCGCAACCTCTCCACACCAAGTAGGCGTATATTATGGGCGGCGACGTCGGCACTTGGGGAATGCCCGGATAAGCCGTGTAGGATCCCAAGCTCTGGGCGAGAGTCAACGCGTAGCTCCTGGCCTGTTGTATAGCCGTCGTGTTTATCTTGGCGCTGACGTTGACATATCCGTTTAGATATTGTTGAGGGGTAAGAGCGCCGCTATACAGCGCGGACAGCACAGCGTTGGTTCTGTTGTCGGCGCCCCAAGGCACGAGCACCACCGTGTAGCCCTCCCTCTCCGCCTCGGCGATGAGTTTGTTGAGGACTGCCAGTAGTTGCCCTCTCTGAGGCATGGTGACGTTGTCCTGATAGCCGAAGATAGCCCAGCCGCCGTAGCCTGTGTAGACGGTCACGCCGATCTTCTGCCCTTGTAGCGCAAGCGCCGTGATGTTGACCTGCTCCCAGTACGGCTCGTAGACAGGCCCTTTCCTGTACGGCCCTACGGCGAGTACGAGGACGGCCACGGTTATCAGAAACGCCGAGGCGAGTATCAACAAGCCGTTCCTGTCCATGGGCTTGCTGAGTTAACGCCTATAAAAAGTTTAGCTATTTGACGACCAAAACGCTTACGTCGCTTTCCTGCACCAACCTGCTTGCCACGCTCCCGAGGAGAGATTTCCGGATGGTCGAAAGCCCTCTGCTCCCCACCACTATTAAATCCGCCTTGACCTCCTTGGCGAATTTCGCTATCTCGTGCGGCGGATCGCCCTCAAGCAACTTGCTCTCGGCTGTCGGGATCACGCCGAGGGCCTCTCTCAGAGCCCTCTCCCCGCTTTCGCGCAGGCTTTTCACGACGCTCGGAGTCGAGAAGGCCTCCGAGAGCGACAAAACTGCCGTGTCGACTACATGCACGACGTATATCTTGGAGCCGAACTTTTCTGCCATTGCCTTCGCAGTTTCTAGAGCCTTTTTGGCATGTTGAGATCCGTCGTATGCTACTACTATGGTCTTCATAGAGAGGCGACCGACTCTAATTTATAACATTTCCGTCCAGTAGTACCTAATTTGTGAGAATAAAATATATTTATTTATTGACTAATATTATTTAATTATAAATAGAATAAAATTACTATAGGTTGATTCATCCAAATAATCGTCTTGGTGCGTATCTAAGGTGTTTTTATATGGTCGTTTTCGGCATGGAGCACTTGTCCATATACCGCATGGCCGACGCCGTCCACGCACTGTTTGCGATCGATAGAGAGCCGTATGCGCTGAACGCATTTCTGAAGATAGCAAACAGCTGGGTGTTAAGAGCGCTTTCCGACGTTCCGGGCTCAGATCTCAGAAGACGTGCCTGTGGGGCGTTCATAAGACTGCTAGACAAAGCACGGAGCGTATTGGAAGCCCCGGCGGCCGTCAGAGCGCCCTGCTCGCCTAGAGGCGCGGCAAAGATAGATTCTATCAAATACAGCGGTTGCGCCAAGTTTTTGGCAGAGTGGGGGGCGGAGTTTGTCTATAGGTTTGTCTACGACGAAAGGATAAGGGCTAGGGCCATAAAAGCCGCCGCGAGAAATCTGGCGGCCTATATGCAGTACGGCTTGAAAGTCGAGGGCCCGTATGCTGACGACTGGCTCGTCCTCGCCGAGGTTCCGCCGAGCCATGAGCCCCGCGACGTCGTGTGGAAGCCCTTTATGGCCAGAATAAGGGTAGATATATTGCCTCAATGCGTGCAGCTGTCCGCGGATGCTAGGACATGGATGTAAAGATCGATATAATAAATGCAGACAATCTCGCCGACTTCTTGAGGAAGCAAGCCGGAGCTACGGTGATAGATCCATATCCCGAAATCGTGCCGACGGCGCTGGAGGACAAACTGCTATATCTAGCTTCGTCAATATACGGAGGGATAAGCCCTCTACCGCTGTTCTCGTTCGAGAAAGGAGGGAGCCGTTATTTACTGTCGCCGAGGCTTCACAAGCTTTTGGCCGACCTAATGCCGGGCCTCAAGGTGCTCCATATAGAGGTCGTCGGCGAGCCGCAGTACCCGTTTACGGCGATCGCGCTCGTGCTCAGAGATCTCGGCATCAGCGCCGACGAGGAATTCCTCAAGGAGCACGTCTGTCCCGAGCTTGCCGCGTTGGAGGAGGACGACGTGCCGCTGGCACGCGCCATAAGATCCGCCGTGTCTAAATACCTGACGATAGCGCCGTCGGGCGCCTCGACGCGATCGATAAGGTGTCTCTGCGGGCTCTGCGAGGATCGCGGCAGTGGACTAGACCTAGACGCGCTGGCGTTGAGCTTGACGAAGCGAAGCGTGTCGAGGGCATACAGCCGCCGCGGGTTAACGGAACTAAACGACGAGGACAGAGCCATAATCATGCGAGTCATAAGAGGGCTTTCCATACCCGAATTCAGAAGGGAGCTCATCGATCTGCTCAACCGATATGAGGTATAGACGCGGCGACTTCGAGGCGTCGTTTGTGCGGATAGGCGAGGACAAGTACAGAGTCGAGTTGAAGTATAGGGGAAGGCCTCTGAAGATTAAGAAGATTGTTTTGGAGTATCTCGTCCACGATCGTTACAGATATGCCGTAGATCCCCACAGCGAGGTCCTCTACGTATTTATCTCGCGGGCGCCTCCCGTAGTTGTCAAGTCGGCATGGAGGTCCTCCAAGATGATAGCGAAGGCCAAGGACGGCGCCCTGGCCGCCGTCGCCGACGTTGTCCTCGACTTTGCCGAGGCCTACATGACGGCGTACAGGGCCAACGCCCTCGATAGATTATTCCATGAGGACTAAGTTCGCGGTTTTCTTCTCGGTCGACGGCGGCGTGGGCAAGACGACGCTGGCGCTGGCCACCGCTTTTGAGAAGGAGAGGGTCCTCATAATAGATGCCGATTGGGAGAAGGCCGATCTATCCTCGATCTTCGGCGTCCCCAAAAAGCCCGGATGGCTCGCCGGCCGGTACGGCAAGGACGTCTACGTGCATAAGGTTCGGCCCAACCTCTACGTGATACCCGGCTACGAGGCGGCTATGCTTTACCAGTCCGGCAAGATAGGCGATTCCGAGCTCTTCGAGGCGCTCTACGACACCCTAGTCGCGCTTCCCGACGCCTTGGCCGAGGAGCGCCTTCCGGTGGACACCGTGATCGTCGACACGCCGAAGGCGTTACAACTGACGTGGATTGAGGCCTTGCAGAGGAAGCTCAAGGCGCTTATGTACTTCGTAGCCGATAGGCGGCTTGTCACGAGGATAGCGGATGTCAAGATGCAGATATACGGCAGATACATGCGCTACGCCTCGCTTATAGTGGCCAACATGCTGGAGAAGGGCGACGAGAAGGCTCCCGGTATAAAGATGGTAAACGCGTTCTTGACGAGGGTTAAGATGCCCTCCGATTACTCAGCCGAGAGGATATACAAGGCGATCCTAGGGGATCGGCGAAATAGGGAGGCTCTGTCCTTGCTAGTCAAGTGGATAAAAGAGAAGTAAGATGTCTTTGGCGGGTGCCCTGTTCGCCAAGGCCGATAACTCGTTGTTGGACAGGTGCGCGTTGTTCAAGAAAGGCGTGATAGTCTACCGCAATTACGCCACAGACATCTGCATAACAGACGACGGGGAGTACGTGGTGGTCGATCCGCAGTTGCCGGAGATTCTCGAGAAGGCCCTCGCGTTAACCGCGCTTCGCGGCGCCGTGCCGCCCGATTACGGGGAATACGACAAGGCCATAAAAGACGCGTTGCTGGCGCTGGCGCCGAGCCGAGGCGTAGCCGGCTGGCGGTGGCACAGAAACGCCTTGCGGACTTATAGAGAGCATAGAGAGCTCGTACACTATTTCCTAGACAGATGGAGCGGGCGCGGCGAGTTCGGCGGCTACGGCGTGTTGGAGGCGCCTATGAGGGACGATCTGCTGACCGAGATCGCCATACCGCAACCCCTGGCGCCTCCAGGCAGGTGGAGCGAGCTTCCGCGTAATCCGTTAGAGCTCTTGGACAAAATATACGCGGAGATGGTCGAGCTGGGGCGCTACCGGCGTGTCGTCGCGATCCGCAACGAGGCGCGGATGCCCACCAACGTGGTGGTGCCAGAGGCCTTCATGCCCATATTGGTGAAGAAGCTAGTGCCGAGCTTGACCCTTGAGCGGCCGTTCCAGACCAGGGAAGATCCCGTATATCGGCTCAGGATAGCGGCGGATCTGCTCGAATACAACGTGAATATAAGGAAGATGAGCGAGCCGCCGCGGCCTTCGGCAAGCCTCATTAAGGTGTACGAGCGCCCGCGCCGGCTTGAGGACTCGGAGAGCCGGCCGAACGTCCAAGATCTTTCGGCTCTAGAGGTCTTCGCGTTGGCCACAATAGCTGCCGAGGCTAGATGGACTGTGATATTCTCAGGGGCCATGGGCACCGGCAAAACCACGCAGCTGAACCTTCTGCTCTACTTCATCCCGCCGTGGATGCAAGTCGTCATCATAGAGAGAGGCGCGCGGGAGATCTGGGCGCCTCTGGAGGGCCAGATCCTCCACATATCGGTCCCCTCGGAGTCGAGGCTCATGGAGGCTCTGGATCAAGCCCTCCGCTACGGCACCATGGCCACCATAGTGACTCTGGCAGAGGCCAGGACCAGCCAGGAGCTCAACGTCTTGGTCTCCTACAAGCTGACGGGCCACGGCGGGCTGACGACGATGCACGCCGACACCATACACGACGCCCTTCTACGTATAAAGAGGTCGGGCGCCCCTGTCGAGGCCCTCGCAAACACCATGATTCTGCAACTAGGAGTATCCGGAGGCGAGAGGTATCTAAAGGAATGGAAAGCGTTGGTAGCGCTTGGCGGAGAGGTGGCGGAGGCGCCTGTGGCCGACGTGTTGGGCCTTCTGAACGCCTACACTAAGTCCACATACGATACAAAGATCCTCGACGAGGTGAAGACGAGGGCCGGTTTGCTTAAGGCAATTGCGTCCAAGGAGCTGGAGCCCCTCGAGGCGCGCGAGGCCGTACTGAAGCTATTCTCCCGTAGAGAGATATCGGTGGTCGACGACGCCGTGAAGCACGGCTATCAGCTGGAAGGTAGATATTTCCATGAAGCTCAAGTTTAGGAACAACGATGGAGATCCTGAGATCGGCCTCGACGGCCAGCTAGACTTAGGGCTGGCCGATCGCGACGACCGCGAGGGCGATTGGGCCCTCCAGCTACTTAAGTCCCTACAGAGGGCGCCGCAGGAGATAGTCGACAGGCTAGACAGCGAACTGCTCGGGGCTGTCTTGAGGGAAGTCGCAAAGTCGGGGGGCGACGCGGGCGCGGTGGCGCGGCTGGCGCTCTCGTTGCTCGAGAGGTGTGGGAAATGAAGGACTGCGAGAAGTTGATAGAGGACGGGTACACGAGAGAGGCCGCCGAGGAGTTATGCGATACGGCTAAGGCCATAGGGATTAAGCCGTCCAGACTGGCCGCGGCTGCGAGGAGGCTTGAGAAGGAGGGCATAGCGTTGTTGCCCTCCGATTGGCTTGTGGTGAAGGAGGTGTTGGATAAGGGCTTCTCGTTGTCCACTGTCGTGGACTACATAGTGAAAAGGCATAGGGCCGGCCTATCGCCGTCGCAGATAATCGAGGAGTTGCCTATAGCGGCTAACAACTCAGTCAAGAGAAGCCATATCTTGGGCAACTTGCTTAAGGTGCTGGAGGCGCCCGAATACTTCGTCGTGGAGGAGGACGGCGCCAAGAAGAGCTTGTTGCAGTTATTGAGGCGTCGATGAACAGGGAGGAGTTCTACATATACATAGCGCCGATCTTCGCAACGTACCTATCCCACATGTCCTCCGTCGAGGCCTTGAGGCGCACGGCGGCCGAGGCGGAGAGCCTAGACCGAAAACACTCGCGCGAGCTGTTGCTAGCCAGCTTGACCCCGAACCCCGCCTCGTTGCTCTCCTCCGATGGGCTCGCCGTGGTGAGGCAGTACGGCTTCGCCGTATCTCAAGAAGAGGCGGGAGTCCCCCGCCAAGTCCTCGTGCAGTCCTTTCTGCAGGCTACTAAGTCGATAGCGCTGGGCCGTATAGAGGCCGCAATGCAGCACTTCGTGGGGCTCTTCTCGTCTCTGTCCAGCCTTATGTTCGCGCCGCTGTTATTGCTCTTCCTATACGCGTACGGCCTTCTGCCTCTCGATCTCTTCTCGTTGCTGGGCATAGCCGGAGTCTTCTCGTCGATGATAGGCCTATTGATATACAAGTCGATGCCGAAGGACCTATCGCCGACCAGGACCTACGGCCGCTCCATTTTCTTGGCGGCCTTGGCCGGGGGCGCGGCGATCTATTCATCCATTGTCTGGTCTCTTCCAATATCGCTCGGCGCCGTTGCGGCCGGCGCCGTGTTGGCCATCTGGCTTCTGGCCACAAAACGCGTGGGATGGTTTAGGCTGGCCGCCGAGATACCTGCCATGTTGAGGGACTTCGCCTCGCGTATATCCCAAGGCATCCCCGCAGATCTCGCGTTGAGAGAGGTATCGGCGACCTACAAGGTGGCCTGGATGATAGCGTACTTCTACGAAATACCGTCTCTCATGTTCTCGTTGGCCAGAGCCATGTTCAACGCGGTGAGCTGGGCCGGGCCGAGCCTAGAGGCCGTAGACTACGTCCAGACAATTCTTAGCGAAAAGGAGAGAGGGCTGAAAAGGGTCACCGCGCTCACCGCCATGTTCATAGCTGTATATATAGCGGCATCGGTGATACTGGTATATTCGCTTGCGGTATCTGTAACGGCGCTCCAAGCCGTCCCGTCGACAGGACAGTCGTTAATGTACCCGCTACCTCCCGACGAGGTGAAGTACGCGGCCGCGCAACTGCTGTCGGCTATGGTCACAGGCTTTGTCGCCGTGATGTTGCTCCCCTCAAAAGGCATGTGGACTGGCCTTCTAGCAGGCGGCCTCGCCGGTACGTCGTTCTTCTACCTAACGACGACGTTGTGGTCGCTTTGGGCATGAGGGGCTTCTCGGCATTGAAACAGATAGTCGTAGTGGCCGCGTCGCTCGCGGCGATTGCCGTGATCGCGCTGGCGGTGTATAGGGCTACTATTGAAGTGAGGTCCGCATATCCTCCAGCCGAAATCGCCGTAGCGATAAAGTCCTTCAAGCCCGTGGCCGTCCCTGATTATGTGCCTGTCTATGTGGTGAAAGTCCACTATCAATTCTCTGGAGGACGCTACGTGTTGTTGCCTGGCCCCTCACCTCCAGCATGTAGCGACTGCGTGCCGCCGACAGGTTGGCTCTACGCCGTCTCGTTTGGAGCGAACGCATCGCCGATATACGGGGTCTACTACAGTGCGGCGAACTACACTATGTACGTCGGGAGAGCGGTGGTCGTGGTGCCCTATTTCAATAACGGCACACTTTACTATCTATACCCCATGTGCGCGGGCGGCTATCGTTTTTCCGAGAAGTCGGTCCATCTAGATAATGTACCTATATCTATTACTATAATTTTACTAGATTGCTCATAATAAATTTATAATATTAACTAAGAATAAAAATATAATATATTTTTATCATAAATAATGCATCTGTCGTAGTACGAGCTTATTGCTGTTTTTTCCATGAGACGTCTAAAGGGACAGGCAGGCGGCATAGACGCGTTGATAATCATAGCCGTGGTGGTGGCCGTCGCCGCCATAATCGCGCTGGCCATGATGCGGATGGGCCAATCGGCCTCTGCCAATACTAGGGCACAGGTAATAGCCACCGTAGGTAGCAGGGTCATGACTGTGGAGGTCCAAGTCCTCAATGGGAGGCTCAACGCGCTCTATCTCCAGTACTGGCAACAAGGCGGGACGCCAGGCCAGCCTGTCAGCGGTACGTGCTACTACAACGGCACAAACGGCTTCGTCGAGAGCAACTCCAGTAGCATACAGCTCTACACAGGCCAATCCGCCGTGTGTTACTTTAGCCTTAACAATCTAGCATACGGCACCCAGTACAGCTACGTCATATACGGCGTTGACTCCAGCGGCAGGACTATCCAGTTGGCCCGCGGCGTGTTCACGGCGGGCGCCACCTAGAGGCAGACGATCTCTAAAAAATCCCCTTTTTTCGGCGGCCTCTCCTCTTTCGGCAACTCGAGGGTATGCACCGCCCTCGGCTCTCTGTGGGTCTTCCAAGGCTTGAGGTACAGGACGTCCACCACGCGCATCCTTTCGTCGAGGAATACTGCCCATATGGGCTCCAGCACGAGGAACGTGTGTATCGAGTTCACCCCAATCAAAAGGATCGGCCTGGGTCTGCGCAACATCAAGCCCAGCCCGCGCCTCAACCGATCCCTATAGCATTTTGCGTATATTTCCATGGGAATAAGTAGAGGAGAGGGCGGGCCATGGACGTCGACGTGCTGGCGATAGTAGTCGTCATGGCGCTGTCGCTCGCCGTGTTGGCGCTTATACAGCCGATGGAGCTATCGTCGCCCTCGCTGTCGGCGGTTTACAGATACTGGCCCCAATACTATAACTACACGATCCGCGGCGACGTAGCCGCCTTGAGGCCTCTGCTATCCGGGCTGACGTGCTGGCTCTACGCAAACGGCAGTTGGGTGGAGATATCGAGATCGGGAGGCCTTGGCTTGTCAATATCGGTGTTGAACTTAACCTGTAGATAATCCATGGAGGAGCTGGTAGAGCTCGCCTCAGTGCTGGCCGTTGCCTCGCTGTCCGTTCTATTGACCTTCTTGACATATACCCACTTCACCTCGTGGAGTCTGTGTGAGGCGGCGCGGCTCGCCTTGAGCCACAACGGCTCGGCGTTCGTAGTCTCCGCGTTCGGCGAGATCTCGTGCGGAGGGTCCGGCTGCTACCTCGGTTGCGGCTTGTTCGTGCCGTCGTATCGGATATACTACGTCGACGGAAGGCCGGCGATAGGCGGCGTGCCCGGCGTCGTGGTGGTCGGCACAACCCCCGACGGAAGGCTGTACATCCTGCCGAGGGGATGAGAGGCCAGATCTCGTCGCCAGTGGCCGCCTCTATTTTCGCGCTCTCAGTAGCGGTGTTGATGCTCTTCGCCTTCATGAAGCTTTCGTCGTTGCCTCACGGCGGCTATCTAGCGCCTTTATCGCCGCCGCAGGGCGGTCCTGCCAGGTGGATCCACGTGTTCTACTACAACGGAGATTTCTGGGCGGTCGATGCGGAGACGTCGTCCCCTACGCTGGCCGAGGCGGCCGTTGGGCTTGACGGGATCTGGGTCGCCACATTCTACCTATGGCCGGGCGGGTACAACTGTACTTACAACTCCTCCTTCGTGCTTGACGGCAAGCCAATATCCGTTTCGAACCCGTTGAGGATAGGGCCAGATCCCTACTCCGGGCTCTGGTGCCCGCCGCCGTGGAGAGGCGGAGGCGTCTGTTCGGCCGCCGTTGTGGAGTCTAGGGGGAGGCTTCTCCTGGCTAGATGTATTCCATGAGAGGAGTACAGATAACGACTACCCTGATCGCGATTGCAACGTTGGCGGTGGCGGCAACCGTCGCAATTACCTTAATGGTGGTCGGCGTGACGTCGGCGGATCTTCCGAGCGCCACGGCGTCGGTGACCGAGCAGAACGGCGTAGTCGTGGCGTCGATAGCCGTGTTGCGGGGAGCCCTATACGGCGTCGCGCTTATGTACAGAGCGCCTGACGGCTCGATGTGGTATGCGAGGCCGATATACTGTCTCGGCGTGCAGACGCGGACGACGGCTACCTCGGCCCTGCTCGGAAAGCCTCTGTACGCGGGCCAGGGAATAACATGCGCCTTCCAGATGTGGTATCCGGCCGCCGGCGACTACGCATTCGACCTTCTAGGCTTCGGAGGAAGGAGCGCCGTGAGCATCGCGAGGGGGTTTGTGACCGCGGCTCGGGCCAACGGCTATTCCGGCCAACTGCCGGCGGGAAATCTCTACGGCGTGGGGCAGACGCCGTCCATAGGACTTACTAGGAATGGGTACAACTTTACGTCTATCTCTACGTATTGGCCAGGCCGCGGGTATCTAGCCGTCGAGGTTAAGTGGGGCTATACTAACTCGACATGTGTAGCCGACGGGCTGTATGTATCCCTATTCGTCCCCCAGAGCGCCCGTAGCCTCGTCGCGCCTTCCGACGAGGGTCTCGGCGTATTGCCGTTCGGGGGCGCCGACTACGTGCCCGCGGGAGGCCCCCTGCAGCTCTTCGTACAGCTCAACCCCTACGACTACGGGCGCGAGGACGGATCTTTTGAGTTCGCGGTGATGAACTCGTCGGGAGGCAGAGGCGTTGTAAGGCCGGCCGGCTTCAACGGCCTCAAGTCGTGGCCGACGGAGATCTGGACCACCTATCTGCTATACAACTCCTCAAGCAATACTCTGTTTGTCGAATGGACGGCGCCCGGCGCCTTCAGCGAGGCGTATACCTATAATCTGACTAGCTACGGCTTCGCCAGACCTCCGGCAGGGAACTACGCCGTCGTGATAGGGGTCGCCAACGGCGGATGTACTGCCGACTGGCGCGTGTACGACTACGCAATAGCGTCAGGGGGGTGATGGACCTATACATAGTGTCGGCCGCCGTCTCTCTAGCCGTCGCCGCCGCGATCGCCGGCGCGTTTCTTACGCACGTGGGCGTCCAGGCCGGCGCGCCCAGATGCTCAGATTGCGTATTTTACGTCGAGGGACCCGCGGCGCTGGTCCAGACGAACGGCTCCGCGTATCTGGTCCGCGGCCCCGTGCTCGCAAACTCGTCGATTATGGCCCAATACGCCTGGGCCTACGGACCCGACGGGCGCCCTCTAAGGCCCGGCGAGGAGCTCGTGTGCCCCGTCCTCATGCGCGTCGAGGTGGTTGACGGAATAGCCTACGCCTCGTGCGTCGGGCGATGAGAGGCCAGTGGTCTCTTGCATACGCCCTAGTGGCCGTCGCCGTCGTGGCCTGGACCGCGGCAGTCCTATCGACCTCGTACCCGCGCTACGTCCCGATAGACTACCCGCAGGTGCTCTACGAGCTGAAGCTGGAGTCCCTCACAGCTTCACAGATCCACTGCATCACGTACAACGCCACGCCGTCCTCGATTTACTGCAACGGCTCTGCCCTATACCTCTCGGGGGCCAATAGATCTCTGCTGGTGTATTATCGAGGCGGCCTCGTGGCGGCGCGTCTGTCCAGATCGTGGGGGCCTATAAACTACACCCTATATCTGGCCTTGGTAAACTGTACTAAGGCGATTGCGCAAAACGGCGGCGTGGCGCGGGTCTACCACATTGCGTTGTCGTCGACGCTCGACTATATGCCCGAGCTGTACGTCAACGCCACTGCGGCCGAGATAGCGGTGTTGAGCAGAGATAGCTACTATCTATCGCCGCAGAGGGAGTTCCTCGTAGTGGTGTCTAGAGGCTCCCACGTAGAGATAACGGACTTCCCTGTGTCGTTGACAATCAGTTGTGATATTCCATGAGGTGGCTAGTCCTAACGCTGGCGATTGCGTTTTTGACCTGGGCGGCAGTTCAGGCCCCGAATTGTCAGCTGGTAAACGCCACCCTCATTTCGAGCGGCGAATTGCCCCCAGAAGCGCCTATTTCGATAAGCATAGGTCTACACTTTCTAGGCATACCGAGAGCCGCGTCGACACCTGCGATCTACGTGGCGGGCGATATGTCGTACGTAGCCAGCTCCGGCGGCTACGCCAGCTACGGCCTTACGAGAGGGTCTATATTTGTAGCAGGTAATCCCCTCCCTTCAAATGGAAAATTTAATATAACAATATTTATAAATTATTATACTTATAAATATAATACATATTATGTAATATATAATTGTTCGGGAAAAATAGAAGAGGGCACTCTGGCGAATGTAACCGAGGTATCGCAGTCGATATACAGGGATGGAGCCGGCGGAGCGATACCGGGCATTGACTGGAGCTATGCACGGACCGTGTATCTGCCAGCCCCGTATAGGTCTCTGCCGACAGACTGGTATCTCGGGCCCAGCCTAGACGACTACGTCGAGATATCAGTGGTTGTCAAAGAGCCGAGTGTCTTGAGCGGGCTCTCAGTCGGGCAGATAAACGAGGGCACTCTCGGGATAAGAGCAGTCGTCAACTCGACGTCGCTGGTCTTCGGCGACGTCGCGCGGGGGCTGCCGCAGAGCAACCCGTTTAAGACGAGGTACTCGCCGAGTAGCTTCAGCTGGAGTCCCCAGGGATCTGACGGACACCTTTCGGGCTACCTCTCGTTGGATGGGGACTTCCCGAGCTCTGTGAGCCTACAGGCGTGGCTCGTGCCGGAGTATTGGACGGCGCCGTTGGAGATAGAGTCGCCGAAGGCGCCTGGAGTCGTCGCCCTCCGCACAAGCTATATCCTGCTCAACCAGACCGCCGAGGGACTTGTGGCTCTGTTCGATCCGACCTACAGGGTCGTGGCGGAGACCTACGTGTCGCAGTGGCCCAACTTCGCGGCGGCGGTCAGCCACCTGCTGGCCGTCGCCTCGCCAGGCGAATTGCCCTCTCTCGGCCCGTTCGCGCTGTCGCCGTTGGCCTACGGCTCGGGCGGGTGGGAGTACTACAACCTGTACACGTACGTAGAATTGTCCGCCGACGCTCTCTGGGAGCCCTATCTGCGTTTCGGCTCCGCCGAGATCTGGATCGAAGGAGGCTCGGCGAACGTCTACGTGCCGGCTGGAGGCGTCGCGGACTTCTACGCGTCGTTGCTGGGATATCTGATCTACGGAGGCCACTACATAGGCTACTCGCCTAGAGGCTACGGCGGCTTTTCGGGCTATGTCGCGACAAGCCCTCTAGGCGGCAACGTGGCTTGGGACGGACGCTACGGAGGCGTTACGCTCACGGAGATCGGCGGATACGGAGCGACGTCGCGGCTGATCCCGTGGTCCTATCCGGCCCCCTCGGATCTGCCCACTTACGGCCTCGCGATGCTCCTATCGCGTTGGTCCTACTTGGCGTCGCCCGACTACGTATGGGCCACGCTTGTCGGCGGCTATTACCAGTCCACAGGCCCAGCTATCGACCCCATCACCGGCCTCACGGGCGCGGCCCAAGGAGCCGTCTTCGTCTCGCCGCCGCCCAAGGGGCCCGCCTATCCGGCCGACGTGTACGTCTACGTGCTACAGCCGTGGGGTTCGGCGAGCCAAAGCGCCGCGTCGTACGTGTCGAGCGTAGTGAGGGGAAATAACGGCCAGCCCGTCGGGGCGATTCTGTGGTCGCTGGTGCCTCTGGTCCCATGTAAGTCGCTCTTCTGCGCCGATCCTCAGGAGGCTTGGTGGAACGGCGAGTTCTCAGGGAACGCGGCGCTGAAGGGAGCAGCCTACGGGCTGGCCGTCATGTGGCTAGGCAAATCCCCCATAAGCGTAACTATCTACGTCAACGCGAGCGGCGCGCGGTACGTCAACGGGTCTTGGGCGGGCTCGACGTGGCCGACGGCCGGGACCTACAACATCTCCCTCGGCACATTCCAGCTGGAGCCCTACAAGCCGTACTTGGTGGTGCCGGGCGTTGCGGTCCCCCTCCCCAACTCGTCCGGTTGCGGGCTGGCCCCAATCCCGCCGGGCTGGCTCCTCGCGCCCGCGGCCGACGGCTTCTTCTGGGTAGAGTTCGTAACCGGCAAGACGGCCAGCTACGGGTACTACTACACGACTGCGCTGGCCGTGAACTACACCGTATCCGACGACTTAGGCCGTATCCTCCGTCCCGGCGAGATCTTCGCCGCCACTTTCTGTCTGGCGATAAACGGCACGAGGCCGTATCCCCCCTCCCTCGCCAACTGGTTCCCGTCCAGTTGCGCGCCGTTGGGCTGGCTTCCGCTGAGCGTATCGAGGGGCCCCTACGTGTATTGGAGGGCGGAATGCTCCGACGGCCAGGCGAGCGTGCGGGGCGATCTGGGGCCCTACGCTGGTTTCGACGTGATGTTGGGGTCCGTAGAGCTGATGCGCGGCTTCATATCATATGTATATATAAAGCCATATATTCTTGTAAATAGTTCTGGTATCTATATATATGTAGACAGTAATCTCAGTAAATATATAAAAGGCTACTATATATATCTTAATAGAAACGGGACGTGGATGCGTCAATATTTCTGTCCAGGAAACGTGATATATATGCCGTGGAGAGTGGCCGAGAAGCTGGCCATATACCCCTGGGATCCCGTCAAGGTACTGCCCGCGCTGAGCCTCACGGCGCTCACCAGGTCGGATATAGTGTACCCAATACCTCAGTGGTCCACCTTAGCCAACTGGTGGTCTCTGCCGACCGGTGCGGGGATGTACAGCGACCTCTCCGCGCTCGGCTCGCTCGGCTGTATCCCCGCGTAGGTCAGCTGCCGAACGCCCTATCGCCGGCATCGCCGAGCCCGGGCACAATAAACCCGTTTTTGTTGAGGACCTCGTCTATGGCCACCGCGTAGATCTCGGCTTGAGGGTATGTGGACAGCACGCGCTCTACTCCCATCGGCGTCGCTATGACCGAGGCAACCATCAGCCTTTTGGGCGAGCCTCTGCCCAACACCTCCCGTATCGCGGAGGCCATGGTGACGCCTGTGGCCAACATGGGATCCGCCATGAGGACCACCGAGCCCTCCACCTCCGGAAGCCTGACGTAGTATACGTCGACGCCTATGGCGCCCCCCTCCTCCCTCCTCCTAGCCGCTATGACGCCTATCTTGGCCTCGGGGAAGGCCTTGAGGAGCCCCTCGACGAGCGGCATAGCCGCCCTCAACACCTCGACTATCACCACCTTGTCGAGATCCTCGAGCACCAAGCCCCTAGCCTCTCCCAGCGGAGTCTGGACCACGACCTCCCTTCTGGGAAACCTCTTGGCGATTTCATACCCCATTATGCGGCCGAGCTTGACGAGGCCCTTGCGGAACTCCAAGCTGTTAGTGTTCTTATCGCGGAGCTTCGTAAGTACGTGCTGCGCGTATGGATGGTCAATTATATATACCGGCATGTGGAGCAGTAGACGCGGGTATATGAAGATAGGCCCTTGTCCCGAGAGGTGACGAGAGTTCGCGCTCTGAAGGCAACTTTTAAAGGGATAACACCGCAGGGGCATGGGTTGGCCATATCGGCCATACACGAGCGAGGTCGTCGACTTTGTTCTGGCCATAGCGTCGGTCGCCGTCGCCTATGTCTTCAACATAGCTAACCCCATATCCGGCTTCTTGTTGCCCACGATCGCGATAGCCATAGCCATAGTGCCCCACGAGCTGGCGCATAGACAGGCGGCCAGACGCAGAGGTTGCTGGTCGCGCTTCGTCCTCTACCGGCCCGGCTTCCTCGTCACCTTGATAGTAAACGGCCTCGTCGGCGCCTTCACGAGGACGCCCGTGTTGTTCATATCGGGATACACGCTCATATCTTGCCACAGCTACACGCGCGAGGACGACGGCTTGATCTCTCTGGCCGGCCCTCTGACCAACATAGCGGTGGCCCTACTGTCGCTGGCGCTCCTATCTCTGCCGATAGCCCTCGGCCTTCTCTCGATCCAGTTCTTGATCTACTTAATGAGGCTCAACGCGTTCGTCGCCTTCTTCAACCTCCTGCCTCTCGGCCCTCTAGACGGCTCAAAGATATTCAGGTGGAACATAGCCGTCTGGGCAGTCATGTTCCTAGTGGCGATCTACCTCTCCTTCATACTCTAAACCGGCGTAGATTAGGAAAAGCGGAGGAATCCCTATCTTTCAAGCCGCGCCAATCTGTCTAGCAACTTCCTGTACTCGTCGCGCAACTTCTCCACCTCCTCCCGTAGCCTCTGGTACTCCGCCCCGCGATCCATGGCCTTCCTGATCTTCTCGGCGGCCTCGCGCGCCATCCTCCTAATCCTCCCGTCCACATCCCTCTCGGCCCTTTCCTGGAGATCCGGCAGAAGCCTCGCGTCCATTAAGTCCAAAGCCGCCGTCACCGCAGCCGCCCTTATGCGGTAGTTCTCGTCGCGGAGCGCCCTGCGTAGCGCCTCGAGCACCTGCGGCCTGGGGCCGAACTTGGAGAGGGACTGGACCGCCGTCATTCTGACCCACGTCGGCTTGTCCTCGGCGGCATAGCGCAGGACTATATCGAGGGCGTTATCGCTCCCGAGCTCGGCGAGCCCCTCTATGGCGCCCCTAGTCACTACGTCCAGATGTCCGCCGTACTCCAAGGCCCTCTTGAGGCTGTGTTCGGCGAACTCCCACTTGATCCTCCCCAGAGCCCTAGCCGCCTCGTACCTGACGTAGTAGCTCTCGGAGCCGTCGTGCAGCACCTTGTCTAGAAATTCGGCGGCCTCGCGCCGCCTCGCGTTGCCCAGCGCCTCCATGACGGCGCGGCGGGCCCTCGGGTGGCGCACCTCGCGGTAGGCCTCCATCAACGCCTTGACGGCGTCTGCCGTGCCTATGGCGCCCAACGCGCGGGCGGCCTCGGCGGCGACGCCCCAGAACCTATCGCGGAGCGCCTTGGCGAGGAGCTCCACAGCCCTATTGCTCCCGTTCTTCCTCAGAGCCTCCACAGCCTGTAGCCTGCAGTACAGATGTTCGTCTTCCAGCATCGCGCCGAGCACCTCCACCGGGAAGCTGAGCTCCACGACCTTCAACAGCTTGAACTCGGGATCTACGCAAACGTACCTAGGCTTCTCGCCCAGGGGCACCTCCAAGCGCTTCTCCGAGAAGCTCACAGCTATCCTATCGCGCCGCCCGTCCTCGTAGACGACGTCGATCTCCAGCGGGAGGGTGTAGACGGGGAAGCTGTCGTCCGGCTGCGTCTGCTCGAGAACCACCCTCACGCCGTTGTTCTTGTTCCAAGAGGCCTTCACGACAGGGTGGCCGGCGGAGTAGAAGAACTGGCGCCACAGCCACTCGAGGTCTCTGCCGCTCGCCTCCTCGAGGGCCTTCCTCAAGTCCTCTATATCGGCGTTCTTGTACCTGTGGCGCTCCAGAAACAGCTTGAGCCCCCTCCTAAACGCGTCGTCGCCCAGCAGGCTCCTGATCATGTGCAACACCACCGACCCCTTCTCGTAGGAATGTCTGTCGAAGACCTCCTCGGGTATGGCGTAGAGGTTGGTCACTATGGGCCTGGCGTAGCGCGTGCTATATTCGTTGAGGTACGTCTTTAGGTTCAAATAGATCTCGTAGAGATATTCGTCCCGGCCCTTAGAGCGCTCGGTCCAGAGGGCCTCTATGAACGTCGCAAACGACTCGTTTATGGATATATGGCCCCAGTCCTTTGCCGTGACCAGGTCGCCGAACCATTGATGGGCCATTTCATGCGCCACGAGAGGATCGGAGGAGAAGTCCTCCTCGGCGCAGGGGAAGTCGCCGTAGGGACAGTGCGCGTGCCTGTCGTGGAGAGTCCAGTCCGTCAGGATCGTGAAGGTGGTGTTCTCCATCCCTCCGTACACGAACTCTTGGACCACAACCTGGGCGTAGCGCTCGTACGGATAGGGGACTCCCAGATACTCCTCGAAGAACTTCATTATGTTGCAGGTGTTCTTGAAGCTGTACTGCGCCGCCCCGGCGCGTCCCCTAGGTAGCCAGTATTCGAGGGCCACGTCGCCGCACTTGTCCCTTATTATCTCGAAGTCGCCGGCCGCCAGCGCTATCAAGTACGGCGACATTGGATGCCTCATCTCCCAGACAAACGTCTGCCGGTCTCCGTTGTCTCTCACTTCAACGAGCACGCCGTTGCTCCCCGCCACGTAGGGCTTGGGGACTGTGATGGCCAGCTTCCAGGGGAATTTTATGTTGGGCGTGTCGGGGAGGGGTAGCCAATACCTGTTGTCCTCGCTCTCTCCCTGCGTCCAGGCCATGGGCACCCTATAGGGGTGGTGCTTGTCCGGTAGGACGAAATAGATGCCCTTGCGCGGCCTCGCCCTATACCTTATCTCGAACTCGGCCTCGCGGCCCGCCGGGAGGTCCAAGTCGAGCGTTATCGTCTCCCCGTCGTAGGAGTAGCTGGTCGAGGCGCCCAGCACCTCGAGTTCTACTGCGTCCAGCATCACTTTGCGGAGATCTCTCTTGGCCCTTACCCTATACTTCACGACGCCTTTTACCTCGCGGCTCCAGAGGTCGACCTCTATATCCGCGTCGAGCTTGAGCACGTCGAAGTCGTACTGTCGCGGGAAGCGGGGGACGTATTCGGGAAAGGCGAAGTCCCTCCCCAACAAATACCTAGTCATGGCACGATGAGGGGTCTAGGTTTAAAGCATTCCCTGCAATAGCGCTCGGGATCTCGGCGGTCTGCGAATTGGGCTCAGGCCGTATACTTTTTAAATCGCGCCTCTCGCCAATGCGTGATCGACAAGATAAAGCCGCAGACGGTGGGACAGGAGCGGGCTCTCAACGCGTTGTCCGATCCGGAGAACGAGATAGTGGGCCTCTTCGGCCCGACCGGCACGGGGAAATCGCTGTTGAGCATAGCGTACGGGATCTCCTCGGTGCAGGGCGGCAAGTACAAGCGGTTCGTAATAGCGAGGCCTATCGTCGACGTCTCCACGGGCCGCGCGCTGACGCCTGAGGATCTCGGCGAGATGTACTACAAGCTGGCGGCCGTATATCTCGAGGACATCTTGGGCGAGTACGCCACGCGGGAGGAGATAGAGAAGCTGTTGAGGGAGGAGACCGTCATAGTGACCGACGTGAACTACCTGAGGGGCAGGACTTTCGACGACACGGTCATATTCCTCGACGATGCCCAGAACGTCCAGCCGGACAGCGCGGCCGAGGTCCTCATAAGGCTGGGGAGAAACAGCAAGCTCATAGTGGCTGGCGATCCCGTGTTCCAGCGGAGCGAGGACGGCGCTGACGGCGCGACGCTGTTGAGGGAAGCCCTGCTCGGCGAGGAGAAGGCCGTGGTCGTCGATCTAGGCGTCAAGGATATCGTGAGGCCGGGGGCCAGGAGGGGGATAAAACTAGCCCTAGAGTTGCGCATGCGTAAGCGCCGCCTCACCGACTCGGAGAGGTACGTGCACGACGCTTTCAGGGTCTATGCCCCCGACGCGGATGTCATAACCGCTATAGAGTTCAAGGCGGACAAGGAGTCCCTAGGCATAAAGGGCGACGTCCCCGACGCCTTAGTCTTCGTGAAGGAGGGCCACTTGGGCAGGGCGGTGGGCAGAGGCGGCGAGCGGATAAAAAACGTCGAGAACGACACAGGCCTTAGGCTGCGGCTAGTCGAGATGACGCTCGATTTCAAGAACTGGATAAGGGCGTTGCACCCTGCCGGCTGGATATCGAAGCATATACTCGACGTGGACTTCGCCGGTCCCGAGCTGTTGGTCACAGTTAGGCGGAGCGAATTCGGCGCCTTTGTGGGGCATAGAGGCGCCTACGTGAGGCTTATGGATCGCGTCTTCAGAAGGCTCTTGTCTATAGGCGTCCGCGCAGTGGAGGCCGAGGAGGAGGAGAAGTGAAGATCCGCCTCCATATATTTATAAAGGGCGAGTTGAACCTGCCCGGCGTGCCGTTTAGGCATATAATGAGGGACGTGGCCAGGAGGAACAACGTAACTGGCTGGGTGCGTTTCGTCTCGGACGACGTGGCTGAGGCCGTGCTCGAGGGCGAGGAGAGAGACGTCGACGCGGTGCTCAGGTGGGCCTACGCGGGTCCGCAGGGCACCAAGGTTAGGGAGGTCGAGATATTGAGGGAGGAGTACAGAGGCGAGTACGGCGATTTCAAAATCCTATAGCGGCCGCGGGGCTGTCAGAATCCAGTAGAGGGCTAGATATAGGGCGAACCCGAGCGCCATGTGCGCGACGTAGGGCACTCCGTACTTGGCCAACACGTAATCCCCCTCTATCCTCTCCGGCGGCTTGTACTTCTCGAGGTCTTTGACCTCGCCGATGATGTACCTGTGGCTCCGCCTCAAGGCCTCCTCGCGGGGCACGCATATGTGGGTAAGCCTCTGGGCGAGGGTCATCTTACAAGGCCTTCCCCGGTTAGCCAAGAACAGCCAGATAGAGGTGCCCAGAACCGACAGGCCGGCGCCCAACACCACGACCGCTGGCGTGGGCAGTACGGGCGAAAACGGCGGGAATAGGGACAACGCGATTATCGTGAGCGAGTCGGCGTATCCGCTGCCGGTCAGCCGCATGGCCAGCGCCAGTATGAGGCCCAATATAGGCGACATGAGGTACAGCGGCGTGTCCCAGGAGAGGTACGCGGCGGCGAGAGCCGGCAGGAATAGAAGGGCGACGACCCAAGCGTCTATCTCCCTCGTCTTTATGTCCTGGTACGACGCCAGCCCCAGGACGGCCAGCTCCGCCAAGCCTAGCTCCAACATCACGGAAGCCTCCTCTTCAACTCGTCTATTCTGGGAGTCCTCAACGGGTCTATCCCTCTGCCCAACGCTATCTTCACTGTGGCCACGCCGACGTGTTTTAAAAATGTCAAAATCCCGCCGACGGTCATAGGCACCTCGAAGACCTCCCCCGATAGCAGATCGATGGTGAGCTTCACCCTCATCCTGTGCTCGGCCGGTATATCGGGGCTCGTCAGAGCCATTATGGGACCCGAGGCGCCCTCTATCCAGTTGTGGTGGGCTTCGGGCAAGATCTCCACCAAGGGATCCAACTTCGCGTTTTCGTTCACCTCGTTCTTG
Source organism: Thermoproteus uzoniensis 768-20 (assembly GCF_000193375.1). Lineage (GTDB taxonomy): Archaea > Thermoproteota > Thermoprotei > Thermoproteales > Thermoproteaceae > Thermoproteus > Thermoproteus uzoniensis_A. The sequence continues at coordinate 564,504 of NC_015315.1, forward strand.
ACCCTATAGGCGAGCCCCTGCATAGACGCAGGCGCCACTATAGTCGGCCTCGCGCCTAGGACTCTGATCAGCCTGTCGGCGAGCCCCTCGTCGTAGGGCAACGAGGAGGGCACGTCGAAGTCGATTCCGTAGACCCTCTTCAAGACCCATAAGGCCGCGGTCAACATCTGCGGCAGGGCGGCGCGAGGCGCCGAGGCCTTCGGCACCTTGACCACGGGCACGCCCATCTCCGCCAGCTTGCCGCCTGTAGTTATGGCGACCACCGGCATGCCCCGCCTCAAGGCGGCGGCCGCGGCCGTGAGGGTCTCGGCGGTGTTTCCAGAGTAAGACACGGCGAGCATGAGGCCGTCCCTCCCTCTGAAGAAGTAGTCCTTGACGACGACCACCTCGAAGGGCCATTCCCGCACCGTGGATAGGTCCCTTATCAGATCCCCCACGACGCCGGAGCCCCCCATCCCCGCCACGTACAGTCTGTCGGCCGGCGCCAGCCTATAGACGCGTCCCTCGTGCCGGTACTCCTCGGGGAGATCGACCCCGGACCTAATCACGTACTTCTCCCAGTTCAGATAGTCGTCCAGCATGCGTCAGTTATGCCTAATTAATATATGCTAGTCCCTCTGTGGAGTTTCGCGTCGTCGTTAACGGCGTGGAGATCGTGAGGGAGTGGAGCTGGGACAGAATATCCAAGGTCAAGGAGGAGCTGAAGAAAATGGGGTTCCGATGGACCGGCGGCGGGTGGGTGGGCAGATTGAGGGACCCCGCATCCCTATATGCGCTGAAGGCTCTGCTCGACCTAAACGACGAGGAGCTGGAGGAGGTCTTGAAGGCGAGCGGCCTCGGCTCGGGCGACGCGATACTGGTCGTAGGCGACGTTCCCGACCGCCTGAAGCCCTACGTCGTTGCCTCCTACGGCTCCTCCCACCTCATATCTGCGACTAGGTTCATAAGAGACTTCGTGGCCTCGGACAAGAAGGCTATAGCCGAGGCCCCATCCTACGACGAGTACGTGCGCCGCGCCGCCGAGGAGTTCAAGGCCTTGGTCAGAGGCGTGGAGGTTAAGGGCGATCTGGAGGCCGTTGTGAAGAACGCCGTGGAGATAGCTCTCGGTTCTGAGCGCCTTAAGGCGCTTTACGAGAAGCGGATGGCGTGGAGGCGCGCGGAGCTCTGGCCTACGAAGGCCGTGCTGAACTTCGCCGGAAGGGAGCTGTTCGCCGAGCTGGGCAACTTCAAGCTGGCGTACAACATTGTCGGGAAGGACGGCGAAGTGAAACAAGTTTTTATAAAACTTATTAGAGCATCAAGAGAAAATAATAAAGTAATAATAACATATCCAGTATTTATTAGAGATAAAATTTCTGAAATATTAAGAAAATATGGTTATATTGTTGTAAAGAAAGACCTGGAATATAAACAAGTCCAGTATAAACAGAACATATCGCTCTACGATTTCCAGAAGCGGGCCGTCGACAGCTGGGAGCGGGCGGGCAGGAGGGGCACCATAGCGGTGCCTACCGGCGGCGGGAAGACCTTCATAGCCATGGCCGCCTTGGCCAGGGCGTCGACTACGGCGCTCATATTAGCGGTTACGCAAGAGCTGGCGGCCCAGTGGGCGGAGCGGCTGAGGCGGCATCTAGGCGTGAGCCCCGGCATGTTGGGCGCGGGCAAACACGACGTGAGGGACGTCACGGTGGCCATATACAACTCCGCGGTGAAATACGTCGACGAGCTGGTGGGCAAATTCGGCGTGGTTGTGTTCGACGAGGCGCACCACGTGCCCGCCGAGACGTTCAAGGAGATAGCGCTGGCCCTCGACTCGCCCTTTAGACTGGCCATATCGGCGACGCCCAAGCGCGAGGACGGCAACGAGCTATTGATATACGAAGCGGTCGGCCCCTTGGTATATAGAGCTACATACACTGAGATGATAGAAGCGGGCCTGGTTGTCCCCGTGGAGCACTATAGGATATATATAAAGCCAAGTCCCGAGGAGGAACAAGAGTATAGATCGGTCCAGTCGACTACGGACAACGCCATAGTCTTGCGGAATATAGCGTCTCAGATCTCGTCGAAAATCCCCATAGCCGTCGAGATAGTGAAAAGGGAGGTGGCCTTGGGCCACAAGGTGCTGGTGTTTACCCAGTTCTTGGAGCAGGCGAAGGCCGTATACGATAAGTTGCGCGAGGAGTCAATACGCTCCGAGCTGATAACGTCTGAGGAGCGCGACAGGAGCTCTGCCTTCTCCCGCTTCCTCTCAGGAGCCGCAAAAGTCGTGGTGACCACCACGGTGCTTGACGAAGGCGTGGACGTGCCCGACGCGGACGTCGCCGTAATAGTCAGCGGTAGCGGCTCCAAGCGGCAGATGTTGCAACGGGTTGGGAGGGTTGTAAGAAGGGCTCCGGGCAAGTCCGTGGCGCGGGTGTACGAGCTGATAGCTAGAGGCACCATAGAGGAGGCGTTGTCGGAGTCCCGGCATGTGGACGACGTGATAGAGGAATCGGTATGTAGGAAGTTCTCGGAGCAGACTTTTAGGGAGTTCCTGCGCTCGACAAGGCTCACGGATTTCAGGAGCTTTTAAAGGCGGGATAGGTCGTGGAGATTGTCGAGGAGTACCTCTACCTATTGTTGGAGGCTATAGCGGCGGCGGTTTTTATGGCTGTAATAACTATGGTAGGCGAAGGGCTGATAAAAGACATTATATTAATATATAAACAGAGTTTACAAGATATAAAATATATGATAAATATAATAAGATATGAGAATATTATATAATATATTAATAATAATACTAATATTGTTTTTGTTGTGGATTCTTATACAGGTAGGAAATGTCGTAAGCACAATGACTATACTTTTTACTAAATGATATCGCAAATTGAAGTTATATATATAATTATTATATTGATTTTATCTCTATTTATATTTGTTTTATTTTTAAAAGTTGCCCAATTGCTGTCGTTTGACAGATATATATTTCTTCTCTCATTATATGCTAGATGTGGTAAATTATATAATTATACATATTATTCCAATATATATTTAAATAATACTGTACTTATTTGTATCAATATCACGTCAATTGATGGGAATCTTACATATTCGGTCAGATACCTGGTAGCCGCACGGCCATAGCTTCGGTTCGTCTAGCCTCTTCACCGATCGTCCAGGCCAGACCTCCTCATCCGCTTTTCGTCTACGCCTCTGCATTAAATCTTGATGCGAGCCGACTCGCATAATATTCTATTATATTTGAAAACTTAATATAAAACAGCTAGAATATTTATTAAAAAATAAAATAAGTTCTTTTAGTTACTAAGATATTATAAATAGAATATAAATAGTAAAGAGAGCAAGTAAGAATTAAAAAGGTATCCAAGGGAGGGGCCATGGCCGAGCAGAGGGATCTATCCCAATACCAGAGGGTGGTGATCGATCAAGATCTATGTATATCATGCGGCGCATGCGTGGCTGTATGTCCCTGGCAAGCTCTAGAGCTGGACGAGAACGCGAAGGCGCGCCTAATTTGGGAGAAGTGCTACGACGACTTCAGCTGCGTGGCCGCGTGTCCCGTGAAGTGTATATACAAGACTAGCGAGGCGCCTGACGACGCCAAGAAGAAGCCCAACTGGTATAGATTGGGCAGACAGTTGAGCCCCGACGAGCAGAAGATATTGAACGACTGGAAGGCGAAGTTCGGCATACCGGTGGATCCACTGCCTCCGAGCTGAAATTTTTAGGCGTCTAGAAATTTATGGAAAAAATTTTTCAAATCGCCGATCTGTTAAATAGATCCAGTTGCGCGGTAGCCCTTACAGGCGCCGGCGTGTCCACAGCCAGCGGCATACCGGACTTCAGAGGTCCCCAAGGCATTTGGAGAAGCGTAGATCCCTCCAAGTTCGAGATCTCGTACTTCTACCAAAACCCCGACGAGGTCTGGAGGTTGTTCACCTCGATATTCGTGCCTAAGGGAGAAGTCGCTCCCAACGCCGCGCATAGGGCCTTGGCGCAGCTGGAATCCATGGGGAGGCTGTGCGCCGTCATTACTCAGAACGTCGACGGGCTACATCAGGCGGCCGGGTCCGTCAGAGTCGTAGAGCTACACGGCTCGGTCAAGTACGCGGTATGTACAAAATGCGGCATGAAGTATACGCTTAGCGAGGTGCTATCGAAATATAACGGCTCTGCGCCTAGGTGTAGGGTCTGCGGAGGTATCTTGAAGCCCGACGTGGTGTTCTTCGGAGAGCCTCTGCCCCAGGAGGCGTTCAACGAAGCCGTGTTGCTCTCCGAACTCGCCGACGTCTTCATGGTCATAGGCTCCTCGCTGGCCGTGGCGCCGGCTAACCGGTTGCCGTTGATAGCAAAAAGACATGGGGCGAAGATCGTGATTATAAACTCCGGGCCTACCGAGATGGACGAGATAGCCGACATCGTAGTCGAGGGGAGGGCCGAGGAGATACTTCCCAAGATAGTCGAGGCCCTAAGAGCAAGCTATAGCGAAGGGACTCCTAGACACTAGGGATTTCGCGAGCTGTTCCCTTAACTTCAGCACGTCTATACAGCCGATCTTCTGAGGGGCGCCTTCGAGGAGCTCGAGCGCCTCCTGTGCCAGAAGGACGAACTTGTCGGGCGCCCCCTCCTGCAACTTGACGAAGGCGGCCGACATCAATATCAGGCCCTGTAGAGCCCTATCGCCGCTTCTACGCCAAGCCGGCTCTATCTCAGCGTGGGCTTCCCAGAACCGCTCGGAGTTAAATAGCTCAACGAATCTGCCTATATCGCCGCTACCCAGCGAGTCCTCATCGGTTACGTCAATTACGGCGTAGACGCGTCCTACGGCCCCCTCCACCTTACGTCTGGCATCCTCGGCATTGATGCCGCGCACGAGGATCTCAAGGTGGCGCGAGGCTACCCTCACGTTTAGTGCGGGGAGAATGCCCCTAAGCTCGCGCAGTAGTTGGGCCCTCTGAGAGGGCGCGAAGCCCGGGTTTTCAGCTATTATAAGATATCTTAGATCTCTCATTTATATTTTAACAATAATTTTCTTCAAATCAAACTGAATATCCACGATAACTTTTAGATCACCATAACTCTGCTTAATGCGCCTCACCGCAGCAAGCGCTCTGTTTATCCGCTCTAACAGCTCGGCGTTATCTGGAAGCTCGCCGCCTGTATAGAGCTCAATCCCTTCTGTCAACTTCAGCTCAACGCCGAACGCCTTGGCCAGCTCGACGAATTTGAGATATCTCTCCTCCATTGCGGTTAAGCTCTCTTTCTTATTCCTGTAACGTTCGGCGTATTCCTTCAACGAAGCGAGGATGTTCTCGAGCTCGCTGAGGGTGAGGAAGAGCGACATTATCCCTGCCCTCCGTAGTAGTACGCTATCTCCACGTTTCCCACACAGAACTTTATGTAGCCCGGCGTTATGTCGCGGCAGCCTAGCATGTTGAGCTCCACCTCGGGCATTTTCAGGGGCTCAGCAGGCTTCGCCTTGGGGAACGGCGGGATCACTTCGGGCAGATCCTCAGGCGTTATATACGTGCCAGACGGCTCCACGACTATGGAATAATCCTTTAGCCCCAGTTTGTCGGCCATATTGCTAGCGGTCACTATGCGCTCCATCAGCTCGCCGACTGCTCCGTAGAGATGTCCGAGAGAGCCGAGCTGGATTAGGTACCGCCCCACTTGCCTACGCGCGAACACTATCGGCGTCGCCTCTATAGAAGATTGAACGTCTCTTAAGGTCCATAATATTTGATCTATATTTCTAGAATTTATAATGATCATAGTATTATCCTAATTTTTTCATTATAAGGATCAGGATCTATATATACTACTTCGTTTTCGCCGAGTACCTCTATCAGCTTTTGCTTTATTGAGGGATCTATGTTGAGCGCGGAGACCCTTACCTTTTTCAAACTCTTCATGGCACGAGCGTGATGGTATTGCCCCGTAGTATCACGTAGGTGCCGGTCGGCATGATTTCCAGAAGGTCGATAGGCAAGTCGGGCGCTCTAGGAGGCCACACGAAATCCACGCCTTCTCCCCTTATCACGAGCGGCTCAGCCCTCTTAGCGCCCAATATCTGGAGCACTTTCCGTAGCAAATCCAGCTGATCTGTATAAACTATCATAGACCCGTCTAAGGGCGATATATATTAATAGTTTGTCCCTCTATGCGTGGGGGCTCCCCCATCGGCGATCCTATATACCAGATATTGGGCAGAGGGACACGCCTTGGAACAGATAAGGCATCCTATACATCTACTCTCGTCGACCACGAAACGTCCCTCGGAGTTCCTTCTGAGAGCCTTGGTGGGACACCAGCTTATGCACAGATCGCAATGTCCGCAGATAGAGGCGCGCACCACAAGCGCTGCCGCGTCCAGGGCCGCGCGGCCCTCGATCTTGGAGAAGTCGCTGGATAGCCTCACCTCGCCGTCCTTCTGCACTACTCGTATCGTGTCGCCCTCCCGGCGCACTTCGCCGAGCATCTTCAACAACTGTAGCGCGGTGGCGGCGTCGGGATGGACGCCCGCCAGCTCCAGCCCTCTGTCCGTGCGCCTAATCCTCACGGGGTATTCCGCTTTGACGGACAGCTTGATGAATCTCTTGAGATCGCCCGGGATGGCCTTCCTCCAGCGCCACAGCCCGTATCTGAGATAGGTCTCGTCTTTGTAGTGCTCCGAGATCTTCTCCTCAAGCCTCTCGTAGATGCCCGGGTAGCTTATACGCACCAGCTCTAGCTCGGCCATCTCGTTGGCAGGGCAGACAACGCAACCAAGCCTGTCGAATCCCCTCTCGTAGGCCTTGTTGTAGGGGAGGTCGTGGAGGAAGATATAGCCCCAGACCTCCAGCGCTATCCAGTCCTGGAGGGGGGCCACCACTATGGTCCTAGCCACCCAGCGGCTCGAGGAGATCTTGCCGAGCTTGGCCCTCTGGAAGGACTCCGCCGCCCTCTGGCCGACCACGGATATGATGCCCTGCGGGAAGCGCTCGGCCACCGCCTTGGTTATAGGCGCCAGTTTTATCACCTTGCAACACCATCGGTAGTCGCGGGCCGGCGGGCCGAACTCGTCCAGCGCCTTCCAGAACCTGTCGCCCGCCGAGGCCACTATCAGCTCCGCCTTATACCTCTCGACTACCTCCTTCACGTTGTCGTACGTCTCCGGGGCTTCCAAGCCCGTGTCGTTGAACAGTATGGCGTAGGGGTGGCCGGTTCTGGCCACTAGATCTAAGGCCACCAAGCTGTCCTTCCCGCCCGAGTAGGAGACCACCACGGGGAGCTTGTACTGCGAGAAGACCCTCGAGAGGAACTCGACCGCCTCCTTGGCCTTCCTCTCTATGTGGGCGCGGTTCAGCTCGGCGAACAGCCTCATATCGCTAGGCCTCCCCTCCGGCAACCTCGGCCTGGCCCTCCACGACTTCACTACGTGGAGCCTCGCGCCTCTGAAAAGCTTCGCGACGCCGTGTATCTTCCCGTCCTTGGTCGAGATGGCGACGTGCGTGTAGCGGCGCTCGGGGAGAGAGCCCTCGATCACGCGGTCTCTATGTATGTCGTAGCCGACGGGGAGATCTTGGAGATCGACGATCGCCCACCACCCCCGTCTTCTGGCCAAGATCTCGCTGACGCCCTCATAGAGGGGGCGGAACCTCCACCGTCCCTCCACGACATCGTAGAACCTGTGGCCCACGATCCTCCCCCTGACTATGACCTCGTCGGCTTGGTCCGCGTAGCCCGGGATCTTGTTGAGAAGGACCACCTCGCCGCTGGGCACTAAATCTCTCAGAGAGGCGTCGCCGAGCTCGTACTCCACGGCCCCCCTCACGATCTCTAGATCGGCCTCGAACGCAGGCCTGACGTCGCCCGGCTCGGTGACGTAGACAGGGCGTATGTTGTTGCATCTGTCGGCTACATCGTGGGGATCCAGCACGGGCACGTTCAGCTCCTCGCACCAATAGATGCGCACAGATGTTACGATTTCTATTTAAATAGGGCCGTTAGCACCTCCATGCGCGCCTTGATTTTGGCTGGGGGTTTCGGCAAGAGGCTTTATCCGTTGACTAGCGAGGTGCCGAAGCCTCTTCTGTCTGTTGCGGGGAAGCCTATTCTTGTGAGGCAGATCGAGTGGCTTAGGGGTCAGGGCTTCCGGGATTTCGTCCTCGCTGTGGGGTATCTGCGCCATAAGGTATTCGAGGCTTTAGGCGACGGGAGGAGGCTGGGCGTGAGGATATTCTACAGCGTGGAGGAGGAGCCTCTCGGCACAGCCGGCGCCATCAAGAACGCCGCGCCGTTTCTAGACGACGACGTCTTCGTGGCCACTAACGGCGACGTAGTGACCGACATCTCAGTCAAGCCTCTCCTAGACGCCCTGTCCGACGCAGACGCCGCGATCGCCCTAGTCCCTCTGAGAAGCCCCTACGGCGTCGTCGAGGTCGACGGAGACGGGTACGTCTCGGCCTTTAGAGAAAAACCCGTCCTGGAGGGCTATCTCATAAACGCAGGCGTCTACGCCATGAGGAGGGAGGTTTTGGGGTTGTTGCCCGAGAAGGGCAATATCGAGGAGACCACGTTCCCGCAACTGGCCAAGAAGAGAAGGCTGAAGGCCGTGGTGTATAGAGACGCCTTCTGGAGATCTATAGACACCGTGAAAGATCTGGAAGAGGTCGAGAGGATATTAGGCGGCGATGGAAAGCCTTGAGGACGTAGTCCTCAAATACGCCCTCCTAAACGCTGTCAAGTACGGAGGACGTGCCGAGCCTAAGGCTGTTATGTCCAAGATTATGGCCGAGCGGCCGGATTTGAGGTCAAAGGCGCGGGAGATCAAGGCGCTGGTGGATTCCGTGGTCGAGAAGGTAAACTCCATGGGCCTCGAGGAGCAGAGGGCATTGCTGGCGTCCAGATGGCCGGAGGCCCTCGAGGAAAGGAAGGAGAGGGCGGAGAAGAGGCCGAGTGTCGAGGCTCTGCCGCCTCTGCCGGAGGCGGATCAATCCAAGGGGGTCGTCGTCAGGTTCGCCCCAAACCCCGACTTCGTGCTCCACCTAGGCAGCGCGCGGCCCGCCATACTGAACTACGCCTACAAGCTCAAGTACGGGGGAAGGTTCGTCCTCCGTTTCGAGGACACGGATCCCAGGATAAAGAAGCCGTTAGTGACCGACGAGGTGAACGCCTACGAGGCCATAAGGGAGGATCTGAGGTGGCTTGGCGTCAAGTGGGACGAGGAGTACATCCAGTCGTCCAGGATGGAGATCTACTACGAACACGCCAGGAGGCTGATAGAGCTCGGCGGAGCCTACGTCGATCTGTGCAAGCCGGAGGAGTGGCGCAGACTCAGAAACGCGGGCAAGGCTTGCCCGCATAGAGACGCGTCGGTTGAGGACAATCTGGAGCTGTGGGATAGGATGCTCCGCGGCGACTTCGGAGAAGGCGAGGCGGTTCTGAGGGTAAAGACCGACCTAGCGCATCCGGACCCCAGCGTGAGGGACTGGGTGGCCTTCAGGATAATAGACACGGACAAGACCCCCCATCCTCTTGTGGGGTCCAAGTATAGGGTATGGCCCACCTACAACTTCGCCGTGTCTGTAGACGACCACTTGATGGGCATCACCCACGTGTTGAGGGCGCAGGAACACAGCGTGAACACAGTCAAACAGTCGTTCTTGTTCAAGCACTTCGGCTGGAGGCAACCTGTCACTATACACTTCGGGAGGCTTAAGATAGAGGGCGGCTCCTTGAGCAAATCAAAGCTCAAGACCTTGAGAGTGAGGTTCGACGACATAAGCATGCCGACGCTCTCGGGCTTGAGGAACCGGGGAATACTCCCGGAGGCCATATGGGAGCTGATACTGAGCGTCGGCATAAAGCCGTCCGACTCCACGGTCTCTATGGCGAATCTCCTCGCAATAAACAGGAAGATCCTCGACCCCATCGCGGATAGGTATATGTTTGTGCCGGATCCAGTGCGGCTGTCGTTGGACCTCCCCGCGAAATTCACCGTGAGGCTTCCGCAACATCCCAGCTTCCCCGAACGCGGCCACCGCGTCTACGAGCTGGGGCCCGGGCGCGTGGCCGTCTACATATCCAGAAGGGATGCAGAGCAGGGCGAGTTCAGGCTGATGGAGTTCGTCAACGTCTCCGCCCGAAAAGTCGGCGAGGACGAATACGTAGGCGAGGTGGTGGGCACCACTATCGATGAAGCGCGCAAGCGAAAGATGCCCATAATACAGTGGGTGCCCGACGGATCGCCTGAGGCCGTCGTGGTCAAGCCGGTGGCGGTGGGGAAGAAAGTAGAGGAGCGCGGCCTCGTGGAGGCCAAGGCGCTAGAGCTCGGGGAGGGCTCGGCGGTGCAGTTCGTGCGCTACGGCTTCGTCAAGCTGGCGTCCAGAAAGGATAGGTTGTTCACCTACATACACGAATGAGGCTTCTCTTCGACGCACTCACCCCTAAACAAGCCAGGATAGCGTCTCTGTTGAGGCTTGAGGGAGGGCTCGATCTGGCCATCACTTGTAGGGAGTACTACCACGTCAAGGATATGCTCGACCGATACGCCGTGGAGTATAGATGTATAGGCAAATACGGCGAGACTCCGTACGAGAAGCTGGTCGAGGGACTACGGCGCCAGCTAGAGCTCGCGGAGCTGGTGAAGGGGCTCGACGGCGTCTTGTCGTTCCCGAGCCCGGACGCCGTGAGGGTGGCCTTCGGCTTAGGCAAGAAGTCGGTGGTGCTCAACGACACTCCACACGCCTATCACGCCAACAGTTTGACGATACCTCTATCCGAGTACTTGATAGCCCCCGCCGCGATACCCGAGGACGCGTGGAGGCCCTACTGCCCCAAACGCGTGGCGACCTTCGACGGCCTTTTCGAGTATATGTGGGTCTCGCGCCATCGCCCCAACATAGAGACGGTCAGAGGGCTGGGGCTGGAGCCGGGGCGTTACGTGGTCTTCAGGCCGGAGGAGGCAAAGGCCGCCTATTACAGATGGAACAACGCAGAGTTGAGGCGCAAGCTCGTGGACCTAGTCAGAGAGTTGGGGTACACGGTGGTCAACGTGCCCAGATACGACGACCAGATAATCGAGGGTGCAATTAATTTAACCAAGGCCGTCGACCACCTGGATCTCGCCTACTACGCGGCGGCCGTGATCACCGGAGGCATGACCATGGCGACTGAGGCGGCCTTGCTGGGGACGCCAGCTCTGTCCTATTTTCCCGAAACCCTCTACGTCGATACGTACCTCAAGGACAAAGGCGCTCCCCTGCACAGGTGCAGAGACGTCGACGGATGCGCGGCGGAGCTGAAGAGGGCCCTGGACGAGGGTAGAAAGCCGGCGGTGAGGCTCGAGGATCCCATAAAGCTAATAGTCGACATCGCGTATGCCGTGTTTTAAAAGCTCCTTATGCCTATATTGAAGCTCAAGCTTTATATGTCCCAAGCATCTAACAGTCGATGGGCGTGCGGTCCGTGGCTCTTCTGAGAGTCGGCAAGGATTTCGGCGTTGTTATGTTGGAGATGAAGGTGGTGGGGCTGAGAGAGCTCGACGAGGAGCCCAGAGACGTCGTTGGGGATATGCTCGAGATAGAGAAGGAGGTGCTCCGCATTATGCCCGAGCTGTCGTCCATGTCGCATTCCGACGCCGTGGTGGAGGACGGAGGCAGGAGGTTCTACGTGGCCAGATTCTACCTCAACAACGCCAGAGTTGAGTACGTCCTCCTAATATCGCCTAAGAACAGCTTGAGGGGCTTGATCCGCAAGTTCGTGGAGCAGGGGTGGTCCGTTAAATTCCTCGTCGAGAAGAAGACCGCCGCGAAGAAGCCCTATTGGAGATAGACTCCAGACGCTCCAGAAATCCGCTCTTCAGCGAATAGGCAAGCCAGTCGACCTCCTCGTCGATGCACGCGCCATTTCTGAGACAGCCGACGACCGCCTCGGCCGTCTGTAGGCTGGATCTGTTGGTCACGTCTATCTGGTATACATCTCCCCATCTGCTCCTCGCCTCGACGTATATGTAGTCGAGGAGTTCAGCCCAGACGTTGTCTAGGATCTTGTGGAGGGGCCACCTCCTGTCTGCAAGATCCTTGAAGAGCACGTCAGGCCTCTTCCTGAGGACGAAGACCCGGTCTACATCATCCACGATATCCAAGACGTGCGTATCCAGTATGTAGTTGCCCGTCAGCTCCTTCGCAAGCTCCTCGCGGGCGGCCTCCACATCAACTATATCATAGGTCAAGGAGTGCGGGTCCCAAGACGTAAACGGCTTGCCAGCGAGCACTGCGGCAACCTCGACGCATTTAATGCGCAGTTCCTGGGCTACAGCTCTGCAGACTGTGGTCTTCCCGACCCCAGGAGTGCCGGTGATGAGGACTCTCAAGCCTAAGGATACTTCCTCCTTATATCTCTCGGAAACGGCACGGCGTCCCTTATGTGGTCAAGCCCAGCTATCCACATGACGACCCTATCGACGCCCAGCCCGAAGCCCGAGTGGGGGACGGAGCCGTAGCGTCTGAGGTCGATATACCACTGGTAGTCCTTGGGGTTGAGCCCGAAACGCTCTATCTTGGACACGAGCTCCTTCTCGTCGTATATCCTCTCGCCGCCGCCTATAATCTCGCCGTACCCCTCGGGGGCCAGCACATCGACGCTTAAAGTGACCTCGGGCCTCTGGGGATCGTTTCTGTGGTAGAAGGCCTTGACCTTCTCCGGAAATCCGTAGAGCTGTATGGGCTTGTCGAATTGAAGAGTCAGTATACGCTCTTCGTCCGCGCCTAGGTCGTCCCCCCACTTTATGTCGACGCCCTTGGCCTTTAGTATATCCACGGCCTCGTCGTACGACACCCTATAGAACGGAGGCTTGACCGCCTCCAGAGGCTCCGTCTTCCTGCCCAACAACTTCAGCTCATCGAGCCTCTCCTCCAGCACCTTGGAGACTATATGGGATATCAGCTCCTCGTTGACCTTCATTAGGTCGTCTAGGTGGTACCAAGCCATCTCGGCCTCTGCATGCCAGAACTCGGTCAGATGTCTCCTGGTGCGCGACGGCTCGGCTCTGAAGCTCGGCGCGATGGTATAGACCTTCTCCAGGCTGAATATAAAGGCCTCTAGATAGAACTGCGAGCTCTGGGTCAGATACACCACGTCGTCGAAGTAGGGCACCTTGAAGAGGGTAGCGCCGCCCTCGACAGCGGCGGTTATGAACATGGGCCCCTGCACCTCGTAATAGCCCCGCGACCTGAAGTACTCGTGTATGGCTCCGAACACCGTGTGGCGGATTTTCAAGACGGCCTGCATTTTCCGGCTCCTCAGCCAGAGGTGTCTGACGTCTAGGAGGTACTCGCTGTCGGCTTGCGCCGCGTCCTCGTTTATGGGGTAGGGCGCGCCCTCGTAGTACCAGTCGACCGACTGGACGTGTAGCTCCTTGCCGCCAGGCGCCCTAGGCTCCTCCTTGATTAAGCCCGTGGCGACCAGCGACGACTCCAAGTTCAGCCTCTGCGCTACGTTGAAGGCCTCAGTGCCCCGCGCGAACACTAGCTGGAGTATGCCGGTGGAATCTCTGAGCACTATGAAGATCTTATCTTTCAACTCCCTTTTCCTGTATACCCACCCTCTCACGGTCACCGTGCCGGAGGATTTAAAGGCCTCCGCTATACTCACAGCGCGTCTATAGGCCATATCACCTCTGTTGAGGAGCCTCCTTGTAGATGCCCACAATAACTCCATCAGGACAGTCGTCGGCCTTCAGACCGACGTAGTCGCCATCTCTATATTCCCTAGTCTTCTCGCTACCGTCGCCGCACTTCACCACAGTGACCATACGGCCCTCCCGCGGCCCGCTCCCCGCATCTATACGCTCGCTGGATCTCACGAATAGATACACCATCACGCCCAGTACCACGACAGCAGTTACGAACATGGCAATTAAGCCGTAGTCTATCGGCATAGAGTCCTAGAGATCCTAGTATTTAAGCTGAATTCTGCACGCAATACGTTATATGCGTAATTAAAATATTTTGATAATATATAAATTTAAATTATTTATAAATAATCTATTTCCTAGACTCTAAAATACCAGCTTTTATATAATAAGCATCTCCGTACCCCAGCACCTCGAGCATCTCGTATAGAGATCTCACCGCGGAGAGCACTATAGTGCTGGATCTGCCTGCGGCGGCCGCCGTAGCGTATCTCACGTCCTTGCCCGCATGTTTTAGAGCGAAGGTGCCGGGCTCGTCGGAGTACATCCTGTCTATATACACCGAGCCTATGTCCTTGAAAACGGTCTGTTGCAACAACTCCTTGAACTGGCTCGGCGGTATTCCGTGGGCGGCGGCCAGCGAGGCGGCCTCGCCTAGAACGGCAACTGTGCCTATTAGTAGAGAGTTGTAGGCCAGTTTAAGCACGACGGCCTTCTCGAACTCGCCGACGTACATGACCTTGCCTAACTCGGCGAACAGCTTCGAATACCTCCCGTATACCTCAGCGTCGCCTCCTATTATGTATATGGCGTCGCCCCGCTCCACGTTTCCGGGCCCTCCAACCACGGGGGCCGCCATGGCCTTAATCCCTCTGGCGGCAAGAGCTTTACGTGCCGCGTCGGCGCCCGCGAGAGAATATGTGCCCATCAACGCGACTGCATCGCCTCCGACCTCGTTCACCAACGATAGGAGGGCCTCGTCGTCTGCGACGAACACGGCGGCGAGTCCCCGAGCCTCCGACGGGCTCGATATAGGCGTGGCGGGGAGCCCCTCTAGCCTTCTACGCGTCCTGTTCCAGGCGTAGACCTTATGGCCTAATTGGGCCGCCCTTTTGACGAAGGCGGCCCCCATCCTTCCCGTGCCGATCACCGTCACCTCCATGCAAGGCTTTTAACTAGGCGTAATATCTGTTTCGCCGTGGTGAAAATAGTGAGGGTGGATCCGCTGAATCCGCGGGACGAGGATATAGCCGAGGCCGCCGCCGTTATAAGATCGGGGGGCCTCGTGGCCTTCCCCACAGAGACCGTGTACGGCCTCGGCGCCGATGCGTTCAACGCAGAAGCTTCGGCGAGGATATTTAAGGCCAAGGGAAGGCCGGCGGACAACCCCCTCATAGTCCACGTATCCTCGCTGGACATGGCCCTCGAGCTGGGCGATATGCCGGAGAAAGCCGTCGAGGTTGCCAAGAAGGCGTGGCCGGGCCCAATAACTTTCGTGGTCAAGAAAAAGGCCGATCTGCCGGCGGTAGTCACGGCAGGCCGCCCGACGGTGGCGTTGCGCTGTCCTGCCCATCCCGTCGCTCTAAAGCTGATAGAAGCGGCCGGCACGCCTATAGCCGCCCCAAGCGCCAACAAGGCCGGGAGGCCGAGCCCCACCGAGGCCTCCCATGTGGCCGAAGACCTCGGCGACTCCGTCGACCTTATCCTTGACGCCGGTAGGACGTTCTTCGGCGTGGAGTCCACAATAGTCGACGTGACGAGGGAGCCCCCGGTCCTTCTGAGACCGGGCCCGTTCACCGTGGAGGAGCTGAAATCCTTGTTGGGCGAGGTGGAGATCCCGCCCTTCGCCAGAGGGCTGGGCGAGGCGGACGTGGCGCTCGCGCCCGGCATGAAGTATAGGCACTATGCGCCCGAGACCCCGCTGATCCTTGTCGACTTCGATCTGGCCTCTGCCGTGAGGGCGGCCCGCGAGCTGGGCCTGAGAGTAGCCGTGTTGTGTCTCGCCGGGAGGTGTGCGGATGCCGACGCCGCGATCAACGTGGGGTCTGATCTGTACGAGATAGCGAAAAACCTCTACGACGCTCTCAGACGCGTCGACAAGGTAAAGGTCGACGTGGCGCTCGCGCCCACGGTGCCGGAGAGGGGGATAGGGCTGGCCATAATGAACAGGCTGAGGAAGGCCTCCGGCTTCAAGTTCGCCGCGACTGAGGAAGAGTTGAGGAGGCTCTTGAGGGTATGAGTTGGGTCGACGAGTTCTTCGACGATATATATCGCGACTTCATGGAGCACTATAGGGGGCCTGAGATAAGCGCTAAGGAGGCGCGCTTCCTCGCCGAGGCTTTGGGCATAGAGCCGGGCAAGCGCTTCCTCGACGCCGCGTGCGGCCACGGGAGGCACATGCGGCATATGCCTCCGGACTCGGTGGTGGGCCTCGATATAAATATACGGTACCTCTCGGAGGCTAAGAAATACGGCGACGTCGTGGCCGCCGATTTGAGAATGCCTCCCTTCAGACGCCGTGCGTTCGACGGAGCCTATATAATGCACAGCACGCTGGGGATGTTCGGGGACGAGGAGGACTTGGAGATATTGATGTGGCTATCTGGCTCCATAAAGCCCGGCGGATCTCTCGCCGTGGATCTGGCCAACAGAGCGAAAGTGGACAAGGCGTACGCCGCGCTTGGGGAGAGCTGGAATATGTGGATATCCGCCGGCCCGTACAAGGTCTTATCAGTGGCCGCTTACAATCCGCTGACTGGGAAGATAAGGGAGACCAGATACCTCTACAAAAACGGGGAGTATGTGGGGACGAGGACCCTGGAGCTTAGGCTGTACTCGCCGAGCGAGCTGGGCCTCATGTTGCGCAGCGTCGGCATGATCGTCAAGGCGGTTTATGGGGATTTCGACGGGTCGCCGTACTCGGACAATTCTGAGAGGTATATAGCGATCGCCGTGAAGACCGGCGGCGCTCCGGAGAATTTAAAGGCGGCGATATCCTGGCCGTAGCGTTATATTTACCCTCTGCAATTCTCCCTATGCGGCTCTACTACTTCAAAAACGCCGAGGATTTAGCCAGACAGATCGCTGGGGCGTTGGGCCTAGACGCCAAGCTCGTCGAGGAGAGAGATTTCCCCGACGGCGAGGTGCTGGTGAGGGTGGAGCCGGCTAGAGAGGCGATTCTGTTGGCCCGGCTCTATCCCGACGTCAACAAGAACTTGGTCAAGCTATTTCTGGCGCTCGACGCCCTAAGCGACTACGGAGCCGACAGGGTGGTGCTCGTGGCGCCGTATCTCCCATATGCGAGACAAGACAGACGGTTCCGCGACGGGGAGCCCATAAGCGTTAAGTTCCTTCTAAGCCATTTGAGGCAGTACCCCGTGTCGCACCTCATAGCCGTCGACCTCCACAAGCCCTACATCGGCGACTACGTGGCGGGCCTACGCGTCGTCAATGTATATCCAGCGGAGAAATACGCGGCGGCCGTTAGGAGGTGGAGCGTGGACGTCGTCCTAAGTCCCGACGCGGGATCCCTCCATAGGGCCGCGGCGTTGGCCGAGCTGTTGGGCGTGCCTTACAACTACTTCGAGAAGTTCAGGGATAGAGAGACGGGGGAGATCTACATGAAGCCCAGAGGAGACGTGAGCCTCCAAGGGAAGTCTGTGGTTCTGGTCGACGATATACTGGCCACAGGCGGCACGTTGGTCGACGCGTGTAAAAACGCTAAGTTGTTGGGAGCGTCCGCGGTATACGCAGTGGTCTCACACTGCCAGTTGTTGGGCAACGCAAGGGAGAAGATCAAGGGTTGCGTAAACGCGCTCTACTGCACCAACACCATACCCTGCGAGTACTCCAGCTTAGACGTCTCGGAGGATCTCGCCAAGAGCATATCGGCGATCCTATAGCCTCCAGTACCTGGACTGGATAGACCTCACCTCGGCCAAGATCTTCGTCAACCTCCCCCACGCCGAGTGGTCGCTTGCGCTGGGCTCCTCGGGCGGGGCGCGGCCTAGGCCGGCCAGCTCCATCGCCAACATTTTAGACCCCTCCTTAAGCACGGCGTAGTTGTAGCCGCCCTCTAAGAGGAACACCGCAGGCACGTTTAGGGAGAGCAAGGACCTAATGGCGTACCTATACCCGTTGAGGGTGAAGCCCATATCGGCGAGCGGATCCTCCTTATGCGCATCCCAGCCCAACGACACTATCAAGACGCGGGGGCCGTACTGCCTCAATATAGGCATGACGACCTCGTCGAAGATCTTCTTGAAGCCGTCGTCTCCCAGGCCAGGGGGCATGGGCACGTTTACGTTGAAGCCCTCGCCCCTTCCCCTCCCGACCTCGTCGGGAAAGCCGGTGCCCGGGTACAGGGTCAACGGATCCTGGTGGGTCGAGATGTAGAGCACGTCCCTATCGTAGAGGATCTCCTGGGTGCCGTTGCCGTGGTGGACGTCTATGTCAACAACCGCAGCGCCCTCTCCGTAAAGGGCACCGACAGCCGCCGTGTTGAATATACAGAAACCCTGGGTAGGAGCCGTTAAGGCCCTCCCTGACCTGCCGGCGTGATGGCCGGGAGGCCTCGCCAATATGTAGGCGTGCTCCCTCGAATCCAACGCGTCGAGTATTGCCGACACGGCCGTAAAGGCGGCGTTGCACGTGCCGGGGGACACCCAAGTGTCGCCGTCTAGCTCCGTGAGGTTGCCCAAGCTACATAGATCCTCGATATACCTTATGTAGTCTCTACCGTGGGCCGCCTCTAGATGTTGGAGGACGTCATCTCTGGCGCGCGGGGCGACGAGAGGCGCGCCGGCATCCCTAATCCCTTCCAAGGCGTAGTCGAGGCGGCGGGGGTTCTCGGGATGTCCGGGCCCAGTCTCGTGCCCCTTGAAGACGTCGTCGTAGTACACCCTCACGGGATAGACCTAGCCATCTATATAAAGAACAGCTGGTTTTATTCCAGTCGAGAGTACATGATGTTGAAGAGGAAAAAGAAGGAACTAGACGAGGACGAGGAGATCGAGAAGTTGCTCCGCGACGACGCGACCGCCGACGACGCGGCAGAGGGAAACGACGAGGACAGATACCTTAAGATTAAGATAGAGGTGGAAGGCCTCAGAGAATTGACGCAGGCGTTGGAGGAGCTTGTAGAGGCCATAAAGTCGCGGGAGAAGTAGCGCACTGAGGCCCACATCGGCCGTTTGCGATATAGGGCAGGGCCGGGCGCCGGTTTTCTACGAAGGCTTGTCGGCGGAAATAACATAAAACGCGCTTTAAGCCTTACGCATGGCCGTAGAGCCTTCCGACAAACGGACCGAAACCGCCGGATCCCGAGGAGGGCCGGCCGACGCCGGGCAGACCGGCTGTGTGTTGCCTGTCGGATCCTACGAACAACACGGGCCGTTCCTCCCGCCGACGGTCGACACGGAGATAGCCATCTACGTGGCCCGGAGACTCGCAGAGAGGCTAGGCGCCCGGGTGTTGGAGCCTATCTGGTATACGTGTAGCAAAGAGCACCAAGACTTCCCTCCCACCATATACGTCGAGTGCGACGTCTTTCTATCCTACATAACCGGCGTCTTGAGAACTGCGGCTAGATGGTGCGGCTACGTAGTAGTGGTGGCGGGACACGGCGGCGTCGCCGACGTGGGGAACCTGGCGGCTTCGCAACTAGACTACGAGTTGGGGCCGAAAATACTCTGGCTGAACGTGTGGAGCTTGGCGGCCGTGAGGGATCACGCCGGCTCCGACGAGGCGAGCGTGTACCTAGCCATAGGCGGCAGGCTTATCGACACGCCTAGGGAGAGAGTGTGCGAGGGCGACGTGCATATGATGAGGTACTTACGAACGGCGTGGATGTCCCGGAGCGGCGTCGTCGGATGTATAGATCCGGCCGAGATCTCCGCGGAGAGGGGATCGGCGTTGCTGGAAACAATAGTTGACAAGGCCTACCAACGGGCTAATGCTTTTTTATCCACAATTCGGGCCGTCTATCGTGCATAGCGTGATGCAACTAAAGTTGATAGGGTATAGGGAGTGGACGGAGACGTTGGGCTTCAGGCGGGAGCACGTGATACAGCAGATACAGGCGGAGCTCCACAAAAGGGCTTGGGCCGAATACACGTCCATAGACGCCCTCCCGCACCACATGCGGTACGACTACCTGCTGATATACTCAAACAACGTGCCCGTAAAGGCGTTGGTGGATAAGGTGAAGTCGTTGCAGGAGGTGTCGCCGGTGCCTGTCGAGTACTGTATAGGGCGCGGCGGCACTCCGCTGGAGGCCTACGAGGCTTGTGGAGAGGGGGACACGGCGGGGGGCTCGGCCGTCGTGGGCCATATGGACATAGTCAACAGCACGCGGCAGACCGAGAGGATGGGGTCCTACGACGTATATGTAGTGGTGGGCGACCTAATAAACAAGGCCAACACCATCTGTAGGGGGCTGGGCTGTCTGGCCTTCTATCTAGGAGGCGACAACATAATGATATTCCTCCCCGACGTGAAGACGGGCTATCTCCTCTACGACCAGATATATATAGACGTGCGGCTGGGCATCGGCATCGCCGAAAGGCCCTATACGGCCTTCGCCAAGGCCACCGAGGCTCTCGACTCTATGAGGAGAGACGGCGTGGTGGGCGTCAGAGTGCTGAGATGAGGCCTTACGTCTACCTCGCCGCGGCCGTCACCGTAGACGGCAGAATAGCCAGCAAGACGGGCTACTCCCGCCTTTCCTGCCCCGTAGATTTGAAGAGGCTACACGCGCTCCGCGCCAAGGTAGACGCCGTGCTGGTGGGGGCGGGGACTGTCAAGATCGACAACCCGAGGCTGACCGTGAGGTACGTCGAAGGCCGAAACCCGGTACGGGTAATAGTCGACGGGTCGTTGAGCGTCCCGCAGTCTGCCCGAGTCTTCGACAGCTCGGCGCCCACGATAGTCTTGACTACGGAGAAGGCCCCGCGCGAGAAGGTGGCGGCCTTGAGAGAACGCGGCGTCGAGGTGATCCAGTTTCCGGGAGATGCCGTGCCGCTCCGAGAGGCATTGGAGAGGCTCTACGCCTCCGGCATAAGGAGCGTCTTGGTGGAGGGCGGCGGCCGCATCAACTGGCAGATGTTGAGCCAATGCCTGGTCGACGAGCTGGTGATAACGGTGACCCCATATGCATTTGGGGCCGGCACGTCGCTTCTGGAGGGGCCAGGGTACGACGACGTGGAGTCCGCGCCGTTTAGGCTGAGGCTACTATCGGCCGAGATATGCGAGTGCGGGCAGGAGGTTGTGTTGAGGTATAGAGTTGAGTGTAAACAATAGTTTACACAAGGCATATATATGGATGAACTTCGGTTGACGATGATGTTGGAGAAGGCGATAGAGGCCTTGAGGACTGGCAGGCCCGTGCTCATATACGACGGCGATTATAGAGAAGCCGAGGCCGACTTCGTGGTGAGGGCCGACGCGGTGACTCCCGGCCTCGTCAGGTGGCTGAGGCAGAACGCAGGCGGGCTCCTATGTTTCGTGACGACTGAGGAGATAGGGAGGGCGCTCGGCCTCGAGTTCCTCTCCGAGTACTACCGCAGACTGGGGCTCTCCGTGTTGCCCAAATACGGCGACGAGCCGGCGTTCATGGGCTACGTCAACCACAAGAAGACCAAGACAGGCGTCAGGGACTCGGACAAGGCTTTGACCATAAGAGAGCTGGCGAGGGTGGTCGAGATGGCGTTGAGCGACCCCGACAGAGCCAAGAAGACGTTCGTGGACGAGTTCTACGGGCCGGGCCACGTGCCGGTGCTCGGGGCCAGGTTAGGGAGGAGGTGGGGCCACACGGAGCTGTCGGCCATACTCGCCAAGGCCGCCGGCCTGCCTCCAGCCCTCGCCATAATTGAGGTTCTAGGCCCCAGCGTAGACGCTATGCCGTACGAGGAAGTAGAGGAGCTGGCGAAATCCTTAGGCGTGCCGTTGCTAAGGGGCGAGGAGCTAAAGGCCCTTGCGTAGCCTGATTACTATCCTGGTCCGCCTCGAGTCCTCGACGAACTTAGCCACGTAGGGGGCGAGCCTCTCGACCTCTCTGCGCGATACCGTGTGCCAAGTCGGGCACGTCTTGTCCACGTAGACCTCGCGCCCGTCGTATACCAGCGGGTAGAGCCTACAGCCGATGGGCCTATGCTCGTAGATGGTGCAGCTTGCCGTCGTGGGGTCGTAGAACACGCAGTGCCCGTCCACGTTCTTTAGCCTCAACGTGTCGCCGTCGGCGACGGCGAAGTCCTCAAGCCGATATCCCAAGGCCTCGATACGCTCTACGTCCTCCGGCAACAGCTCCATCTCGGTCCCCACGCAACATATCCCGCATTTTATGCACTTGAACCTCACCTCAAAGAACGAGGGGTTGGACCAGACGCTCACTCCACCACGTAGAGGGGCCTTTCTCCTCTGAAGAACCGCACGACGTTCTCCGCGGCCACTTCGGCCATCTTGATCCTAGTCTCCAAAGCGGCGCTCCCTATATGGGGGGTGAGGACTACGTTGGGCATCCCCACGAGCTCGTGGGTGTGGGGGAGCGGCTCCACTTCATATACGTCCAGCGCCGCGCCGGCCAGAATGCCCTCCCGTAGAGCCCTCAGAAGAGCCTCAGTGTCCACCACGGGGCCTCTGGCGACGTTGACGAAATAGGCGCCGCGCTTCATCTTAGAGAACCTCTCCCAGTTCATCAAGTGCCGGGTCTCAGGCGTCAACGCCACCGAGACGATCACGAAATCGCTGGTCGACAGCAACTCGTCGAGCGGCAGATACCTTATGCCCAACGCGAACTCCACCTGGGGCTTCCTTGTACGGGACCAGTAGACGACCTCGGCGCCGAACGCCAGAAGGCGCCTAGCTATGGCCGTGCCCAAGTTGCCGAGCCCCACGATGCCCGCCCTCTTGCCCCGTATATCAGAACCTATAAGGGCGCCCCAAATATCGTACGCCTTGCCCTCTCTAATCAGCCTATCGCCCTCGACTATCCTCCTGACTAGGGCCAGCAAGAGGCCCACTGCCAGGTCGGCCGTGGCGTCGACCAGCACCTCTGGCGTGTTGGTCACCACGATGCCCCTCCGCCTGGCCTCGGCGACGTCTATGTGGTCGTACCCCACCGAGACGGTGGAGATTATCTTGAGGTTCCTGGCGCTGGACAGCACCTCCCTATCCACGACATCCCCCACGAAGACCACCATGGCGTCGCACTCGGCGGCGGCCCTCTTGAGGGCGTCCTTCGGGATGCCCGCCGTCAGCCAGGCCGGCTTGCCGTAGGGGTACGCTCTGACCTCCCCCACCTCGGCCAGTTTCTTGTAGAGTATCTCGGGGAACGTATCCCTGCTGACGAATATGCAGACCACGGAAAATTACCGGTCTATATTAAGAAGACGCCGCAGCCACTCCGGCATCTTTGGGCTCGTGATCGCGTCGAGGACGTCGTACGGCTTTATGTCGAGCACGGGGCTCCCAGTCCAGGCGTCCAGATTGCGCAGGCGGAGCCGGGGCGGCTCCACGGCCACTATCTCCGCCACGGTCAGACCTATGGGGTTCGGCCTCGGCGGAAACCTCGTGGCGAATATGCCGACCTCAGGCGCGTCTGGGAGACGCCTAGGCCTCACCCTCAGCTCGACGCGTTCTACTCTGTCCATATACCATATGACGAAGACGTGGCTGTACTCCTCGAGGCCCAGCAAGCCGTCGGCGTACTCGTCGAATACCCTAACCGTGGATATGAAGTCCCTTCTGCTGGCCCCCTCTTGGGGGAGCCCCTCCTCGACGTAGCCTATAGGCTTAAGCCTTATCTCCCTCAAGAGATCACCTGCGCCGTGATGGACGGGCTGATTATTATCTGTCCGTTGGCGTACGCCACGTGGGGGAACGATATGAGCAACTTCTCCGCGGAGCCCCCGCTGAGCCTCATCCCGCCCGTTATGTGCACCTTGAATACTCCGCTGGGGATGCGGGCGGTGATGTTGACGCCCCCTATCTCGATCGTGGCGCTGGATACCGTGAAGAACACCTCGTTGTACTCGCCGGCTGGCGCCGAGGCGGAGACGAGCAACTGCGGCGTGTGCGTCAGCGCTATGGTCTTGCTACCGTTGAAGATCACGACCCAGCCCGAGTTGTTGCCGACCCTATGGAGCGCCACGGACGTGAAGGTGAGGTATATGGCGAGGTTGGGCGCCGGCGGATCGGACACGTAGACGTCTACGCGGCCCTGGGACAGGTAAAAATAGAGGAAGGCCACGGCGGCTAGGACCACTACTACGGCCGCTACAGCTGGCCAGGCCCGCATGGAGGAATGGATCCGGCCGGCTTATAAGCTGTAGCGCCTCAGAAATTGAGCAAGTCGACTCCCGCGAACGCCTTGAGGAATATATTCACCCCGAAAAGCGCCAGTAAAGCCGATAGGGCTATGAGCAGATAGCCGTACCTCCTGTTGTTCAACAACCTGGACGCGCCTCCGCCGAGCGAGGCCATTAGGGAAAGCCAGAAGTAGTCCATCCAGACGTGGGCGCCGTACATCGCGGCTACGCCGAGAGGTCCCAGCGCGAAGGCCTCGCCGACTAGAGGAAGGCCGACAGTGGCCCACCACATCAGGAAATACGGGTTGGCTCCCGTGAAGACTAGGCCCGTCAAGAAGGGCGGCAGGGAAAGCCGCCCGCCGGACATCTGCCTCGTGTTGCCTCTTATGGAGGCAAGCCCGTCGCTAGCCGTCAAGTAGGCGAAGAGGAGCGAGAACGCCAGCGAGATTGCGGCGAGCGGCTTCTGGAAAGAGCCGAGCGCGCCGGCGACCAGCCCGAGCGCCAGCACGTAGGGGAACTCGAACGCCATATGGCCCGCGGCCACCGCAAGCCCCGACCTCGCCGCCGCTCTAGGACGCAGGGCGCCCGAGACGACAGCCGCCGTCGTTAGAGGACCCGGCGAGAAGGCGCCCGACGGCGTCACCATCAATGTCTGGAGGATCAAGTCGGCCAGCATATCACCGCAGAGCCGAGAGGGCCCGTCTGAGGACCTGCCTGACGTTGGGGTACGTCCGTAGCCCGTCCAGCTCAGCCTCGGATACCCACACGCCGTTGTCCAGCCTCCCCCCAACGCGCCTCACCAGGAAAACCAAGTCGTAGTGTATGTGGGTCTCGTCCGGATAGCGGACCGTCTCCCTCAATATTGCGAAGGGCAGAGGCTCCTCGACCACGTCGCCGCCGGAGATCCCGCGGACAGGGCCCACAGGCTCCACCACGAGCCCCGTCTCCTCCTGGAACTCCCGAACCACGGCCTCAGACGGCGTCTCGTCGGGCTCGACGTGGCCGCCCGGGTAGAGCCAGACGCCCAGCCTCTCGTGATACACAACAAGCGCCTTTCCGTCCTCTATAAGTATGCCGGAGGCGACGACGCACTTCCTCACTGTCGATATGCAAATAGCTTGCTAAAAAAGTTGCCGCGGACGCGGCCGCGTAGGCGACGGTAGGCGTGGCTGTCGGGATCTTGATAGGGGTAACCGGCTCTAGCGGCGTCGCGCTGACGACGCCTTCCTGCATGGGCGGCCGTCGGAGTCAATGTCGGGCCTTGTGGCCAGCAGAGGCGCCGTGTTCGCCGTGGCGATGGGCTCGATGGGCGAGACGCCGATAAAGAAGGTAGTGGGGATCGCCATGGCGGCTACGGCGCTGTCGGCGCCCAGCGGCGCGTTGGCCTAATATCATGGACATAGTAGCCGCGATAGTCGTAGGGGCCTCGACCCCTCTCGGCGGCTGTCCGGCGGCCAGACTCGCCCACAGAGTACCGCAGAGACGCATACACACAGCGCTCGCCGTGCTTTTCGCGGCGGTGGCCATGCTTGAGTTGGCTAAAGCAGTATCGTGAGGGCGCTCTGGCGATACATCGTAGATGGTAAGGAAGGACGGCCGCATCTGTGGCGGTTTAGCCTGCGATATAGTTTATGTATGTCTATTGATGATGCCTTTAAAGGTACACAGTCTGCCGCGCGTGGATCAAAAACAATTTACGCAATAATGGGAGCCAGCGAGGGCCATCTTAGCTTTGATGGGGCCGTCGGGATCCGGAAAGTCGACCCTTCTGAGGGTGTTCAATAATCTAGCCAAGGTGTCGGCCGCGTGTACCTCGACGGCAGGGACATATTCAATAAGATGGACGTGGTGGAGCTCAGGACGAGGGTCCAGATGGTGTTCCAGATACCTAACCCATCCCCCAACCTCTCGATATTCGAGAACGTGGCCTTGGGGGTGAAGCTCAACGGGCTGGCGAGATCCAAGCGGAATCTGCGGTGTGCTAGGCTTTAGAGCGGGCGTAGCTCTGGGAGGAGGTCAAGGACAGGCTCGGCTCGCCGGCGGCCCTCTCGGCCAGGCACCAACAGAGGCTCTGTCTAGCCAGGGCGTTGGCGTTCCAGCCGGAGGTCCTCCTGATGGACAAGCCCACCGCCAACCCTCACCACAACAACTTAGGTAGCGCAAATTCGGATGCCGGACTGCCGATTCCCACCGTGCGCGGCCATTGACGGCAAAAAGTTTAAAAATAGCGAAGTGTATGGGGGACGCCCCGGACGTCGGGGAGCCGTGGCAAGCCGGCCACTCCAACCGGTCGTCTAGTCCGGTCAAGGATATGGGCCTCTCGGGGCGCCGAAGGCCGCGCCGGAGGGAGCCCAAGACCCGGGTTCAAATCCCGGCCGGGGCATCCAGTTCCTATACGTTCGGTATTGTGGCGGACAAGCCCCTATACGGTGGCCGTCGGTGCGGGGCGGCCGTAAAGCTTATAAACATCGCCCAGTTCTCCGAACGATGCCCCGGACGTCGGGGAGCCGTGGATCCGCCGGCGACGGCGGCCACTCCAACCGGTCGTATAGTCCGGACTAGTATGCGGGCCTGTCGAGCCCGTGACCCGGGTTCAAATCCCGGCCGGGGCGCCATTTCTCGGCGTTTTTAATCTCCTTGATTTACCTGATCGGCGGGGGTGTGTTATACGCGGGCCGGGGCGCCATAAATCGTCTTTCTCCTCCCTCGTCACGTCGAATTTTCGTCGACGCAGTTAACATCCGGCGCGCTTTACTTAAAAGTACTTAGGCGGACTCATCGGCTCTCTGTTGTACATGTGGGCGGACGCGGGCCTCGCTCGCGAACCTAACGCGCTCTCCCACTAGGCGTTTGCCGTTGAGTATGTAGTCGCCGGCTTAGAGCGGCTTGACGGGAGTGACGGCGCCGCAGGCGGTGCACCTCAGCATGTAGATGCGCTCTTCCCTCTGGAGGACGGTGTCTATGGAGCCGCAGACGGGGCATATCACGTAGAACTTGAGGTACCTCTCGTAGACTGCCTCCACGACCTTCGGGGTCCTCTCGCCGCTGAGGATCAGCGAGTCTCCGTCTATCATGCCGGGCGTGGCCAGCTCCTTCTGGAAGAACTTGGCTATGTGGGCGGGGTCTCGGTTGAGCCTCTTGGCTATCTGGCCCAAGTTAGCTATCACGGTCCTGCGGGGGAGGTTCTGTATCTCGAGTTTGGGTATCTCGGCCCTTCTCTGGGCCTTGGGCGTGACGATCTTGTAGGCCCGCTCCAGGAGATCCATGTACTCCTTTTCCGAGGACACAAAGGCGGCTTGAGCCCTCCTTAAAAATTATACCCTCTCTATCACCACGGCGGCTCCCTGGCCTCCGCCGACGCAGAGGGTGGCGACGCCTCTGTCTTTGCCCTCTAGCTGTAGCTGTCTGGCGAGCGTGCCTATTAGCCTGGCGCCCGTAGCGCCCAGCGGATGGCCTATCGCTATAGCGCCCCCTCTCTTGTTCACCCTGTCCTCCTCTATGCCCAGCTCCTTAATGGCGTACAGCGTCACCACGGCGAAGGCCTCGTTTATCTCCCAGAGGTCTATGTCCCTCACGGTCAGCCCCGCCTTCTCGAGCGCCTTCCTCGACGCGGGGACGGGGCCTTTGCCCATAACGGCTGGCGGCACGCCGGCGAAGCCGTAGCTGACTATCCTCGCCATGGGCTGGAGGCCGTACTTCTTGACGGCCCTCTCCGACATGAGGAGGACGTAGGACGCGCCGGTGTTGAGCGGCGACGAGTTGCCGGCCGTTATCACTCCGTCTGCCCTAAACGCGGGGGGCAGTTGGGCCAGCTTCTCGAGGCTGGTGTCGGGCCTCACCGACATGTCCCTATCCACCACGACCTTCCTCCCCTCCTGCTCCACCTCCACCGGTATTATCTCGCCCTTGAAGTACCCGTCTTGCTGGGCCTTGTAGGCCAGCTGGTGGCTCCTCAAGCTCCATCTGTCCATCTCCTCTCTGGTTATCTTGGCCTCCTCGGCCAGCCTCTCGGCGGTTAGCCCCATGACGTAGCCTATGTTGAGCTCGTAGAAGGCGTACTCCTCCGTGAAGAACTTGGGGTTGAGGACTATGTGGGGGTTGTCGTACATGGGCACTCTGGACATATGCTCGACGCCTCCAGCGATCACTATATCGGCCATCCCCGTCGCTATCTCGTTGGCGCCCATGACGACCGAAGTTATCGACGAGGCGCACTGTCTATCCACGGCGGCCGCCGGCACGGTCACGGGCAGCTTGGCCGCGAACACGACGTGCCTGCCGCCGTAGAGGAACCCCTCGCCCGTCTGTAGCGCCATGCCGGTTATTAGGTCGTCCACCTCCTCGGGCCTTATGCCGTTCCTCTCTATTATGTCCCTCACCACTATCGCGGCGACCTCTTCAGGCCTCATGTTGTAGTAGATGTCTTTCTGCGGCTCCTTCCTCGTCAATCTGCTGAAGGGTACCCTCCTGAAGTCTACTATGTATACGTTCCGGAGGCTCATTTGCCCTTATACTGCGGCTTCCTCTTCTGGAGGAACGCGCTCACCCCCTCGTACAGATCCTCGGTGGAGAACACTACGCCGAAGTGCGCGGCTTCGAGATCCAGCGCGGCCCATAGCGGCGCCTCGTAGCCGTAGTTTATGGCGTATTTGGCCATGGCCAGCGCTATCGGCGGCTTCTCGGCGAGCTTAAGCGCGAGGGCTCTCGCCTCTTGCTCGAGCCTCTCGGGAGGCACTACCTTGTTGACGAGCCCTATCCTCTCCGCGTCCCTCGCCGATATGTTATCGCCAGTGAATATGATCTCCTTGGCCTTGGCCAGCCCCACCAGCCTGGTCAACCTCTGCGTCCCGCCTCCGCCCGGGAAGAGGCCCAGGTTGACCTCGGGCTGTCCCAACACGGCTGTCTCAGACGCTATCCTCAAGTCGCAAGCAAGCGCCAGCTCTAGGCCGCCGCCGAGAGTGTAGCCGTTCAAGGCGCATATGACCGGCCTATCCAGCCTCTCTATCTTCTCAGTCAGCTCGTGTAGCCCTCTGGACAGCTTGTACGCGAGGAGCGGAGTGGTCCCCACAAAGCCGGTGATATCGGCGCCGGCCGAGAAGGCTCTGCCCACGCCGGTTATCACCACCGCGCGGACCTTCTCGAAGTCCGTTCTCGAAATCTCGTCGAGGGCCGCGGACAGCTCCTCCACCATCTTGGCATTAATTGCGTTGAGGCGCTCGGGCCTGTTCAGTATTATCCAGGCTATGGGCGGCTCGTAGCGGACTATTATGGTCTCCATCCTCCTCTCCTCGGCCTTTACATACGTATAGAAGCCTTCCCCCGACTTCCTCCCGAGCTTCCCCGACTGGGCCATCTGGACGAGGAGCGGATCTGGGGCGAACTCCTCGAAGCCCGTCTTGCTCCTCCAAGCCTCGAGCGCCTTGACCACAGCGTCTATGCCGAACTCGTCGGCTAGCTCCAACGGGCCCTTGGGCCAGTTGAGGCCGAGCCTCACGGCCTTGTCCACGTCCTCCTTGGTCGCTATCCCTTCTCTGACCAAGTAGGCCGCCTCGTTTATGGCCGGCGCGAGTAGAGCCACGACGTCGAGCCTCTCGCCGGGCTCTTTAGGTATGTCGGGCCACTGGAACTTGCCAGGCGCCGGGTACTTGTAGAAGCCCTCCCCCGTCTTCACGCCGTATTTCTTCTGTTGGCACTTCTCCGTGATCAAGTGGCATGGGTGCATCTTGAAGCCGCGCTTCGCCATGGCGTCTCCGATGAAGCATATGACGTCTATCCCCGTGTAGTCCATGAGCAGGAACGCGCCCATGGGGAGTCCGACGCGGTATCTTAGGGCCGAGTCCACCGCTATTATGTCCGCCTCGCCTCTGGCCACGATCCAGCAAGCGGCGTCGTTGACTCTGGCCAGAATCCTGTTAACGATAAAGCCCGGCACGTCTCTGTTCACCACGACCGTCTGTTTGCCCAACTGGGCCGCATATTCGGCGACCTTCTTGACGGCCTCGTCGCTGGTGTACTTGCCCTTGATTATCTCGACCAGCGGCATCAGAGGAGGCGGGTTGAAGAAGTGCATGCCGACTACGAGAGGCCTCCTCTCGGGCTTGACCGCCTCGGAGATCTCGGTTATGGGGAGGCTGGAGGTGTTGGTCGCCAATATGGCGTTCGGCGGGGCGCATCGGTCGGCCTCCGCGAACACCTTCTTCTTGGTCTCGATCTCCTCTATCACCGCCTCGACCATTATCTCGGCGCCTTCGACCGCCTTACACACGTCGTTCACGATAGGCCTAATCCTGCCCAATATGGTCTGGACGTCCTCCTTTATCTGGCCCTTCTCGGCGAACTTCTTGAGGGACCACTCGATGTTCTGTAAAGCCCTCTTGAGGAAGTCCTCGGCGACGTCGACTAGGGCGACCTCGTAGCCGGCTATGGCGAAGAGCTCGGCGATTCCGTGGCCCATGGTGCCGGCCCCTATGACTGCCACCTTTTTAGCCATAGCTAGGGCGAGAGACGCGTTTTTAAAGAAGAGCTACGTCTATTGGCTAAATAGAAATATATAGCACTATTTAATTCTCCTCTCCATCAACGACTCGACGAACTGTGGGGAGGCGTTTTCCAGAACCGCTACGAGGAGCCTCGCGGCGTTCACCGCGTCGTCGACCCTAAGGACCTCGACGGGGGAGTGCACGTAGCGCGCAGGTATGCTTATGGCGACCGCGGGCACGCCCTCCCGCCGGAAGGCTATGGCCATGGCGTCGGTGGTGCCGCCGTAGAGGACCTCCATCTGGTGCGGTATCCCCTCCTTCCTCGCCACCTCGGCCACGAAGTCTCTGAGCCTCGGATGCGCTATGAATAGGCCGCCTCTCCCCCCGTCCATGACCTTTATGGCGGGGCCGCCGCCGAGCCTCACGACGTACTCCCTCTCCGATGTGCCCGGCACGTCGGCGGCTATGGTGGTGTCGAGCGCGACTGCGTAATGCGGGGCGACCCTCTCGGCAGCCACGGCGGCGCCTCTAAGCCCTACCTCCTCCTGCACTGTGGCGACGGCGTAGAGGGTCACAGGGAGCTCTCGAAGCCGCCTCAACGCCCACAACATTACGGCGAGCCCTACCCTATCGTCGAAGGCCTTGCCAGTGACGGCGCCGTTTGCGAGCTCGGCGAACTCTCTGTCGAGGACGGCCACCGAGCCGACGCCAACGCCGAGCTTCTCCACCTCCTCCGCGCTGGAGGCGCCTATATCGACGAATATGTCCTTCATCTCGGGCGCCTCCCTCTCCTTGCCCGGCTGCGTGATGTGGGGAGGCCTCGTCCCCACGACTCCCGGGATCTTCCTGCCGTCCCGCGTCCTCACGACGACTCTCTGCCCCACCAACGTCACCTCGTTCCAGCCCCCGATCGGCTTGACTCTCAGGAAGCCGTTCTTCTCCACGTGGTCCACCATAAGCCCTATCTCGTCCATATGGGCGGCGACCATTGCCCTATAGTCGGACTTGCCGTGCTTGACGCCGTAGACGTTGCCCCACCTATCCACGAAGAGCTCGTCGACGTAGGGCTCCATCTCGGCGATCACGATCTCCCTAACCTCGTCCTCAAAGCCGGAGGGGCCGAAGGCCTCGGACAGACGCTTCAGCAGAGGCTTGAAGTCGTCCATGTAGGCCCGTAAGGCCGCCCCTATTAAATATTGGGGCCGGCCGGCGATAAAATAGGCTATTGCTTGAGGAGGTCCCTATATTTGTCCCGCAACACCTTTTTGTCTATCTTGCCGGTGCCCGTCATTGGGAGGTCGGACACGACCATCACCTTGTCCGGCAACCACCACTTCGGTATCTTGCCGGCGTCCACGAACTTCTGGAGATGCGCGATTATCTCGTCGGGATTTACGGAGGCGCCGGGCTTGGGCACGACGAAGGCCACGGGCCTCTCGCCCCACTTCTCGTGGGGTAGCCCGACCACCGCGGCTATCCCCACCGCGGGGTGTGTCATTATGAGGTCTTCGAGCTGGAGCGACGAGATCCACTCGCCGCCCGACTTTATGACGTCCTTGAGCCTGTCCACTATCTTTATCCTGCCGTCGGGGCACCAGACCGCCGCATCGCCCGTGTGGAACCAGCCGTTGCGCCAGGCGGTCTTGGTCTTCTCGGGATCTCCTATATATTCGGGGGTTATCCAGGGGGCCCTCAAGGCGAGCTCGCCCGCCGTCTTGCAGTCCCGCGGCACCGGCTTGTCGTTCTCGTCGACGACGGCGAACTCCGAGAGGGGGTTGGGGAGGCCAGTCATCACTATCAAGTCGTACGCCTTGTCTAGATCCTCCGGCAACTTCTCGGTGGGCTTGAAGAACCCCAGCGACACTACAGGCGCCGTCTCCGTCATGCCGTAGCCCACCCTCGGCACGAAGCCGGCGTCGGCTGCCTTCCTCGCGAGCTCCTTGGGCAACGCGGCGCCGCCGACTATGTATATCGGCGCAAGCCGCCTGATCCCCTCGACGTACTTGGGCAGATCGGGGTGGGTCACAAGCATGTAGAGTATTGTGGGGACGCCCGCCATGGCCTTGACCTCCTCCTCGACTATCAGCCTCAGTATGTGGCCGTAGTCGAACCTCCCCGGCATGACTTGCCTCCAGCCCATGAGCGCGTAGACCCACGGAAGGCCCCAAGCGTGTACGTGGAACATGGGGACCAAGTAGAGGGCGGTGCACGGCTTCCCGTCTATGTTGGCGCAGTCGTTTCTGGCGAGGCCTCTGTAGCCGACGGCGGCGAGCGCCACGCTGAGGGTGTGGAGCACGAGCTGTCTGTGGGTGAAGTAGGCGCCCTTCGGCCTGCCCGTGGTGCCCGACGTGTAGAGCACCGTCGCGACGGTGTTCTCGTCCAGATCGGGAAGCTCCTTCTCCTCGCCCGACTTTATGACGTCCTCGATCTCGGGGTCCTTCCCCACGACCCCCATTCCGTCGGATATCTGGATGTAGAGCTTGACAGACTTGAGGTGGGGCCTCAGCTTGTCGACCAGCTGGGCGAAGTCTCTATGGTATATCAAGGCCTTGTCGCCGGCCTGGTTTATGGTGTAGGCTATGTCCTCAGGCGCCAGGCGCACGTTGACCGTGTGAAGTGCCGCGCCTATGCCGGGCACAGCCCAGTAGAGGTCCCAGTGCCATATGGTGTTCCAGTCCAGCGTGGCGACCCGGTCGCCGGGCCCTATACCTAGCTTCCTCAAGCCGTCGGCCAGCCTCAGAATACGTCGATACTCCTCCCCGTACGTCGACCTCCTATCGGCGCCGTGCGGCGGCCTATGGACTATCTGCACGTCGCCAAAGACATAGTTTATATATCTCAGCAGATTATTCAATGTTAGTTGATATTTGTAGGCCATATAATAGGGATTGTTCGCCCTTTTAAGCTATACGGGATAGAGCTTGAGCGCGAGCTTCTGGAGGAAGCCTGGGACGTACCTTATCCCGCCCATGCCGACGCGCCCCGCGACGAACGGCGCGGTGGCCTCGTCCAAGAGGCGGAGGTCGTCCTCGGGCAACTGTAGCCGCAACGCGCCTGCGACGTCCTCTGCCTGTACGGCGTTCTTCACGCCGGGTATTGGGAGGACCCCTCTGTGTCTGAGCCAGGCGAGGACCACGGCGGCGGGCGATACGCCCCTCCTCTGGGCAACCGCCTTGACGGCCTCTACGACCCTCCTCCCTGCCTCTGTAGAGGCTTTCTTGAACGCGGGATCCATGGACCTGGCCCTGTCGGGTCCCCACTTGCCCAACGCGGCGCCTTTGGCCAGAGGCGACCACGCGATGATCTTGACCTCCAGCTCCTCCGCCGTCTTCCTGAACTCCTCGGCGTCGGCCGCCCTGTTGAGGGGGTTGTACTCTATTTGGTCCGACACTATCTCGTGGCGCTTCAGACACTCGGAGGCCCGGCGGAGTAGCCGCGCGTCGAAGTTGCTCACGCCGATCTCCGACGTCAGCCCCGCCTCCTTCAGCCGCTCCAGCTCTCTCACGACCCTACATAGAGGCACATATACGGGCGGGGGCCAGTGGAGCTGGAGGAGGTCTATACGGCCGAGCCGCGCCAGGCTGGCCTTTGCCGACTTCTCGACGCGCCCCCAGTGGAAGCCCGCAACCTTGGTGGCCACCACTACGTCGTAGCCCCGTACGGCCTCGCCCACGAACCTCTCAGACTCGCCCCATCCATATATCTCGGCCGTGTCGACGAAGTTTATGCCTAGCTCGAAGGCCCTCCTATAGGCCTTGAGGAGCTCCGACTTGTCTACCGTCCAGGCCCTGCCCCCGGCCTGCCAGGCGCCTAGGCCTATATCGCTGACCTTGAGGCTCCCGAGCTCCATCAGCTCCTCCTCGCGGCTTCTTCCCTCAGCGCCCTCTTCAATATTTTGCCCACGGCCGTCTTGGGCAGATCGTCTCTGAACTCGACGAGTCTCGGACGCTTGTAGGGGGCGAGCCTCTCGGAGGCCCAGCCGATTATGTCTCCGGCCGACACCTTGCCCTTGCACTCGTCCTTCAACACTATGTAGGCCTTGGGTATCTCCCCGGCGTCGGGATCCGGCACGCCTATGACCGCCGCCTCCTTGACGCATGGATGTTGGTACAGCACCTCCTCGATCTCGCGGCTGAAGACGCTGTAGCCCTTGTACTTTATCATGTCCTTCTTCCTGTCCACTATGTAGAAGTAGCCCTCCTCGTCCATATAGGCTATGTCGCCGGTCCTGAACCATCTGAGGCCGCAACACTCGAAGAAGGCCTCGGCGTTTTCCTCGGGCTTGTTGTGGTAGCCCTTCATGACCTGGGGACCCGATATGACCAACTCGCCGGTCTGTCCCGGCGGCAGGAGCTCCGGCTTGTCCAAGTCGGCCACGGCGGCGTACGTGCTCGGTATGGGCAAGCCTATGGAGCCGGGCTTGTGCTTCCCGTTGAGCAACGGGTTTAGGTGAGTCACCACTGCGGTCTCTGTCATGCCGTAGCCCTCTCTCAGGGGAGCGCCGGTCAGCTCCTCGAACTTCTTGGCGACCTCGACTGGGAGCGGCGCCGAGCCGGATATACAGAAGGCGAGGCTCCGCAAGTCGTAGCGCCGCGCGTCTGGGCTGTGGATCATGACGTTGTATATCGTGGGGACTCCGTGGAAGACCGAGGCCCTGTACTTGGCTATGTCCGAGAGCACGCGCCTCATATCGAACCGCGGGTAGACCAACACCGTATGGCCTTCGAAGATGGCGTAGTGCATGACGGTCACTTGGCCGTATATGTGGTACCACGGAAGTACCCCCACCAACACCATGGGCTTGTCGGGCGGCATGCCCTTGGCCCTTCTGACCACGTCGTAGAAGGGCTTCAGCTGTTGTAAGTTGGCCGATATGTTTGCGTGAGTTATCTCGGCTCCTTTGGGGACGCCGGTGGTCCCGCCTGTGTACATCAGCGCCGCCAGATCCTCCTCGGGCCTTATCGGCGCCCTGCCGGTCTCCCTCTCATACTTCAACAGATCCACGTACCTCTGGAAGACGCCGCCGTACCTCACCTTGGGCGGCCTTATCTGTCTCCTGGCCAGCGGCTTGAGCCATTTAGGCATGTACTCCGTCATCTCGGCCACGTAGACCTTCTCGAACTTGTACTCCTCGAAGGCCTTGACGGCCTTATCGTAGAGCACGTCGGCGGTGAAGAGGACCTTCGCCGAGGAGTCCCTAGCCTGTCTGACGACCTCGCCGGGCGTGTAGAGCGGGTTCATGGGCGTCACGACGGCCCCGATCTTGAGCGCCGCGTAGAACGCCACGGCGTAGGCTGGGTGGTTCGGCATGTATATCGCCACGACGTCGCCCTTGGAGACGCCGGCCTCCCTAAGCGCTTTGGCGACCCTATCGCTGTGGTCCGCCAAGACTCCGTACTTCACCTTCCCCCCAAAATAGATATAGGCGGGCCTATCGCCGTAGGCGGCCGATCGATCTAGGTAGACATATAGAGGCTCCGGCTTTATCTCGACGTCAGGAGGGACGCCCTCGTCGTAATTCTTAACCCAAGGCCGCGTCTTTATATATTTTTCGAAGACCTCCTTGGAACTCACTCATCTATATACGTAAAATGTTTTAAAAATTGAGTTAGCCCCACGACGAAATCAATATTTAAAACAGCCCTCGACGGGGGGCGTAATGGTATTCCCGCTGGACTCCATAACCGACTACTCGGTAGTGCTGACGCCGGAACACGAGATGTTCAGAAAAGCTGTTAGGGAGTTCGTCGAGAGGGAAATAGCCCCGCGCGCCATGGAGATAGAGGAGAGGAATGAGCCGCCGCTGGACATAATTAAAAAAATAGCTGAGCAAGGCTTCTACGGTATAGGGATACCCGAGAAGTACGGCGGACAGGGCGGAGACCACAGAATGGCCGCGATAATGAGCGAGGAGTTCTGCAGAGTCTTGCCGGGCCTCAGCGTGTACTTCGGCACTAACGAGCTGTTCGTAACCCCCATACTGCTCTTCGGGACTGAGGAGCAGAAGCAGAAGTATATCCCGCCGATAGCGAGGGGCGAGAAGCTGGGCGCCTTCGCCGTCACCGAGCCTTGTTGCGGCTCCGACGTCGCCGGCATCCAGACCAGGGCGGAGAAGAAAGGCGATAGGTGGATCATAAACGGAAGGAAGGCCTTCATCAGCAGCTCTGACGTGGCCGACTACTTCGTGGTGCTCGCCAGGACCTACCCGCCGCCCGATAAGAGGACGCGGTACCTAGGCCTGACCTTCTTCATAGTGGAGAAGGGGACGCCCGGATTCAAGGTGGAGCAGTGCTACCACAAGATGGGCCTACACGGCGACAACGCGTGCGAGCTCGTCTTCGAGAACGTGGAGGTCCCCGACGAGAATAGGGTGGGCGAGGAGGGGATGGGCTTCATATACGCCATGGAGACCTTCGACAGGACGAGGATAGGCGTGGCGGCCCAGGCGGTGGGCATGGCCCAAGGGGCCTTCGAGAAGGCGTTCCAGTACGTCCACCAGAGGCAGGCCTTCGGGGTTCCCGTGGCGTACTTCCAAGCCATTCAATTCAGCCTAATGGACATGGCGGCCAAGCTGATGTCGGCGAGGCTGTTGACCTATCTGGCGGCCAAGCTGGCAGACGAGGGCAGGAAGGAGTTCACCTTCGTCGCGTCGCTGGCCAAGTTCTACGCCACAGAGGCGGCGGAGGAGATAATATCGGAGGCCATAAACCTACACGGCGGCGTGGGCGTAATCGTGGAGACCGGCATAGAGAGGTTCCTCCGCGACGTCAAGATAACCCAGATCTACGAAGGCGCCAACAACATACAGCGCTTGACCGCGTACCGCCAGCTGATCCGCCTACTGAGGGAGAAGGGCCAGATCCCCGAGGATGTGGCGAAGCTCGTCACATGAGGAGGGTCGCCGTAGTGGGGGTAGGGATTTCGAAGTTCGGCTATAGGCCCGACGTATCTCTCCCCGAGCTGGCCTGGGAGGCCGTCAAGGAGGCGCTGGACGACGCGAGGCTTGACGCCAAGGACATAGAGGCCTACGTCGTCGGGAACGTCGGCGGCTGGTCCAGCGAGCCCCTCCCCGCCGTCGTGGTCGGCGAGTACTGCGGGCTCGCTCCAAGTAGCGGGATAAGGGTGGAGGCGGCCTGCGCCAGCGGGTCCTCCGCTGTCAGGACCGCCTACCACATGGTGGCCAGCGGCGAGGCCGATATCGTCATGGCGATGGGCGTCGAGAAGATGAACGAGTCGCCCACGCCCACAGTCGTCGAGTTCATAGGGAGGGCCGGCAACTACTTCTGGGAGTTCGAGAACTTCGGCTTGACGTTCCCCGGCTACTATGCCCTACATGCCACAGCCTACATGAACAAGTACGGCGCTACCGAGGCCGACCTCTGCGAGGTGGCCGTCAAGAACCACTACTACGGCAGTCTCAACCCCAAGGCGCAGTTCCAGAAGCCCATAACGCTGGAGGAATGCCTCAAGTCGAGATATGTGGCCTGGCCTCTGAAGCTCTACGACTCGTCTCCTATAACCGACGGCTCGGCCGCCGTCATACTGGCGAGCGAGGAGGTCGCCAAGAAGATAACGGACACCCCAGTCTGGATAAAGGCCATAGGCGCCGCGAACGGCACGAGCAACCTCAGCAAGAGGGAAGACTTCACGGGCCTGGAGGCGGCGCGGCTCGCGGCGCAGAGGGCCTACAGGAAGGCCGGCATAGACCCCAACGAGCCCGTCAAGTACCTCGACGTGGCCGAGGTCCACGACTGCTTCACTATAGCGGAGATTATGGCCTACGAAGATCTGGGCTTCGCGAAGAGGGGCGAGGGGTACAAGCTGGCGAGGGAGAAACAGACCTATATAGGCGGCGTGATCCCGGTGAACTTGAGCGGCGGCCTTAAGGCCAAGGGGCATCCCATAGGCGCAACCGGAGTTGCCATGATAGCCGAGCTCACGAGGCAGTTGAGGCAGGAGGTGGAGAGGGGCAGACAAGCGCCGATAAAGAAGGGCATGGCTCTGGCCCACAACGTCGGCGGGACCGGGCACTACGCGTTCGTGACCATACTGTCGCTATGAGCACCGTCATAGAGAAGCTCAGGGAATACCTCGACAAGGCAGAGGCCGAGCAGATAAGGCAGCTGGACCAGCTAGTCGCCGCGACTGGGCTCCCCGTGTATAAGGATCCCAAGACCGGCGCGCTGGTCTGGGTAGACGTAAGGGAGCTCAGGCTGAGGTTCCAGCTCTCCGTCAACAAAATAGCTAAATTTGTCGAGGGGCTTTCCCAGGAGCGGCTGTACTACACAGTATGCAAGAGGTGCGGGGCCAAGTACTTCCCGCCGCAAGCCGACTGCCCGAGGTGCAAGGCGTCTGACATGGAGTGGAGGGAGGTCTCGCGGGAGGGGGAGCTGATAACGTGGACTGTGATAAACGTGAAGCCCGCCAGCTTCGCCCACAACAAGGACTACGTGGTCGGTATAGTGAGGATGCCCGAGGGCTTCAACATAACCGCTTGGGTCGATGCAGACCCCTCGGCGCTTAGGCCCGGCATGAGGCTGAGGCTGGTTGTCGGGAGGAGGCCCGGCGAGAACTACATAACATATTGGTTCAGGCCCGCCCAATAACGGCCTTTTCGGCGTCCTTGCCTATAGCGAGGCGCCGTTGCGCTAAATAGGGACAATATTTTTAACTGGGGCCTCACAAGGGCCAATGTTGCCGAGGGCGTTCATAACAAGCGTAGTTGGGTCGTGGCCGAGGCCGAAATGGCTCCTCGAGGCTTTCGAGAGGAGGGAGGCCGGCCTCATCGACGACGAGACGCTCAAGATCTATATGGACGACGCGGCGAGGCTCGCCATAAAGGACCAGGAGGAGGCGGGGATAGACGTGGTGACCGACGGCGAGCAGAGGAGGACCAGCTTCGTGGCGTTCGTCGGGCAGAAGCTCAAGGGCTTCAAGATAGTCAAGGCCGAGGAGCTCCACCCCGAGGCGCGGGAGATAATGAAGCGCCACAAGGCGCCCCTCACCATCTGGAGGCCCGTCATATCGGGCTATATAGAGGACAGCGTTATCGCCGCCGACGAGGCCCAGTTCGCCAAGGCCGTCGCGTCTAAGCCCATCAAGGTCACCCTGCCGTCGCCCTACCTCATCATGTGGGAGAGCTGGCACTCCAAGATATCGGCGCCTTACTACCCCAGGCCCGAGGACGCCGCCGAGGCCTACGCGAAGGTCCTCAGGAGGGAGATCTCCAGGCTCATAGACGCCGGCGTCGCCTTCATACAGCTCGACGAGCCCATGCTCGGCGACCTCCTTGAGGCCACGGAGAACGAGCCAGACCGCTACAAGAAGGTGGCCTCCGAGATATACGGCCAGAAGTACAGAGGACTGAAAGACGAGATAAGGCTCGCCGTCGACCTCGTCAACGAGGTGGTCCAGGGATACGAGACGTCGGTCCGCATAGGCATGCACCTCGACAGATGGCCCACAGAGGACTCTCCCGTCGTGGGCTACGAAAAGCTGGCGCCGACGATCTTCGACGTAAAGGTCAGACAGTACGTGGTGGAGTATAAGGCCCCCAGGATGGGCGACCCCGTCGAGTTCGCCAAGATACTTCCCAGCGACAAGGAGATAGGGCTTGGCTCAGTCGACGTGAGGGACCACAAGCGGGTCGAGACGCCCGAGGAGATAGTGGCCCACGTGGAGCGGATAGTGAAGTACGTGGATCCCACGCGCATATGGCTGAACCCCGACTGCGGCTTCGCGCCCGGCCAGTTCAGGGCGTTCCCGAGAGACGTCGCCAGGGCGAAGCTGAAGGCGATGGTAGAGGCCGCCAGGAGGCTCAGGGAAAAGTACTGGTGGGCCTAATTTTTCCTTACCCACTCTAAAGCCTACGGACGGAGCCGACGTTGCTCTGGAGACGGTCCGCCGCGTAGCTTTAAGCTTTTAAGGCCGATCCGGGGCACGACTCGTGGAGGCGTTGCCGAAGCCTTGGCTAGACCCGGCGAGGTACAAGGAGGTCCTGCTTAGGGAGGCCCTCTACGAGGCGGAGATAGCTGAGCATTTTCTGGAGACGGGCCTTGTCCGCAACGCGGCCGGGAAGGCGTTTCAAGCATGGAAGGCGCTCGTGGCGGCCTTCGCATCGGACAAGCTTGAGGATTTGAAGAAGGCGTTCCCTGGGTATAAGCGGCTGAGGGGACAACGAAGGAGGGTAGAAAGGGCTCTGTGGATCGTGGCGGTCATGCTCACGTCCAAGCTAAAGGCCGTGGCCCAACTGGTCGGGGGCGACGTAGACCTGTATACTAATCTAGCCCTCCTGCTCCACGAGTATCAGTACAATGGGCCGGACGCCGAGGGGGTCTTGAGCGTCTACCAGAGCGACGAGTCGGCGGCCCGCGACGTGGCTAAGCTTTTGGCCAAGATCAGGGAGCTCGCGCAACTGCGTCCGTAGTACGGCCGGCCTAGCGCGGGCGAGGGGCTACGCGCCCGCGGGACGGTTGGCTGATCCTTGAGCCCGAAGCTGTTTGGGCTAGATTTTTAAAAAGCTTCCGCGTCAACACAAGGATAGACGCCGCGGTCCAAGAGCTGGGGCTGAGGACGGACGAGACAACAAGACGGGCTCTACGCGCCCTCCTGGCATATAGAGGTTCTTTGCTGTAGGAAAATTC
This sequence comes from Thermoproteus uzoniensis 768-20, assembly GCF_000193375.1. Classification (GTDB taxonomy): domain Archaea; phylum Thermoproteota; class Thermoprotei; order Thermoproteales; family Thermoproteaceae; genus Thermoproteus; species Thermoproteus uzoniensis_A. The sequence continues at coordinate 605,614 of NC_015315.1, forward strand.
GACTGTTAGGCGGGCGCCTCACGCGTCGAGGAGGCCTCTGCTCCTCCTCAGGACGACGGCCTCGAGGAACGTGTCTCTGACAGGCTCGTAAACTCGTTTGTAGAAGCGCGACTGGCTCTCCAGAACCTCTCTGGGGAACGACGAGACGTACTGGACAGCCGCCTCCCAAGCCCTCTGGTACGGCACGACTAGGTCTATCTTCCACGCAACTTCCCTATCGTAGTCCTGCGGCCTCTGGGGCTTCCCGCCTATCATGAAGAGGCCCGTCTCCTCGTCCACTTGCACCTCCTCGCCGGCGATCTCCACGAACCTCCTCTCACCCCTTCCGCCGGCCGCCGCGCTCCCCCCGGCGCCGCGGGCGGTCCCCCTCGCCGCCGGGCCGTAGTGTTTCGCCCACGCGTAGAATATGGCCCTGTTCAAGCCAAAGGACTTAGCCTTGTCCAAATCGCCGTAGAGGACGAAGTAGCGAGCCGCCTGGAGGAGCGCCATTACCTGGAACCGCCCTATCTTCGCCGGGGCCTCCCTCCCGCGGGCCGACACGGGCTCGTGGACCGGCTCGTACTCGGCCAGAGCCGCCTCGACCAGCCGAGCCGCCTCGCCCGGCTCCACGCGGGCGTAGCACCCCTCCTCGTGTCTAGGGCTCTCGGGGTTGGCCCAGTCGGGGGAGAAACTGGAGAGCTTGTCGAGGGGGATGCAGACCGCGGCGTAGTTGAGCTCCCTATGTAGCGAGAGGGGGGCCGTGAAGACCCTCTTGGGATCCACCAGATCCTCCACCTTCAAGACCCCGCCGGAGCGCTCGGAGAGCTCCCTAAGCGCCGGGGCGGCCCTCTTGAGGACGTACCTCACCAAGGCGTGGGCCTCCTCGACCGGCCTCGCGCCCGGGAGAGCCCCCTCGTTGACCCTCACGTGTATTCCCTCCCCCGACCACAAGACGTACACCGACCTCGACACGCCCAGCTTGTCCAGCTCCGATATTATAGCCTCGGCCGCCCTCACTGCGAGCTCCCACTTGTCTATCTTGGTGTCTATATCGAAGAAGGGGGTGTAGGCCTTGATCTTGGAGTCGGCCACGTCCTCTTGGGCCTCCACTCTGCTGTAGACGGCGGCGGTGGCGTAGAACGTCCTGACGCCGAGCGCCTTGGCCAGCCTAGGCACGTCGTCAGGAGACCTAAGCGACAGGGGCCTGCCCGACCTGTCGTAGCGGGTAAACGCCTTGCCGTAGACGGCCACCCAGCGGCCTCTGGAGAAGTTGAAGATCTCCCTCTTAACCGCCTCCCTCTCGTAATACACGTAGCGAGTATCTCAGGACTTTATTAAGCCGAGGAAGCCGTCCGCGATGAGCTGTACAGCCCAGGCGGCCACTATGAGGCTGAAGAACCTCGAGAATATCTTGAGAGTATTGCTCCCGACGAGCTTGATTAGCAGAAGGGAGTACCTCATCGTGGCGTAGGTCAGCGCCGAGGCGACGGCTATGGCGAGCACCAGCGAGAGCGGGTTGTAGTACGTGGCCATGACCATGACCGAGGTTATGGCGCCGGGCCCCACCAACATGGGCGTGATTATGGGCACGATCACGTAGTCCTCGGGGTTTATGCCCATGGTGCGGGGCGCCCCCTCCCTCAATATATCGACCGCTATGACGAGGAGCAGTATGCCGCCGGCTGCCCTAAAGCCGTTGATGTTTATGTTGAAGATGTAGAATATATAGGGGCCGCCCAGGGCGAACAGCAGGAGGAGGGACGGCACCGTCACCGCCACGAGCTTGAGGAAACGGGGATACATCCTCTCGTAGTTGGGCAAGACCGCCAGCAGAGGTATCGCGCCCAGAGGATCGATTATGGCGTAGAGCTGGGCCGCGCCCACTAAGGCGTCCACCAACGAAAACGGTTGCATGGCGGCGCCAAGTCGCCTCTATAAAAATTCGGCCGCCCCGTCTCGCGCTGATCAGCCCCATCCCTTCAGTCCTCCACGAACCTCTCTCCTTTAGGTACGAGGTACTGCTGGAAGCGGCTGTAGTTGACGCCCGAAATGGCAACGGGCCTCCTTCAGATGAAGCCTTGGGCTAAGGCCGCGAGGATTCTGGCCACTATGTATAGATCGGGCAAGAACTCTCTACGGGGAGTCGCGGGGTTTCTCGGTGCGGTGTTCTGTCCGCGTAGCTATGCGGGGGCTCTATAACGGCGTCTTGGCTGGGCCGTGGGGATTCGCCGCTAGCTGTGTCTGGCCTATGGAGGTAGTCTGGCCACGACTTTCCTCACTTTCTTCCCGTCGGGGGTCTTGAAAAGCGCAATTACGACGCCGGGCTTCCCCGGAGGCTGGAGCACCCAGATCTTCTCCGGCTTGAGGCGATACTTCTCGCCGCCCACCTCCACCACGAACTCCCTATCCAGCAAATCCGACACAGCAAAATACGAAAAACGACTTAAAAACCCACCGCGCGATGGCCGTAGAGAGTTACTGAGGCGCCTCTCCCTGGAGGAGTATCTTTGCGAGGGGCCGAGATCTGGCCAGGTTGGCTGGCGCCGTCCAGAGGTCGCGCCGTGGAGCCGCGCCGAATTGCGGAATGTCTCATCGGCAGAGGGGCTGTCGTCCGGTTTTCCAAACGCGCCGGCTTGCTCAGTAAACATAAAGGTAAACTTTATATGTATACGCGCGCGTGAGAGCGTGAGCGAGGTTATCTCGATAAGGGTTAGAAGAGAGTTGAAAAGGGCGTTGGAGGAGCTGGGTATAGACTACGCCGAGGAGGTCAGGAGGTTTCTGGAGCAACTTGTGGCTAGAGAGCGGAGGCGGAGGGCTCTGGAGAGGGCGCGGTCGCTGAGGGAAGCTGTCGAGAGGGAGGCGGGCGCGTTGCCGCATGTCGCGGAGCTGATAAGGGAGGATAGAGATGGAGATAGCCGCTGATGCCTCGGCTATCGCCGCCCTCTTCTTGCCGGAGGACAAAAGCGCCGTCATTGAGAAGCTGTTCGGGCAGGCTGAGGCTATACATACGCTGGATCTAGCCGCCTACGAGGTGCTGAACGCAGTGTGGAAATACGCCAGGAGAGGCGTTATAGGCAGGAGGCTAGCCGAGGAGATTGAGACGGAGCTTCTGGATCTGCTCAGGACCTTGTACATCCACCGCTACGAGGAGGTGCTTCCCGACGCCCTCAAGTTAGCCTTAGAAAAAGACGTCACTGTATACGACGCCGCATATGTGGCTCTTGCCCAGAAGCTGGGCGCGCCTCTGTTGACGTTAGACAGGAGACTGGCCGAGGAGTTCCCCCGCCTGGCCTACATGCCCTAGCGTGAGCTGTCTAAACAGAAACAGACGGTGGGCGGCTCTTGTCGGAGGCCCGAGCACTTGATCGAGAAGTTGTTGGAGATCGTGGGGGCATGCCGGCGGTTAATTTAGGCGAGACGAAGACGGAGGAGACGGGCTACGGGCTCAGTCGGTGGCGAAGAACCGGCTTGACGTCCCTTTCTGCCTCTTCCGGCCGAACCTTTTGAGCTCTCATCTATATCTTCCAGCGCGTTGAGCCCCCTCGGCGGCTCTAGTCCTCGGGCAGTAGTCTCTTCACCACCGCGTAGTAGAAGGCTATGCTGAATAGGGCTGTGAAGAACAGCGTGGAGCCCAGGGCGACGTAGATGGCGGCCGGCGGCATCTGGATCAGCTGGTTGACCAACTGCGCGGCGGGTATGCCGCCGTTTCCCGTGACGAACATGTAGGGGTACCTCGCCCCGTCGTTGACGTACTCCATGAGGATCATGACGGCCTCGGCCAACACGCCTGCGGCCACGGCGGTTGCCCTGGGCGCCTTGCCTTTAGTTGCTTGGTAGAACGCGTAGGTGGCTATCAGCCCCAGCGCGACGGCCAGCGCCACGGCGGCGTAGAACGCGGGGTAGAACAAGCCGCTGGGCGAGTCGTAGCCGAGGAGGGGCCCGGCGACGTTGGCGGCTATATACGGGTCGTATTTGGCCAGCGCCGCGAAGTAGTAGCCGCCGGCCACGGCTTGGGGCGCCAGGAGGGCTAGGCCGACGCCGAGCGATAGCCTCACGCCGTATAGGTCCGGGTTTTTCCTGGCGGCGAGCACCGCGGCGAGGACGAACGCGCCGATGTCCACTGCGCCTATTATGGTGTGGGCTATGAGGGGCGGGTATATGGGGTTTGCGAAGGCGTCTATGGGGCTGAAGCCCGGCTTAATGAACTGGGGGTAGTCGAGCTCGGCGAATAGGTACCTGAAGCCTATGGGCACCAACAGGACCGATGCGGCGAGGGGTATGCCCAACGCGCTGTGGGTCCTCGGCCCTATTCTGCCCCAGAGGTGCCAGTAGGCGGCTATCAACGGTATGCTCGCCACTATGCCCACTAGGGCTATGGCGATGGGGTAGAAGTCGGCCTTCATGAATATGGCCGTCATGGAGGGGAAGGCAGACGCCATGTATACCGTCAGTATGGTGGCCCAGACCCCGGCGAATAGGTCGGTGGCGACCATGAGCCTGAACATGTCGCGGGCGAGGGCGTCCAGCCTCGCGTCGTTGCGCCTGTAGGCTAGGTATCTGACGAGGACTGTCAAGATCGCGGCGCCTATTATCACGTTGACAAAAACAAGATGCATCTCTAGGAAGAATCCGAGGAGGACGAAGGAGAGGAAGGCGCTATTCATGGCTCCCCCTCAACTTGTCTATAAGCCCGGGCCTCGTCGCCGTGTAGTACATGGCCGCGGCGCCTAGGGCCGCTATTGCGGCCAGCACGAGGACGACGAAGGCGGCGAAGCCCGGCGTCACGTCGACGCTGGTCACGACCTCGTTAGTGGTGAAGAGGCCGTATACGGTCCAGGGCTGTCTGCCCACCTCCCTCGCCGCCCAGCCGGCGCTCGCCGCGACAGCCGACAGCACCGCCATGGCCGAGGCCAGGAAGGGGAGCACGTTGTCCTTGCCCAAGAGCCTGCCGAGCAACTTGAAGTTTATGAAGTCGGCTATGGCCGAGAGGACAGGCGCCCTGACCAGATAGGTGAGGAGGACGAGGAGGGCGGCGATAGCCAGCAGTATGCCGGATCCGACCATCGTGTAGTACATCGCGCTGACTAGAGGGGCCAAGGGCTCGAGCGAGAGGACGGCGGCCTCGCAGTTCTGGGCCAGCGTGGCGTTAGCCAGCGGCCCGAGGTACCCCAGCGCCTGCGGATCCAGTTGCCGGTAGAGCTGGCCGAACGTGGCGTTGCCCAACGCGCCGCATTGCTGGAGGTAGTACTGGAAGCCGTATATCGGGTGGTTGGGGTTGCCGTAGGCAAAGAGCGCCTCTATGGGGTCGTTGAAGGAGTAGCCGTACACCGCCTGCCCCCCGGTGAGGGCCACCGAGGCGGTGAACTTGAGGGGCTGGTACGCCACCACGTCCTCGCCCATGAAGTGGCCAGATATGGGCTGAGCCAAGACCACTACGGCCATTATCCAGAGGAGTGGCTTGAGGAGCTTAAGGTACTTCTCGTCCCTCGTCCTAAGATACCTAGCCGATAGGGCCAGCGCCACGGCCCCGACGCCCACCGCGTAGGCCGCGAGCAGTGTATGGACGGTGGTGCTGATAGCGTCGGGGTTTGCGAGCGGTAGCCAGGGGTCGGCGAAGAAGGGCCCCACAGCCTGGGTGAAGTTCACGTTGGCCAACGCGGCGGAGCCCGCCCCGGCGAGCGTGTGGTTCATGACGAGCGCGGCCAGGGTCAACGCCGACGTGAGGTTGGCCGCGTCTGGGCCGTAGGTCGGCAGGAAGGGATAGAGGGCTCTCGGTATCCCGCCTACGCCCCAGGGGACATTCATCCAGGCGTTGACGGTCAGGATGAAGTAGCCGGAGAGCGATCCTAGGGCCCAGGCGGCCAGAAGTATGGACAATGTGTATCTGGCCCGCCACCTCCCCACGGCCATGACGAAGAGCCCGACGAGGACGGCCTCGCCTATGAACGCTATCGTGGCCTCGTAGAACAGCGGCACGAAGCCCGAGGACGAGAAGAGCAGAATGCTGGTCGGCCATATGTCGAGGAGGCCGAACTCGACTACGGTGCCCGTCACTACGCCGAGGGCGAAGTTGACGGCCCACACCGCCGTGAGGGTCTTGGCGTATTTGAGGTAGAGCCCGTCCCCCGTCCTGTACCACTCGATCAGCCACGCGAGTATGGCGAGAGGGAAGCCCAAGGTGAGGGACACGAAGGCCGCGTGTAGGTATATGCCGAACGTCGAGACGACGAGGGCGTTGTCGGCGCTCGCCGTGTGTAGATATAGGGCGTCGACGGCCCCGTCTCCGGTCGAGATTGCCATATACGGTCCTCGTTATGTCCCTAAAAATTAGGTCGTATATAGACCTGAAATAGAACTAAATAGATCTTCCATAAGCTAATTGGGCTATGTACATTCTTAGAGATATCGTAGGTGGGATAGGTGTAAAATACAAAAATTATAAAACTAGTTCATTGAGGTTTAGTGGTCCTCAAGATCATCGAGAGGTGCGGCTTGGGGTCCGACCGGCTCATGAGGGATATATTGGGCTATATAGTTGTGAACGGGCCCGCGACGGCGTACAGAATCGCCCGCGACATGAACATACATTTCGCCCAGGCCTATAGGAAGGTCAAGAGGCTTGAGAGGTTTAGGCTGGTGAGGAGGGTCGACGGCGGGCGCGGCGACGTCTTCGAGGCCACTGTGAGGGGCCTCGTGGCGTGTTACTACTACTCGTGCGCCGACAGGCGGGTCGTCGCGGCGCGGCTGGCCCGCGGCGTAGATAGGGAGGCCGTGAGCCGGTTCTTGGACGCGTATTTCCAGTATGCCGGCGAGTGCGCGCCTGTCGACGACCTGCCTCTCATGGTTTTCTACGCGGTGTCGGTAGGCGTGCCGATGGGGTATGTGGCCGACCTCCTGCCGCTCTTGAGGCCTATCTGCTCCATCGTCTCGGCGGCTGTTCCCGAGATCGAAACCGCGAAATAGTTTTTTATTCCGGCCTACTGCCGTCCCCCGTGTTGCTGGGCGTTGTGTCGGACACCCACGACGATTGGGCCGCCATAAGGAGCATCGGGAAGCTGTTCAGGGAGGCCGGCGTGTCGGCCGTGGTGCACGCCGGCGACTGGACATCGCCGTTTAGCATGTTGAAGATGCGCCGGGCGCTCGGCGCGGACGTCCCTATATATACCGTCTTGGGCAACAACGAGGGGGATCTCTTTGCCATGGCCGTGAAGGCCGCCGAGATGGACGTGAAGGTCCTGGGCGAGGCGGGTTTGATCGAGATGGGCGGCAGGAGGGTAGGGGTATACCACGGCACGTCTAGGCTTCTCGTCGAGGCCATGGCCAGGTCCGGCATGTTCGACGTGGTTATCTACGGCCATACCCACAGAGTCGACGTGGGCAGGTTGAACGGGACCTTGGTCCTCAACCCAGGCGAGGCGTGCGGCTGCGCTACTGAGAGGAGGACCGTGGCGTTGCTCGATCTGGAGGCCTTGAAGGTTGATATCTTGGACATATGAGGTGGCTGGGCCTCTGCAAGACGGGGACGGTGATGGACTATCGCCCGGTCCTCTTCCTAGAGGAGGGCGGGGGCTACGCCGTGGTTAGGTCCAGGTCGGGCAGATCGGCGGTGGTCAGAGTGGAGCGGGGGAAGCAGTGCGTCGGGGTCTCTCGGGAGGTGGCCTTGCTCCTCTATCCGGAGCTGGGATGGGAGCACATGCCGGTCGAGGCGCCTTTCCAGATAGAGAGGGCCGACCCAGTTAAGGCGACTAGAGTGGTCATGAGGGTGCCCTTCGGCATAGGCGAAGTCGTCGTCAGAAGACAGCTGTTGGGGTACCCCATATATGAGGGGGCCATCGCGTTGGAGTTCATGGACCATATAGAGTTCGGCGAGGTGGTCCACGTGGAGCCCCGCGACTTCTCCGTTGTGGCAGAGGACACGGCGCTCCGCCTCGTGGAGGTGCCCGTGGAGGAAAACGAGATAGTGTACGCCAGGCGTAGGTAGCTACGCGGGAGGCGGCACGTACTCTTTCTCCTTGGCGGCCGCCGCCTTGATCTCGTCCATCCTCTGGAGGACTTTCTCCAAGGCCTCCCTCCCGGCGTTCTTGGTGGCGGCCACGGCCTCGAAGAGGGCTCTCCGGAACGCGACCGGGAGGTCCTCTATGAAGCCTCTGGAGTCGACCCTGGCGGCGGGGAACTCCTGGAGGATCCTCTTGGCCAGATCGTCGTCCACCTCGACCTCTAATATCCTTATCTCGCCGCCGAACATGGACCGCAGGTTGGAGGCCAGCGGCGTGCCCTTTATCGCCTCGTACCTCTTCTCGTCTATCAGCAAGCCTATCTTGTACGTCATAGCTCCACCTCCAGCTCGCCTTCTTTTATCTTTAGATACCTATCCGTGACGAAGGGATAGCCGTAGACCTTCCACCACTTGACTATCACGTCGTAGACCTCGGGCCTCATGACGACCTTCGGCGGCCTCAGACCCTCTATGATCAGCCCTCTGAGGAAGGAGCCCGATATTTTCTCCGGCTCGTGGCCGCATAGGGGAGCCTCCTTGACGTCGCCGTAGGATATGCCCAGATAGGTGTACTCGCCGCACTTGGGGCAGTAGGCGAACTCGCCCATGTTGACAGGGCGGATCTTCAGCCCCTTGTCGATCTCGTGGGGCGGGCCGTTTATGCCGTAGCTGGGGAGGCCTCTCGTCCACAATATCTGGGTTGCGTAGGGGTCGTAGTACTCGCCCGTCGCGGCGTGGTCCCGGCCGAACATGTGGTGGGTGGCCCCCATGTTCTGCCTAATGATGCCGTGTAGTATAGACTCCAAGGGGTTGCCGTACCTCATGTCCCACAGCGTCATGGTGACTAGGTGTCTGTCCTTGTGGAAGTAGCCGAACTTGTTCAGAGCCTCGTGGCCCTCCAGTATGGCCTCGTCGACGTAGTCGCCGGGCCTCTTAGCGCCTATTATGGCGTTTACGAGGACGGCGTCGCCGGGCCTTTCGCCCCCAGCCACGAACATGGCCCTCTTCATGAGCATCTCGTGGCCCATATGGGGGACGTTGCGGGTCTGGTGCGCTACCACGACGCGCCAGCCCCTCCTGGCGACGTACTCCCGCGACTCCCGCGGAGGCATCCAGAACCTCGCGTAGGGCTCCTTAAATCTGGGCGGGTTCACCACCGTGATCCGCCCGGCGAGGGCCACGGGCTTGAGGGAGCGGTATATGAGCCAGCCGGGGTGCTTCTCGTCGAATCTACGCTTCACGACCTCCTTGTTCTTCTCGGGGGTCCCGAACACGGCGTCGGCGAACTCCTTGCGGTCGGGGAGCTTCCAGATCTCCTCTATGTCGAGGACGGCGAACGGCTTGCCCTTGAGAGTCAAGAGGGCCTTGTCGCCCTCCTTAAGCCCGAGCGCCTTCAGCTTGTCCTCGTCTATGTCGAAAACGAGCGGGAAGGGGAACAGCCAGCCGCTGAGGAGGCGCCTCTCCTTCAAAATGCTCTCGACCTCGTTCCTCGTCATGAAGCCCTCCACAGGGCTGAAGAAGCCGTACGCTATCGACATTATCTCGCGGTAGGGGTTCCTTATGGGCGCCCCGTCGGGACCCACCGTGGGCTCTATCTCGAGCTTCGTCAAGCCTGCCGTCATTGCGGCGGCCCTATCCCTATCCTCGACGACGTTGTAGACTAGCCTCCCTCCGTGGGGCTCCAACGGCGCCGGCATTGAGAAGGAGGATATCAACAATTTTAAGAATTATTATATACCCACTGTTAATTAATAGCCGGGCTGGATTTCTTTACCTGTCCTGTTTACAGGCTTTAGATCCGTGGGTGGCAGTCTCGTGTTCCTCCCGGCGTTTTCCCTATCGACGTACTCGTAGGCGCGCCAGAATATCCTGTAGACTATGTGCTCGCCGTTGGTCCAGAAAAGGGCCCAGAAGAACAAGGCCACGACGATTGCGTGGAGATGTATCGCGGTCCAGAGAAACGCCGTGGCGGCCACCGAGAGCTGGTTGTAGGCCCACACATATATAGCGGCCTGTAGCAGAAATCCGCTTACGCCCAAGAGGAGCACCATGATGGGCAGGAAATCGGCGCCTAAGATATCCCAGATGCCTCTGTACTGGGCCTCCCTATACCTCACGGCCAGCCATATGGACGCCCCGGCCACCATCAAGACGCCGCCTATCATGCCGAACAGCCTCGGCGGCGAGTCCAGGTTGAGCGCTATCATGTTGTGGGGGAACATTAGGAAGGCGAGCGTAGTCGAGATTGCGGCAAATATAAAGCCCCATATTATCATGAGCTTCGCGGCCCTCTTGGCGATCCTGGTCTTGACCACCTCGGCGGGCGCCCTCCCGTACTCGCACTTCAAGATCTCCATGGCCAAGGCGTCCACGAAGATGGTCCTTATAAGCGCCGCCAAAGTCCTGCCGGCCCCCAGTGGGGGCTTCTGGGAGACGAGGCGCCTCTCCCATTCGGCGTATGGTATGACCATCTGGATCTGCGGAAATCTTAGGGCCCGCCGCTGGTTTACGCCTTTGTAGAGGAAGGCGAAGATCAGAAAGGCGACGGTTATGTAGGCGAGCACGTCTATCAAGGTCCAGTCCACAGGGGATTTGACATATATATAACCCGTCGATGTATCCTCGAATAGATTGGGGCCTAAAGCCACGAGAGCCATGGCCCTCCTCCTGCGGCGGCCTAAAAAACGTTGTTATCAGAACTGTGTGAACAATATTTTTTATATTATCTAACGAGGGCCATTATGCCAACATTTGTGTACGCCTCTCTTTGCAAGGGATGCGGCAAATGCGTCGATATATGTCCAGCGGACAACATGCAGTACAACCCGAAGACTAGGAGGGCCTATAACGCCGATCCGGCAAGTTGCGCCGAATGCCTCAACTGCGTGAAGTACTGCCCAGAGCACGCAGTCGACGTGAGGTCGTACGCCGATTTTGTGCCGCTGGGCGCCAGAGTCGGCGTGATAAGGGACACTAAGAAGAATATCATATACTGGCGCCTCGTGTTTAGAGACGGCACGGTGCTGGACTACGCAATACCGATAAGGACCACGCCTTGGGGCAGCGCCAAGGGGGCCGCGGACTTCCCGGAGAGGCAGGATCTAGACTCGGAACTGCTCTGTTGCGAGGACAACCCGGAGTGGCTGGGCTTCAAGGAGCTCCCGAGGCCTAAGGAGCTCAAATACATCAAGGGCCCGCCGTGACCATGTCGGCGCTCCACTTCCCCACCAAGATAGTCGACACCGACATCTTAGTCATAGGCGGCGGCATGGCCGGTTGCGGCGCCGTGTTCGAGGCGAAGTACTGGTGCAGGGGCAGATGCAAGGTGACGCTTGTCGAGAAGGCCAAGACCGAGAAGTCGGGGGCCGTGGGCATGGGCCTCTCCGCGGCAAACCTAGGCGTCTTCTCGGAGGATCCGGACGACCCCAAGCCAGAGGACTTCGTCCGCTACGTTAGGAACGAGTTCTTCGGCATAGTGCGCGAGGACTTGGTGTACGACATAGCGCGCCACATGACGTCGACCATAAAACTGTTCGACTCCTGGGGCCTGCCGCTGTGGAGGGACCCCAAGACAGGCAAGTTCTTGAGGACGGGGAGGTGGCAACACCCGGTCCACGGCGAGTCGTACAAGGCCATTGTGGCCGAGGCTTGCCTAAAATCGGCCGACGAGGTCTACGAGAGGGTCCTAATAACCCATCCTTTGCTGGACGAGAGAGTCCCCAACAGAATCGCAGGCGCCGTTGGCTTCCACGTTAGGGACGGCACCTTCTACGTCTTTAGAGCCAAAGCGGTTATAGTAGCGGCGGGAGGCGCCTCACTGGTCTACCGCCCGAGATCCACCGCCGAGGGTCTGGGCAGGACTTGGTACCCCACCTGGGCGTCGGGTTCGGCGTATGCCATACCCATCCTCGCGGGGGCCGAGACCACGTCCATGGAGGCGCGCCTGGTCGTGGTCAGGTTCAAGGACGCCTACGGCCCCGTCGGGTTCCCCTATCTGCTCCTCAAGATGAGGTCCACCGACGTCCACGGCAAGCAGTGGGAGCCTCTGCCCGACGAGGCCAGAGAGGAGTTCAAGAAGCTCTACGGGAAATACGCCGAGGCTAGGCCGACCCCGACGCTTCTGCGCGTGCTCGTGACGGAGCGCAACTTGATGATGGGCAGAGGGCCCGACCTAATGCAGACGCAGGAGAGGCTGAAGACCGACGAGGACCTAGAGACGCTCTACGAGGACTACCTCGACATGACGCCCACGCAGGCGTTCTTGTGGGCAGGCCAGAACATACACCCTGAGAAGAGGCCCTCGGAGCTGGTCCCCACAGAGCCTTACGTCCAGGGTAGCCACGCGTCGCCCAGCGGCATGTGGGCGTCCGGCCCGGCCGACCTCGCGCCGCCTGAGTACAGGTGGGGCCCCAACAGGATGTTGACTGTCGAGGGGCTGTTCGGCGCTGGAGACACCGTGGGGGCGTCGGGTCACAAGTTCAGTAGCGGGTCGTTCACCGAGGGGAGGATAGCCGGCAAGTCGGCGGCCCGATATGTGTTGACGCAAGCAAAGGACTACAAGCCCACCGTAAGCGACGACACGATCGAGCGGTATAAGGAAATAGTCTACAGGCCCATGGAGTGGTACCACGCGAATAGGCCGTTGACGACGACGCCGGAGATGCCGCCCCAGCTCACCAACTGGTTCGAGATACACCCGAACTACCTCAACTGGTTCCAGCTGTTGAACCGCCTCATGAAGATAATGGACGAGTACGCGGCGGGCTGGGGCATGCACTACATAACCAACGACTACATGCTGGGCCGCGCCTGGGAGTTGTTGACCATGTTGGAGGAGGACTTCCGCTTCGCCGCAGCCGCAAGCCTCCACGAGCTGCTCCGCGTCTGGGAGTTCTACCACCGCCTACTGGTGGCCCAGGCGGTGGTCCAGTCCATGATGGCGCGTAAGGAGACGAGGTTCCCCGGCTACTACGTAAACGCGGACCACCCCAACCTCGACGAGGAGAACTGGCACGTGTTCGTGAACGCGAGGAGAGATCCCAAGACCGGCCAGTGGAGCGTGAGGACGGTCCCCGTCATCCACATAATACCTTGATTTTTTGCGCCGTCCTCTGCCGCCGAGTCGTTGCCTTCCCGAGTCCGCCTGCACGTAGGCGCCACGCCGGAGGCCGCGAGACTAACCCCGCACTGCGGCGAGTCTCGAGCTTTCGGACGTTTTAAATACCGAGTATTCTTTCTCGGGTGATGTGCCGATGGCTGGCCGATCGGTGAGGTGCTCGTAGCGGGTTCTGATCTGTACCGTCACGTGGCGATTTTCGTCCCGTGGAGCGAGTGGCGTCTCTCGACGTCGTGGCCTAGCGATCCGTGCGTATAGGCTCCTTGCCGTCGTGTGTTAGGGCGTTCAACGTATTTTTATCTGCGCCTAACTGGACGTGTTCTCGCTGGAGTTGCCCTCTGACACGGCGGCGTTGGTCAGAGGCCCGGCGCGCGTGGACTGCGTAGGTGGCTGTAGGGTCTTCGGCGGATTTTTCGAGAGCTTCTACGTGCCGCCGTACAAGCAGTATCCCGTCGAGGGGCCCGCCTCCCTCAAGATAGACGGCGGATCTGTCGTGTTCCTGAGGGGCTCGCCGATTCCGGAGGACTGGAGGCTCTCGCTCGAAGGCGTCGTCATGTTGGTAGGCCCCACGGACTCCGGGAAGAGCGGGCTCTCGACATATCTAGTGAACACGCACGTGGATAGGGGCGGCGTCTGCGTGGTGGACGCCGACGTCGGGCAGTCCGACATAGGCCCGCCGGGCTTCGTGACCTGCGCCTGCACCTCGGAGCCCGCGCCGCACATATCTGAGCTGAAGCCGCTGGACGGATACTACGTGGGCTCCGTCAACCTCCAGGGGATGGAGGAGCTCCTCGTCGCAGGCGTCGTGCGTTGTCTGAGGCGCGTCTCGGCGCCGCTCGTCCTGATCAACACGCCAGGGTGGACGACGGGGAGGGGGATCCAGCTTCTGAGAGCGCTGGCCGACGCCGCCGAGGCCCGCGTGGTCAACGTGGGGGAGAGGATCCTCCCGGGGCCGACCGCCTCGAGGCCGGGCCACATCTACCCGCGGAGCCCCCAGGAGAGGAGGGAGCTGAGGAATCTAGCCTACAAGAAACACATATCCCTCAAGGGGGAGGCGACGGCGCCGGCGGAGGCCTTGTCGCCCTGCCGTTGGGAAGGCGGCTTGGTCTGTCCGTGGGGGAGGTACGTGCCGGGCGACGTGGAGAGGCCTGAGGGGAAGGGCCGGGACTACGTCGTGCCGCGCCCCTATCTGAGGCACATCCTCGCCGGGCTTTATAAGGCGGGCAGGCTGGCGGGCTACGGCGTGGTGGAGAGGATCTCCGATGAGGGGATCTCGCTCTACACAACCGCCGAGGACTTCGACGAGGTGAGGATAGGCAAGATACGGCTGGATCCCCAGAGGCTCGAGGAGCTGGATCCCCTCCCCTAAACCTTTTTAACCTCAGTCGGGGCAGATCCCGTGAGGCGGTACGAGGTCAAGGGGCCCTGCCCCGAGCTGGGCGTGGTCCTCGCGCGGCTGGCCTTGGAGGTGCCTGCTGGCGAGACCGCAGTGTTGGTCAGCAAGTGGCGCTACGTCGTCGAGGACGTGAGGAACTCGGCCCAGCTACTCGGCATAGAGGTCCTGTCCGTATCGGAGGGGCCCGACGGCGTGGAGGTCGTGGTGAGGAGGGCTAAAACGTGAGGACTAAGTCTGCCTCTCTGCTCAACGCGAGGAAGCTGAGAGTCCCCCCGTACTTGACCCCCTCCACCGGCTCGATCCCCAACATCCTCGCGACCGGCTCGTCCACGTAGACCACGATGCCGAGCCTCAAGGCCTCGCGCGCCAGCTCCTCAAGCGGCTTAGCCCCCAGCTTCTTGAGCTTCCACGAGACGTACCACCTGGCGAGGGCCGGCACGCCGATGAGCCTGGTCTTGGGCCTCCGCGAGAATAGGTATATGCCGAGCCCCGTGGCGAAGAGATATACGTCGTACCCCGCGGCCTTCGCCGTTATGGCCACCGCCAGCGCGTGGTAGGCCCTCGCGAGGTCGTTGTCGGACAGGAGGAGGACCGCCTTGGGCACGTCAGCCCTTGACGACGCCTATGGGCCTCTGCCTGACGACCTTCTTCGCGAAGCCGACCTGGTGGGCAGTCTCGACGACGAGGTCGACGTTCTTGTAGGCCTCCGGGGCCTCCTCGCTTATGACCTCGGTCTCGGCGCTCCTGACTATTATGCCTCTCTTCTCAAGCTCGGCCCTGACCCTCTGCGGCGGGAACGACCTTATGGCGGCCTCTCTGCTGAGCATGCGGCCGGCGCCGTGGGGGGCCGTCCCGAAGGTTATCTTCATGGCGTCGTGGGTGCCCACGAGTATCCAGGAGGCGCTGCCCATGGAGCCCGGTATCAACACGGGCTGTCCTATCTCCCTATACTTGGCCGGTATTTCGGGATGGCCCGGCGGGAAGGCGCGGGTGGCGCCCTTGCGGTGCACCCAGACCTTCCTGAGAGTGCCCTTGTCGTCCACCTCGTGGGTCTCCAGCTTCGCTATGTTGTGGGCCACGTCGTACACTATCTCGAGGCCGACCTTCTCTATGGAACCGAAGACCCTCCTGAAGGCCTCCCTGACCCAGTGCATGATTATCTGCCTGTTTGTCCAGGCGAAGTTCGCGGCGGCCGCCATGGCCTTCAGATAGTCCTCGGCGACTTTATCCCTCAGCGGCGCTGCGGCCAGCTCGCGGTCCGGCAGTCTCAGCCCCCACTCCCTCATCTTCCTCTCCATGACCATCAAGTAGTCGGTGGCCACCTGGTGGCCGAACCCCCTGCTCCCCGTGTGTATCATGACGAGTATCTGGCCCTCCTGCTCTATGCCCATGGTCTTAGCGGCCTTCTCGTCGAATATCTTATCGACGACCTGTATCTCGAGGAAGTGGTTGCCGGAGCCGAGAGTGCCCAGCTGGTCCTTCCCCCTGTTCTTGGCCCTCTCCGACACCTTGCTCGGGTCTGCGAGGTCCCAAGACCCCTTCTGCTCGATGAACTCCTTGTCCTCGGGCCAGCCGAAGCCCTTGGATATGGCCCACTCGACGCCCTCGGCGATCGCCTTGTCGAACTCCGAGACGGAGAGCTTCAGATGGCCTGTCTCGCCGACGCCGGGAGGCACCAGCTTGAATATCTCGTCCACGAGCTCCTTCAGCTTAGGCCTCACATCCTTCTCCGTCAAGTTTGTCCGTAGGACCCTCACGCCGCAGTTGATGTCGTACCCTATCCCGCCCGGCGATATGACGCCCTCCTCCGCGTCCACCGCGGCGACGCCGCCTATGGGGAATCCGTAGCCTTGATGGCCGTCGGGCAGGACTATGCTGTACTTATATATGCCGGGGAGGCACGCCACGTTCGCGCCCTGCTCCAGAGTCATGTCGGTCTTCATCTTCTCCAGCAAGGCGCTGTCGGCGAAGACCCTGACGGGCACCCTCATGCACTGCTTATACGTCTTGGGTATCTCCCAGATATAGTCCGTGATCTTATTTAAAGGCGGGGCCATGTCCCCCCTCACTCTCCACTTAATAAAGCTTATTGGATGAAGGGCGATGGCGTGCGTAGATACGACTGGATCGAGCAACGTAGCAGAGCCCGGCGCCCGGATCTGACAGTTCCGACTTAAATAGCTATCCAGTTAGAGACGTGTACGCCGTCTCGGAGGAAGGCGGGATTTACTTGGTGGAGTTCTCCATAGTGTCTCTGAAGGAAGGCGACGTGTCGGAGGAGCGTGTGGCGGTGAGGGTGGACAGATCCGGCCGCCCCGTCGAGCCCTCCAGGTTTCAGTCCTTGGATCAAGCCATATCGGCGGCCGCTCTGGCGTTGCTGGAGGCGGCCGACGCTGTCGAGGCCGAGCTGGACCGCATAGAGTACGGCCTGGAGTCCGACGGAAAGGTGGACCCCCTGTCGGTCTACAACGCCGCCTACCTGATCCACACGCTGTACGGCCACTCCCGCTCTCTGCGCTCCCTCGCCGCCCGCCTCCGCCGCATGGGGCTCGTCAGACAGCGCACGTACGAGACGGCCCGCGCGGCGTCGCGCCGGATAGACGCGTTGAGGAGGGCCCTGTTCGACCTACGGCTCCTCCACCTAGCCCAGATACAGAACTCCATAAACGTGTCCATGAAGAGGATGACCTTGGTGAGCACGGTGGCGCTCCCCGCCATATTGATATCGAGCATATACGGGATGAATCTGTCCCACCTCCCCCTGGCCGACAGCCCGGAGGCGGTATTCGCCTTGATATTCGCGGTCACTGCGGCCTTCGCCGCCTTGGTGTACAAGATGTGATCACTGGGCCACCCCGACTGTGTTGCCGACCCCCACCAACAGGACGGACTCGCCCGGCTGCACCTTCTCCTTTATGAAATCGACGACGCGCTTGCTGACTATCTGTACGGCGTCGTAGATCTCCTTGGTCATGGCTGTTAGGGCCTCGGCCTCCCTCATCTTTATCAAGAAGGCGTAGAGCGGCACCCCGTACTTCGTCGCCATGCTCTCTATGTTGAACTTCTCGGCGCCTATTCCGCCCATGGCCACGCCGACGCCCTCCGCCACCTCGCCGGTCTTCTCGCCCTCTAGCTTCAAGGCGGCGTCCACAGTGATGACGTACTTAGGCCTAGCCCCCAGCTTCTCGAAGACGTACTCCACGCCCTCGTCGGGCCTCCCCACCGTGCTGCCGGGGCCCTTGGCCTTAACGATATACAGCCTCCGCCCCTCTAGGTCGCACTCGACCACCGAAGTGTCCTTGATCCCGTCGTGGACCACAGGCTGAGAGCACATGCGCATGACGTTGTATGCGACGAGCGGGCCTGCGCTGTCGCCGACGGGGACGCCCTTCATGAAGGCGGTCACGGCGCCGTTGAGCGCGTCGGAGACCTCCTTGAGGAGGGGCAGAAGCATGGACAGCTGCATGGCGTAGACGTACAGCTTGTACTTCTTGGCGATTCTGTAGTAGTGGTCCACCACCTTGTATAGGTAGTTTATCTCCCTCAAGGCCTCGAGCGCCGTCGAGGCGTTCTTGACAGCGGTGGTGTTGTCCCCGATCAGCTTGGCCACCTCAGACTCTGAGGCCGTCTCGTAGGCGTTGAGTATGTTCTTGTACTTAGGGACTATGCCGAAGGGGTCGAGACCGGTCGGAGGTATGACCGTGAAGTCCAGCATACGCTTTATCACGTCGTCGACATCCTTACGGCCTACTCCTTGTTTCTTGAGACGCTCTAGGTAGTTCCCTATATCGTTCGACGCCGTCCTTATCATCTGGCCCAGATACGACAGAAATCCGCCTATCTGCCAGAGCGGCCTCTGTATGTAGTAGAACTCTTGGTATATGTAGATAGCCATGAACCACACTATAGTGGTTATGATCCAGTACCACAAGCTACTGCCTGTAGTCGCCGTTTGGAGTATCATCGGCTTCCAGCTGTTATGTCAATAAAAAGATTTCAGCGATCGAAGACCCGCTCACTGGTCGCGGCGCACGCGCTCATCACACGTCTACAGTCTCCTCCACCTCCTCTCTTTTATCGCTTCTCCTCACCCAAGTCGCAAGCGCGGTCGACACGCCGGCGGCTAGCGACGCCGCCATTATTTTCACTAAGCTGTCGGCGGTCATGACGGGGAGCCTCACCGTGGCGCCTAGCTGGACGGTGTACTCGACGCCGCGGTATCTAATAACTGCGTAGCTAGACAACGGTATCACCACGGCGGCTCCTTGGGCCCCTCTGAAGGTCAAATTGCCCATGATCACCTCGAAGCTGTCTAGGGGGCTCCCCAAGATATCGACGACGTGGACGACCTCGGCGAGGTTCGTGTCGTTTATCGATATTACGGGTTGGGCCTTGACCGCGTACCTCGCTATCGCCGTCCCGTTGAGATATACGGTGACCGTGACGTTGGAGCCGGCTCTCGCCAGCCTAGGCGAGACCTCGCCCGTCCCCCACCCGTAGATCACGACCTTGGGCTTCACCAGATCTGTGCGGGCTACCAGATATCCGTCGACAAGCGCCGCCGGGTAGTAGAACGTGGCGTTGTGCCAAGCCACAGCCACGTAGTAGGGCACGCCGTATACCAGACACCTCCCGACAGGCGCCCCGTCGGCTGTGGTCGGATAGACCGTGATGTTGTAGTCTGAGAGAGGCGTCCCGGCGAGGTCCGTGGCGTTTATCCCCAAGAGCAACGTCGTGTTCACGGCCTTCGGAAACTCCGGGCTCTGCAACGTGTACGTCTCGCCGTCGTTCAACTGCACTATCACCGAGACGGGCCTCGCCAGCGGGTCGGAGACGTAGGCAGTCCCGCCGCACTGGCCCACCACCGGTATCTGGACCTGGCTCACTACAACCGTCGGCTTCCCCAAGACGTAGATCTGAGACGGCGCGAACCTAAGGCCCGAGATAGGCGCCGGGAAGCCCCCTGACAGGTTCACGCCCGGCTCCGGCACGTACACGTAGTAGTCCGGCGCCTTCGAGGAGAGAGATATCGGGGTTACGTTGACCAGCCCGTAGCCCGATATGGCTATCTGGGAGCCGTAGGCCAGATACTTGACCAGATATACCCCCATGGCGCTTCGGTCCTCCACCTTGTATATGAAGGACCCCGTGACGTTGGGCTTGTAGAGGGACTTGACCTCTACGAGGGCTCCGTCGGTTAGGTTGAGCTGGATCGTGCCTATGAGCGCGTACGTGCTCGTCGTGCCGTAGGAGACGGGTATTAGCGGCCCCACGGCCCTCCACTTGTCGACGACAATGGACAGGAACGACCCGCAGATGCGGCCCGTCACGTACGTCGGGGTGCTGTAGGGCGCGAGGAGGGCCCGCTGGATGTTCCCGTACTGGTCTATGACGTATACGGAGCTTATCCCGTAGCCGGACAGCGGATCCAGATAGGCCGTGACGTTGGCGCAGCCGCCTAGATACGTGCTGAACGTGTACGGGACGTAGGGCACTTGTATCAACGAAAGCGTTGAGTTCAGCAACAGATAGAGCGCGACCAACATCGCACCTGCCGGGTCGCGGGAAAATAAGGGCAACATTTAAGTATGGCGGAACACGGGGCTTTGTGAAGTTCGCCGTAGCTTCGGCCATCTTCTCGCTGGCGGCTCTGGCGTTGGCCCTAGCTGTCAAGGGCCTGGCGGCGCCTCTAGCCCTCCCAGTCTACGTCTCGCTCGCCGCAATAGACGTAGCCCTCTTCGTGCTGGGCCTACGGGACGCCGCGGCGGCGCTGGACATAGCGGCTGGCGAGTGGGAGGCGGCCGAGCTGAAGTCTGTTAGGGCTCTTTTGGTGGTCCTGTTCTTCATGTCGATAGTGGTCCTGGGCTATCTGATATTGGCTCACGTAGCGCCGTCGGTCTTTGCGGCGTAGCTCATGTCGGCTTATTGCCTAGACCCGCGCCGTGCTCAACAGAATCGCGTGTATTTTTAGCTAGCCGTTGGTCGATTGCGTAGCCAAGCTCTTTATCCACTGTATAAGCTCCCGATACCTCATAGTCTTTATTAATCCGCCGCATACGCAATCGTTACACGATAATTCCTCTTCCACAAAGGCGGCGAGTTTTTTGTCTTCTGTTAGAAACAGTAGGACCCCCTTGGTTATACCGGTTGCCGTCCTCCTAGGCACAGTGGCGAGTAGGTCGTATGAGTACAGCAGAGAGGCCAGCACCTCTAGGTCGTCTCTAGGATATCCTCCGAGGGACAGTAGTGTATTCATCACTTTTTCGCTCCAACACACCCTACGTGTCTCTCTACTCTCCAGAGCGCGCCTCTGCCTAGCGAGGGCTCCGTCATCCTCCACGATCCTAATGTGGCGCGATTGGGCGAGGTCGGAATAGGCCGTCAGGGCTATGTTGAACATGGACTCCACATCGAGATGCAGCCAGCCGTGCCTCGCCCGGTCCACCGATCTCAATATATTCATTAACGCACCTGGGAGCTCCCTGTCTACGGCCTTGTCGATATAGATAACCAAGCCTTGCTCCATCGCTATCTCCACCAGCGGCTTAGGCCTATTCGAGACACGCGTCGTTGCAACTACGTAGATTATCCGCGCCAAGACGCTCGTATCGGCGAAGAGGTGTACGTTCTTAGACACCACTAAAGAGATCGGGGAATTCCTCGACCTCGTCCGTATATTTTGTTCTTCTCACGGCCTCCTTCAACTTACGCCGGAAGTCTAGATACGCGTCTAGATCTACGTTGAACGCCAAGGCCTTCGCGTCGCCCTCCAGGCCGAGCATTTTAAGGGCCAGCTCCGCGAGCTCCTCCTCGGACTTACGGCCGTAGGCCTCCACCACCTTCACGGCCCTCTCCGCGAGCTCGCCGAGCCCCATGCGTCTAAGCGCCGCCGCGCTCTCCGCCGCGGCATCTCCCGGTCTTTTGACGTAATACGAATCGCCTATCCTAACCACGTCTATCCCGCACCTCTCCGCCAGTCTGTCTATAGGTATAAACGGCCCCTTTAGATATATGGTGAAGCGCTCCGGCAGTCTTACTGTGGGCTCGCCCGCTCCGTAAAGTGTGAGGAACAACAACTTAGACACCGCCTCGGCCGAGAGACCTCTGCGGTAGAGCTCTAGGTACCTCCCGACGATTAACCTGAGCAGATGCCTAGACACCTCACAGCCTACTTGTACAACTAACATAGGCAAATATACACGACAGGTTTAAAACTTCTTTCTTTGACTTTTAGATAAGGATTTCTGGCTCTTCGAACTAGGCGGATGCGCTACCGCCTTATGCCTCTGCGACGCGGCCGCTTAAACCTTCTTGCCCTCCAGCTCCTCCAACCGCCTTCTGCACTCGTCCAGCTTGTTCTTTATCTCGGCCACGGCCGCCTCCCTCAACAGAAGCGATCTGTAGAAGGACAAGATCTCCCTCTCCTGCTCCAACAGCCTCTTCTGCCACTGCGCCAGACGCGACTCCTCCTCTATGAGCCTTCTGGCGAAAGGCGCCAGCCCGTCCATCAGCTCCATCTCCTTCCTCCTGACGTAGTCCTCTATCTTGGAGTACTCGGCCTCCTTGTTCTTGAGCGCCTCCTCTATGTTCTTGTACTTGGCCACCAGCTCCTCCAGCTCCTTCTTCTTGGCCTCTATGTCCTGCTCGATCCTCTCGAGCTCGGCCCTCCTCCTCTCAAGCTCCTGGAGCTTGGCCTCAGCCTCCTTGCCCTTGACCTCCAGCTCCCTCACTCTCGCCTCCCTCTGCTCCAGCTCAAGCCTCTTGGCCTCCAGCTCTTGTTGCATCTTCTTGAGGTCCAGGTCGCGCCTCATGATCTCCTCCTCGCGGGCCTTCAGCGCCTTCTCGCGCTCCTCCAGCTCCTGCAACATAGAGGCGTATCTGCCCAACATATTCCTGAGGTCGTCGAAGAGCGGTTGGGCAGACGTGGAGAGCGCCGCCAGCTTCCTCAAGTCCTGCGCGAGGGCCTCCAGCTCGCCCTCCCTCTTCTTGAGCGCCTCCTCCCTAGTCCTTATCTCGGCCTCCTTATAGGCCAACTGCTTCAGCTTGTTCTCGTAGTCCTGCAACCTCGCCGTGAGGTCCTTGGAGAGCTCCAGCATAGACGACGCTATGGCTCTGATCTGGCCCGTCGCGTTGTTTATAGCCTCTAAGGTCGAGGCGGCCTCGCCCAGCTTGGCTAGGACCTCGTCTATGGAGCCCAGCGACTTTGTGAGGGAGTCGGCGGCGGACGTCACTTGGGCCGCCGCTACCTTTAACTGGTTCATGGTGTCCAGCAACTCCTTCTGGCGCGACGTTAGGTCGTTCATGCCCCTCACTATCTCGTTGAGCCTAGCGACGCTGTCGACGAGATCCTTCACGCTTCTCGAAATAACGTTGGAAAGGCCGTCGACGGATTTCTTGATGTCCAGAAGGCTCCCCCTTAAATCGGGCGGTATAGAGCCTCTGAGCTCGTTCACGCTGGCGTTGAGGGAGCTCAACGCGGCGTCTATCCTCGCTATTGCGTCCTCCAATCGCTTCGCGTCCTCCCTCCTAAACACGAAGGGCCCCCTCGACGGCTTTATATTGTTTACGGCCACTTACGGCCGGCCGCCGCGGTTGGCGAGCCTATCGGCCCGACTGGATCTTCTCGAGATATCCCTGCAACAACGCTATGCGCTCGAGCAAGGCCTCGCAGAGCGCGTCCCTCTTCCTGAGCTCCTCCAACAAGATCTCCCTCTGATACGCAAGCTCCTCCACCGCCTTCTGAAGCACGGCGTCGACGCGCTCCGCGGCTTCCTGTATCTTGGATACTGCGATCTCCACGTTGGGGGGCGCCGGAGGCGGCTGGGGAGGTTGCCTCGCCTCTATTCTGGCGGCGGTCTCCGCCAGCTGTTTGGAGAGCGACGCCATCCCTCTCCTTATCTCTATGAGCTCCCTCAAGACGTCTTGTAGTATGTCCTCGGGGGCTAGGTCGGCCACTCCAGCTCGTGTTGTTATCCTTAAATAGTTGACGTATAGCCATGGGGTTCCGATCGG
The DNA here is from genome assembly GCF_000193375.1 of Thermoproteus uzoniensis 768-20. Taxonomy (GTDB): domain Archaea; phylum Thermoproteota; class Thermoprotei; order Thermoproteales; family Thermoproteaceae; genus Thermoproteus; species Thermoproteus uzoniensis_A. The sequence goes on from NC_015315.1 coordinate 629,113, forward strand.
CAAAGGCGGTGGTGAGGGCAAAATACGTCGACGCCAACGCCGTGATATTGGGGCCGTCGACAATCGGAGAGGGGGCCTTCGTCGACGCGGTTGTTGTGGGGTACCCCGTCAGGGCCAAGATACTCGGCGACTTCAAGTCGCTCGACGAGATAAGCGAGGGCTCGAGGATAGGCGCCGGGTCTATCTTGAGGAGCGGCTCGGTCATCTACGAGAGGGCCGTGTTGGGCTCCGGGGTCGAGCTGGGCCACAACGTCTTGATTAGGGAGGAGACCGTCGTAGGCGACGGCGTGAGGATAGGGACGGGGTCCATAGTGGAGAAGGGCGTCAGGATAGGGAAGAACGCCTGGATACAGTCCATGGTCTACATACCCAACGGCACCGTGATCGAGGAGGACGTCTTCATAGGGCCGAACGCGGTGATAACCAACGACAAGTATCCGCCGAGCAAGAGGCTGGATCCGGTCGTGATAAGGAGGGGCGCGGTAATAGGGGCCAACGCGACTCTGGTGGCGGGCGTGGAGGTCGGCGAGGGCGCCGTGGTGGCCGCAGGCGCGGTCGTGACGAGGGACGTCCCGCCGGGCGCAGTCGTGGCGGGAGTGCCGGCGAGGGAGATTTCGCGCGTCGACGAGTACCTCAAGAAGAGGGAGGTGTACGAACGCGGCGTCTAGATGCCGACGGCGACAGCCCTCTTTATCCTCTTCGACATCTCCTCGTAGAGCCGCACGTCTTCCTTCGTCAACGACGGCGGAATCCGCTTAAGCGCCTCCTCGAAGTGCTGTCTCGAGACCGGCTTGGCCGACCCGGCCCTCTCCCTTATGGTCTCCCTCAACGCGAGCATGGCGGCCTCCCTCACCAAAGCGGCTATGTCGGCGCCGGTGTAGCCCTCGGTCCTCTTGGCCAGCTCGGCCAAATTCACCACGTCCTCCTTCTTGCATCTGCCGTCCTTCGCCGCAGCCTCGTCGCACAGCTTGACGCGCCTCGTGTGCACCTTGAGTATCTCCAACCTGGCCTTCTCGTCGGGCGGAGGCACGTAGATTATGCGGTCGAACCTCCCCGGCCTGAGAAGCGCGGGGTCCAATATATCGGGCCTATTCGTGGCGGCCATCACCACGACGTTCCTCAAAGTCCCGATGCCGTCCATCTCCGCCAGTAGCTGGTTGACTATCCTGTCGGTGACGCCGGAATCGCCTAGGCGAGAGCCCCTCGCGGGCGCTATGGAGTCTATCTCGTCGAAGAAGACGACGCATGGGGCGGCCATCCTAGCCCTCTTGAATATCTCCCTTACTGCCTTCTCGGACTCGCCGACCCACTTGCTCAACACCTCGGGCCCCCTCACCGCTATGAAGTTGGCCCCCGACTCCGTCGCGACGGCCTTGGCGAACATGGTCTTGCCGACGCCCGGAGGGCCGTACAGCAGAATGCCCCTAGGAGGCTCCACGCCGAGCTCGTCGAAGTACGCCCTATACTTCATCGGCCACTCCACGATCTCCCTCAGCTCTTGTTTAATGTCCTCGTAACCCCCTATATCGCTCCAGTGGACCTCAGGCACCTCTATGATGACCTCCCTCAGCACAGTGGGCTGGACGAACTTCATGGCCTCCATGAAGTCGCCCATGCCGACCTTGAGCTTGTTGAGGACGTCGGGCGGTATGCTTTCTTGATCTAGGTCTATAAGCCCCTTGGACACCGCCTTCCTCAAAGCCGACATGGCCGCCTCCTTGGCCAGAGCGGCTATGTCGGCGCCGGTGTAGCCGTGAGTCATCTCGGCTATCTTGTCTAGATCCACCTCGTCGCCGGGCGCGCACACCCCGGCCTTCACGTCCTCGCTAGTGCACAGCGGCATGTTGCGGGTGTGGACCTGCAAGATCTCCCTCCGCGCCCTCTTGTCCGGCATCGGTATCTGGATCTCTCTGTCGAATCTTCCCGGCCTCCTCAGTGCTGGGTCTACTGCGTCTGGCCTATTGGTTGCGCCTATGACTACTATCTGTCCTCTCTCTTGTAGTCCGTCCATTAAGGTTAGTAGCTGGGCAACGACTCTCTTCTCCACCTCGCCGGTCACTTCCTCTCTCTTGGGAGCTATGGCGTCTATCTCGTCGATAAAGATAATTGCGGGGGCGTTTTTCTTAGCCTCGTCGAATATCTCTCTAAGCTTCGCCTCAGACTCCCCGTAGTACTTCGACATAATCTCGGGGCCGTTAATAGCGATAAAGTAGGCATTAGCCTCGTTGGCGACAGCCTTAGCCAAAAGAGTCTTGCCAGTACCAGGAGGGCCGTAGAGCAATATCCCCTTGGGCGGTTCTATGCCTAAATGCTTAAACAGCTCCGGGTGCCTTAGGGGAAGCTCCACCAACTCCCTAATCTTCTGCTTAGCCTCCTCCAAATCGCCGATATCCTCCCAAGTGACTCTCGGTATAGCCAACTCGGCCTCCTTGACCGGCTCCTCTCTGACAGTCACCTCGGTATCCACCGAGACGTACGCCGCGGGGCCCGGCTGGACTTGCACCACGACGAACCTTATGGACCCTCCATAGAAGGGCACGTCGATGGCTTGGCCTCTCGTGACGGGCTTGCCTAGGAGGATCTGTTTCTTGAGGTATTCCGAGTCGACCCTCACGGGCTCTGTGGGGGCGAGCACGACTCTCTGGGCCGGCCTCAAGGAGATCTTCCTCACCCTCACCGTGTCGCCGATGCCCACGCCGGCGTTTTGCCTAATCATTCCGTCCATACGGATTATGTCCTTGTCCTCGTCCTCGGGGTAGGCCGGCCACACCTGGGCGTAGGCCGATTTCCTCCCCACGATCTCCACATAGTCGCCGGGCTCCACCCCTAGCTTCTTCATGATCCTTATAGGTATCCTCACAATAGAACGCCCGACGTCGCGGGACTTCGCCTCGAATATGCGCAACACAACCTCGTCGGCCATCGTCTTCACGAGGGCCCGTCTATAAAAGTCTTTGCGGAGAAAGCTTTTTAGCTACAGAGACAACATAGAAGACATGTCGGTGTTCGACGAGTTCGACAGGATGATAAAGAGGTGGCAGAGGTTCTTCGAGGAGCTGGAGAGGCAGATAGACGAGGAGTTCCAGAGGATGACGGAGCCGAGGTACCAGTATAGGGGGAAGCCCCGGTTCTACTATTACGGCTTCGAGATCACGATGGGCCCCGACGGGAAGCCCATAGTGCGGGAGTTCGGCAACGTGAGGAGCAGAAGGGAAGGCGCGGGGATAGAGGTGGTGGACGAAATAGAGCCGCTCACAGACGTGGTCGAGGACGACGGGAAGATAAAGGTGGTGGCCGAGATGCCCGGCGTCGATAAGGACGACATAAAGGTCCGCCTCAGCGACGACAACAGGACGCTTATAATCAGCGCCTCGGGCAAGGACAGAAAATACTATAAGGAGATACCGTTGCCGGGAGAGGTAATACCAGAGAAGACCAAGGCCTCGTACAGAAACGGCGTGTTGGTCGTCGAGCTCGAGAAGAAGGACAAGACCAAGAAGGGATTCGAAATAAAGGTCGAATAACTTAAGCCGGATCCCAGGGCGGCACCTTTCGGGAAAATTCCACTTCCACTATAAGCGGGACCTCCCTCGCCGTTGTAAGTTTATATCCTTTATCGGATAAAGCCGACGTGTCCGAAACAAAACTAGCAGTTACCATTATTGTATTAGTGTTGTCTGCGGCGGCCACATGGGTCGCCACCTTGAGCCTGACCTTACAAGCAAATAATGTCGCGGGATTGGGTCCGGCGCCCGCGGGCTCCGCCCCGTCCGGCCAGCTACCGACTGTCAAGATCAGGAGGCTTTACGTTGTCGGCCCGGTTTGGCTCGGCGATGTGGCGGCGCGGCGCCTCAACGTATCCGTTGTGGCGATCCAGCTCGGCGATCTGCCGGCTGTCCCCAACGAGAGCGTGGTGTTGATATACTGGCCCTACTTGAAGGCCAATAAATCCTCGCTCAGATATCTGGAGTCGGCCATCGCTAGAGGCGACCTAATAGCGGTATACGGCAACGCCAGCGACGAGGCAGAGGCAGAATACCTACTCGGCTACGCCTGGGCTGAGGCCTCCAACAACAGAGTCATCAACGGGACGGTTTGGCCGGGGGCGGCCCTGCCGGACTACCTATTCGCGGTGCCGCTCATACCTGTAGGATCGGGGGAGCCTGTCCTCTACGTCGTCAAGTGGATAAGGCCGAGAGGCCTAGTCATAGGGCCGATATACCTAGATCAACTGCCCAAGCTCGTGGCGAGGCTCGGGGCGGATCCCGCGACGGGCCCCGATCCTTGTTTAAATGAGTACAAGAACTTCCCTAAGCTGGCTACCCCGTCGGCCGGCACCTACGTGGGGAAGAACTCGACCTTCATATGGGCCGCGCCGATGCTCGTCGGCACATCCGCCGCGGGCGTGCAAGCCTACGCCGATGGTAATGGAACTTTCTATTGGGATACTTGTACAACTATAGGCAATTATATTTACAGAGTGCAAGCGCCCAACAATAACCCGACTTACTACTTACCTATGCAGGTCATCGGGTACGAAAGTTATTACGAGTCGTCGACTATGTACAACAACGGCGGGGAGGTCGTGAGACAGCTAGGCGCGATAGACTATTACTACGGCTACCAGATGTACCAAAACGGGATAACCAACGTGTTTATAGGCGACATAGGGGGCGGCGCCTTTTCGCCGAGCGAGTGGAATCCGCCGCCTACGGGCAGCACTTCCGAATACAACATCTACTTTGGTATATCGTTCAGGAACGGGTTCATCTTTCCATTTATCGGTGTCGAGACAACGTCGCCTCCCGGCACGAGCGAAAGCATAAGTTGCTCTAACAGCCAGTCGCTTACGGTATATCCCAACGGCGTGACTGTCGAAGTAGCCAACCTAACCTGGGCGTTTGATATAGGCCAGCCAGCTAGTGACAGCAACTTTCCCAATTACTTCGAGGACATAACCCCAGCGGCTCTAATTCTGCCGAGCTTCTCGCAGTCGAATGCCTATAGCGCGGTGTTTGGTATATATTTCGATAACTATGTATATACATCTACGGTAATATCTAGTTCGCCTAGTGGAATCTGTTATAATTATATCACCCAAAATATATGGGCCCGCGTGTACTGGGCCATATACATAGTCCCCCAGTTGTCAGGAGCAACAAGCACGTCCTCCAATATCGTCATACGGCCCCAAGTGCCGGGAACTTACATAAGCGGTATATCTAGCGGTAGCACCACACCTATCTGTATAGCTGGTGCTTAAATATATCTATTTTTGACATTAAATATTTTATATCTCATACTGCATCGACTACTGCCGGGGCGTGATGTCCTCGCCGTCTTCTGAAGCGGTTCCAACGAATTCTGTTATAAACACCGCCAACTTTCTCCATGCCGTACCACATAAAGGCGAATAGGGGCGATATTGCTGATACGGTCATCGGCGTCGGCGACCCGGCGAGGGCTCAGCTCTACGCGGAGGAGATAGGCGCTGAATTGGTCAACGCCAATAGGTATCCCGTCTACACCGGCAAATACAGAGGCATGCCCATCACCATAGTGGCACACGGGATAGGCGCTCCGTCCATAGCCATAGCTCTCGAGGAGCTCAGAATGCTCGGCATGAGGAGGTTCGTGAGGATAGGGACAGCCGGCGCTTTGGCCGATCTGAAGATAGGCGACGTGGTGGTGGCCTCGGCCGCCGCGGCCGCCCACGGCGGGGGTGTCCTCTCTGCGTACATGGGCAACGCGTGTCCGCCGCTGGCTCCCTCGCCTATCTTGACGGCGAAGCTCTACGAGGGGCTGAAGGGCCTCGGGGCCGTGCTGGGCCCGGTCGTGTCCAGCGACGCCTTCTACGCCGAGGCCGGCGTGGCGGATCTCTGGAGGTCTTGGGGCGCGGTTGCTGTGGAGATGGAGTGCGCGGCGGCCATGATGTTGGGCTGGCTTAGGGGCTTCGAGACCGCCTGCGTGTTGGTGGTGAGCAACGTGGTGGGCAGAGAGGAGACTGCCGACCTGCGCAATAGGTTCGTCGAGGTCTTCAAAAGAGTCCTAGAGGTCATTTGGGGTTCTTACTCGTCATCGGTCGGGAGCGGCAGCCCTTGAATCATCGACCTATACCTCCTCCCCATTAATAACGCTAACGCCGCCTCGACCTCCGACAGCATGGCCTCCACGCACTTAGAGCAGTACGCCGAGACGACCCCCCTATATATGCCCAGATAGCCCACGTTGTCGGGACCCACGGCAGATCCGCAGGACCTGCACCTCGGCCTTTTTAGTTTCAAGAAAATTTTCACCTCGGCCTCGTCCGCGTTCGTCATCGTCTCGCCCCCCGCCGAGATGTAGAAGATTAGTTTCGGCCTACTCTCCCCGACTCCCATGTTTGTTCTAAACATATAAAAGCAACTGACGCCGCCCCCTCCATGAGGCTTCTCGCCGAGATGGCCGAGTACATGGCCGCGATGGGGCTCGGATACGTCGCGGGCAGATTCCTCGGGCTTAGGATCCCCTCCTTTGCGTTCACTGCGGTGGTCGCCGCCGTAATATTCTCGGCGTCGGCCGAGGGGGCGCGCACCGTAGTCGACAACGCGGGCTATATCGTGGCCCTATCCTTCGGCTACGCGCTGTCCGCGGCGCTCGCCTCTTTGTTGCCCTTCGCCTTGCTGTCGCGGGGCCGCGGCGCCTCGCAAGCCGCCGGATCCAAGGTGTCGGTCGTCGCAGTGTCGGCTCTCCTGGCCGGCATCGCCGTCGGCTACTTCTTCCAGGCGCCCTACGCCTCGGCGATCGGGCCCATACTCGTGGTGCTCCTCTTCTTGGCGGGGGCCGACATAGGCCGGCTGAGGGGGCTGACGATAGGCCCGAGGCTTATAGCCGTGCCGCTCGCCTCGCTGGCGTCGAGCCTCGCCGTCGGCCTCGCCTTCTACCTATGGCTGGGCGTCAGCCCGGCGGTGGCCGCCGGAATGGGGTGGTACAGCTTCACGGGGCCCTTCCTGCTCTCGGCGTCCGGCAACGCGGTTCTGGGCGCCTTGGGGTTCCTCGCCAACTTCTTCAGAGAACAGCTGACGTTTGTGCTGACGCCGCTTCTGGCGAGCCGTATACCCCCCGACGCGGCGCTGGCTGTGGGCGGCGCGACGACGATGGACAACACGTTGCCGCTGTACCGCTCCGTATACGGCGCAGAGGCCGTGGTGCCGGCCGTGGTGAACGGCGTCGTGTTGACCGTGGCGGTGCCGATAGTGGTCCCCCTCGTGTACAGGCTATTTCCTTAGCCTATCGCGGCCCCAACGCCTTATGAAGTCGTGCTCCAGCCCCAACACGTCGAGTATCCTCCCGACGAAGAAGTCTATTAGCTCCTCCAAGGTCTTGGGCTTGTGGTAGAACGGAGGAGCCGCCGGCATGACCACCGCGCCTGCAACAGTCGCCAGCTCCATGTTCCGTATGTGGACTAGGCTCAACGGCGACTCCCTCACGACGAGGACGAGCCTCCTCCTCTCCTTCAAGGCCACCTCGGCCGCCCTAGTGATGAGATTCGTCGTGAGCCCGTTCGCAATTGCGGCGAGCGTCTTGGTGGAGCAGGGGACCACCGCCACGGCATCTATCCTAAAGCTGCCGGAGGCTGGCGGCGCCTCAAGGTCGTCCTCCTCCCAATAGTAGTCGGCGAGCGATATCACGGAGTCCCTATCCAGGCCGACCTCGTGCTTCACGATCTTCCACGCCGTCCTCGACACCGACAGGTGCACCTCGACGTTCAGCTTGCGGAGGTATTCGAGGAGCCTCACGGCATATATGGCGCCCGAGGCCCCGGTAACCCCCACGAAGATCCTCATGGCGTCTGGTGCTTGCACTCTTAAATATATGGACCGGTTATCTTATGGGTAAGAGGGGGGAAAGGAGGAGGAAATACGGCGTGAGGAGGCTGGCGGTCGTTTCCGTCTATCTAACAGAGGAACATATCAGAAACCTCGACGCGCTAGTGAAGCTGGGGCTTTTCAGAAGCCGGTCGGATGTGGTCGAGACGGCGCTGGAGGACCTCCTCTACCGGTACAACGTCAAGATCGATGACGAGGACATAGAAGCGATCAGAGGGAGATAGCTCAGCAGTGTCACCACCGCTCATCCTCGCCACACACCGTCGTCATCACGCCCAGCTCAAGGCACTTCAATATTAGCGTGTCTCTTGGCCAAATCGTGCTCGTTCTTGCCCAGCCGCCGCATCAAGTCGGCCACCACGGCGTCGAGGACCACCATCGCCGTGTCCTCGAACAGTGTGCCGAGCGGCGAAAGGGGCTCGTGGAGGCCCAGTATCTGCCTGGCGAAGTAGTCGTCCATGACGGCCACCTTGGTCCTGCCCGGGACGAACACTACTATGTCGGCGAGTTTGCCCAACGGCGAGTCGGGGTATGTGGTTATGGCCACCACGACGGCGCCCATCTTCTTGGCGGCCTCGGCGGCGGCCACCACAATCTGGGTAGTCCCGCTGCCCGATATCGCGACCACTATATCGTCTTTGTCCACTGGAGGCGTTATGGTCTCGCCCAACACGTACGAGTGTATCCCGAGGTGGCGTAACCTCATGGCGAAGCCCCTGGCGACGAGCCCGCTACGGCCCATGCCGACTACCAAAACGGCTCGCTCTTCCTTATATGCAGATACTAGGAGATCTGTAAACTTCCCTATACTATTTAAATCGAGCTTGTTCAGAGAATATAGAATAAAATTTGCAATCTCTAGAAAAGCCGCTTTAAATGTCTCTGACATAACAGAATCAAAAATCTATATTTTTAAAGCCTATCTCCTCAGAGAGCGGTCGCCGCGGAATACCTCAACCCTCTGGGCGTTCAGCTCCTTAGCTATGTAGTTGAAGGCGGCCTCTGGGTCCGTGTTCCCGCAGGTATAGACGTCGACTGTGGCGAAGCCGTGTTCGGGCCATGTATGTATCGATATATGGCTCTCCGCAACTATGGCGAAGACGGTGAGGCCGCCGTTTGCGCCGAACTTGTACGTGTTCACCGAGACCAACGTGGCGTTGGCTATCCTCGCGGCGTTTCTGACTATTTGTATAAGCCTGGTCTCGTCTCGAAGGACATCCCTATCGCAGTCGTAGAGGTTGCCGTAGACATGGCGGCCTATAACTACCGTCTCCACCCCGGCGTCCCCCCGCATGGAAGGGGGATGCTGGCGAGTATATAAAATTGACCCCTAGGAATACGCCGATAATCCCCAAATCTCGGCGCTCTTGATATAAATCACGGCGGTCGGCGCGGGAGAAGCCTCCACGTTGCGAGGCGGTCCCAACTTTGTCGACTGTCTTGTTTGGCCTATCTATGTAAGTTTATATACCCCTTCGCCTGCCTTGGCCCGTTATCTCCTTTCCGCCAGCGGGATATACCTCAGACCGACGGGGCCCACGTACTTCTCGGTGGGCCTTATCAGCCGGTTCCTCGCCCTATACTCCAATACGTGGGCTATCCAGCCTGCGACCCGCGACATGGCGAAGGCGGGGAGGTTGAGGTCTGTCGGCAGGCCGAGGTACTTGAATATCACAGAGGCGTAGAGGTCTGTGTTGGCGAATATGCCCTTGCCCGAAAGCTTAGAGTGGACGTACTCCTCCAGCCGCCTCGCGACCTCGTAGGGCCTAGAGTCGCCGGACTCCTTGGCCAAGGCCTCGGCAAGCCGCCTCAAGACCTTGAGCCTCGGGTCGGGCCCCCTCTTGTATATTCTGTGGCCGAAGCCCGGGATCCTCCTGCCGGAGGCCAAGGCGGAGTCGACCCACCGCTCCACCCTCTCCGGCGACCCGATCTCCTCTATCATCCTCGCCGCGTCTACGTTGGCCCCTCCGTGGAGAGGCCCCTTGAGGCTGGCCAGCGCGGCGGTCAATGCTGCGTACATGTCGCTGAGGGTCGAGGCGACGGAGACGGCGGTGAAGGAGCTGTTGTTCATGCTGTGCTCGGCGTAGACAACCATCATTACGTCCATGGCCCTTATCTGCAACGGGGTGGGCTCGCCGCCCCTCAATACCTTAAGGAAGTACTCCGCCTGTCCATCCGCCGGCGGGTCGACCACGTCGAGCCCCCGCCTTATTCTGTCCCAGTTGGCGGCTACGTAGGGCATTGCCGCCATTACCGCGAGGCCTCTCCTCAGCTCAGCCTCGCGCGACCTGTCGGAGAGATCCTCGCCGAGGGCCATAGCCGACACGGCAGTCCTCAAGACGTCTATCGGCTCGGCGCTCCGCGGCGCCGACCTCATTATCGAGATGACGTGGTCCGGCGGCCTCCTCATGGAGGCGAGCAACCGCTTGAATTCGGCCAGCTCGGAGGCCTTGGGAAGCCTGCCGTAGATCAGGAGATATGCGGCCTCCTCGAAGGTCGACTTCTCGGCCAGCTCCTCCAGGTCGTAGCCGCGGTAGTATATCTTGGAGTTCTCGACGTCTATTAGGCATATCTCGCTCTCCTTGACCACGACTCCCTCCAGGCCGGGCGAGTAGGCCATGGCGCCGCTTAGACGACCGGTTTTAACTATTGATGTAAATATCTAATACCATAGATCATGAGAATAGACGAAAATAATAATTATATAATATGAACATTAAAGAGACGATAAAATGGTTTTATTTATTGAAAACGCCTTTCTCTAGATTCGCATATTTTGCGGGTAAAACACTAAACTGTAGACAAGACGTAGATCTATGGCGAAATTCCATATAGCCTCGCCGGAGGATATTACTGCCGGCAAGGCGACCGACATATACTTCATACGCGCCGTCGAGGCGCTTAAGGCCGCCGGGCTCGAAGACGCCGTAGTGCGGGCGGAGTTCCACGTGGCGTCTCTGCCGAAGGGCTACAAGTGGGCCGTATACGCCGGGCTTAAGGAGGCTCTCTACGCCTTGGAGGGGAAGCCCGTGACGGTCTACTCTCTTCCCGAGGGCGCTCTTTTCGGCGAGAACGAGCCGCTCATGGTAATAGAGGGGCGGTACGTCGACTTCGCCGTCTACGAGACGACGGTGCTGGGCATACTACGACACTACAGCAGCATAGCCTCCAAGGCCGCGAGGGTCAAGAAGGCGGCCCGGGGCAAGACCTGCCTCTTCTTCGGCGCAAGGGTCCTCCATCCGGCCGTCCAGCCCATGGCCGACAGGGCGGCGTATATAGGCGGGTGCGACGGGGTGTCGGGCGTCTTGGGGGCCGAGATGTTGAGCAAGAGGCCGTCTGGCACCATGCCGCACGCCTTGATGATAATCTTCAGAGCGCTCAAGGGCGACCACGCGCAGGCGTGGATCTGGTTCGACAAGACCGCCCCGCCAGACGTGCCGAGGATAGTGCTGGCCGACACCTTCCTGGACGAGAGGGAGGAGTCCCTAATGGCGGCTAGACTGTTGGGCGAGAGGCTGTGGGGGGTTAGGCTAGACACGCCGGGCAGCAGGAGGGGCGACATGTTGAAGATAGCGAGGGAGGTCCGCTGGGCCCTCGACCTAGCCGGGTACAAAGACGTCAAGATCGTCGTAAGCGGAGGGCTCGACGAGGAGGAGGTGGCGAGGCTGGCGGAGGTCGCCGACGCCTTCGGGGTAGGGACCTCCATAGCCTTCCCGCCCAGCGTCGATATATCCATGGACATAGTGGAGGTCAAAGTCGGAGGGGAGTGGATGCCCATCACCAAGAGGGGCAAGTTGCCCGGCTTCAAGCAGGTTTACGACTGCGGCGGCAAGCATATAGTGGCTCCCTGGCGCGATCCGCCCCCGCGCTGTCCCGACGGATCTACGGCGAGGCCTCTCATGAAGAAGTATATGGAGGGGGGCAAGATCGTCGAGAGGATGCCCGACGAGGACGAAATAAGGCAGTACGTCCTAAGGCAACTGGAGGCCGTGGAACTCTGATCAACGGAGGATCTTGGGCTTTATCAGAAGGGGGCCGTAGGTGGCCTCGCCTGACGTCAACATCTTGTAGAGCCTCACGAGGCTCGGCCCGACCAGCCTCGCCACGCGCTTGTTGTAGCCGAAGGCGCCGAGGAGTCTGCTGATGAGCCTGCTCTTCCGTATCTCCTCGACGTAGGGCCGCGCCAGCTGTCTATAGACCGCCTCGGCCTCGCCGGGGTTGTTCCGCACCTTAAGCGCCACGTAGGCGGCCTGCGCGGCGAGGGCTCCCGTGGCTACGGCGTAATATATGCCCTCGCCAGTCGAGGCGTCCACGAAGCCCGCCGCCTCGCCCGCCAGGATCACGTTGCCCCGCCCGAGCCTCCGCAGAGAGCCCAGGCTGAGGGGATGGCCCATAACCTCGCCCGCCTTGAGCCCCAGCGACTCGGCCCATTTGGCCAAAGGCCTTCTCAAATCCATCCAGGGACCCCAGCCGACGCCGATGCCGACGTCGGCTCCCCTATCCCCCAACGTGAACGCCCAGGCGTAGCCGACGCCTCCCGTCTCCTCGTGGGCGAAGTCGAAATCTATCACGCAGAGATCGCCCAAGCTCCCGTCGGCGATCGACATAAACGCTATCGCGTGTGTCTTGGAGCTAGGCGGCGGCTCCCCCAGCGATCTGGCGACGACGCTGTTGGCGCCGTCGGCGCCCACGACGACGGCCCCCTCGTACACGCCCTTCTCCCCCACGGCTCTGCCCCCCTCCACCTTCACGATCTTGTCGACGACGAACTCGGCGTGGGACTGCTCGAGGAGCGCCTTGTCGAACTCGGGCCTCCGCGTCACCCTTATGGGCTCGCCCCTATGCGTGTACCTTATGTCGGCCACCTTCACTCTGACCTCCCTACACTCGCCGTACCAGTGGTATTCTATCCCCAACCTCTCCAACATCTTCCAAGTCCTAGGGGTCAACCCGCCTCCGCACGGCTTCTCTCTAGGAGGCTTGAAGCGGTCGACCACTAGAGTCCTCAACCCCAACCTCGTGGCGACCACAGCCGCCGTGGCGCCGGCGGGGCCCGCCCCGACTATGACCAAGTCGTACACGGTATGTCGTCACGAGGCGTACTTTTAACCTTTCCCTATTCGTACCTCAGCGCATCGACTACGTTAAGTCTGCCGGCCCTAATGGCAGGAGCCAGAGCGCCGACGGCGTTGACCGCCGCAACTAGCGCGGCGGTCGCGATAGCGATGTGGAGCGGTACAGTTAGATGGATAGACATACCGGGGAAGAAGCCGATGGGCACGAGGGTCAACAACTCGACGACGACCGCGCCGGCGGCTATTCCTATAGCCGCAATTATTAGGGCTTCGTAGAGTATCATGGCTGTTATCTGTCTTCTTCTGAAGCCTACGGCTCTAAGTATGCCGAATTCCTTAGTCCTCTGGAGCACAGATATGGTCATAGTATCGTAAAGCCACAGAGCAGTAATGACAGTAGAGACGCCAGAAACCAAGCCGAGAAAAAGCTCGAGGCCGGCGAAGAACTGGTTGAGAGTCTGGACCAGCGAGAGCAAGTTCACTATCTGGGCGTCGGGGAAGGCGGCCTTGAGGAGGCTCTGGACCTCTCCAAGGTATTTGGTGTCCTTTAGCGAGACGACCACTATTTGGTAGCCGATCTGGCCCGTCATGGATCTGAACTGGGGCTCGTCGAGTATGACCGAGTCCAGCGTGTTGATCACGCCGGGGTGCTCCGGGGCCATTATGCCCGAGACGACGACCGTGTACGACCTGCCGCCGTAGTTGAGCGTGAGGGGGTACCCCACCGAGAGTAGCTGGGCGCCAGTGTTCTGGTCGAAGGCCACGTAGTAGCCGACCACGGCGAGACTGCCGCCTATATTGTCCGAGCCGGCGTAGAGGGCGGACGAGGGCACGACCACGCCTATATCTCTGCCCGGGATCCCGTATATGTTGACCGACTCCACGCGGCCGTTGGGGAGCCTTACCGAGCCCATGGCGACCGAGATGGGCACGACCGACGTCGCGTACGGCGCCGCGTAGGTGGCTATGGTCGCCACGTCCGCGTCGGTGAATCTGCCGAGCACGAAGACGTTGTTCACGCCGAGGCCCTCAAAGAACTTGAGAGTCTCTGCCCTGAACGCGTCGCCGACGGAAAGCGCGAACGTGAGCGCGACGAAGGCTATGAGCACCCCTATTATCGCCCCTACGGTCCTCCCCTTCCGCTCCCTTAAGGCGCCCCAAGCCAGTTGCGCCTCGGCCAGCACGTCGAGCGGCTCCTACAGCTATATAAAGCCTACAGCGACGCCACGACGTTTCTGGCCCAGAGCTGGTAGAGGCCTTTCAGATGGACGAGCGGGGTGCCGGTGGCCATCCTGAAGGTCAGCCACCTCTTGAACGATTCCGGGTCGGACTGCGAGCTCCACTCGTCGGGAGAGATCTCTATATACCCCTTGCTTATCTCCGAGGCGACGGCTTGCGCCGCCAACGAGGCCTGCCAGAGGGATCCCCACCCGATCGGCGGGAGGCCCAGCTTCAGGAGGGCGGAGTCGCCTATGAGGTACACCCGCTCGTACTGCGTCTCCAAGGTCTCCGGCTTGAGCTCAAGCCCAGCCGTGAGGGGGTGGGGCCTGACCGCCGGGACGGATATGTGGAGCTCGTCCACCGCCTTATGCGGCGGCGGGTCGCCCGTCACCTCCACGCCTATTTCCTTCGCCTTGGCCTTCCAAGGCTCGAGCAGAAACACGTAGTCGTCGGAGACGTAGATCAGATGCACTGACACCTCCTTCTCGGGGAACCTGGTCTTGACGGCGTAGGCTATCTCTTGGAAGCCTATCACTGGGGTGAACTCGCTCACTATGAAGCGCACGGCCCTCGTCCTCATCATGAGCTCGTAGAGCCTCTCGGCGCCTTCGACGCTCCAGTACTCCGCGGTCCCCACCTTGTAGGAGCCGGGGGCCAACACGACGTAGTCGCCGCATACGTTCCGTGCGTTGGAGAGCCTCACGCAAGTCCCGTCTAGGGCCGTCGCGTGGTCCCACACGTGTCTGACCTTCTTGAGCTGGGACAGAGGGAATATCAAGTCCCTGAAGGCGACCAGGCCGCCGTAGGCCATAGGTATCCCTATCACGAACTCGTGCACCGGCTTAGGCTCCACCAACACGACCTCGGCCTGCACCGCTTGAAGGAGCCTGTAGGCGAAATAGATCCCGGCGATCCCCCCGCCCACAACGACGACTCTACGCATTTGACAAGGATGGACGGCATCAAATATAAATCTTACGTAGAAAGGCTAAAATAGATCCCTCCGTTTTCCACGCATGGAGGCCCTCGTCACCCGCGTAGGCGAGAAAGAGAACCCCTATCTGGTGGAGTTCTACGACGTCAACTGCCCCTTCTGCGCCAAGTCGGCGCTTGACCTATGGGGCGACCTCCTCGCCTCGGGCGCCTACTTCGAGCTGGTGTACCTGCCCGTCCACTACGCCATATGGAAGGACATGGGCTCGCCGAAGACCGCGGAGGGGTCCTATCTGGCAAACCTCTCGGCCTTCTGCGTCGACGACCCGGTCCAACGGGTGAGGTACTTGCTGGAGCTCTTCAAGATAACGTCCTCAGTGCGGAACGAGCCCAAGGCGATAGAGGAGCAGTTGGAGTACGCCAGGGGCAAGTTCGGCGACTTGAAGAGCTGCGTTAGGGGCAAGGTCGGCCGCCTTGCCGACGACCCCGAGCTGGCCTACGAGCTCGCCCACGAATACGCCCTCTCCATAGACGCCGTGGTGACCGGGGTCCCCACAGCCGCAATTGTAGACGGCGGGAAGGCCGTCGAGGTCAAGGACGGCCTGGGGGAGGTGGAGGACCTCATCAAGAAATACCTCTCGGGCAAGAGGCGAGCGCCTTCTTGAGCCTCTCGGCGGCGTCCTCCGGCGTGGTGTCGAGGGTGTATATGCCGGCTCCCGTCTCGGCGCTCGCCGCGTATTTCAGCCTCCCGTCCGGCCTATACATCCCGTAGATCTCGAAGTGTAGGTGGTAGTAGCGGTGGTCTCCCCTCAAGGGAGCTTGGTGCAGGACCATCATGTAGGGCATGGGCTTCCCAACGGCGTTTTTGAGGGCGCAGAGAACCGCCTTGAGGACGCCGGCGAGTTCCGCGAGCTCCCCGTCGCCTAGCTGGGTCAAGAGCTGGACGTGGCGGAGGGGGTATACGTGCACCTCGTGGGGCCATCTGGCGTAGTACGGCACGAAGGCGGCCCAATACGCCCCCCTCAACAAGGCCCTGCCCGACGCCGATTCCCTGGCCACGACGTCGCAGTGGAGGCACCGCCCGCGGCCGCGCCAGTACTCCTCGGCCCTCTCGAGCTCTCTGGCCACGCGCTCCGGGACGACAG